>NZ_JBSNCR010000003.1:0-627797 GCF_053764385.1 Flavobacterium pedocola | reverse complement strand
CAGACACGATTCTGGAGTGATATTTTCAGTTACAGTGATTGAACAACCGTTAGTGTTCGTAATCACCACAGAATAGGATCCCATAACTGTTGCCACCACAGATTGTGTATTTCCGGTAAAGCCGTTTGGACCAGACCATAAATACGTCACTGTCAACGGATCAAAAGTATCTGATAAAGGAAGTGCAGTAATAGTATAGTTCACGCCTACACACTCACCAAAAATATCTCCCATCATATCATCAACAATCGAAATGGTCACAGATCCGCTTACATTTTGAGAACATAATGTACCTGAAGCTGTTACACTAACTAAAGCATAAGTAGAACTTGCCGTTAATGCCGGAGTTGTTACTGTTGCTGTACCGCTAGCGTCTAGAGTTACCGTTTGGCTCGCTCCATCTACTGTATAAGTAACCGTAGCATTCGGTGTACCGTTGAAGGTAATCGTCGCCGTGGCTCCGGAACAAATTGTAGCATTTCCGGAAATCGTCGCCGTAGGTAATTCATTAACTGTAATTGTACCTGTTGCTGTTGCATCCGGAGCACATCCACCACTAGTAGTTACTGTATAGTTGAATGTTCCTGTAGCTGTTGGAGCTCCACTGATCGTAAATACTCCTGCTGCAAACGTACCCGTTACACCAGCCGGTAACCCGGTTACTGTAGCTCCTGTAGCATTGCTCACTGCATAAGTGATACTTGTAATTCCAGTGTTCTGACATACTGTTTGAGCGTCAGTTCCAACTGCAGAAGACAAAGCAATTGCAGAAACGGAAGAGATGGTTATCGTTCCGGTCGCAATAGCATCCGGAGCACATCCGCCAGTAGTAGTAACTGTATAAGTGAACGTACCTAATTGTGTTGGTGTTCCACTGATCGTAAATACACCTGCTGCAAACGTTCCGGTTACACCTGTTGGTAAACCTGTTACCGTTGCACCGGTAGCATTGCTAACTGTATAATCAATGTTGGTGATTGCAACAGTCTCGCATAAAGATTGTGCATCAGTTCCTGTTGCGGAAGCAAGTGCAATCATAGACAATGGCGCTACCGTAATAGTACCTGTTGCCACAGCATCCGGAGTACATCCGCCGGTAGTAGTTACCGTATAGTTGAATGTTCCTGACTCAGTAGGTGTTCCTGTAATAGTGAATACCCCTGCCGTGAACGATCCGGTTACACCTGTTGGTAAACCTGTTACGGTTGCTCCCGGTGCATTGCTAACTGCATAGGTAATGTCTGTAATTGCAACATTCTGACATAATGCCTGAGCATCAGTTCCTACTGCTGAAGTAAGAGAGATAGCCGATGCAGGCGCAATAGTGATTGTTCCAGTTGCCACAGCATCTGGAGCACAACCGCCAGTTGTTGTAACTGTATAGTTGAAAGTACCTAATTGTGTAGGTGTTCCACTGATTGTAACTACTCCTGCTGCAAATGTTCCGGTTACACCTGTTGGTAAACCTGTTACTGTTGCACCGGTAGCATTGCTTACGGCATAAGTAATGTTAGTAAGTACTCCTGCTTCACAGAAGGATTGCGCATCGGTTCCTGTCGCAGACGTTAAAGCAATACCTGAAGGGAAGATCGCATTGATCACCACTTGTGTAGCTGCGGAGATACATCCAGAAGTCATATCCTGTACGGTAACGTTGTACGTTCCGGCTGCTAAACCTGTGAAAGTTGTACCTGGCTGATAATCAACACCATTAATACTATATTGGTAAGTTACCGATAACGGTACAAATGTACCAACATTCGTATAGTCTTCCGGATCGATTGTGTTCCAGTCAATAGCGTTGAAAGTAGTACTTGGCGCAGTTGCTCCTTGTAATCTTCTGTAAGTGTAACCTGGTTGACTTGAAGGTGTAAATGCTACACCGTCTGTTCTACCCCAAATATCCACTAACGTTCCTGAAGCTGTAGTCAATCGGATGTTGTCATCAATATTAACTCCTGCACATGTCGTTACAGATTGGTTAGGCACTACTCCTCCTTGGTTAGCATCGCTACTTACTTTTACAACGTGTGTTGCATTGTTCGCTAATGTTCCCATTAAGAAGAAATCACAAGATGCTGAAGCACTTCCGTTGTTGTAAATCTTCAGTTTATAGTTTGAAAGATCTACCGGAGCACCAGTTCCGTTGTAAATTTCGATATACGTCAGTGATCCTGTATCCGCGTCTGTCACCTCAGAGATAAACAAATTGTTGTATCTGATAAGTCCAGTAAGCGGTGAAGTAACTGTAATCTGACCAGCTGTTGTACAATTTGGTTGTGTAACGGTTACTGCCGGAGCACTTGGAGCACCTGGGAATGGATTGATAGTTATCGATCTCGGTGCTGACACACATCCTGTAGTAACGTCTCTTACAATAATCTGGTACACTCCTACAGGTAAGTTGGTAAAGTTTACATCCGTTTGATATAAAGTTCCTCCATTGATACTGTACTCATAGTTTGCTCCCACAGGGGCTGTAACCTGAATAGTTCCTAATGGGTTACCACATGTTGGCTGAACTGAAACAATTGCGTCAGGGATGGAAAGAACGCTCACGTTAATAGTAAACGTTTGTTCTGTCTCACATCCTGTTTTTACGCTAACTGTATAGGTTCCGGTCAGTCCGTTCTCCGGCGCTGTGAAAGTAGAGCCAACCTGAGAAGAAATCGTTCCGTTCGGAAGTGTCCACTCGTAGAAAGCATCTGCAGCCACGAAGTTAGTAGGTACTACTGAAATTGTGGTGGTTTGACCTTCACAAACTGTAGTATTTCCAGATAATGTATAAGCAGGAACTAAATTACTAAATGCTAACGGGAACGATTTGATAACCGTACATCCGGCATTACTTGTAATGTTCATGTAAATGATCTCACCATTGGTTCCTACATAAGACTGAGGGTTTGGAATTTCTGTTCCGTTAACCGCTGCCTGTGCTTCAGCCAATGAATGGTAGTACTCGATAGTATAGTTTGCCGCTGTTGAGTTCGACAATACATAATCACCGTTTTGAGTCAAATCAAATACAGGGTTAGCATCATTCGAACAAGCGTTCATTTCAAGAGGATCTAAAGTTGGCAATTCTTCAGTAACAACAATCTCGATATCGTTGCTGATTACCACATTCGATCCGTCACATACAGTATACGTAGCTTGTGCTGTAACCGTTGTATCATCAGTAACGTTTACAATTACGTTGCTGTTGGTACCGATTACCACACCGTTTTGGATCCACTCTAAAGCAACCGGAGCTGGCGCATTAGGTGAGAATCTCCATGCCTCGTTGGTAGCAGACCAAGCACCTGTGTTGCGTCCTGCAGGCACATAAGCAGTAGTCCCTCCAGCATTCTGGATACCGATTACCCCCGCTCCAGCCTGCCATGTTGTACATGGTACACGACGGCTTACGTAAACCTCGATAATATTTGAAATTTCATAAATTACAATCTGTGTTGTCTGCGGACCCGTAGCGGTACCACAAGAGAACTGATTGATTTCATTAAAGTTAACTACAAGGGCTCTACAAGGATAGTTTCCTAAAACCTGGTAGTTGATACTGGTTGTAGGTCCCGGGTCCTCACTTGGATCCGTATCCTGGTACACCCCGTAAATTGCATTTTTAATTGGGAATCCTGCATTCGGGATAGTCGTGTTGAACGACCAAGGACAGAAGGTATCTGCATTTGGAACGCCAAAAGCAACTACACCGTTCGATCCAACTCTTGCCGTTGAATACGAGTTACCGAAGAAACAGAAGTTGAATGGTAAGTTAACCACTCCAGACCAGATATCATCTGTTGTAATATTCATCTGGGTTCCACCTGTGAACGGGAACGGAGGACTGTATGTAATAGAACTAACATCATAAGATGTTGTCGCCCCAATACCGAAGTACGATGCCGACAATTCCACATTCTGTCCAGCCTGACCCGGGCACAATAATACCTGGTTGTCTACAATATCTACACCTACACCTACCACATCAATGTTGGCACATCCCGGTGGTGCATATACAGAGAACACATATGGTCCAACCCAGTCGCTGGAGTCTGTTGCTCCACAAACTGCCTGTACCCAATACTCATAGAATACTCCGTGAGTAGCTGTATAAACATAAGATGGTGTATTGTTAACCGTTACACCTGGTCCTGTTGGTACACCAGCGCCCTGCGGTTGTACTACAACCTGCCACTGTGTTTCTGTACCTCCCGGAGTCCAGGAAAGTGTAATCTGAGGAGATCCGCTCTCACCTGAAGTCATTAAGTTAAATGGTTCCGGACAAGTAGGGATTCTCAACATAATATTGTCTACCGCAGCAGGAGGTTGAGTTCCACCGCTACCGTCATTTCTCCACTCGAACACAAGTCGCATGATCTGACCTGCATACGGAGTTCCTGACAATTCATACGTTTGGGTTCTCCAAGTAGCGCTTTGGTTAAGGTTAGCCGAAATTTGCTGACCTCCACTCGCCGCTGTTATCTGAGTTCCCGATACCGGTGTGAAAGAAGCCGGAACAGTCCATACTCTTAAATAGTCGAATGAAGATTCACCCATGCCTTTCCAGTCAAAGGACAAGTCCATGATATTGGTTCCAGCAGGGATTAAAATATCTCTATAGGCGTGAACAACCGAAGTCGACGTAATAGTATACGCATTAGCTGCGCCATTGTTGTTACTGATGTATAATGCCTGAGCACCACCATTGTTAGTAGCTGTACCCACTGCCCATTTGTTAGTTTGGGTTCCGTTTGTTAAGCCCATTTGGGTTCCGCTTTCAAAATCCTCAACATAATCCAATGTTGCCGGAATCTGAGTAGTTGTGAACGTACGCGGTCCTATCCAAGCACTTTGGAACGTAGCATTACAATAAGCTCTAACATAGAATTCGTAGTTTGTATTTGGATTTAGTCCTGTTACTGTGAACGGATTCGTTCCCGCAGGAATGATCGTGCTTGCTCCTGTCGGAACACCAGATCCTGGCGCCTGAACTACGATTTCCCATTGGGTTTCGTTAAAGCCGGCAGTCCATGATAAAGTAGCGGTACTTTGTGTAACAGCAGTCACCACTAAACCTGAAGGGTCCGGACACGGTGGAATATCTTCAACAATAACGTTGTCAACATACAATCTCCATCCGTCTAAACCGCCGTTTGGCACATGCCAAGCAATGTTAACGTTTCCGGTATACGGGTTACCTGCACCATCAATAAGGTTTACAATTCGCTCTACGTAAGTAGTATTGTTATAACTAGCAAGAGGAATTAAAGTACTTGTGAAGCTTGCCGGAGCATTTCCTGTAGTTGAAATAACCACTCTGAAATCATTCGGCTCACCGGCTGACTGAACTTTGTAATGGAATTTTAAACGTTTAGCTCCCGGAGTAGCACTTAAATTCAAGGTTGGTGAAATCAACCAATCATCATTAGCTCCTGCGTTGAAATCCGTTGTAAGCGTAGCACACTGGTTTCCTTCGAAAGGTGTGGTTACATAGTCCATGTTCCAAGCGTCAGCGTCAGCATTACCGTTCACCACAGTCCAACATTGTTGGGTAGCAGAAGTAGAATTGAAGCCTTCAAAGAAAGGAACGTTAAGAACGGTACATGCCGTATTGAATACGGTAGGACCTGTCCAGGTACTTACATCTGTTACAGGCGTACAAACCGCTCTTACATAATATTCGTATTGTGTAGTCGGGTTCAATCCGGTTACAGTAAACGGATTGGTTCCCGCAGGGATAATAGTACTTGCCCCTGTAGGCTGACCTGATCCCGGTGCCTGAACAACGATTTCCCATTGGGTTTCCGCTGCTCCTGCAGTCCATGATAAAGTTGCTGTATTTGTAGTAGTACTCACTACCGCCGGAGCTGTTGGAGCAGGACAAGTGATTACCGTAACATTTACGTTATCAATAGCCGCCGGTGGCTGTGTACCACCACTTCCATCGTTTCTCCATTCGAAAACAAGTCTAACGTTTTGACCCGCAAAAGCCGCCGCGTTAACCACAAGGTTTCTTCTGGCCCATGCAGCGCCAAGGTTAATATTGTTACTGATGTTGATTCTGTCCGCAGCAGCAGTAATCTGTGTTCCTGCTGTTGGTATAAACGTAGTCGGAACAATCCATACTCTGAAATAATCGAAAGTGGATTCTCCCTGAGCACGCCAATCGAAAGCCACATTAATCTGGTTCACCGCTGCCGGAATGGCAAGGTCACGATAGGACTGTGCTACTGAAGTGGCAGTAATCGTATAAGCATTGGCTACACCATTATTATTAGAGATGTACATCGAACGTGTACCTCCATTATTTACAGCAGTACCAGCAAACCATTTGTTAGTTTGAGTTCCGTTTACTGTATCCCAGTCGAAGTTTCCTTCAAAAGTATCCGCAAATGGAAGTGGTGCCGGAACCTGAGGTGTTCTGAACGTAACAGGTCCGATCCAAATACTAGACGTAGCACCACAGTTAGCCAATACATATACATCATATGTAGTAGAACTGTTAAGTGGTGTAGCGTTGTATGTTGGAGTTGTGTTTACCGTTACTCCTTGCGTTGGCAAAGTCGGTGCCGGTAAGCCTGAAGCCTGTACCAATACCTGCCAAGAAGTTTCAGTATTTCCTGGAATCCAGTTAACAGTAGCCGAGTTCGCTGTAACGCCTGATACTGTCAAAGCAGTTGGTTCAGGACACGCCGGCATGTCTTCAATGATTACCTGATCGATATAGATTCTCGAACCGTTGGCACCCGGTGCCACATAGAAGCCAATATTCACGTTTCCGGAATAGGCTGCTAAGTTTACGATTCGCTCTATATAAGTAGTGTTGTTATAAGAAGTAGGAGGTATAAGAACCGTGGTCATGTCTGAAGGAGATGCCCCGTTTGTGGACAATCTAACTTCGAAAGTACACGGTGATGTACCTGTTTCTACTCTGTATCGGAATTTTAAACGCTGGTTATTGTTAAGCCCAGTAACCTGAGGCGAAATCAACCAGTCGTTGTTGGCTACGGAACTCGCTACCAAACTCGCCGATTGGTTTCCTTCAAACGGGTTGGTTGCGTAATCCATGTTCCAAGAGTTGGCATCAGCATTTAAGTTCAATACTGTCCAACACGCCTGTGAAGTTGACGTACTGTTGAAGCCTTCCGTAAATGGAATCGGGAAAGCGTTACACAATGTTCTGAACTGGAATGGTCCTGCCCAGGCACTGAAAGTACCGCCACCACAATCTACTCTTACGTAAAATTCGTAGTTGGTATTCGCTGTTAAAGGTCCAACGTTTACGGAAGTAGTTCCTATAGGAGTACCTGCTCCAGGAGGCAATCCACCTCCAGCAGCCTGGAATACATATTGCCATGCCGTAGCCCCACTTGGGTTCCCCCATGTTAAAGTAGCTGCAGACTGAGAGATCCCTGACGCGCCTAAGTTGTTTGGCGGAGGACAGGCAACCTGTTGTATTGTTAAAGTATAAGGTATCGTTTGAGGAGTTCCTGAAGTGGAAATCACAATGATATAGGTAGTCCCAGCATTTACTGCAAAAAACGGAATGTTACGAACACCTCCTGCGGCATTGGCAACACCTGCCAAACAGATGGTCCCGACATCGGCACAGTTCGCATAAACGAAGATACCTGAGTTGTTACCCGTTGGTGTCATTGAAATATCCACAACTCCTGTGAAAGAAGGTGTGAAAGAATAGAAAACATCGTTTCCGTTCAAATAGTTTCCGGTGATCCCACAAGAGACTCCCGGGCTTCCATCCACAACATCACCGTACAATCCGGTGTTGCTGGTATGGGTATAAGGCAATGCGCCAACCACGATCGGTCCGGCACAGGTTTGTCCTAAAGGTGTGGTAAGGAACACGAACGGCCCTACCCAGTTACTCTTATTGTTTGACGAACAAACTGATCGTACATAAAAAGAATATTGTGTCCCGGCAGTTAGTCCCGTAAGCATGTATGGGTTTGTATTTGCCGTAACATCCGCAGCTCCATCCGGTGTTGCAGGGCTCGCTGCATAATCAATTTCCCATGATGTGGCAGGTCCCGGACTCACCCAGCTTAATTCTGCCTGGTTGGCGCTAATATTGTTAGCACTTAATGTTAGCGGGTCTTGACATTGTGAAGCCGCCGTAACATCGTCAATTATCCATCGGTCCCCGGAAGCAACGGCTCCGGTTTGGGTATGTACTTTAACAAAGGCAACATAAATCAATTGCCCTGATGTGTACGTTGGGGTCAGGTTCTGGATAATTTCACCATAAACGTTGTAGGCTGTTGAGCCTCCGGCCGCCATAGCGGTTTCCAATTGGGCCTCTGTCCACTGTTTAATAGTTGTAAAACTGGCCTGATTTGTTTGAGATGTCGTTGAGACCCTCAATTGGTACAAGCTTCCCGAATCGCCCGATAAGGTCATCTTGGTCCAAAATCGCAACTGACCATTAACCGGTACAGCAAACTGTGGAGTTACCAGCCAGTTTTCTGCTGTGACCCCGGCGCCAATATTCGCACGGCCTGCAATGGCATGCTGCGAACCTGAGTGTGTGGGTAAGAATAACGTACTTGATGTTGACCAATCCTGAGCAGCACCAGACCCGTTATTCATTACACTCCATGTCCCGGGAATTCCCGCATCGAAACTTTCCGGGAATTGGGCGTATCCCAGAAACGATAATAAAGACATGAAAATTACGAGAGTAATTTTTTTCATAATTAATATTTAGGTTTGTTGTATGTTTAATTTCCAAAGTTAGTATAATTTTAATCATATCTTAACAATGACCGTCAAAATTCACAAAAAAAACGGTGTTTGTTTCAATATTTAATAAAAATGACGGTAATTGTGATTTTTATCGCCTCAAAATGATGGTAATCACCACTTGTTAATAATTACTTACTTTTGCAATTCAATTCACGATAATGTTAGAGAAAGAAAACCATAGTTTTGAGAAAACCGCAATCGTCGGCATCATCACCCAGCACCAGAACGAGGATAAATTGAACGAGTACCTTGATGAACTCGAGTTCCTTACTTTTACGGCCGGCGGTGAAGTAGTGAAACGCTTTTCACAGAAAATGGACAAACCCAACCCCAAAACATTTGTGGGAACGGGAAAACTGGAAGAAATAAACCTATATATTAAGGAGAACGAGGTAACCACCGTAATTTTTGATGACGAGCTTACACCGGCTCAACAAAAAAACATTACCCGCGAACTCGATTGCAAAGTGTTGGACCGAACCAACCTGATACTGGACATTTTTGCCCAACGTGCGGAAACATCTTATGCCCGAACCCAGGTGGAATTGGCACAATGCCAGTATTTATTACCGCGACTAACGGGGATGTGGACACACTTGGAACGTCAGCGTGGGGGTATCGGGATGCGTGGTCCGGGGGAAACCGAGATTGAAACCGACCGTCGTATCGTTCGTGACCGTATCGCTTTACTGAAAGAAAAAATAAAAACCATCGACAAACAGATGTCGGTGCAGCGCAGTAACCGTGGCGCCATGGTGCGTGTGGCTCTGGTGGGGTATACCAACGTGGGGAAATCCACTTTAATGAATGCCGTAGGGAAAAGTGATGTGTTTGTGGAAAACAAACTGTTTGCTACATTAGACACTACGGTTAGAAAGGTGGTGATCAAAAACCTGCCTTTTTTACTTTCAGACACGGTTGGATTTATCCGAAAACTGCCTACGCAACTGGTAGAATCCTTTAAAAGTACGTTAGACGAAGTACGCGAAGCCGATTTACTATTACATGTGGTAGATATTTCACATCCGGATTTCGAAGACCATATCGAATCGGTGAACCAGATCTTACTGGATATTAAAAGTGCCGATAAGCCAACTATCATGGTGTTCAATAAAATTGACGCCTACAAACACCTGACCTTAAACGAAGACGATATCACCATAGAGAAAACCACAAAACACTACTCTTTGGAAGACTGGCGCAATACCTGGATGTCAAAAGTGGGTGCCGATCATGCCTTGTTTATTTCCGCGACCAACAAGCAGAACTTCGAAGAATTCCGCGAGAAAGTCTATGAGGCGGTGCGTCAGATACACATTACTAGATTCCCGTACAACAAATTCCTGTATCCGGATTACAAAGATGCCATGGATAACGAATAAGAACTGATAAAGAAAAAGCCCAACATTTTGTTGGGCTTTTTTATACTATATATTGTAAAACGTGTTACTGGGCTGCTTTTCGCTTATACAAGGGCACCGAAGAACAGGCCTCCCCGAACATGATGCTTTTAGCGACGGGCACCAATTTCTGAACGGCAAGCACATAGGCTTCCTGAGGCACCGGTTTGTTGGAACAGCCTTTGAGGATCACCGGCTTGTCTTTAAACTCGGAATAATCAAGGTTCTCCAATGTTTCCTGATACCAGGACAACAAAAGGTCTTTTTTGGAACCGTTCACTACCCGTACCGCTACCGGTTGCAGATACACCGAAACCAAAGCATACGCCCAGGCCGGCAATATAGCATCTTCGGCACAAAACAAGGCTACGTAGGAACCGTTGTATCGGGACCAGTCGTGTGTTTTGAGCTGATCGCGGAATTCGGTTTCTTTCAGGATAAAGCCGCCAAAGAGCCATTGGGAAATATCCAGCTCCACAATTGGCTGCTTCGGAAAATAATCTTCCAGATCAAAAACCTGTAAGGCGCTGTTGGCTACTCTGTTTACAATTTCGTCCATATTCAGTCTCAGTCCAGTCTCAGCTAACAGTAAAACACTGCTTACTGCGACTGTAAACTGTTTACTTTTTAAAGCATTCCTAATTCCAGTTTCGCTTCTTCACTCATTAAATCCTTGCTCCACGGTGGGTCGAAGGTAATTTCCACTTCACAGGATTTTACCGCATCGATGGATTTGATTTTCTCTTCCACTTCCTGCGGCAACGTTTCGGCTACCGGACAGTTGGGAGAGGTTAAAGTCATCAGGATTTTCACTTCGTTGTCTTCGTTGATCATTACGTCGTAAATCAATCCCAATTCGTAAATATCTACAGGAATCTCCGGGTCGTAAATGCCTTTAAGCACTTTCACTACGTCTTCCCCTAAATTGATGGTATCGTTGAATTCTTCCATTTTTTGTTTAATCGTTGCGAACCTGAAGCCGCGTTATTTATCTAATTCTTGGCCTGAAACGCCAAAGCATACATTTTTATTTGTTTGATCATCGAGACCAGACCGTTGGCGCGGGTGGGCGACAGATGCTCTTTCAACCCGATTTCGTCTATGAATTCCGTATCGGCTTCCAGGATGGCTTTGGGCGACTGATTGGAAAAAGTACGCACCAATATGGCAATGATCCCTTTGGTCAGGATGGCATCGCTATCGGCAGTAAACACCACGTTTCCGTCTTGTTCATCGGCATGTACCCACACTTTGGACTGACAGCCTTTGATGATGTTCTCATCGGTTTTATACTGCTCGTCGATCAGCGGAAGGCTTTTTCCCAATTCAATGATGTATTCGTAACGCTGCATCCAGTCGTCGAACATCGAAAACTCGTCTACAATTTCTTCCTGTATTGCTTTAATGGTCATTTTTTCTTTATTCTATTTTATCGGCTAATGCTACAATTTTGTTCACCAGCTGCTCGATTTCTTTTGGAGGGTAGCCGTGATCGAAACCATTGCCCACATATTTTTCTCTGCCTACACTGAAGGTGATGTTGGCATGAGCGGCACCGTCATAAAAACGTTTTTCGGTAGGCCATTTCAAATCCTTAACGGTTTCAAGCTTAACGGCTTTAGCCAATGTTTCAATTTCTTTCCAGTCTTTATCGCTTATAGGCGTTGCTTTCATCAGTTTTTGCGCATCGCGGTTTCTGGAAACATAAATGTGCTGGTTTTCCACGCGCACCAAAAGAAAAACACCACGGCTAGTGGCCTCATATTCGATGGTCGGCATTAGATTTTCCTGTTTCATTTCCGATTCCGTTGTTGCTGCTGCCACATTTGATTTCTCCGCTGCCGTTTTCTGACAGTTACAGCTTGACAGACTTAAAATCATTGACGTTAAAAGTGTGATTGCTTTCATGGCTTTCTTGTTTTTTAGGTTAACATCCTCTGCGCTTTTTTAACCGCTTCCACAAAGATATCAATTTCTTCCTTGGTATTGTAAAAGGCGAAACTCGCTCGAATAGTTCCCGGAATATTAAAATACTGCATGATCGGTTGGGCGCAATGATGGCCGGTACGTACCGCTACTCCTAACTTATCGATAATCGTGCCAATGTCGTACGGATGCACCCCTTCAATATTGAAAGAAATTACAGAAGCTTTGTTTTGGCCGGTTCCGTAAATTCTTAGTCCTTCGATTTCCAGTAATTTGGCCGTCGCATAATCCAAAAGCTCCTGCTCATAGCTGGCGATATTCTCAAAACCGATGCCATTCAGATAGTCGATGGCGGTTCCTAAAACGATTCCGGCTTCAATGTTTGGCGTTCCGGCTTCGAATTTATGCGGTAATTCCGCGTAGGTGGTTTTCTCAAAGGTTACTTCGCTGATCATTTCACCCCCACCCTGATAAGGCGGAAGGGCATTCAGCCAGCTTTCTTTTCCATATAAGATCCCCACTCCCGTCGGTCCGCATACTTTATGACCGGAAAAAACGTAAAAATCACAATCCAAATCCTGGACGTCCGGACGCAAATGTGGGGTGGCCTGCGCTCCGTCGATCAAAACGGCTGCGCCTACTGCGTGGGCTTTTTCTATAATATGTTTGATGGGATTGATGGTTCCCAGGGCATTCGAAATATGGTTGACCGCCACGATTTTGGTTTTGGAAGAAAGGCGTTGTTCGAATTCCTCCATTACCAGTTCGCCATTATCATTCATCGGGATCACTACAAGATCCGCTCCAGTGCGTTCACATAAAAACTGCCAGGGCACTATGTTACTGTGGTGTTCCAAAGCGGAAACCATCACCTCATCACCTTCTTTTACGAATTTGGCAAAACCGTTCGCCACTAAATTAATTCCAGCAGTTGTACCGGAAGTAAAGATGATTTCGTGGTTGTGCGCGGCGTTAAGGTGTTTTTGAATCGTATCACGTGCCGCTTCGTATGCATCCGTGGCCAATTGGCTGAGTGTATGTACCCCGCGATGGATGTTGGCGTTGATCTCGCTGTAATATTGGGCAATCGCATCGATAACCACTTGGGGCTTTTGGGCTGTGGCGCCGTTATCAAAATAAACAAGTGGTTTTCCGTTTACGGTTTGGGACAATATCGGGAATTGTGCTCTTACTTTTTGAACATCAAACATTTTAGTACTTCTAGTTTTTGCAAATTTACGGCTTGTTTATTTAAAACTAATATAAATAAATGATAAAATCTGCCTAAAAACACAATATCAAAAAAATAATAACGTTAATACAAATACATTTAAATAAAATGTATATTTGTCATATGTATAGTAAAGAATTAACCAAGGGGACTTTATTGCCAATCATCTTAAAACTCATCAGCGAGAACGACAAGATGTACGGTTACGAAATCACCCAGAAAGTAAAAGAGCTCACTTCCGGTAAAATCGATATTTCCGAAGGGGCTTTGTATCCGATTTTACACAAATTGGAGGCGGACGGCATCCTCGAAACCGAAAAAGTTTTTATAGGAAAACGGGTAAGAAAGTATTATAAAATCACGGCAACCGGTAAGCAATACGTATTGGAACTAAGTGCCGAACTGAATGATTTTATCAATACCCTGAACCTCATTTTTAATCCAAAACCCATCAACTCATGACAGTAACGGACGACCATATCACGTATATCGAAACCAATCTGGTCTTTTACGGCATTACGGATCCTTCGCTTAAGGAAGATTTGCTCGACCACATCTGTTCGCATCTGGAACGGTCAAATATGTCGGATTTTGAAACGGCGTATCAGGAAGCAATTACCAACCTAGGCGGTTATGCGGCCCTGCAGTTGCTGCAGCGTGAGAAAACGGAAAAAGAACTGATCCAAAGTTTTATCCGAAGAAAGCGAAATGTCCATCTCACCTGTGCCCTGAACGCGATAGTGCTGTTGGTCGGTTTCCTGTTTTTTATCTTCCGATGGCCTTATTCCGGTGTATTGATCCTGATTGGTTTTTCGACACTGATTCTGATCACCATTCCAATGATCATTTACGAACAATACAAACTGAAAGCACAAAAAATACTACTGCTGAACAAATAACCACTAAACACACAACTATGAAAAAATCGTTTTACCTGGTTGGTTTTCTGACCGCTTTTATCTTAGGAATCGGCGCGATGTTCGAATTCCTGCATTGGCCTTTTCGGGGCATGATCGTTTTTGCCGGCTTCCTGATGCTGAACTTCGGTGTGATCCCGATGTTTTTCTACCACAAATACAAAACGGCGGCCAAATGAAGCGGCTGCTCATTTTAATTAACTGTCTTCTGCTGTCGTGGATTGGCACTTCGCAAAGCAATCCGTATCAGAAAATTGATAACCTACTTCTGAAATACGAAAAGCCGAACGCCCCAGGCCTTAGTATCGGCATCGTCGAAAAGGGCAAACTGATCTATACAAAAAGTGTCGGCTATGCTAATTTGGAATATGCCGTCAAAAACACCGATTCCACCGCTTTCAGTCTGGCTTCGATTGCCAAACAATTTACCTCGGCCTGCATCTGGACACTGGTTCGCGACGGAAAAATCACTTTGGAAGACGACATCCGGAAGTACTTGCCCGAACTGCCCGAACATCCGCAAACCATAAAAATAAAACACCTGCTGAACCATTCCAGCGGCTTAAGCAATTACCATACGTTAATGGACCTGAAAGGCTTTAATTATGATCAGGACTACTTCGACAACAGCACGGTTTTGGAACTCGCGGCCAAACAGCAGCAACTCAACCATATTCCGGGGACTAAAACGGCTTATGGTAATACTTCTTATACATTATTAGCGCTTATCACAGAAAGGGTTTCCAAACAAAACCTAAACGACTATGCCAAAACACAGTTGTTTGATCCTCTGGGGATGACGCATACGCAAATACGGACGGAAAACCAGTCGCTTATCAAAAACAGAGCGGTTGGCTATCAGCAGCAAGGCAACGACTATCTTCAAAATCCCAGGATTCAAAAAAGCTATGGCGCAGGCAGTATGGCTTCTACAGTTATAGACATGGTGCTATGGTTTTCCGTTCTAAACGGGACGAATCCAAAATTTAAAGGCTTATCCGAATTTTTAACCACCTGCGATCTTCTCAATCCTAACGAAAAAGCAACTTACGCCCGTGGAGTCATGCTCGACGAGTACAAAAATTTTAAAACCATCAGTCACAGTGGCTACGGTTGGGGCGGCCAATCCCAACTGATCGTTTTGCCCGAAAAGCAACTGAGCCTCATCATCCTGACGAATCTGGAATCGATCAACCCTACGCCGCTTTCTTATGAAATACTGGATTTGTTTCTACCCGACTCTAACATAAAAACAGCACCAAAAAAACAAGTTGTTTACAAGGCAACTCCAAAACTGTTTCAACAGTACAGCAGTCAATACAAAGAAATCAACAGCGATATGAAAATGGAAATCCTGGTCGAAAACGATACACTCAAAGCCAAAGGAAGCCAGGCAAAAAAAGCCATCGCGTTAACCGCTTATGACAAGGGAAAATTCCATCGGTCTACCAACGAAAGTGTCAAATACGACTTTACGCAAAACAAGGATTACGATTTGATTATCCGTTTTGGCGGCACCCCTTTTTATTTTAAACGGGCACAGTTCGTACAACCGGAATCGGTTCCGCTTGAGGAGTTTGTCGGGAATTTTTATTCGGAAGAATTAACGGTTACCTACCATTTTACGAAAAAAGACAATCGGCTTATCCTTAGTTACAAAAATAACGAAAACATACTGCTGACGCCCGTTCAGAAAGACGAATTCGGGAACAACCAACGTACTTTATATCACTTTGTGCGGGATGACAAGCAAAAAATAAAAACCTTATTGCTTTCCAGTGAAGGCACCGTTAAAGACATTGTATTTCTAAAAAAATAAGCTGCTTCAGGGCAGCTTATTTTTCTAATAACCTCCATCGGAACCCCCACCGCTGAAACCACCCCCGCCAAAAGGCATTTTATCTTCTGAAACCATTACTTTAGTTTGCAACTGCGAATTGATGACAAGTGCCTGGGCATTTAGAACCAAGCTACTGTCGGATCCTCTCTCGGGTTCAAACGTTACACCTGTTTTTCGGTCTTTCAGTTTTCGGATGGCGAAATAACTAAGTGCGAAAAGGGCTGAACCTCCAAGAATCAAAGCAATTTCCAGAGGCATTAACTGATGGTAATACCGAATAGTAAAAAAAGAATACCCAAAGGTAAAAAGACCTAAAAGCAACATCATTCGGTCTTTGGTACGTATAGCATATCCAATGTAAAACACTGGAATAAGGAAGGTCAAACCATAGAAAATAAAGGCCAGCGGGATATCACTTTCGGGGGTAACAACGATATCCATCAAGTCTTGTGAAAGCTCGCGAACGACCATATAATTCACGGAAAAATAACCCAGTAACAAGGCAAATCCTCTTACCGCCATTATAGCATTTCTATAAAAATCGCACTTTGGATTATCCTCCAGTTTTTTGGCGGCGAAATACAACCCCAACGCCATCACCAAACCAACAAAGGGCAGGAACAGCGCATCGATCAGCTTCTGGTTGGCAATCATATCAAAAACGAATGCGACCAAGCCTATGCAACCTATCAAAGCGGATAAGGTATGCGCATAACGGACACAACAGGCAAAGCCTAACACTATCATCATCAAAAAAACCACCGTCAACGTTTCCATGGTCACACCAAAGCCTGAACAGAAAAACAAGGGTATCGAGAGAATGAAGGCATCGTCCAAACCGTGGTTGAAATAACCCGCCCTGGCCACAAATTCAGCACCGACCACCCCGATTATCCCATAAACAAAAAGGATGTTTTCGACATCGTTGTCCAATATCGGAAAGGCGAACAAGGCTAAAAATCCGATTATGGCCGAAATCAGCAAGCAGCCCAGAAGAAAAAAACCGATACGAACCAGTAAATTACCACTGGAGTTAAATAACGTGAGCCGGGAAGTAATGTCCTGCAACTGTTTTTTCGGAATAAATTTCATCTGATACAACGATTTGGCCTGAGTCGCCAGCATTTCGTTGTTCATGGTTTCTTTATTATACGCCAGCATGTTTTTCTTTATTAAAGTTACGTACCGCTTTGATAAACATCACAATACAGAAAATTATATAAATCGGGGAGAAGAAAATAAGCGGTTCGATAAAGTCATCTATATCCATAGTATCCAAAACCCTGATAAAGAAAATATTGAAACCGATGTATCCGTAAAGTAAGGAGAACAAAAAGAGTGATGTTGCTTTATGCCTGTAACTCGTCTTATAGAAAAACCACGTGCTGCCCACCAAAACAGGAAGAAATCCAAACCAATAGTCTTCAATCAATCCCGCAATAGTGCAAATGCCCAATAAATGCTGTGCAAAAGTATAATAAACGAAGTGGAAATGACCTTTCAGGTTCACTTTCAAACTGTACAACGTCCAGACAATCAGTAAAATTCCAATGAAAATTCCGAAATACACCAGGTTCGGATTGGAATAGATTTCGTTTTCAAAAACCGTCTGCGGTGTTAAGGTAATCCCGGCAAAAGCGATCAAGGAGGTAATCGCCATGGAAAGCACGGTTCGGCTATCAAAATAATACGCTACTGCAAAACATAAAAGTGCCGAAACCAAAGAGACCAGACTGAAATCCGTACCAAAAACACTATATTGGAACTGAAGATATCCGATGAAAATACATGCCAAAAGGCTTGCGGCCAGCACCAGATAATCATACACCGGATTGGCAAAAACCACTTCGTCTCTCGAAAAGCCTTTCGCTTTTTTAAAACTGAAGTAGAAACAAACCATCATCAGGGCAAAATTCACGGCCAGAATGGCAATATGCCCGATACTGTCGATGTTTTTGTAGATTAACGTTCCTACACCACCGGTAAACAACAGCACCGATAAATACAGCAGAAACAGGAGTTCCGTGTTCAGTGAAAAAAGGCCTAACGCCCTATAATCTTTCACTTCCTGAAACTGTTCTTCGGAAACAAAGTCTTTTTCGACCAGTTTTTCAAGTTGTTTTTCGGAGAATTTATCCATGCTTTTAAAATTGAAGTACTCAAATATAGCTAAATCCTTTTATACGAAAAGCCTTAAAATAAAAAACCGCCGTAATTGGCGGTTTCTATATATCTCAAACTGGTTTTGTCTTTACAAATCAAAGCCCATGTTCACATTAAGCTTTGTAGCAATGATTTTCGCGATTTTAGCCTTTAATTCCGGTATTTTGATACTCGAGGTCACTTCGCTGGTAAACGCGTACATAAGCAGCGCTTTTGCCTCTTTTTTCGGGATACCGCGCTGTTGCATGTAGAACATTGCGTTTTCATCCAACTGACCGATCGTACAACCGTGCGAACATTTCACATCGTCGGCGAAAATCTCCAATTGCGGTTTTGCATTGATGGTTGCTTTATCACTTAACAAAATATTGTTGTTCTGCTGGAAGGCGTCTGTTTTCTGGGCTTCTTTTTCCACATAGATTTTACCGTTGAACACGCCCGTCGATTGTCCGTCAAGAATCGTTTTGTAATTCTGGTGGCTTTCGCAGTTCGGTTGTTCGTGGTTCACCAGAGTATAGTGGTCTACGTGTTGTTTGTCACCGATAATGGTAATCCCTTTCAGCGTAGAATCGATACGTTCCCCGTGATGGTAGAAATTCAGGTTGTTTCTAGTAAGGTTTCCTCCGAAAGAGAAAGTGTGTACCGAAACGCGGCTTTCCTGTTTTTGGGAAATGTAGGTGTTGTCAATAAGGTTCGCGGTTTGCTCGTCGTTCTGCACTTTGTAGTAATCCACAATGGCACGTTTCTGAGCGAAAATTTCCGTTACCGAATTGGTCAATACCGGATTCTCATTCAAACTCTGATGACGTTCCACAATCTGTACGTGAGCATTTTCACCAACAATCACAAGGTTTCTTGGCTGCACCATCAAAGCATCTTCTTTCCCTGTAGAGAAATAGATGATCTCAATCGGTTTTTCCACGACTTTGCTTTTCGGGATGTTGATGTATGCCCCTTCATACGCGAAAGCGGTATTCAACGATGTCAAACTTTCCTCTTTGCTCGCCACCTGATTGAAATACGTGTCGATGATCATTTTGTATTTCGGTTTGGTGAGCGCCGAGGACATTAAGCATACGTCTAAACCATCATGCGTAGTTGACGATAAAAACGTACTGAAAATCCCGTCGATAAAGATCACTTTGTAGGTGTCCAGATCATTCAGGAAGTATTTCTTCACATCTTTGATATCGATGTTGTTTTCCTTTTTCGGGAAGATGCTGAAATCGTTTTTTAAGACAGCGTTCAGCGAAGTATATTTCCAGGCTTCCTCTTTTTTAGTCGGGAACCCTTTGCTTTCAAAATTCTTTAAGGCCGAAGTGCGAAGATCGTGCAGTTCAGTACCTACATCGACTTTTTCTTCAAAAGCCATGAACGATGAAATCAGTTTTTCTTTCAATTCCATTGTTTAGCTTTTTAACCAGTCGTATCCTTTTTCTTCTAACTCCAATGCTAAATCTGCACCGCCGGATTTAATGATTTTACCGTCCATTAAAACGTGTACGAAATCCGGAACAATATAGTCTAACAAACGTTGGTAGTGCGTAATGACCACCACCGCATTGTCCTGATTTTTCAACTTGTTCACCCCATTGGCTACAATACGAAGGGCATCGATATCTAATCCTGAATCGGTTTCGTCAAGGATGGCCAATTTCGGGTTCAACATTGCCATTTGGAAGATTTCGTTACGTTTCTTTTCCCCTCCGGAAAAGCCTTCGTTTAAAGAACGTGACAAGAATTTACGGTCGATTTCCAATAATTCCGATTTCTCACGGATCAGTTTCAGCATTTCGTTCGCCGGCATTTCCGCTTCACCTCTTGCTTTACGGCTTTCGTTGATAGCGGTTTTCATGAAGTTCGTAACCGAAACCCCCGGAATTTCCACCGGATACTGGAACGATAAGAATACGCCTTTGTGCGCTCTTTCTTCCGGAGCCAATTCCGAGATGTCTTCGCCGTCCAGAACGATTTCCCCTTCGGTTACTTCGTACGTTTCGTTTCCGGCAATAATCGACGATAAAGTAGACTTTCCGGCACCGTTTGGTCCCATGATGGCGTGTACTTCACCGGCTTTCACCTCTAAATTGATGCCTCTTAATATTTCTTTGTCTTCAACGGAAGCGTGCAAATTTTTAATTGATAACATTGTCTTTTATTTTATAAAAAAGCTAATTCTATATTTTGTGTTTCTTCGGGAACATCGGCATTAAAGTGCTTATTTCCCAGGTAATCCATTCCTAAATACTCGGCCGATTTTCGAAACGGCAGGTAAAAATCATAATCCAGCTCGTTTTCAAAATCGTGGGAATTCGAAAGCACCGCCATCTTTTTCCCTCTTAGTTTTCTGCCCAACTCCTTTTCGATGCGGATCAAATCGGAGAAACGGTCAAAAAACACTTTCATTACCCCGCTCATGCTGTACCAGTAAACCGGTGTGGCAAAAATAAGGGTGTCGTATTTTTCGATAATCCCCTTGACCAAAGGAAGAAAATCATCTTCTATATTGGCACTGTCGTAATCGTAATACGAAAAATTGTGGTCGCTTAAATTCACCACATCGATCCCGTACTGCAAAGCAACGGCTTCAGCAATACTTGTGGTGTTTCCTTTTTTACGGGAAGAGCCAACAATAATTACTGAGTTTGCCATTATCCCACCGATCCTTCTAAAGAAATTTCCAACAATTTCTGCGCTTCCACGGCGAATTCCATCGGCAACTTGTTCAATACATCTTTACTGAAACCGTTTACGATAAGCGCGATGGCTTTCTCGGTCGGGATTCCGCGTTGGTTGCAATAGAAAACCTGATCTTCCCCAATTTTGGAAGTGGTGGCCTCGTGCTCGATTTTTGCGGTTGTATTTTTGGATTCGATGTACGGAAAAGTGTGCGCCCCACAATTGTTCCCCATCAGTAACGAGTCGCATTGCGAGAAGTTACGCGCGTTTTCGGCTCTTGAGGATATCTGAACCAAACCACGGTAGCTGTTTTGCGATTTTCCGGCAGAAATCCCTTTGGAAATAATCGTCGATTTGGTGTTTTTACCCAAGTGTATCATTTTGGTACCGGTATCGGCCTGTTGGAAATTGTTGGTTACGGCAATCGAGTAAAATTCCCCAATCGAATTGTCGCCTTTCAACACACATGACGGATATTTCCAGGTTACCGCGGAACCGGTTTCCACCTGTGTCCAGGAGATTTTTGCGTTTTTCTCACACAAACCTCTTTTGGTCACGAAGTTGAATACCCCGCCTTTACCTTCTTTATTACCCGGATACCAGTTCTGTACGGTTGAATATTTAATTTCGGCATCGTCTAAAGCAATAAGCTCTACAACGGCTGCGTGCAATTGGTTTTCGTCACGGCTTGGCGCGGTACAACCTTCTAAGTAAGACACATAACTGCCTTCATCGGCGATAACCAGTGTTCTTTCAAACTGTCCGGTTCCACCTTGGTTGATACGGAAATACGTAGACAATTCCATCGGGCAACGAACACCTTTCGGAATGTAGCAGAACGATCCGTCTGAAAACACCGCCGAGTTCAAGGCCGCATAAAAGTTGTCTCTTTGTGGTACCACCGAACCAATGTGCTTTTTCACCAATTCGGGATGTTCCTGAATTGCTTCGGAAATCGAACAGAAAATGATGCCTTTTTCCGCTAAAGTCTTTTTGAAAGTGGTCGCTACGGAAACCGAGTCCATTACGATGTCCACCGCAACGCCTGCCAGTTTCTTTTGCTCGTCTAAGGAAATTCCCAGTTTTTTGAAGGTTTCCAGTAATTCCGGATCTACCTCATCCAAACTTTCGTATTTGTCTTTTTTCTTAGGTGCCGAATAATAGGAAATCGCCTGAAAATCAGGTTTTTCGTAATGTACGTTCGCCCAGTTCGGCTCTTCCATTTCCGTCCAGGCGCGGAAAGCTTCCAAACGCCATTCGGTCATCCACTCGGGTTCGTTTTTCTTTTTGGAAATGGCACGCACGATGTCTTCGTTCAAGCCCGCAGGAAACGTTTCCGATTCGATGTCGGTATAAAAACCGTATTCGTATTCTTTATTTTCGAGTTCGACCTTTAAGTCGTCTTCTGTGTATTTTGACATAATTTCTTGTAACTAATTTTATAGCGAAAAAGATTCGCCACAACCACAGGTTCTGTTGGCATTCGGATTGTTAAACACAAATCCTTTCCCGTTCAATCCCCCGGAATATTCTAAAGTGGTGCCCACCAAATACAGGAAGCTTTTTTTGTCCACGGCGATTTTTATATCGTTGTCCTCGAACACTTTATCATCTTCTCCTAAAGCTTTGTCAAACTTTAAATCATATGATAAGCCGGAACAACCGCCGCTTTTTACGCCTACACGAACGTAATCCGTAGCCGTACTGAACCCGTCATCCTCCATTAAAAGTGCGATGCGCTTTTTTGCGCTTTCTGAAACTTTAATCATAACGTTAAAACAGATTAATTCTAATTTAGTGCAAAGATATCACATAAAAAGGTTATTACCTAACTACTAACATTTTTATAACTTATTCAGCCATAGTCTTTTCTTATCAAGGGATTTAGATTGCGAATTCGCTGAAGATTTCTTACTTTGCAGACGAAATTTAGTACGCAGTAATCATGAAAATTTATCCTATAGAAGCCGGAAATTTCAAATTGGACGGTGGTGGTATGTTCGGAGTAGTCCCGAAAACCATCTGGAACAAAACCAATCCGGCCGACCAAAACAACCTCATCGACATCGCCGCACGCTGCATGCTGATCGAAGACGGCAACCGCCTGATTTTAATTGATACCGGTATGGGCGACAAACAATCTGAAAAGTTTTTTGGGCATTATTCGCTTTGGGGAGACGATTCCCTTGACAAATCATTAGCGAAATACGGTTTCCACCGCGACGACATTACCGATGTATTCATGACGCACCTACATTTTGACCATTGCGGCGGAAGTGTCATCTGGAACAAAGACCGCACAGGTTATGAAGTGGCTTTCAAAAACGCTACCTTCTGGAGCAACGACAACCATTGGGAATGGGCCACTAAACCGAATGCGCGTGAGAAAGCGTCCTTTCTATCCGAAAATATCTTACCGATGCAGGAAAGCGGGCAACTGAAATTCATCGAACGCCCGGAAGCCGATTTCAGCATTTCTAAAGAATTAGGCTTTGGTGTTTTATTTGTAGACGGTCACACCGAGAAACAAATGATCCCACACATCCACTACAACAGAAAAACCATAGTTTTCTGTGCCGATTTACTGGCCACAGCCGGACATGTACCGATCCCTTATGTGATGGGGTATGACACCCGGCCGTTGTTGACGCTTCCGGAAAAAACCAAATTCCTAAACGCCGCGGCAGAAAACAATTATTATCTGTGGCTGGAACACGACGCACACAATCAGATCATTACCGTGGAGCCTACCGAAAAAGGCGTGCGCCTGAAAGAAGTGTTCCGTTGTGAAGACATCTTATAACCCTTTCTTTAACAAGTTGCTGTCCTATTGTGTCGGTGGCTGTTAATTTTATATTAATTTTTATTTGATATATCAATTATTACAAAATCATTTGTATTTTTGAGTAAAGAATTCGCTTTTGGAAAAATTAAACAACATCATCTTTTACAACATCGATCACAGTATTCGGTTGTACCGGATGTATGCCCAGAAGAAGTTGCGCGAGCACGGGTTTAAAATTACGATCGACCAATGGCTGGTTATAAAGTGTATACTGGAAAACCCGACCATTACACAGCACGAATTGAGCGAACTGGTTTTTAAGGACAATGCCTCGGTAACCCGAATCATCGATTTGCTGATCAAGGCCAAATACCTTGAAAAAGAGGTCAATCCCGAAGACCGGAGAAAATTTATCCTTCACGTTACTCTGGAGGGCGAAGAAGTGATCAAAAATGTACAGGAGATTGTGTTACAGAACCGCAGTAAAGCCTTGAAAGGGATAGATGCAAAAGATTTGGAAATAGCCGATGCGGTTTTGCGAAAAATAATTACAAATTGTAAATAATATCATCAGTCAGAGTATCATCAATCAAAAAACGAACCGTTATGATTAAGATTGTTTTATTACTTATCACGCTCGTAATCACAGCAATAAGCTATATTTTCATTTGAGAAAGTATAGCTTTTCTTTTTTAACTTTTAATCGTCCTGATTAAAAAAGCAGTATATTGCCTGTAGTGCTAATAATTTGTTAAGCCAAATTTTTAGTGTAACATTTTTAAATACTTTAGACCTATTGTTAAATCCATAAATGCGTATGAAATTACTAGAAACCCGTTATTTATGTGCGGCCCTGGCATTGGCGTTAGCAAGCTGCGGCACACAAAAAATGGTAACGACACCCGTTGAGAACATAGACAAAATGCCAGTGAAAGTTGGTAAGATTGCTGAAAAAGATTTAAAACGCTGGAGCCACCTGGACCTTGGAAAAGACACTATTCCGGGAATGAGCGTGGACAAGGCTTATACCCAGCTTTTGAAAGGTAAAAAAGGAAGCACTATCATTGTAGGTGTAGTTGATTCCGGAGTTGATATCGATCACGAAGACCTGAAACCGGCCATCTGGACCAATCCTAAAGAAATTGGCGGCAACGGAAAAGACGACGACAACAACGGCTATGTAGACGATATCCACGGCTGGAACTTCTTAGGGAATTCCGACCATGAAAACATGGAATATGTACGTATCCTGAAAAAAGGAAACGACGGTTCCCCCACGTATATGAAAGCAAAAGCGGAACTTGAAAAAGACCTTGCCGAAGCCAATCAGGGGAAAATGCAGGTGGATTTCATCATGGCCGGTGACAAAGCCATAGCCGAACATCTGAAAAAGAAAAACTATACTTTGGACGATGTTAAGAAGATCGAAACTACCGATCAGGCGCTGTTACAGTACAAAGGCATGATGACACAGATACTCTCGCAAACCTCAAAAGAAGAATTTGACAAGGAAATAGGCGACTACAAAGACCATATCTACGGGCAGCTGAACTATCACCTGAACCTGGAATTCGACGGAAGAAAAGCCGTAGGGGACAATCCAAACGACATCAACGATAAAAAATACGGCAACAACAACGTGATCGGACCTGAAAAAAAAGGGGCCAAACACGGAACCCACGTAGCCGGTATCATTGCCCAGACCCGCAACAACAACAAAGGCGGTGACGGTGTGGCGAGCAACAATGTGAAAATCATGGCAGTCCGTGCCGTGCCGGATGGAGACGAATACGATAAAGACATCGCTTTGGGCATCCGCTACGCAGTAGACAATGGTGCAAAAGTAATCAACGGAAGTTTTGGAAAATACTATTCCACCCATCCGGAATGGGTGCAGGACGCTATCAGATATGCCGCTTCCAAAGATGTGTTGTTGGTTTTTGCCGCCGGTAACAATGCTTACGATTTGGACGTAACTAAAATTTACCCGTCTGACACCAACGACAATCAGTCCGAATTTGCAAACAATGTGCTGATCATCGGGGCAGTCACACCAAATTACGGATCGGATATGGTGGCCAGTTTCTCCAACTACGGCAAAAACAACGTAGACATTTACGGGCCGGGCGAACAGATTTATGCGACTACACCCAGTAATACATATTCTTACTTACAGGGAACGTCGATGGCGTCTCCAAATGTGGCAGGTGTTGCGGCGCTGATCCGTTCTTACTACCCTAGCCTAACGGCAGCTCAGGTAAAACAGGTTTTGATGGAGTCCGGAACTACGTTAACCCAAAAAGTAAGTGTAGGCGAAGCAAAAGAAGTGAAACCGTTTAACGAGACCTCAAAATCAGGAAAAATCGTAAATGCTTATAACGCTTTGTTAATGGCAGAGAAAATGGCAAAAAAATAATTATCTTTGGATAATAATGTATAATTCGGAAGGGAAAAATCCCTTCCTTTTTATTTAAAAAAATGAAGACACGACTTTTACTTACGCTATTAATCCCGTGCGGATTACTGGCACAAAACAACCCTAACCCGGGCTACTGGCAACAACACGCCGACTACAAAATGGAAGTGGCCATGGATGTGAAAACCTATCAGTACAAAGGAAAACAAACGTTAGTGTACACTAACAATTCTCCGGACACTTTGCGCCGCGTCTACTACCATCTGTTCAACAACGCTTTTCAGCCGAACAGTGCCATGGATGCCCGCATCAAATCCATCAAAGATCCGGACGGCCGTATGGTGAACAAAGTAAAGGTCGGGGATAAAGAAGTAAAAGAAAGCCGCATTGCCGCGTTAAAACCAAACGAAATAGGATTCTTAAAAATCTCCAATTTCAAACAGGATGGTGTGGCCGCAACCAATAAAACGGTGGGAACTATCTTAGAAGTAACGCTGGCAAAACCGCTGTTGCCTAAAAGCAGTACCACTTTCACCCTTGATTTTGACGGACAGGTGCCGGTACAAATCCGTCGTTCCGGGCGCAACAATAAGGAAGGTGTGGAATTGTCCATGTCGCAATGGTACCCGAAAGTAGCCGAATATGATTTCGAAGGCTGGCAGGCGGATCCGTATATTGCCCGTGAATTTCATGGCGTTTGGGGGAATTTCGACGTCAAAATCACCATTGACAAAAAATACGTTTTAGGCGGAACCGGATATCTGCAAAACGGCAATCAGATCGGGTATAACTATCAGGATGCCGGTGTGGATGTGATTGTTCCCAAAAAACAGAAAACCCTGACCTGGCATTTCGTGGCCCCGAATGTTCACGATTTTACCTGGGCGGCGGATAAAGAGTATATTCACGATAAATTACAAGCGGAAGACGGTGTTACGTTACATTTCCTGTACAAAAACAAGCCGGAAATTCTGGACAACTGGAAAAAACTGCAACCCAAAACCGCTCAGCTGATGGGTATTTACAACAAAACGGTAGGGAAATATCCGTACAACCAATATTCTGTGATCCAGGGTGGCGACGGCGGTATGGAATACGCCATGTGTACGCTGATATTAGGCGAAGGTACTTTTGACGGCTTATTAGGCGTAACCGCGCACGAAATGGCACACTCCTGGTTCCAGCACGTATTAGCTTCCAACGAAGCAAAACACAGCTGGATGGACGAAGGCTTCACGACGTGGCTTGAGAACTACGGTCTGAACGAAATTGCAGAAAAGAAAACGGAAAACCCACACGCGGATTCCTATGCCGGCTATTATTCTTTAGTAAAATCCGGAAAAGAACAACCACAAGGCACCCACGCTGACCGTTACGACGAAAACCGTCCGTATAGTATCCAGGCGTACAGCAAAGGGAATATTTTCCTGTCGCAATTGGCCTACCTTATCGGGGAAGAAAATCTCTTAAAAACCCTTAAACGCTATTACCGCGACTTCAAGTTCACGCATCCCACGCCAAACGATATCAAGCACACGGCCGAAAAAATTACCGGCGCCAATCTGGACTGGTATTTAACCGAATGGACGCAAACGACCAACACCATCGATTATGGCATTAAAGCTGTGGAAGAAAACGGAAACGCGACGAAAGTAACCCTGGAGCGTATCGGAAGAATGCCAATGCCGTTAGACATTATTGTGGTTTATGAAGACGATACGGTTGAGAGTTTCTATGTACCGCAAACCCTGATGCGCTGGACCAAAGACAATCCGTTCCCGAACATCAGAAGAACGGTTACCGAAGGTTGGGATTGGGCATACCCTACGTTTGAGATCAACATCGATAAACCGAAAAAGAACATCAAGGTGATTGTGATCGATCCGATGGAAATCATGGCCGACGTCAACAAAACCAACAACATCTACAAGAAATAATACAAAGGCGAACTATGATGTTCGCCTTTTTTAATGCCCAATCTTAGTACGTTTGATCAATCATCTTGCAGATTAAAAATGTAAAAATTTTCATCCAAAAAATCAGCCTGAATAACCCAGCAACAGAAAAAAAATCATAGTTTTACGCCTATAGAAAATGCAGCCTCAACAACTACTGCAAATTTGGTAACTCCTGAAAACCTAACCGCAAAGGCGATCATAAAAAACTATGGCAAAGAAAATACGAATCTTAAGTTTGGACGGCGGCGGCATCCGCGGAATCATCACCGGCGTAATTTTAAAATACATCGAGGAACAATTACAGAAACAGGACCATCCTAACGCCAAAATCGGAGACTATTTTGATTTGGTGGCGGGCTCAAGTACCGGTGGTTTGCTAACGGCCCTTATCCTGTCTCCGGACAATTCCAAAAGAGCGAAATT
Organism: Flavobacterium pedocola; assembly: GCF_053764385.1. Taxonomy (NCBI): domain Bacteria; kingdom Pseudomonadati; phylum Bacteroidota; class Flavobacteriia; order Flavobacteriales; family Flavobacteriaceae; genus Flavobacterium; species Flavobacterium pedocola. Next base: position 599,299 of record NZ_JBSNCR010000003.1, on the reverse strand, counting down.
CTCTGTGGAAACCGCTTTGGACCTGTATTCCAAAAAAGGAGACAGCATCTTCAACGTTACCTTTTGGGACCAGATGATCAATCCGTTCGGGCTGTTCAACGAAAAAATATCGCAGAACAATCTGGAACGGCAATTGGCAGAAGTTTTCGGCTCATTGGAATTAAAAAGCCTCATCAAGCCATGTCTTATCACGTCCTACGACATCAATTCCCGTAAGGCCAAATTCTTCTGTAGCCATGAAGCCCATTCCGATTTGGAAAATTTTTATGTAAAAGACGTTTGTCGGGCTACCAGTGCCGCGCCTACCTATTTCGAGCCGGCGAAAATAAAATCGCTGTACCACCAGGAATTTGTGCTGATTGACGGAGGCGTCTATGCCAACAACCCTGCTTTATGTGGCTATGCGGAAGCCCGAAAAATTGCCTTTTCAAAAGTACTGAACGATGCTACCAAGGTAGATTATCCGGACATCAACGATATGATCATCATTTCGGTAGGTACCGGTGAAGTTTTAAAACCCTACTCCTACGAAAAGTTTGTGAACGCCGGCAAAATAAAATGGATTTCCCCGCTCATCGACATCCTACTATCTGCGAATGCCGAAACCGTTGATTATCATTTAACGAAGATGTATCAAACGTTGGGACCGAGAAATCAAAAGAATTATTACCGTTTGATGCCCGACCTGAAGAACGCCTCCCCGGAAATGGACGACACCTCCAAGAAAAACATCTACGAACTGATACAGGCAGGCCTGTTTTTTGTGGACCAGAACCGTGAAATGCTCAATGAAATTGCTAAAAAGCTGATTAAGAACAAATAAGTTTGCTATTACTCACTTTTGGAGGCCTTTTCCAGCTCACCCCAAGTAGACCAGATATCCGCCAAAAGTATTTTAAACCGTACCGCATCGGTACTTTGCTCCAACTGTTTGAACAACACATGCATTTCGCCACGCATCGAGGGGTATTTGTCCGTGATTTCCAGCATAGCATTCCAGGCTTCGGTATGCGCGCGGTACACTGCAGCAAAATCTTTAGGACAGTTTTTGGTCTTGAAGCTTTCCATGCCTTTGGTGTAATGGCTGATGGTTTGGCTTAAGGAAATTTTTTGGCATTCACGGTTGCGCACTTTACCGATGGAATCGTCAATTGAAAGCACCTGAGCAATACAGTCCTTGGACAATTCCCTGGCAAGTATTTTCCTTCTACTGCTGCAGGAGAATCCAAACATTGCTAAAAGCAGGACAATGGTTATGGCTGTTTTTCTCATCAGTTACAAATCAAACGAAACACAAATCTCCATATTCTGCGTATTAAAACCCGCGTTGGACGACTGAAGCCCGCCATTGGAAACATGCCGCAAACTCGGGCGGATATCAAAATAGGTCTGCTCTGCTTTCACTGAAAAGCCAAGCGCAATCACGTCGGAAAAAGCAAAACCTTTGGAAAGCCGCTCGGTTTGTGTATCGGTAATCATCGGACCAATACTCCCCAACAAATAGATACTGAACGCTTTGGTAACCGGCTTTCGGATCAAAACCCCGAAGTTCAAAATGTACTCGTGTATGTTTTTAAGCTGGGTATATTCCTGCCGAAGTGCTTCATAATTAGGCTCCTGGGGTTGGACGAAATACATGTTGAGCAACTGATGGCTGGCAAAATTGATTTCCGGCTGAACCAGTACCGCATACCGGAAACGCGTCGATTCTTTAAATTCATACTTCAACTGCGCTTTCACAAAATGATTGGTAAACGAATAATCCTTCTTCCGGATCTCATCGCCGAAACCATAACTGAACCCCAGCGAAAAAGGCTTGTCCTTCGGTTGGGCCAGCATAAAAAACGGAAAAAACAGCAAAATAAAAACAGTCCGCATTCGTTTCATACCAAGGCTTTTCCTAAAAGTACGACAAAGGATCTTCTTAGAATTAAAATCCCGACAAGACGCAATTATTTCTTATGAAAGGTCCTTAACGGATGTCTTGAAAACTTTGTACCTTTGCCCCGGCATGAAGAACACCTATCCGAAACACGAAAAGCTGAAAAGCAAAACCACGATCGATGTATTGTTTTCCGAAGGGAAATCAGTATCGAAATACCCGTTGCGTCTGGTGTATGTCCCGATTACCGATGAAAAAGACCCTTTCGTTAAATTCGGGGTTTCGGTTTCCAAGAAATATTTCAAAAAAGCGACCGACCGCAACTATTTCAAAAGGGTTTTGCGCGAATGTTACCGACTGAACAAAACGTTGCTTTTGGAAAACCTGCCGCAGCCCTATGCCTTCATGTTTCTGTACCAGACCAAAGAAAAGCTAAGCTATAAGGAAATCAACGAGAAAACCCTGCAGCTTTTCCAGAAGTTTACCGACAGTCTTTCCGCTGATTCCAAATAATTTCCGAACCCGCACACTTTTAAATCCGGCTTTTGCGTTATCCCTTAAAAACCAAAAGCTTATGAGACTTATCCTATTTTACGCAACTTTATTGACGTTGATGAGCGGCTGCAATAAATCCTCCGAAGCAGAAGCCGACAAAATGATGAGCGTTTCCCTTTCCAAACCAAAAATGGAAGCCGCTTCTTATGAAGAAGCCGTTGAAGCAACGACTGAAGTTGTGGATTCCGCTGCTGTCGTAGCTTCGCCTGGTTCCGGAACCGTTCAGTCCAAAATCATCAAAACCGGAACGCTTCGCTTTGAAACTTCAGACCTTACCGAATCGTTCAATACGGTTCAAAAAGCAATTTCGCAATACAAAGGCTCCATACAGAATGACGATTCGGGGAAGGATTACAACTCCTCCTACCGGAACATTACGGTGCGCATCCCCAGTGCTTCTTTTGATGCTTTCATTGCGGATATCAGTCAGGGTGTGAAACATTTCGACCGCAAGGAAATCTCGGCACAGGACGTCACCGAAGAATATGTCGATGCGGAAGCCCGCATAAAAGCCAAACGCATTCTGGAAAAACGTTATTTCGAATTACTAAACAAAGCCAATAAGGTTTCCGAAATGCTTGAAATCGAAAGAGAACTTTCCAAAATCCGAGAAGAAATAGAAGCTAAGGAAGGCCGCTTGAAATACCTGCAGCATCAAGTTTCCATGAGTACCGTAAACCTGGAAATGTATACCAACAACGCTTCTGAAAGTGGCGCTACGGTTTCGTATTTCGGCAAAATGTGGAATGCTTTGAAAGACGGTTTCAACAACATCGCAACTTTCTTCCTGAGTTTACTGAACATATGGCCTTTTATTCTTATTTTCGTAGTAGTGATCATATTGGTCCGCAGAAGATTTAAGAAAAAAACCGCATAAAATGTTTTCATCAATCAAAAAAAGATATGTGCTGCCGGTGCTTGCGGGCGGCTTTCTGTTCGTAGGGGTGAGTTTCCAGCAGGATTTCTTTGAGATCGCCAAGCAGTTGGAAATTTTCACCACCATGTTCAAAACCGTCAACCAGAATTATGTGGACGAAGTAAATCCCGGTGAAATGATGGACAAAGCCATCAAAAGCATGCTGACCGATCTGGATCCGTACACCAATTACTTCAACGAGCAGGACGTGGTGCGGTTCAAGATCAATTCCACCGGCGAATATACCGGAATCGGTGCCATGATCAACCGAAAAGAAGGCCGTCTGATCATCGTGGAACCCTACAAAAACTTCCCGGCGGACAAAGCAGGGCTGAAAGCCGGTGATGAAATCGTTCAGATCGGCGATGTCAACCTGGTGGATTTCAAAGAAGATGCCGGAACCTTATTGCGCGGGGCCAAAAACACGAAAGTCGATATCAAATACAAACGTCAGGGCAAACTGCTTTCCACCCAGATCATACTGGATGAAGTGGATGTAAAAGCCGTTCCGTATTATGCGATGCTGCCCGATAAAAGTACAGGGTATATTGTGCTGTCACAGTTCAACGCCAAAGCGTCTTCCGAAGTAAAAGATGCGTTATTGAAACTCAAAAGCGATGGCGCGTCCAAAATCATACTCGATTTACGCGGTAACCCGGGCGGACTGTTGCACGAAGCAGTAAACATCTGCAACTTGTTTGTACCGCAAAACGAAATCATCGTAACCACCAAATCCAAAAACGAGAAGCACAACAACACCTATAAAACACAACGCAATCCTATTGATCTGGATATTCCGTTAGCGGTATTAGTCGATGGAAAAAGCGCCTCGGCTTCTGAAATTGTGGCGGGCGCGCTTCAGGATCTGGACCGTGCCGTAATCGTAGGTACCAGAAGTTTCGGAAAAGGTCTGGTACAACGTCCTTTGGACCTGTCCTACGGTACTCAGGTGAAAGTGACCATCTCAAGATATTATACACCTTCGGGACGATGCATTCAGGCTTTGGACTACAGTCATAAGGACAAAGACGGCAAAGCCATCCGCACCGACGCTAAAAATTACAACGCTTTCAAAACCAAAAAAGGCAGAACCGTGTATGATGGCGGAGGTATACAACCCGACATCGAACTGGCTGAATCCAAGCAAAGTACGATAGCGGCTGCTTTGGTGAAAAGCGACGGGATCTTCAATTTTGTAACGGATTACTACTATAAAAACCCGAATTTAGGTACCAATATCCCAACGCTGACCGATACTGATTTTGCCAATTTCAAGGCCTTTCTGAAAAAAGAAAACTTCCAGTTGGATACCGAAACAGAAATTGCCCTGAAAAAAACGTTGGAAGCGGCCAAGAAAGAAAAAATCAGCGAAAGCATTACGGCAGAATACCAACAACTGCTCAGCGCCCTGCAACGTACCGAAGAAAAGGAGCTGGAAAAAAATAAAGCGGAGATAAAAAACCTGCTTCTGGATGAGATCATCAAACGCTACCAGTACCGCGAAGGACTGTATGTCTATTACACCAAAAGCAATGCCGAAATTTCCAAAGCACAGGCCATCTTAACCAATGTGGCGGAATACAATAAAATAATAAAAAAATAATTTCACCGAATTTTAAAACGTCATAACATTTTTATGATAATTTTGTGATTATTAAAATTTTCAAAAAGTGAGTTCACACAGTAGTAACCACCTGAATAAAGTTACTTTAGGCGGTTTAATTGTTACCCTAGGGATTATTTACGGAGACATCGGAACGTCTCCACTTTACGTAATGAAGGCGATTGTCGGCAAACAGGCAATTGACCACGATGTAGTTTTAGGAGCGATCTCTTGCATCTTCTGGACCTTAACATTACAAACCACGTTTAAATATGTTATCCTGACCTTAAGGGCGGACAACAAAGGGGAAGGTGGTATTTTTTCCCTATACACCTTAGTAAAAAAATTAAAGAAAAAATGGCTGATTGTCCCGGCCATCATAGGGGGAAGTGCCTTGTTGGCGGATGGGATTATTACCCCGCCGATTTCGGTTTCCTCTGCTATTGAGGGGCTTAAAACCTACAATTCCGAACTGAACACCATCCCGATCGTTATAGGGATCTTATTTGTATTATTCTTCATTCAGCGTTTCGGAACCAAATTCGTCGGGAAGTTTTTCGGTCCGATGATGTTACTTTGGTTTGGGATGCTTGGGGCTTTGGGGGCCATCCATCTGGTTGGCAACATTGAAATCCTGAAAGCCTTCAACCCGTATTATGCAATTCACCTGTTACAGGTCCACCACGAAGGGTTCTATGTTTTAGGCTACGTCTTCCTTTGTACCACTGGAGCGGAAGCGCTTTACAGTGATTTAGGACACTGTGGGATTAAGAACATCCGTATCAGCTGGATTTTTGTAAAAGCCATGTTGGTGCTGAATTATTTTGGACAAGGGGCTTACCTGATTGCCCACCACGGAGAGACTTTAATCGATTTGAGCGGAAGCGCGAGCAATCCGGGGAATCCGTTTTACCTGGTGATGCCGCAATGGTTCCTACCGTTTGGAATTGCCATCGCTACAGCGGCGGCGGTAATTGCCTCACAAGCCTTAATCAGTGGGTCGTTTACACTAATCAGTGAGGCGATGCGTCTGAATTTCTGGCCAAAAGTCCGCGTAAAATTCCCAACCGAATTAAAAGGGCAATTGTACATTCCGTCCATCAACTGGTTGTTGTTTTTGGGCTGTGTGTTCATCGTTTTACATTTCGAAGAATCCGGAAATATGGAGGCGGCTTACGGTCTGGCCATCGTATTGTGTATGATCATGACCACGATCCTGTTGGGCTTCTTTATGGTCTTGAAACGTTACAACCCCTTCTTCATTATCCTGGTACTGTTAACGTATCTTTCCATTGAGATTTCCTTCTTTATGGCGAACATCAGCAAATTCTCTCACGGAGGATATGTCTCGGTGTTTATCGCCGGGTTCCTGGCTTTTGTCATGGTAGCCTGGTTTACCGCTAAGAAAATCCGAAAAGACTATACCGAATTTGTCAAGCTGGACAACTTCAAAAACGTGATTTCCGATCTGAGCAACGATCTTTCCATCCCAAAATATGCTACGCATTTAGTGTATTTGACCAACGCTAGTCATGCCGATGAAATCGAATCGAAAGTGGTGTATTCCATTTTACAGAAACGACCGAAACGTGCCGATATTTACTGGTTTGTCCACGTGAATGTAACCGACGAACCGTATGAAATGGAATACCGTGTGCGCGAGATTATGAAAGACGATATCATCCGTGTGGATTTCTACTTAGGGTTCCGTGTGGCACCGCGCATCAACCTTTTGTTCAAAAAAGTAGTACAGGACATGGTGAAAAACGGCGAAGTGGATATTACCAGCCGTTACGAATCCCTAAACCGCAACAATGTAATCGGTGATTTCAAATTCGTACTGATCGAAAAATTCCTTTCCTACGACAACGACTTCCCATGGCATGAGCGTATTATTTTAGATATTTATTATTTCCTTAAAAAAATCAGTTTATCCGAAGAGCAAGCCTTCGGTCTGGACAGTAGTTCGGTAAAAGTGGAGCAATATCCGATTGTGATCCACCCGCCGGATGAAACCCAGTTAACCCGAATCAACGAACCTAGATCACACCACTAAAATGAAAAAATTACTTTTTTTCAGTCTGTTTCTGTTAAGCAACCTGGCAATTGCCCAGGAAGAAGTTGTACATTCTGTTTATTTTGAGTTCGATAAATTCAATCTGGACGATAAACAGGCCAATGACGTGGTAGCCTTTGTCAACAGCATCGATACCACCCGTATTGAAAGCATCCAGATTTACGGCTATTGCGATGACAGGGGAAAAGATGCGTACAATTACAAACTGTCCAACAACAGGGCCAATACCATCAAAACCAAACTGATTGAAAAAGGGATCAAGAACAAGATTATTGTAACCATTGAAGGAAAAGGCCGCGTCCTGATCGAAGACGATATCGCGGACAACCTGCCGGAAGTTCGCCAGAAAAACCGACGCGTAGACGTGCTGATGAACTTCAAACCGGTGCCGATCAAACCGATTCCGGGTGTTTACAACGATTTGAAAGGCGATATGGTGGTGGGCGACCGCATCTGTTTTGATAAAATTTTATTTGACAAAGGCCGCAGTGTTTTAACGCACAAAGCCCGTCTGGAATTGGATCGTATTGCCCGCTTTCTGCACAAATACAAGAACATCCATTTTGAAATCCAGGGCCATATTTGCTGTACACCAACCTTCCAAAAAGAAGCCATTGACAAAGACACCAAAAAAAGAGCCTTATCACATAACCGAGCGCAAGCAGTTTTTAAGTATCTTGTGGCCAAAAGAATTGACAAAAAACGCATGAGTTTTAAAGGATATGGGAACACCCAGCCTTTAGGGAACGGTGCGGAACAAGACCGAAGAGTTGAATTTTTGATCACCAAGATTTAAGAGCTTATGAAGCATTTCTATACTTTCCTGTTGCTTTTCAGTGTTGCTTTGGGCTTTTCCCAGGAGGAATTGACCAGGGTAAAAACCGACAAGTACTCCGTATATTTCGATTTCGACAAGCACAAACTGACCGATGTGGAAGATCAGAAACTGAAAGATTACGTAAAGAGCTTGGGTAACATCGTGATCCTTTCCATCGGATTGGAAGGGTTTTGTGACGACCGTGGAAGTATAGAATACAACCGTTTGCTTTCCCAAAGACGAGCAAAGACCGTAGAGGACATCCTGGAAGAGATCGCTTCCAAGCAGAAAAACGTGGAAGGCAAAGGAAAGATCGATTTGCGCATCACCCAGTTGAGCGCGGATGAACTGGATGCTACCAGAACGCTGAACCGCCGTGTGGACATTTACCTTGAGTATTTCCACAACGACTTTATCGATTTGAGTAAGCCGAAAGATTCCCTGCCGACCAAAACCGAAATGGTTAACCGTCAGTTGCGTTTGAAAACCTTTGAAGACAAACCGCTTAAAGTGGGGGATATCATCAAACTGAAAGACTTATATTTTGAAGGCGGACGCGCAGTTTTATTGAGAAAGTCCGAAAAACAGCTGGAAAAACTTTTAGACGAATTGCGCAAAAACCCGAATTTCAAATTCGAAATTCAGGGTCATGTGTGCTGTATCGATACGGATTATTTCCGGGATGCGGTGGATGAGGATACCGGTATCAGTAACCTGTCGGAAGCCCGCGCCAAAGCGATTTTCACCTATCTGATCGCCAACGGAATTCCCGAAGAACGCATGACTTATAAAGGCTTTGGCCGTGATTTCCCCTTGGAAGGCGAAAAAGAGCGCAACAACAAACGCGTGGAAATCAGCATCACCAGTATCGATTAAACCTTACTGACCGCGTTTCATTTCGATGTGCGGGATGTCATCTTCCAGATACATTTCACTGGTCTGCACAAATCCGTGCCCTTCATAAAACTTCTTCAGGTACAACTGTGCCGAAATCGTGATTTTACTTTCTCCGAATTGGGTTTCAATCCCCTGTATGGCTTCCGTCATCAGATCGTGGCCCCATTTTTTATCGCGGTAGGACGGTTTTACAATCACACGTCCGATAGAGGATTGCTCAAAATACGCACCCGGTCTGAAAAGGCGTGCATACGCCACCAAAACACCCTCGTGAATTCCTAAAACGTGCAACGCTTTCTCATCTTTGCCATCAATATCCTGATAAACGCAATTTTGCTCCACTATAAACACTTCTGAGCGCAATTCCAGTATTTGATACAGTTCGTTTAGAGATAATGCCGCAAATGGCTTTATTTTGAATTCCGGTTTCATCGTTTCGGTTTTAAAAATTGTATGGATTTGATAATGGCTTCCAGTTCGAAAATCAGGTCGCGTTTAGCGTTAGCGGGATCGTAGACAAATCCTTCCACTATCAGGTAGCGGTTATTCGGTTTGTCTTCAATGGCATAATTAAGAAACGGCCCGTTCATAAAACCGTTTTCCAGTTCCCAGGTACCGCGCATTTCAAAAGCTCTCCGCTCGTCAATCCAGGTTTGGGAAAGATAGGGTGCATAACTTTCTTCTGTTATCATACCGGCATTATCGGTTAAGCCTTTCACGTATTTTTTTCCAACGGAATCCCGGATCCGGACAATATTCCCGACAATCTGGTTACTGCTTTTCAGGGAAGACATCGGTATTTCATAGAGCAGTAGGTTAAGGTTCCCGGAAGGACTATCTTTTTTCAGCCACAGGAAATGACTGTTCCTTATGGCATAATTGTACTCCGCGGGCAGTTGCAGCGTAACCCCAAAAGTGTTTTTTATCCGTTTATCGTTAAAAAGTGAAACCGCATTTAGCCGTTGGTTTTCAATGATCTCATAAAACTTAATACTGCTGGCCAAGGTCGTGGCATGCAATTCGATCGTGGAAATAATTTCGCCAAGTGAATAACCGGAAATATAAAAAACGTTCTGTGGCGAAGCATATTGGTTCTCCACGTGTTTGAACTGATTCTCGTTGGATTTCGAAATCACGATAATGTTCCGGCTGAGTTTCACGGAAGCATCGAAAATTTTTGGGGAAAACTGATTGATGGTAAAAAGTGGTTCTTCTTCCTGTAGTCCGTCTACCGGGGCGGCCAGTTTCTTTCGGAGCGTGTCCCCGATTTCCCCGCGCCAGAGCACATCGTCAATGATTACGGAAACCGCATTGATCTTTCCGGTGGAAGCCGGCAAAGCCATGTCCTCCTGATGCTTTTTCTGCTGACAGGACGCCAGCACAAGCACACACAAAAGGCTGAAAAAAAAATTCGCTTTTCTCACAGTGACAGTTTGAAAAGCGAATTTAGTAATTTATCCTTGAATTTTGAGTTTCTGACCCGGTTGGATGTTGTCTCCTTTGATGTTGTTGAGCTTTTTAATTTCAGCTACTGAACTTCCGGGGTGTTTTTTGGAGATGCTTAATAAAGAATCGCCTTTTTTCACGACGTATTCTTTAATTTTCGCATATTCACGCTGACGGTGTTCTTTTTTAGCAGCTTCTTTCTCGGTGTCCACTTGCGCTATTGCCTCAGTTTCAATTGCTTTCACAATCAATTTCTGTCCTAACTGAAGGTTTTCGTTTTCCAGTTTGTTCAGCTCTCTTAACTGCGCAACGGTAATGTTGTTTTTCTGAGCGATTTGCGTCAGGTTATCGCCTTTCTGCACTACATAAGTAGCTTCCAAAGTGGTGGCTTCCTTCTGCTTGGTTTCTTTGATTTCATCCGCTTTCACGATCGGCTCCGAAACTTTCAGGGTGTCTGCTTTTTTCTTCCTTGCCGTTCTGTCCGCTACTACAACCGTGGTTTCGTACTGGATTTTCAGCTTTTGTCCGGCGTTGATCCCCGATCCTTTAATCTTGTTCCATTTTTTCAGTTCGGCTGTGGAAACGTTGTACTTGTCTGCGATTTCCGAAAGGTTGTCCCCGCGTTTTACGGTATGGAACTTGGTTTTCATCTTTTTAACAGAACGGGTAATGGCTTCCTCTTCAAATTCTGCTTCGGAATCATTCGATGCTAAAGCCGTCTGAGTAGAATCAACAGCAGTTCTTGGTTTTTTTACTTTGAAGATTTGTTTCTCGCGTTTACTCTCTTCATAAGCGATATACGCATAGACTTTTTCTTCGTTGGACGTAAAAATCGCCAGTTTGTCTTTCGGTAAACGGATGTAATGCGGCTTATCGGAAACGAAAGGCACCACACTGCGTTTGTAAATCGGGTTCAAGAAACGCAATTGTTCTTCCGGCATGTTCAACAAATCAGAAAGCTGTTTGAAAGACATTTGTTTTTTTACCATTACGGTATCCGTTTCAAAATACGTCAACGGAGCGCGTTTCGGCACAATTCCGTGGTCTTTTTTGTATTCGTATATATACATGGTAGCGTAAAACGCCGGTAAATAACCTTGTGTTTCCTGGTGCATGTGCTTGCGGATGTTCCAGTAATTGGTCTGTCCGCCAGAACGACGGATCGCTTTGGCAATGTTCCCCGGTCCCGTGTTATAGGAAGCCAATACCAAATCCCAATCGCCGAAAATTCTGTACATGTTGGTAAAATACTGACACGCCGCTTCCGTTGCTTTTAACGGATCGTAGCGCTCGTCTACATAGGAATTCACCTCCAGGTTGTACTGTTTTCCGGTTTCGTACATGAACTGCCATAAACCACTGGCGCCCACCCGGGATTTTGCCAACGGGTTTAAAGCCGATTCCACAATGGCTAAATATTTGATTTCCAATGGAAGATCATATTTTGAAAGATGGGATTCGAACATCGGAAAGTAGTATTCCGACAAGGCCATCATGCGCTCGAACGCACGCGGTCTGTTCTTCAAAAACGATTTGATCACGCTCTCCACCGTCGGATTGTATTCCACGTTGAAAGGCGATTTCTGGTTTAACTTCTCCAAGCGCTCTTTTAGAAGCTCCGTACTTAAATCATACGAAATCACTTCGCCGGAATTCACCTTGGCGATGTCTGCCTGCATGTCATCAAAAAGCTCCTGATTGTTAAGTTCTTTCATCCACATCTCGTCGATGCAGTTACTCGTTTCGTGGTGCACGAAAGTCGCTTTAATAGAATCCAGATACGATAGCTTTGGGAGCTGGTTGATTTGCACTTGGGCTTCGGCCGATTCCTGAGCGTTTCCTGCCAGGAAAAAAAGTCCGAAAACTAAGGAAAATACAGTTGTTTTGTTCATGCGCGTTTTTTTAATCCTTTATCATTCAATCTCTTACGTTAATTACAAACATAATAGCTTATAACTTATAAATTCAAAAAATATTGTTAAAAAATATAATTTTAACTTAAAATGGCCGCAATGCCCGGTAAGGTTTTCCCTTCAAGCATTTCAAGCATTGCCCCACCACCAGTGGAAACATAGCTCATTTTAGGCTCCAGTCCGAACTGTTTCACCGCCGCTACAGAATCACCGCCACCCACTAATGAAAACGCTCCGTTTTTAGTTGATTCAGAAATGAAATTTCCTAAGGTGATGGTTCCTTCTGCAAATTTTTCCAATTCAAAAACCCCTAACGGTCCGTTCCACAAAATCGTTTTGGAATCTTTCACTACAGATTTCAAGCTTTCCAGTGTTTTCGGCCCTACGTCCAAACCTTGCCAGCCGTCCGGAATGTTGTCCACGGCCACGATTTGCGTATTGGCTTCGTTGGAAAAAGCATCTGCAGCAACCACATCCACCGGTAAGTGGATCTGAACGTTTTTGGCTTTTGCTTTAGCTAAGATTTCCAATGCCAGTTCCATTTTATCGTCCTCACAAATCGAATTTCCGATTTTGCCGCCTAAGGCTTTGATGAAGGTAAAAGTCATTCCACCGCCGATAATCATATGGTCGATTTTATCCAAAACATTTTCGATCACCGTGATTTTCGAAGAAACTTTCGATCCGCCCAATACAGCCAACACCGGTTTCTCGGAATTGTTCAATACTTTATTTAAGCTTTCGATTTCTTTCGCTAAAAGGATGCCAAAACATTTGTGTTCCGGGAAAAATTGTGCAATTATTGTCGTCGAAGCATGTGCACGGTGAGCCGTTCCGAACGCATCGTTTACATAGATATCGCCCAGTTTCGCTAAATTTTGGGAAAATGCCACATCGCCTTTTTCCTCTTCCGCATAAAAACGAAGGTTTTCCAAAAGCAATACTTCCCCAGGCTGTAAGTCGGCGGCCGCTTTTTCGGCAATTTCCCCGATACAGTCGGATGCAAATTTTACCGGAACACCTAGAACTTCAGCGGTTTTAGCTACGATATGTTTCAAAGAATATTTTTCTTCCACACCTTTCGGACGTCCTAAGTGCGACATTAAAATAACACTGCCCCCTTCTTTTAAAATTTTATCAATAGTAGGTTTAGCGGCTTCGATTCTTGTAGCATCGGTTACCTTGAAATTTTCGTCCAACGGAACGTTGAAATCTACGCGAATGATGGCTTTTTTACCAGAAAAATTAAAGTCGTTAAGGGTTTTCATGTGTGTTATTTTGTTGTTTGTTTATGCTATAATCGGCAAAGATAACATTTTTATTTTTTTTGGTTTTTTTCTCTTAATTTTTTAGCAAATCACCAATAGCGATTCGGTTTTAATCTTTGGAACTTTCTGCTATCTTTGCTTCATGCTATTTCAGGAAATTTTAGGACAGCAGCACCTTAAAAGCCATCTCACCAAAAGCGCCGATTCCGGACGCATTCCGCATGCCCAATTGTTTGTGGGACCGGAAGGTTCAGGAACTCTTACCATGGCGATTGCTTATGCACGCTACATCTTGTGTTCCAACACCTCGGGGGAAAATGCCGGCGGTAATGAAGCCTGCAACCTGAAATTCGAACATTTCTCCCATCCGGATTTGCATTTCGTATATCCAGTTGCGACGAACAGCGAAGTAAAATCGCATCCCATCAGCGACAACTTTCTGCCGCAATGGCGTGAGTTTGTGTCAAAGAATAGCTACGGTAGCCTGTTCGAATGGCTGAAACACATCGGCATCGAAAACAAACAAGGCCAGATCGGTGTGGACGAAGCCCAGGAAATCGTAAAGAAATTATCCCTGAAAGCCTACGAAGGCGGTTATAAAGTGATGATCATCTGGATGGCCGATAAAATGAACATCGCCACTTCGAACAAACTCCTAAAATTATTGGAAGAACCGCCGCAAAAAACGGTTTTCCTGCTGATTACCGAAAATCAGGACGATATCATGCAGACGATATTATCGCGCTGTCAGGTTTTGGATTTCAAAGGATTACCCGAAAGCATAATCGCCGAAGCTTTAGTTTCCCGTGAAACTATAGACGAAAAATCAGCCATGAAACTGGCGCATCAGGCACAAGGGAATTACAACCGTGCGTTACAACTGTTGCACAAAGACGCAACCGAATTTCCGTTTGAAGAATGGTTCGTGCAATGGGTGCGCGCTGCCTTCCGTGCCAAAGGGAACGCCGCTGCTATTTTGGATTTAACTTCCTGGAGTGAAGAAATTGCCGGCATCGGTCGAGAAGCGCAAAAGCAGTTTTTGCATTTTTGTGTGGAAATGTTCCGTCAGGCCTTATTGCTGAACTACCAGTCCCCTTCGTTGGTTTACATTGAGCCGACCGTGGAAAAATTCAAACTCGAGAACTTTGCCCCTTTTGTAAACGGCAACAACATCAACGAGATTTTCAAGGAATTGTCCGATGCGATCTACCATATCGAACGCAACGGCAATGCGAAGATCATCCTAACCGATTTATCCATAAAACTAACCCGACTAATCCATAAAAAATAAAATTATGTACATGACGAATACCGAACTTTTTGGCGTTTTGATCTTGGCGTTTCTGGCCATCACTTTTTTACAATCCGGCTACGATAAAATCATCGACTGGAAAGGTAATGTGGAATGGCTGAAAGGACATTTTTCACAAACCTTCATTAAAAACCAGGTGCCGGCTTCGCTGGCTTTGATCCTGATTTTGGAAATTATTGCCGGAGCCCTTTGTGTGGTAGGCATTTTCCAGTTGGTCGCTAACGGAAGTACCACCATTGGCCATTACGGGGCGGCGGTTTCCTGCGTAACCTTGTTGTTCCTGCTTTTCGGACAGCGTATTGCCAAAGATTATGACGGTGCCAGAACCATCGTAATTTATTTTATACCGGCTGTTTTGGCAGTGTATTGGTTATAAAAAACTCTGTTTCAGAAAAAAGCCGCATAGTTGACTATGCGGCTTTTTTTATAAGGTTGCTTTATACAACCGCAATTCGTCCCAAGAGAATTTATCGCCGTGGATTTCTTTCAGTTCCCCTAAGCTCTCCCCTTGATAATCCTTGAAGACCTCGCGCAATTCTTCGATTTTTTCTTCCGGTAAAATATCCGCCAAACCAATGACTTCCAACTGAATGAGTTTGGTAAAATGGCTGAAAATCGTGCCCGGCGTGAGCTTGCGCTTTTTGGCTATCTCGTGGATGGACATGTTTTGTTTCCAGAGTTCGAGCGTTTCTTCGATAGTGGCTTTCTTGGGTTCTTTGGTTTTTTTAGGCAAATGTTCGTAGTAAGAAGCGTCTTCCTCTTCATCGAGTAAAGCCGCATGTTCGGCACGGAAGCGCTCTGCTACCGCTACTAATTTATTGATTTTATAATACTTGGCTTCTTCCAGTTGTAACGTTTCCTTTGAAATTTCCCTTGCTTCGGAAATCACCTGGAGAAGTTGTCGCATTTTTTTCAGCTGTAAAACGGTTTTGATCTGTAATTCTTCCAGCAGTAACAATTCTTCGTAAAAGGCTTTTACTTTTTTGGTGCGTTTGATTTCTTCGATTTTGAGCAATAATTCTTCCACTACCTGATCGAACACTTTGAAAAAGTACTCATACCCAGCTTCACAACGTTGTCGGACAAACGGTAAATCAAGGGGTTCCGCAGAAAATAATTTGTAGAGCTGACTTTGGAATTTTTGGGAAGCATCACCTAAGGCCGCAACTTTTTCAGCAATGGCTTTGGCCCACTCCTGATGTTTCCGTTTGGGCGATTTCGGGGCTTCCTGGTTGTAACTGAAAGCATGATTGCGCCATTCCTGAATCAGGTTCTGAAAATTGAAGCTGAAAATCAAGGATTTAAAGAGATAATTTTTGGTTTCCGCGGTTAAGGATTGCTGTAAAAAATCCTCGGAGGCTTTGTTTTCGGCATAATCCAGCACATCTTCATCCGAAGAAATACCATTCAACCGCAGCGGAGAAAGCAAAATAAGCCCATTTAAGGAACGCAAGCGCGAAAAAGCTACATAGGCTTGTCCGGGTGCAAAAACATTTGATACATCGAGCACAGCTTTATCAAAGGTTAAACCCTGGCTTTTATGTACCGTAATGGCCCAGGCTAATTTGATCGGATAATGCGTGAAAGTCCCTAACAATTCTTCTTCTATTTCTTTGGTATTCTCGTTGATTTTGTAACGGATATTCTGCCATTCATAGCGCTCAACTTCAATGGATTTGTTTTCCTGAGGAAAGTACACCAGGATTTCATTCTCCGAAAGAGCTTTCACCACGCCCATTTTTCCGTTGAAAAAACGCTTTTCAAAAGACAGATCGTTTTTGACAAACATCACCTGAGCCCCGACTTTCAGCAGTAGTTTTTCTTCAACCGGATAGATTTTTTCAGGAAATTCATCGACGATCTCCGGCAGAAAAGTGTATTGTTTTCCTTTGAGTTCTGCCAAAGAATCGGAATTTAAGGCATCGGCTTTGGCATTATGTGTGGTGAGCGTAATGTAACCGTCCTGCGTTTTGAAATCAAAATCCGGTTGCACAAACTGGTTGAGGATTTGCTGATCAGTCGCTGTTATTGTATTGTTTCTCAGATTGTTAAGAACCTCAATAAACGTGGCATCCGTCTGTCGGAATATTTTATCCAATTCGATATACAACGGCGGATATTGCTGTACCACATGCGAATGAAAGAAAAACATCCCGCGATAGTATTTGTTCAGCATCTGCCACTCTTCCGGTTTGACCACGGGTGGTAATTGTAGTAAATCACCTATATATAAAACCTGTACCCCACCAAAAGGCTGTTCGTTACGCCGTACTTTGCGCATCATAAAATCCATGGCATCCAAAACATCGGCGCGCAACATACTCACTTCATCGATGACCAGCAATTCCATATTCCGGATTACCGCACGTTTGGTCGCATTCATGTTAAAATGACGCGTCAGGGAATCCTGATTTTCAAATTTTACCGTGTCTGAAAAATACGGAAGTTGCTTAGTGTCAGGAATAAAAGCCGCAAAAGGCAACTGAAACATGGAATGAATGGTCACGCCTCCAGCATTCAGGGCTGCGATCCCGGTTGGAGCAACCACAACGGTATTTTTGTGGGTTGTGGCAATGATTTCTTTTAAGAGAGTTGTTTTCCCGGTTCCGGCTTTACCGGTAAGAAAGACCGAACGGTTAGTTTGGTTGATGAACCGAAGGGTATAATCGGCAGCTTTTGAAAGGTTTTCCACGTGGCGTATATTTTGAAAAGTAAAAGTATAAAAAAAGCCCTCCGTTGTGGAAGGCTTTTTGATTTATTTTTTTTCTTCAGCAGTAGCTTCGTCTTTCTTTTCTGGTCCTTTGTACTTGTCGTTCAGCTCTTTACTGATCGCTGCGGTAATATCATACGAATCTTTGGCATACAAAACCGTAGCGGCTCCGCTTCCGGTTCCGTAGATGTAATCATAGCCTTTGCTCTTACCGTGCTCTTTGATATAATCTTTGATACGTTTTACCAAACTGTCCATTTCTTTTCCGCTTTCCTCTTGTAAAGTCTGCATCATGGCTTGTTGTTTGTAGCCTAACTGCTGCTCTCTTTTTTGAAGTTCAGCGCCTTTTGCCTGTGCCCAAGCTTGGCCTTTTAGCATCGCATTTTGCTTGAAGTTAGCCGCTTCGCTTTCAAATTGGCTAGCTTCGGAACGCAATTCGCGGCCCATTTCTTCCGATTTTACTTTGTATTTTTCTTCGATATCTTTTGCTTCTTTGTTTTCTTCCAACAATTTTGAAATATCGATATAGGCTGTTTTGGTTTTTTCAGTTGTAGCGGTTTCTTTGTTACAAGAAATAATTGCCAAAGCGGCAAAGGAAAGTAAAATCAGTTTTTTCATTTTCTGTTCTAAATTTATTTTAATGTACTTTTTTCAGATGCGAATTCAAAGATGATAATTTTCGGCTGAAATTCACAACTTTTTGGTTCTATTTTAGAGTATAAATAATACTTATACTTTCAGTAATTGGTATAAAATTCAATTATTACTATTGGATTTATATAAAGTGTTCTAAGCGACTTTCTAAAATCCGGCAACAATCAGCATGTTTTAACCGGAAATCGTTGAAAAAATCACTTTTATTTACTTTTTATCGTTTTCAAGCACGTAAATATGTGAAGAAAACTCCAAATTTTGCTTTGCTTTTATATTGGAACGCAATCCGACAAAAAAACCGTTTAAAAAATTCATTTTCCCGGTTTTGTATTTTTCCGACAAAAGCGAGACATAAAAACTGTCAAAAACCATCGGAAGCACTTTCACCAATTTTATATTTTCACGACCAAAAAGTTTGGCAATCGATGTTTTTGAAAAATGCCATAAATGTCTGGGCACATCATAAGCCGCCCAAAATTTTCCGTAGTGTTGCGCATCTAAGGATTTGTAATTCGGTACGGCAATAATTATGGTTCCGCTCGGTTTTAACAAACGTTTCAATTCCTGGATTTGTTTTTCAAGATCCGGAACGTGTTCCAAAACGTGCCACATCGTAATCACATCAAACGACTGATTTTCCAGTTGCTCCAGTGAAGCTGCAAATTTCACTCCTTTTGAAAGTGCAATCGCTTTTGCTTTCTCGTTCGGTTCTATCCCGGTACAATCCCAATTTTGAATTTTGGCTTCCGTTAAAAAATCTCCTGTACCTGCCCCAATATCCAAAAGCTTTCCTTTTTGACTTTGCAAAGTTGTAATCAGTTTTACTTTATCGCGAATTGCTTTTCGCTTGATCAGTTGATACACTTTTTCAAACAGCGAACGCGCACTATCGGTATGAGAAATATAATCTTCACTTTCGTAATACTTTGGAAGGTTTTCTAAAGAGGGCTGCGGATGGGTTTTCAGTAGTTCCAATTCGGCATCCAAAAGCAGGTCAAAACTTTCCTGAGATACAGAATAATCCTGTACACGTATAAAAACGTTGTCGGTTGAAAATTGCATTTAAAATTTTTATTTTTTACTAGTTTCTTTGTTTATAAGGCTTCGCACCGGAGTTTCACGTGGAACAATTTTAAAGTCACAGTTTTCAGTCTCAGTAAACAGTTTCACTAATTGCTAACTGGGACTGCGACTGGCCACTAAACTATCTTCCCATATGAATCAATAAAATCGAAATATCGGCTGGAGACACTCCTGAAATACGTGACGCTTGAGAAATAGTCACCGGTTTAATTTTTTTGAGTTTCTCACGGGCTTCGTGTGAAATGGAATTTACCAGATCATAATTAAAATCCGGTCGGATCTTTAAATCTTCCAGTCGGTTCAATTTATCGGCATTGTTTTTTTCCTTTTCGATGTAGCCGGAATATTTCACCTGAATTTCCGCCTGCTCGATAACTTCTTCTTCCAGTTGGTTGTCTTCAATGTATTTTTGAACCTCTTCAAAACGTAAAATATCTTCCAGTTCCAATTGTGGTCGGGAAAAGACTTTAAACATTTTATCCGGTTGTGCCATCGGGGACGATCCTTTCTCTTCTAAAATCGGATTGGCCTCTTTTGGGTTGACACTGGTTTCTTTAAAGAAGGTTACAAAAGCATCAGAAGCATCACGTTTTTTCTCCATAGTACGCAAACGGTCTTCTTTGGCTAAACCAATTTCATACGCCATTGGTGTCAAACGGAAATCAGCATTATCCTGACGCAACAAAGTTCTATATTCTGCTCTGGAAGTAAACATACGATATGGTTCTTCCGTTCCTTTTGTAATTAAGTCGTCAATTAATACGCCAATATATGCTTCGTTTCGTTTTAAGATAAACGGATCGCGATCCTGTGCTTTTAACGACGCATTGATTCCTGCCATTAAACCTTGTGACGCCGCTTCTTCATAACCGGTGGTCCCGTTGATCTGTCCGGCAAAATATAACCCTTCCACTAATTTAGTTTCTAAGCTATGTTTTAATTGGGTCGGTGGAAAATAATCGTATTCGATCGCATAACCCGGACGGAAGAATTTCACCTTCTCAAAACCGGCTACTGAACTTAGAGCTTTAAACTGCACATCTTCCGGTAACGAAGTGGAGAATCCGTTTACATAAACTTCTACAGTATTCCAACCTTCCGGCTCAACAAATAATTGGTGACGTTCTTTATCTGCAAAACGATTGATTTTATCTTCGATCGATGGACAGTAACGAGGCCCTAAACTTTTGATTCTACCATTAAACATTGGTGAACGGTCAAACCCTTCGCGCAATAAATCGTGGACCAATTCGGAAGTATAGGTCATGTGACAATCTCTTTGAACGGAAAGCGGTTTTGTAATTCCTAAATAAGAGAACTTACTTGGTTTTACATCGCCCGGTTGTGGTTCCATTTTAGAGTAATCCAACGAACGTCCGTCTACTCGTGGTGGTGTACCGGTTTTCATTCGTCCGGCTTCAAAACCTAAGTTCACTAAATCTTCCGTGATTCCGTATGCAGCACTTTCCCCTGCTCTACCACCACCAAATTGTTTTTCACCGATGTGGATCAAACCGTTAAGAAAAGTTCCATTGGTCAAGACCACTGTTTTGGCTTTGATTTCAATGCCCAACGATGTACGGATTCCGGTTACTTTTCCATTCTCGGTTAACAACCCGGACACCATTTCCTGATAAAAATCAAGATTCGGAGTTTGTTCCAACATGTTGCGCCATTCTTCGGCGAAACGCATACGATCGGATTGTACACGCGGGGACCACATCGCAGGTCCTTTTGATTTGTTCAGCATTTTGAACTGGATTGCAGTTCTGTCCGACACTATTCCTGAATAGCCACCCAACGCATCAATTTCGCGAACAATTTGTCCTTTTGCAATTCCACCCATTGCAGGATTACACGACATTTGTGCAATGTTCTGCAAACTCATTGTAACCAACAGTGTTTTGGAACCCATGTTCGCAGCCGCAGCCGCAGCTTCCGAACCGGCATGACCCGCACCCACCACAATTACATCATATACATTTTGAAATAAACTCATTGTTCCACGTGAAACATTTTACCGTTTCAATTTTTATAGTTTTATAAATTAATGTTCCACGTGGAACATTAAAACTTTTTCATCTTCTTTGGTGCGCATCAGTTCTTCATCTGTTTCGGATTTATCTTTATACCCACAGTAATGCAATACGCCATGAATCATCACACGTTTTAGTTCTTCCTCAAAGGAAACGTTGAAATCACTTGCGTTATCCTTCACCCTTTCAATAGAAATGAAAATATCACCTTGTAATACTTTTCCCTCAGAATAATCAAAACTGATGATGTCGGTTAAATCGTCGTGATTAAGGTACTCTACATTGATTTTGTGCAGGTATTCGTCGTCACAAAAGATATAACTTATCTCTCCTAATTCTTTACTCTCAGAAGCAATTACGCGTGAAATCCAATTTTCGAACGCTTGTTCATCCTCTAAGGTAAAGTCGGTTTCGTAATTAAAACTAATCATTTGATTTAAAATAGGTTTGCACCTTTTGATTAAAATTTGGGCGCAAAGGTAAGCTTTGTCGGTTTAATATTTCAACACTGTTCAAATATTCTTTCAAAGCCGGTGTTATAGCATTGCCTTGTCCTTGATACTCCTTTTTATTGGTTTGCGACTGACGCTTATTTTCTTCCCCTTGCTGCTGAATGGCTTTTTCAAGTTTCAGTAATTCGTGTTTAATATTAAGCATCTTTTGCAGGGTTTCGTTTTTGAAGCCTTTGTTCAGCAATTGCTTTTCGATATCTTTCATTTGTTGCATCGCGTTTTGACCGTTACCTCCCATACCTTGTTTTTCCAAAGCTTTCTGAAGGGCATCCCGCAACTGTTGCTGTTCTTTTAAAACTTCTAGTAAACGACCGGCATCTCCTTCCCCATCTTCACCATTCTCGCCTTCTTTACTACCTTTTTGTCCAGGCTTTTCACCAGCTTTCTCTCCTGGCTTTTCACCAGGCTTCATACCTTCTTTCATTTTCTGCGCTAAACCTTCCTGCTTTTTGATAATATCCGGTAACTGCATCCCTTGCCCCTGTCCTGGTTTAGGTTTTCCTTTCCCCATTCCTTGCCCGTCCATTGGCATCATCATTTCCATTTGCATCTGATTCATGGCATCACTTAAAAAATCAGCAAGTTTATTAGCCGAAGTTACGGTGTATTGCTGATGGGAAACGCCTTTGGAAATATTGTTTTCCGCAAGATTATCGATTGATTTTTCAATATTATATTCCACGTTCCCTACTTCTTTAGTAATCATTTCCGATATTTTCGGGTTGCGAAGTGATAAAGCAAAAAGGCTATCATCTACATGTTTAAACTGGTTTTTTAAATCCTGTTGCTTTTTTAATAATTTATTAAACGCAATTGTTCGACTGGATTGCGATTTGAAATTCTTCATCAAATCTTCCTGCGAAAAGGAAAACGCTAACAAATTATCAAGGATCTGACGAAGCATTTTGACATCTTCATCCATCTGTTCCATGCCATCCATCTGCATGGATTGCTTCATTTTCTGGCTCATCTGTTGCATCTTCTGAGCCGCTGACTTTTGCTTAGGCTTAGCTTTTTGTTGGTTCTGTTTCTGCAATTCCTCCGAAGCTTTCTGTAAATCCTCTTTAATATTTTCTTGTTCCTGCTTCTCCGTAGGAATGTCCATTGGCGTTTTTAACTCTTCGTTTTGCTTTTCCAACTCCTTTATTTCTTCCTGGAGCTTCTCGAATTCCTTATTGATTTCGTTCTGCTCTTTGGCATTGTTATCTTTACTGTCGGATAATTTATCTTCTTTTTTAGAAAGCTGGTCTAATTTAGAGGCAATTTGTTCTGCTTTTTTTTCTACGTAAAAACGTTTGGTCAACTCCACCAATTGCTCAAGACTTTTGGTTTGGTCTTTAGTATTTTGTTTTAGTTTATCGACTTTATCGAATAGTTCTTCTTCCTTAAGTTTTTTAGTAAGTTCTTCAAGTTCTTTCAGAAGTTTTTCATTTTTTTCGATTTCCTTTTCGTTCTTATCCAAACGTTTTAGAAGTTCGTCTTTGAATTCATCTTTCTTTTCCGGATTGAATTGTTCAAGGTTTTCTTCTAATTTTTTAGAAAATTCTTTCATCATCTCATCCTGTTGCTTCTGACGGTTGATAAAATCCTGCACTTTTTTCTGATCTTTAAAATCAAGATTCGTTTTTTCTTTACCTAATTTCTGTAATTTATCGAGTTCGGAAAGTTGCTTGTCCTGATTTTTAATTGACTTCTCTAAACTGTTAATATTGGAATTCTGTTCTTGTAGGTTCTGTTCGACCTGTTCTTCCTCTGTCATTTCACGATGTGAGAACACAGAAGATTTCGTGCTTTTGTAATGGTGGATGGCATCGTTATCAAAAACTTCAAAATAGTAATCATAATCGACTCCGGCTGGAATTGATAAACCATCCGGAAACGAATAAACAAACTGATCAAAAGCAGCATTTTTGACTGCAATCGAACCACGACGGATTTCATTCGGTTTGTCTTTCGGATAAAAAACCACCTGTAATTTAGTCAAACCATAATCATCCGATACCTGCCCTAGCATGACGTGTTTCTTTAACTTTAAAGAATCAGGAGCCGCTTGTACGGAAATCGTAGGATAATGGTCTTTTACGGTGGACAACTGATAATTGAGTTTTTCGTAATTTTTTACTTTAGTATTGGAAGTAATAATCTGATAATCAGTATTTTGTAAAATAGTCTTTCCTAATACAAAGCTGTTCTCTCTGCGTTGAAAATCGGTTTGTTTAGCCTCAGCTACAAATCGTACGGAATTTGTGGCCAAAGCATTTACTTTCCAGACCACTTTGGTTCCTTCCGGTACCACTGCATTTCCGGTCCCTTGGATCGTTTCGGATTTTTTTCCTAAATACGAAGGAAATTGTAACTGCATTTCAAAATTGGCAATCGTTGGTACGGCCACTACTTGCAATTCAAAGTCCTTTGAAGTGATTTCGTTGGCTTCTAAGTGAAAAGCAATATTCTTAACAGGTTTTTCAAAACGGTATTGGAATTCACCCGGTTTACTGCTTTCCATAAAATAACTTTCGTCCTCGATTTTGATCATGGCATTTTCGGGTATGACTTTACCAGTGGTTTTTACCTGCAACAAAAAATCTTTTCCCTGTTCAGAGGTTAAATTCGGATTAACGACCTGAAACGAAAAAGGGGCCGGAGGTGTGTAACGCGTTTGGTAATGTACTACCCTACTGAAACTTTGGGTGATAATTCCGGAATTACCACTGATCATAAAAACCAAAAGCAACAACAAAGGCACGGCAGCATACGGCAGGTATTTTATATTCTTTTTAAAATTGATCGCATTGCTGAACGGAATCGGTTGCAAATTTTTGGCTTTCTGTTCGATGGAAGCCAACAACAATTCAGAAGCATTCGATTGGTTGTTAAGCTGTAAGAAATTTATCAGCTTGTCACTTACTTCCGAAAAATGACTACCGATAATTTGTGACGCTTCTGTATAATCAATTCCTTTTTGTAATTTGAACAATTTGAAAACAGGAAATACTATAAAACGCAACAGCAGAAAAACCTCTACCCCGACAAACAACCAAAAAAGCAAGGTTCTTCCTTTAGGTTGCAGCCAAAGAAAATGTTCCACGAGTAACGTGAAAATAAAATACAGTAACCCTAACCCAATAAAAAGAATCGTTCCTTTGAGTAATTCATTGGTGTAATACTTTTTAATGAAGGCTTCGAGCTTCTGAAAGATGACATTTTTGGTTTCCAAAATCTGCTATTTATCTTATAACCGATAAAATTACAATTTTAAACAAAACCAAAACTTTAAAATACGTTAAAAACGAAATTGAATATCAAATCTTACATTTCATTTTTTCGATTATCAATCAAAGGTTTTCAACATTCATTAAATAAATAAAAAAAATCTTTTTTAAAATTTAAATTTTTTGATGGTTATTATAGTATGTTAATAGTGGAAATAACTTTTACAAATAAGGGTAGGAATTCTACTTATTTCTTTTTATACCGAGTTATCAACAGTAAGTTTTTATGTTAATTTATTGTAAATCAAAGTTTAGTTTTTGGTTATCAACAATCGTTGAAATGTAAAAATTAAACGATGATCTTAATAATTTACCTTTTTAGTTTGTGTTGATAACTGTTGTTTACCTTTTGATAAATTTTCAAGAAAAACTAAAAACTTCGCTTGTATATGTCATTCCGGTTTTGGATTAGAAAAAAAAAGTAATCCACCAAAAAACAGTTGTCAGATTCTATTCAAAGTTATCAACAGAAGTTGTTAATCGGTAAAAGCTTGTTATTCAACGATTCTTGTAATTTCATTAACACCTTTAAAATTTGGTGTTAAATTCTTACTATATTCTGATTTTTGATTGTTAATTAGTTTGTTTTTTGCAGCAACTTTTTTAGCTACTGTATGAGCATATTGTTTAAAACAAAGGAGTTACTGAAACCTTACAGAAATTAACAATTGTTGATAACGGAAAGTCTTTTAAAAAAACTGCAATAGGAAATCCGTAAAACTCTAAACTTAAAAGTATCTTTGCACAAAATTCAGTAAAAAATGTCAAAACCGGTTAGGGTGCGTTTTGCACCGAGTCCTACAGGGCCTTTACATATTGGTGGTGTGCGTACTGCCTTATTCAATTATTTGTTTGCCAAACAACATGGCGGTGTTTTTTACCTGCGTGTGGAAGATACCGACCAAAACCGTTTTGTGCCGGGCGCTGAAGCCTATATTATGGAAGCTTTGGAATGGCTTGGAATTGCTCCTGACGAAACCGTTGGTAAAAACGAAAAATTCGGGCCGTACCGACAAAGTGAGCGTAAAGCGTTATACAAACAATATGCGGATCAATTGATTGCCAGTGGTTGGGCGTATTATGCGTTTGATTCGGCTAATGATTTGGATCAGTTGCGTAAAAATGCTGAAGAAGAAGGCAAAACATTTATTTACAACCATACCGTTCGTGAACATCTGGACAATTCCTTAACCAATGCTGCCGAGAAAGTAGCGGAGCGAATTGCCAACGGTGAAGAATACGTGATCCGATTCAAAACACCAGTGAACGAAACCTTACAACTGAAAGACATCATCCGCGGGGATATAAAATTCGATACTAATTTATTAGACGATAAAGTATTGTTCAAAAGTGACGGGATGCCGACTTATCACCTGGCCAATATCGTAGACGACCATTTAATGGAAACTTCCCATGTGATCCGTGGAGAAGAATGGTTGCCTTCGCTCCCACTACACGAATTGTTGTACAGAGCGTTCGGTTGGGAAGCACCGGAATTTGCCCATTTACCATTGATTTTAAAACCTGTAGGAAACGGAAAATTATCCAAAAGAGACGGTGATAAATTAGGATTCCCTGTATTTCCGTTAGATTGGACAGACCCAACATCTGGAGAAACTTCGTCGGGATACCGAGAAAAAGGATTTTTCCCGGAAGCCGTGGTGAACTTTTTAGCCTTATTGGGTTGGAACGACGGTACCGATCAGGAATTGTTTTCGCTGGAAGAACTGGTACATAAATTTGACCTGAACCGTGTGCACAAAGCAGGAGCTAAATTCGATCCGGATAAAAACAAATGGTTCAACCAACAATATCTGAAATTACAATCGGATGCATCGCTGGCAGAAAAATTCCTTCCGATGTTAGCGGAAAAAGGCATTACGGCCGATAAAGATTATGTGACTAAAGTGGTAGCTTCAGTTAAAAAAGGTGCCACATTTGTAACGGATTTATATGAGTTATCCGATTTCTTCTTTGTAGCCCCTGTTTCGTATGATGAAAAAGCGGCTAAAAACTGGAAAGAGGAAACACCGGGGCTAATGCAGCAATTGATTTCAGTAGTCGAAAACATTGGGGATTTTACCTCGGTAAATATTGAAACTATCGTAAAAGACTGGATGACCAAAAACGAAATCGGGATGGGGAAAGTAATGCAGCCGTTCCGTTTGAGCCTCGTGGGAGAATTAAAAGGCCCTCACCTGTTCGATATCGTAGAGATGATTGGAAAAGAGGAAACGATTAAACGTTTACAACAAGCGATAAGCACGTTATAAAAGAAAAGCCCCGAAATATTCGGGGCTTTTTTATTATAAATTGAAGAGTACCTGGCCGCTCAAAATGCCAAGATGACCGCTAAAACTATGGTTGTTGTTGAGTACTTTTACTTCCTCCTTTTTGTTAAGGTTGTTTAAAATATTGTTGACACCGTATTGGT
The DNA here is from genome assembly GCF_053764385.1 of Flavobacterium pedocola. NCBI lineage: Bacteria > Pseudomonadati > Bacteroidota > Flavobacteriia > Flavobacteriales > Flavobacteriaceae > Flavobacterium > Flavobacterium pedocola. The sequence goes on along the minus strand of NZ_JBSNCR010000003.1, from coordinate 571,912 downwards.
AATTCACAACTGCCCTTACCCTTCTGTTTCCGGCGCTTACCCCTACATAGATATTTCCGTTGATTTTATTGATGTCGGTAATATCTTTTGCTGTAAGTGCGGTTCCGTTCACAATATTACTTTCAAATTTTTTATCGAATTTCATCTTATCATTCACCTGAAGTACCGGCCCGAAATCTAAAGAGACATGATCTTTAACCAGATTATAACTTAAAAGTAAACGAATTTGTGCGCCCATAATTTTATATTGCACGTCTTGATTCTGTAGTAGAGAAGTGGTGGCTACGGATATATTGTTTTCAGAAAACTGCATCCCGAAGATCATACTGAAATCATTATAGTAATTTCCGCGCACCTGCATTCCGGCTGCCCATCCTAATTCCGGTTTTGTGTCAAAATCGGAGGTAAACAATGAGGCATGGGTAACTCCTCCGTAAATCCCAATACGGTTTCCGTCACGATAACCATGTTGTGCCAAGGCAAAAACGGTTTGAAACAGGAAGAAAAAAAGGGCTATTTTTTTCATAAAAACTTTAAAAATTTTGGCAAATGTAAACTTATTTTTGAGATTTATGTAACATTTATTCCGGGCATACGTATAATCTTATAAAAACAATAAACTATTTACTATGATAACATTACCAATTTTAGGAGTTCTTGGGATTTTCATTTTTTTTGCCGCTTTTTTTACCGTAAAGCAGCAAACAGCAGTCGTGGTGGAGCGATTTGGAAAATTCAACAGCATTCGTCAATCGGGTTTACAGATCAAAATTCCCGTGTTTGACCGAATTGCCGGACGTGTGAATTTACGTATTCAGCAGTTAGATGTGGTGATTGAGACCAAAACCAAGGACAATGTATTCGTAAAAATGAAAGTATCCGTACAGTTCAAAGTGATTCAGGAAAAAGTATACGATGCCTTTTACAAACTGGAATTTCCTCACGATCAGATTACTTCGTATGTATTCGACGTGGTACGTGCCGAAGTACCAAAGTTGATTCTTGATGATGTTTTCGTTCGTAAAGACGATATTGCAATCGCGGTAAAACGGGAATTGAACGAGGCGATGATGACCTATGGTTATGACATCATCAATACGTTAGTGACGGATATTGATCCTGATACACAGGTGAAACACGCGATGAACCGTATCAACGCCGCCGACCGTGAAAAAACAGCAGCGGAGTATGAGGCGGAAGCACAACGTATCCGTATTGTGGCCAAAGCTAAAGCAGAAGCGGAAAGCAAGCGTTTACAAGGTCAGGGTATCGCCGATCAGCGTAGGGAAATTGCGAGAGGATTGGTGGAAAGTGTGGAAGTTTTGAACAATGTAGGCATCAATTCCCAGGAGGCTTCAGCTTTAATAGTGGTAACGCAACACTATGATACCTTACAGGCGATTGGTGCGGATACGAATTCGAATTTAATTTTGTTGCCAAATTCTCCGCAAGCAGGAAGTGATATGTTGAACAATATGGTGGCTTCTTTCACGGCAAGCAACCAGATTGGAGAAACCATGAAAAACCAGCCGAAGCGCATAAAGAAAAAAGACGACCATACTTCATTGGATTATAATCCATCAGATCCAGCTTAAAAAATCGTAATAAAAATAAAAAAGAGGTCGAAAGACCTCTTTTTTATTTTCTTGCCAATTTAGCGAGTAAGTATGGCAATACTATTTTTTGGAGTAAGTCGTATTTGTTCGCTATCATTCCCAGGTTTCCTAAAAAGCGCATTACGATGTTGCTCGGCGTAAAACCATCGACAGTCCGTTCAATGCTTAGCGATAGTTTTCTATAATCGATTTCTTTTTGGAGCTTTAGGATTTCCAGATCTCGGTCTATCTCTTCGAAGGAAGAATACATTATTGTTTCCATAAGCCGGTATTAATCGTTAAAAAAGATATTTGATAATTTTTTAAGAATCGTACGTTCTACAATCTTGTCTTTTACGAGATAAACCACCAGTATTAAAACAAGATAAATTCCCCCGACGGCCAGTAAGCCTAAGGGATAACTTTCCCATTGTTGCCCTAAAAACAAAGCCAATGCAATGGAAGTGAACAACAAACCCATCAAAAAGAAGACCGCCATCAAGACAATTTTAAAGAGAGCAATAGATGACTTAGCGGTTATTTTAAACAGCCATAGTTTGTAATAGGCAACATTGCTGTCAACCACATCTTTTAATTTTTCCTGAATTTCTTCGGCGTTTTCTTTTAGATTTTCAAATGGCATAATTAGTTTTTAACAGTTGCAGCTTGTTTTTTCAACTCAACCAGTTTTTTTTCCAAAGCGTCAATTAGTTCTTCTCGTTTAGAATCGGTATGCGATAAGAAATAATCGAATTTAGACTCTAAATCGATTTTACCTCTTGAGAACCTGTTTTTTAGATTTTCCGAAACATCATCAAAACTGTCTCTTATTTTTTTACGGGTATTAGAACCTTTATCCGGGGCAAACAAAATCCCTAAACCTGCTCCTACTGCCGCACCTGTTAAAAGTGCCAACAAAATGTTTTCTGTGTTGCTTGACATAATTTCTAATTTTGAATTAATAAAAAACTTGAATCATAAACTTACGAATTCAAAAAGGAATTTGCTGTTAAGCAGTAGTTAATAATTTAGGTAAAAATATTAAAAATTTAAAATAAAGCCTTTTGCGGCACTAATTTAATATTTGGCAAACATTTACATTTCCTTAAAATATAAATGTCTTTAAACGCATTTATGAAATTCAATTTCAATAGAAATTAATTATGTTTTTATAAAAAAGAATAAATTAATCTTATAAACTAAAAAGCCCATCTTATGACGGGCTTAAAAACCAATTTTTAAAATGAGAATAATAACATATGAGGATTATTACTCTGCTAATTTTATTTTTTGGTTTTCGTTTTAGAAGTAGGTTGGTTAGGTAGATTTTAGTTTTATATAGGATTGGGAAATATGTATATCCAATGCAATTGCCACATCAACCAGAATAACAACTATTGCGCATTGGATATAGTATCATAATTTCCCGTCTAACTGACTTATTTATTTTTTGATCAATTTCTGCTGATAGATATTTCCTTCCGAAATAATCTGTACCATGTAAATACCCGTTTCTAAGGGTTGTACATTGATAGGGGCATTGTAGCTTTTTTGTTCGAAAACTTTTTTCCCGGATAAATCAAAAATTGTAATTGTATCAATTGGTAAATCCAGGTCATTCTTTATAGTAAGAAATTCGCTTGTCGGATTAGGATATACAGAAAAAGCAGCAGCAGTAAAAGTCTCAGTAGCAAGTGTTGTTGGACACGTTATTCCTGTAGGCGTGTTTCGGGTTGTTGTTGTACCATCTCCTAATTGTCCTTCAGCATTACGACCCCAACTATATAGTGACAAATCTGCTTTTAAAGCACCAGAACGGTATCCTTTTGAAAGAGGTTTTAACCAATCTGTAGCTGTACCAATTTGTGTTGGAACATTTCTCGTAACTGTGGTTCCATCACCAATTTGACTATTATTATTATAACCCCAAGCCCATAATGTTCCGTCAGTTTTAAGAGCAGTATTATTAGCGCCACCAGCTGCAATTGATTGCCAATCTGCATCCGATCCAATTTGTGTGGGAACATTTTTAACTACAGGAGATCCATCACCTAATCCTAATTGGTAATCACTATTTTCTCCCCAAGCCCATAAAGTTCCATTCGTTTTTATAGCAACAACATGTGCATTTCCTGCTGAAATTTTTTGCCAATCTGTAGCGGTACCAACTTGAACAGGTAAAAGTTGAGTATTATAAGCCCCATTACCAATTTCTCCTCGACTACCAGTACCCCATGCCCATACAGTTCCATCGGTTTTTAAAGCAACTGATAAACTCGAACCCACAGAAGCAGCTTGCCAATTTGTAGCCGTACCAACCTGACCAGGCACTAATCTAAAAACAGTATTGGATTGTGTTCCGTCTCCTAATTCTCCAGCAGTATTATAGCCCCAAGACCATAATGTACCGTCTGATTTTGTTGCTAGTGTATGATTTTTAGTATCAACCGATACCCAATTTGTTGTGGTACCTATTTGAACAGGTGAAAGTTTATTAACTGTAGTTCCATCTCCAAGACGACCATAAGTATTATTTCCCCATGCCCATAATGTTCCATCATTTTTGATAGCAAAAGAGGAACTGTAACCTGCACCAACAGTAACCCAATCTGTTGCAGTTCCTACCTGAGTTGGAGTAGTTTTGTTGGTGGTATTCCCTAACCCTAATTGACCAGAATTATTATATCCCCAAGCCCAAAGTGTCCCATCCATTTTAATTCCAATAGTATGCGTAGTTCCAGCAGCAATAGCTTTCCAACATTGGGCATTTATTTGAAATGTGATAAGTAATAAAAGTAAAGTAATTTTATTTTTCATTCGTTTAACTGTTTTGTGATTTCTGGGCCAAAAGTATTGCCAACTCAACACAAAACACAAATAAAACGCTACTCAAAAACTACTCATATATTGAAAATCAATAGTTTACAAATCGTGTAAAACAGTTAAAAGGTTGTCATTGGAGTCTAAATCCATTTTTTTCCGGATGCGGTAACGGCAATTTTCAACACTTCGGATGGATAAATTAAGGATAACCGCCATGTCTTTGTTCTTCAGATTCAGGTAAATCAAGACACATATTTTTTGTTCCTCTTCGGTCAAGGAAGGGTGTTTTTTATTCAGCTTATACTGAAATTCCGCATCTACCTGATTGAACAAATCTTCCTTATTGTCATTTATCAGTTTAAAATTCTGCAGTTCAAAAAGGAGTTTACCCAATTCACTTTTGCTTTCGGTGTCCTTGGTTGTGATTTGTACCTGTTTTAGGTTTTCTTTAAACCGTTCGATGAAGTCGTTGTTTTTAACAATGTTCAACACCATTTTATCGGTTTTGGTTTGGCTGAACTCCAGTTTATCTTCGGTCTGATGAATGACATGACTCAGGGATTCCACTTTTTTTCTTTGTCTTTTTATCAGGTAAAACAACAGGAATAAAATACCGATTAGAAGTAAAATCAGGAAGGCTATTTTAACCCGATTAGCAAATTTTTCGTTCTGAAGTAATTTAATTTTTTGCTCTTTAATCTGTAAATCAAGCTTTTGGTTTTCTAATTTATTAATGGCTTCAATGTTTTCAACCAGTAAGGTCTCTTCTGATTTTATGGATAATTCCTTAAATTTCTGATGCAGCTGGAGGTTTTTATAAGCTTCCTTAAATTCAGATTTTCCATTATATATTTGAGCATAAAACAGGTATAAATTGGATTTTGATTCATTACTGTTTACATTTTGCAAGAGCTTTTCGCTTTTCTTGGTATATAAAAAAGCGTTATCATATTGTTTCAGGATAATATAGCTTTCCGCTAAATTCAGATACACCTGAATTTTAAAATCGTCCTCGTTTGTGGGTTCAATCAGGGAGAGCGTTTCCAGATAATACTTTATGGCGGTTGTAATTTTACGGGATTCCAGATAAATACTCCCTAAATTTAAAAGTGCTGTGGCTTTTGTTTTCGGATCTAATGGTTTTTCATTTAAAATAGAGTTAAAGGAAGCAATAGCTTCATCTATATGGCCATTTTTAAAATGAGCAAGGGCGATATTGCCTTTAGATCGTATTACCCCATCCAAATCGTTGATTTTTTCAAAGCATTGCTTGGATTCGGTATGCAATTGAAGGCTCTTAGTGTAATTACCAAGGTCGAATTGAATGTTCCCTAAATCTTCTTTAAACAAACCTATTCTTTTGGTAAGCTTATTCTTTTCGGCTAATTGTAAGGCTTTCTGATAAAATTGATAGGCCTTGTCATACACTTCGAGCTGCTTGTAAGTGTCTCCCAAAACAGTATAGGCATCGATATTTGTTTTTTCATCTTTGGAATGGGCAACCAAAGCTTCGATTTCTAAAACGCTTTCTGCAGTATTTTTTTGTGTTTTGGCTTTATCAACGGCTTTTTTTAAACTGTTTTCCTGAGCGGTTACGGTAGAAAAAACAAAAAGTAAAACGAAACCGAGAGGAAGTTTTCTAAGCATAAGGCTGTGATTGTTAAATCAAAAGAATTAGAAAAGCCCGCTATGGAACGGGCTTTTTGTTTTATAATACGTTGGAAAGCAATTCCAGAACCGCTTCATTTTTTTCGGTTGTTTTCATTTCCGAAAGCTGTGTTTTGAAACTGTCGAGATTAGCATTATCCTTTTGTAATAGCTGAAGCACTTCATAGCGAACAAAAGCGGATTCACTTTTTAAGGACATTGAGTACAATTTGTGCAACAGTTCCGTATCCACATCCGAAGCTTTGATAGCATCCGAATATTTTAAAATCCAGTTCGAAAACAATAGGGAAGCCTTATTATTGTTGATGTTCTTTTTCAACGAATTCTGCAACAAGCTGTAATTGGAAATGGTTTTGATGTTTTCCCCAATGATTTTTTCGATGGCATTTCGTTCTTCATCAGCAGTTGCCTTGAAATATCGGTTGATTTCCTTCAACGAATTGTTGATGGTATTCTCTTCTTTTTTGCCTTTTTCTTCCCAGGAATCCTTTAAATCCACAGTTTTGTTGAACACCAGGTTTTCCGGGGTACTGTCACGGTCTACACAGAAATACCCCACACGCTGAAACTGGAAACTGTCGCCTTCCTGAGCGGTTTGTAAACTAGGCTCCACAAATCCGGTAACGGTTTTCAAAGAATTCGGGTTTACGAAATCAAGGAAGTTTTTATCCTTATGAGTGTCCGGAGACTCGTCGGTAAACAAACGATCATACAAACGGATTTCCGCCTTCACCGCATGGGCTACCGATACCCAGTGAATGGTTCCGGATACTTTTCGGTTACTGGCTTCGCTTCCGCTTCCGCTTCGGCTGTTGTCATCGTAGGTGGCATGAATCTCGGTGATGGTTCCGTTGGCATCTTTGATAACGCTTTCCCCTTTAATGATGTAGGCATTTTTCAGACGTACTTCTTTCCCTAAGGTCAAACGGAAAAACTTGCCCGTTGCCTCTTCCATAAAGTCTTCTCTTTCAATGTACAATTCCTTGGAAAAAGGCACCTGTCTGTAGGTCATCACTTCTTCTTCCGGATTGTTTTCCGCTTCAAGCCACTCGGTTTTGCCTTCCGGATAATTGGTAATCACCAGTTTTACCGGATCGACTACCGCCATGACACGAGGCGTGATTTTATTTAAATCTTCACGGACGCAGAATTCCAGTAACGAAACATCGATTAAATTATCCCTTTTGGCAATCCCGATAGTATCTGCAAAATTTCGGATAGAAGCAGGCGTATACCCACGACGGCGCATCCCGGAAATCGTACTCATGCGCGGATCGTCCCAGCCGTTTACATGGCCTTCCTGAACCAATTGCAGCAATTTACGTTTGGAAACCACCGTATGCGATAAATTTCTTCTGGCAAACTCACGCTGTTTAGGACGTACTCGGTCAGTATCGTAAATATTGTCCAAAAACCAGTCGTACAATTCACGGTGCGGTAAAAACTCCAGCGTACAGAACGAGTGGGAGATTTGCTCCAGATAATCGCTTTCCCCGTGTGCCCAGTCGTACATCGGGTAGATGCACCAATTGTCACCGGTTCTGTGGTGGTGTTTGTGCATAATACGGTACATGATCGGATCACGCATTAGCATGTTAGGGGAGGCCATATCGATTTTAGCCCTTAAAATATAAGTACCGTCTTCGAATTCGCCGTTTTTCATTCTTTCGAACAAATCCAGGTTTTCCTCTACGGAACGGTTACGGAACGGACTGTCGGTTCCGGCTTGCGTAGGCGTTCCTTTTTGTTTGGCCATTTCTTCCGAAGACTGGCTGTCCACATAGGCTTTCCCTTTTTTGATCAGGACAACGGCCCAATCGTATAGTTGTTGGAAATAATCCGAAGCATAACATTCTTCTGCCCATTTAAAACCCAACCATTCCACATCGCGTTTGATGGCGTCTACATATTCCTGTTCTTCCTTAGCGGGATTGGTATCGTCAAAACGCAGGTTTACCGGGGCTTTGTAATCGATTCCCAAACCGAAGTTAAGACAGATCGCACTGGCATGTCCCACGTGCAGGTAGCCGTTAGGTTCCGGCGGAAAACGAAAACGCAATTTATCGTTGGACAGACCATTTTTTAAATCCTCTTCAATGATCTGCTCTATAAAATTCAATGATTTTTCTTTCGTAGACATAGATTTTATGTAATTTTAGCAAAGATAAGTTTAATTCGTCAATTTGTAAATCAGAAGATTTGAAAATGACCGCTAAAAAGCATTATGGGGATTATAAAATTAAAAAACATCCGGACTTTTTCGTTTCACGGATGTTTGGTGGAAGAAAGTAAAATAGGTTCCGACTATACCGTCGATCTTGAAATTAAAACGGATCTGAGAAAATCTTCTTTTTCCGATGAATTGGCCGACACAGTGGATTATGTCCATCTGAACAAAATTGTGGTGGAAGAAATGGCCATCCGTTCGAAATTACTGGAACATGTGGCACAACGCATCATTGCCCGCATCTTTAAAGAAATCCCGGCCGTGTCCAGAATTATCGTAAGTGTTTCCAAAATCAATCCACCAATTGGTGGTGATGTTGAAGCAGTTACCATTCAAATGGAGGAATACCGAAGCTAAAGAACTAAATTTCTTTAAAAACTTTGCAACTCTGTGACTTTGCGGCTTTGCAACTATAAAAAAATATTCTATATTTGCCATCCATAACAACGGCATCGTGTCCGAGTGGCTAGGAAGCGGTCTGCAAAACCGTCTACCCCGGTTCGAATCCGGGCGATGCCTCAGAAAACCTTCAAGGAAACTTGGAGGTTTTTTTGTTTATTATCTATGACACTTTCTGTTATTATCAAAACTTAAAGAAAAACCTATCTGCAGGTAAAACGCCTTAAAATCACACCGTTTTTATAGGGAATGTTAACCGAATCTTGATTTTTGGAAAACACCTTTTCAGATCGCTACTAATACATTTGTTTTCATCCGTAAAACCTATTAGAAATGATGAAAAAACTACTATTGACAGTAAGTATTTTGAGTTTAGGCAGCTTAAATGCCCAGATTACATTGGAAAGCACCCATGAGAATTTAAGTTCTGCTACCATCGGAACGTTTCAGGGAATCACTTTTCGCGAAGGCGGATTTTCTGCGATGCAATACATTCCCAATACCAACGGGACGGAATTCTGGATTGTTACTGATCGTGGCGTAAATGTTGATGCGGCCAATGCCAATACTTCAGCGACACCATCAGCGCAATATCCTTCCGGATGTGTGCCAACCTACGATAAGATTTATGCTTTTCCATCGTATGCTCCTAAAATCATGCGTATCAAGATTGTCGGGAATGAAGTTCAGATTTTACAAACCATTACCTTGAAGCGACCAGACGGTACAAATGTTTCCGGGTTGCTTAATCCGACCGGTTTTGGAAGCACGGCAGCTGAGATAGCCTCTACTAACGTGGTAACGGATTGTGCCAATTTTGACGCCAATACCACTGCTAAAGACATTTGGGGAATCGATTCGGAAGGTTTGGATATCGACAGCGACGGTAATTTCTGGATTTCTGAAGAAGGAGGGCCAACCATCTGGAAGGTAAATCCTAACGGCGTAGTTTTAAGACGCTATACGCCTTATGCATTGCAGTATCCTGAAGATGTAGCAATCGATCCTGCTTTTGCTTTCAGAAGGAATAACAGAGGTTTTGAAGGATTGACCATAACTCCGAACGGTAAAGTGTATGCGATTATCCAAAGTCCGATGTATTATAAAAATGTAAGCGGATCAGCAGGAAGCGGCACTTTAGGAAACTCTAGGATTCACAGAATTTTGGAAATCAACCCGGCTACCAATACAACGCAGATGTACGCTTATGTAAACGAAGGTCAAATCGGAACATCTTCCGACATCCGCCCAAGGGATTTGAAAATTGGTGATCTTAAAGCCATTAACAACACTACTTTTTTAGTTATAGAGCAGGGGGCACGAGGAGTTCAGAACATCAAAAAACTGTTTCAGATTGACATTACCGGTGCCACACCTGTAGTTAGCGGTCTGGTTTACGGCAGTAACACTAAAACACTTGAAGAACTGGATACGCATGCTAATTTAACGGCTAACGGGATTACTCCGGTTGCCAAAACTTTGGTTTTCGATTTACACGCCAACAGTTGGCCGATTGCCATGGATAAGGCAGAAGGGATTGCCATTATCGATGCCAACACGATTGTTCTTTGCAACGATAACGATTACGGTCAATTTTCACCTACCGAAAACGGAATTGCCACCGAAAACAATGTCAAATCGTCGCTTTTCGTCTATAAACTGAACGGAGTAAATACCCTACAGAATTACATACCGAATAACAATGTAGTGTTGGGGACTCCGGATTTAGCTTTGGAAAACACTAAGATTAATGCCTATCCAAACCCTTTCCGAAATGTTATTACTCTGGAAAATGTTGCGGTAAATTCCAACTATACCGCTGTTGATGTAGTAGGCGCGGTTGTGGCGAAAGGCAAGTTGCAGTCTAACGATTTGAATTTGGAAGAACTGAAAAACGGCGTGTATTTTTTACAGCTGGAAGGAAAATCCGTTAAAATCGTGAAACAGTAAAGAGTACCCCAATCCGCTATATAGTTTAAAAAGAAAAGCGTTCATTTTGGTGAACGCTTTTTTTATTTTTCTTCATCAACAATCATAATACGTATTGGTTTCACGTAAAGTGAGATATGATAAAAAGGTTTTCTCAATATGACTTTGTTAATTTCAAAATAAGAACCAGACTTCATTTTTTTTATTTCTGAAAAAACAACTTCATTTATTTTATTTCCAATGACTTGTATTGTTTTATTTTCAGAAAAGCATACCTCAAAAGTATCGACCTCAAATTTAATATCCTTTAATAACATGTCCGGTATGGTAGAAATTTCGGCTGTTTCTATTTCTTTTTTAGTAAGCTGAACAATACATTTTCTACAATTATTTCCATCGATTGCAGCATATATTGTAGGTAAGTTTTTAATTCTGAAAGTATGGTTTTCAACAACCTTTGTGTTATCATTTAATAAGATATCCAACGTTATTGTCACCTCTAACCCAGATCCTGGAGCTAAAGTGAATTTTCCATCAGAAATCTTAGTAAGACCCGGTGCGGAGGCAGTAAACGACTTCGAATTGGGAACAACAATTGTTAAAGGATTAGGGAAGCCACGATAGACAATATTTAAATAATCATTGGAGATTACCGCTTTTTTTGGATTGATTGAATCGTTCTGTGAATAAATCAGATTCGCTAAAGAAAACATTACTAATAGCACAATTTTCTTCATCTTATTTCTGTGCTTTCTCTTCAATCTTCTCCAAAGTATCTTTCACGAACTTCTTTTCTTCCGGGAACCAGCCTTGCAGCATCAGGGCCAATCCGAATATAATCAGTAAAACGCTGCTTACTTTCTTGACTTTGATGATGTTGGTAGGCGTCAGTTTGCGGCGCAGTTGTTTGGCCAGCAGCACTTTTCCGATATCGGTTAACAGGTAAGCACCCAGCACCGCCGAGAAAAACAAACCCATACGGGAAGCGTCCATTTCCAGTTTCGGGCCGAAAGCAATGATAATCGCCAACCAGAAACCTAACACGCCGATATTGATAAAATTCAGTAAAAATCCTTTAATGAACAGACTGAAATAATCTTTTTTGATCATTTCCACGACTTCTTCGTCCGGATCGATATTTTTATGTGCCCTGCGGAGTTTCAGGAAGGTAATCAGTCCATAGGTGAACATGATGATCCCTCCAAAAAGGAATAGGGCAGGGTCGTCTTTAATACTCTGGATCAGACGGTAACTGCTGAAATACGCTACGCCAATGAAACAGATATCGGCAATCACCACACCCAAATCAAACGACATGGCCGCACGGAAACCTTTGGTGATACTGGTCTCGATGAGCACAAAAAAAACAGGTCCGATCATAAAACTTAGAAAGAACCCAAGGGGAATTCCGGTCAGGATGTCGTTAATCATTCAGTAATGGTTAGTCTTACAAAGATATGATTTTTAAATTCCAAAAGGCAAATCCCCAATTCCAAAAAGGCTTCAGAATTGGGATTTTGTATGGATTATTTAGAATTTTTAGGCAGTTGGTGCTGACGGATGTTACCACCGGCCACCGTTTTCTGATTGATTTGTTTAGGATTGCCATAGATGGTGATGTCGCCCCCGGCACGGGTTTTGGCGTCTACCAATTCCGTTGCGGTTACATCGGCTTCGCCGCCTGCATTGACCACAACTACGGTTTGTTCGCCTTCTAAGGCGCTGGCTTTCACGGTTCCGCCTCCGGACACCACGATGTCCTGGTTTTGCGCTTTACCGGTTAGACGCACCATAGCTCCGGAACTCGATTTTACGGTCACTCTTTTGGTGTCAAGGGTTAACTTGATTTCCGCGCCTTCTTTGGCGTTTACGTTGAAATCAATGGCGTTTATAACCGCTGGGCTTGATACATAGGCGCCTTCGCTGGCTTCCACACCTTCCAGTTTTTTAAAGTAAACGATAGCGGTGATTTCTTCGCCTTTCAGCAGGCCTTTCAATGGCATACGGATTTTAAGTTCTCCGTTTTTGTTTACCAGTTCTACTTCGTCACTGCGGTCTCCGGAGAGTTCCACTTTGGTTTGGTCTCCTGCCACCAGTTGCACGGAAATTTTGTCAAAAACTTTAACTACACTGAAATCGCCTACGTTTCGGGTGGTTTTGTTCTGGGAAAATCCTGCCAGGGAAAACAATAAAAAGGCTACAACTATTTTTCTCATAAGTATTAAAATAAGGAATCAGAATATTTAAAATAAAAAATGATACACAGGGCCACTACAATCAAAAACTGCATAAAATTTAATAAAAGCCGGTTTTTGATGATTTTTTTCATGATCAGATCAAACAGTAAAAAGGGGATGGCACACAATAAAAAAACAATCAGCAAAGCACCGAACATCCCATGGTTGGAATCCTTTGGTTCAAAAGTAATAACCTCAAAAAGAGAAAAAGCAAAAATACCGGCAGCAATACAATTAAAAATTGAGATGTGCTTCAGGATATAAGGGATAATCTTTTTCTTCTTCTTCATAAAGGGATTACTCGTTTCTTCTTATAAAATGGAAATCCAATTGTTTTTTCACCAAATCGGCGTTTTTAACTTTAACGAACACTTCATCGCCCAATTGTAAAATTTTGTTAGACATTTCACCCACTAAAGCATATTGTTTTTCATCAAACGTATAATAATCGTCTTTTATTTCACGGATACGTACCATACCTTCACATTTGTTTTCGATGATTTCCACATAGATGCCCCATTCGGTCACCCCGGAAATTACGCCTAAAAACTCCTGATCCTGATGGTCCTGCATGTATTTCACCTGCATGTATTTCACGGAATCACGTTCCGCATTGGCGGCCATGTTTTCCATTTGGGACGAATGCATACATTTTTCTTCAAACACCTCTTCATCTGCTGATTTTCCGCCATCTAAATAATGCTGCAGCAAACGGTGTGCCATCACATCGGGATAACGACGAATAGGTGAGGTGAAGTGTGAATAATAATCAAAAGCCAAACCATAGTGGCCGATATTTTCCGTGGAATATACCGCTTTGCTCATGCTTCGGATGGCTAACGTATCGACAAGATTTTGTTCTTTCTTTCCGTTCACATCTTCCAGTAAGGTGTTTAACGATTTGGAAATGCTGTCACGTGATTTAAAGTTCAGGCTGTAGCCGAATTTGGAAATCACGGTTTGCAGGTTGATCAGCTTGTCTTCGTTCGGTTCGTCGTGGATACGGTACACGAAGGTTTTTTTCTGTTTGCCGATGAACTCTGCCACCTTACGATTCGCCAACAACATGAACTCTTCAATTAAATGGTTAGCGTCTTTTGCCACTTTGAAGTACACGCCTACCGGTTCGTCGTTTTCGTCCAGTTTGAATTTTACTTCTACTTTATCAAAGGAAATCGCTCCGTTGGCCATACGCTTACGACGCATGATTTTGGCTAATTCGTCTAATTTTAAAGTTGCTTCAACAATTGCTGAAGGCACCTGATATTCCGCTCCGGTTAAAGAGATTTCAGTTGGGATGATATCGGTTTTAGTTTCAATGATATGTTGCGCTTCCTCGTAAGCAAAACGCTGGTCGGAATAAATCACGGTTCTTCCAAACCATTGGTTGAGCAGTTCCGCTTTATTGTTCAGTTCAAATACCGCAGAGAACGTATATTTCTCTTCATGCGGACGAAGCGAACAGGCGAAATTACTCAATACTTCCGGCAACATTGGCACTACGCGGTCCACCAGATATACCGAAGTCGCGCGTTTATAGGCTTCTTCTTCCAGTATCGTGCCTTCCTGCACATAATGCGACACGTCGGCAATATGGATCCCGATTTCGTAATTTCCGTTTTCCAGCACTTTGAAGGAAAGGGCATCGTCAAAATCCTTGGCGTCTTTCGGGTCGATGGTAAAGGTCAGCGTATCGCGCATGTCGCGTCGTTTGGCAATTTCTTCTGCCGTGATGGAAGTGTCCAGTTTTTTAGCATAGGTTTCCACTTCAATAGGGAAATCGTACGGCAAACCGTATTCCGCTAAAATCGCATGGATTTCCGTATCGTGTTCGCCCGGTTTTCCCAGTACTTTAAGCACTTCCCCGAATGGGCTGTCGGCTTTTTTCGGCCAGTCCTGCATCTTGACCAAAACCACATCGCCGTTTTGCGCTTCCCCGATTTTGTCTTTCGGAATGAAGATGTCGGTGTACATTTTGGCATTGGCTGTCGTTAGGAAAGCGAAGTTTTTCTGAATATCGATTACTCCTACGAATTCGGTTTTAGCTCTTTCCAGAATTTCCAACACTTCGGCTTCCGGTCTGCGGGAACTTCTTCGGTTGTAGACATACGCCCGTACTTTATCACCATCCAAGGCATGGTTGAGGTTCTGGAACGGGACAAAAACGTCGTGCTCCAGATCCGGAGAAACCAGATAACCGGTCTTACGGCTGGTCATATCGATTACGCCTTCATAATATTCGGTCTTGGCGATGATTTGGAATTTACCGCGCTCTACTTCCTGGATTTTCTCTTTGGAGGCCAGATACGCCAGCTCTTTGATGATTTCGTTACGGCTTTTGGTATCGTTAAGGTCTAAGGCTGCCGCTATTTGTTTGTAATTGAAGGTTTTATTAGGGTCTTGGGCTAAAATCTTAAAAATCTTTGCGGAAAAATCCTGTTGTTTTTTTCCGGCTTTGTGAAACTTCTTACTCATTTGTTCATTTCTATTATTGCTGAAAATTACGAATAACAAATAACAAATCAGAATTTACGCATCAGATTTATGCAAAAAATAACTTTCGTATCTTTAGCCAAAGCTTTCACATGAACGATTTTGTAACCATAGCCGTCTTCGATTATCCGCATGAGATTACCGTGCTGAAACATCTCTTGGATCAGGCGAATATTTCTCATTATTTTGAAAATGAAACCATAGTCGATTTTGCCCCCATGTATTCCCAGGCGCTCGGCGGTATCAAACTTAAAGTGCATCCGGACGATGTGGAGGCGGTAAAAGAAATTGTTAAAAATTTAAACGACGATTCGCATTTGAAAATCGTTTGAATTACCTTTGCAGCAAACAAAAACAACACCACTCATGATCATTTCAATAGGAAACGACCACGCCGGACCGGACTACAAAGCGGCGATTGTAAAGCATTTAGAAGAAAAAGGGTATACCGTTCTTAACCACGGTACCGATACGTTTGACAGTGTGGACTATCCGGATTTCGGTCATGCGGTAGCCAACGATGTGGAAACCGGAAAAGCCAACTTCGGCATCATCATCTGTGGCAGCGGAAACGGGATTGCCATTACAGCCAACAAGCACCAGGGCGTACGCGCGGCACTTTGCTGGATCAACGAAATTGCAGCTTTGGCTCGTCAGCACAACGATGCGAACATCATCAGTATTCCGGCACGTTATACGAATATCAAACAGGCAGTGGAAATGGTGGAAACCTTCCTGACTACCGATTTCGAAGGCGGCCGACACGCTACCCGAGTAAACAAAATTGCCTGCCAATAAAACAATCAAAATCCGATTTCTCTCAGAATCGGATTTTTTTTTACCTTTAATCTTATGGAGTACAACCACATGGAGCATAATCAAAATCACAACCATCGCATTCATAAACACAATGTAGAAGGGAAGAATTTAGTTTATTCCATTCTGCTGAATATCTTGATAACCCTTGCGCAGGTGGTAGGCGGCATCCTTTCCGGGAGTTTGGCGCTGATATCCGATGCCCTGCATAATTTCAGTGATGTAATCTCGCTGGTTTTCAGTTATGTGGCGCATAAATTGTCCCGACGAAAAGCATCCATCAGTCAGACGTTCGGCTTAAAACGTGCAGAACTGATTGCGGCTTTCGTCAATGCCTTCACCTTGGTTTTAGTGGCGTTGTACCTGGTTTACGAAGCGATCATGCGTTTTTTCGAACCCAAGGAAATTGCTTCAGATACCGTGATCTGGCTGGCATTATTGGGAATCGTGGCCAACGGGCTTTCGGTATTATTGTTGAAAAAAGATGCCGATCACAACCTGAACATGAAATCGGCGTATCTGCATTTGTTTACGGACATGATGGCTTCTGTAGCGGTTTTGGTGGGCGGTTTACTGATGAAATATTTTCAGATTTACTGGATAGACAGTGTCATGACCTTAATCATTGCCATTTATCTGATCGTCGTAGGGTCGGATTTACTGCGAAAATCTACTAAAATGCTGATGCTCTTCACTCCGGAACACATTGATATCAAAGAAATAGTCCGCGAAGTGCATAAAATTAAGGGTATCAATAAACTGCATCACATTCATGTTTGGCATTTAAACGAAGAAGAACTGCACCTGGAAGCGCATCTGGATTGCTCCGACGATATCCGCATGAGCGAATTCAACAATCTGCTGCACGAACTGGAAGAGGTGTTGTACGAGAAATTCGGCATCAACCACGTGAACATTCAGCCGGAATTCCACAAAGAAGACCCCAAAGATTTTATCGTACAGGATTGATTTTGAAATTCTTTTTCACGCTATTCTGTCTTTTTAATACGTTTTTCTCCAGCCAGTTAGCAGCTTTTATGTAAGGATCAGCGCTTTTTTGACTATTGTGTAATAATTTCGGGTTTTACATTATGGTTAAAATATTGCGTAATATTCAAAACATCCTTTCATTTACATTTAAACAGTAAAAAATATTTAAAAATATAATTGTTTTAATGTAAAAATATCTTTTTTTTCAATAAAAATTAGTTTTTCAATAATTTATTTTAATACTTTAGAAGTGTTAAATAACACCTGTTTTTCAAACAACAACACACTATTTTATTGAAATCTTAAAAAATGAAAGAAAGTCTGACTATTAAAAAATTACTTGTCGCCAACAGGGGTGAAATTGCTATTCGCGTATTGCGGGCCGCTTCGGAACTCAAGATTGAAACGGTTGCCGTTTTCACCTATGAAGACCGTTATTCGTTGCACCGCTTTAAAGCCGACCAAAGTTTTCAGATTGGCGACGACTCGGAGCCGCTCAAACCCTATTTAGACATTGAGGAAATCATCAGCGTAGCCAAGGCGAATGCTGTCGACGCGATTCATCCGGGTTACGGTTTTCTATCTGAAAATGTTGATTTCGCAAGGCGATGTCAGGAAGAAAACATCATCTTCGTTGGACCGAGAGTGGAGGCAATGTTGCAACTGGGAGACAAAGTTGCGGCTAAAAAAGTGGCAAAAGCAACCGGAGTACCCATTATCAGGGATTCTAAAGCCGACCTGATCACCCTTGATGTCGCTTTGTCCGAAGCGTCGGAAATCGGTTACCCAATCATGCTTAAAGCAGCCGCCGGTGGTGGAGGAAGAGGGATGCGCGTTGTCCGGACACCGGAAGAAATGCAATTGGCGTTCCTTAATGCAAAAGGGGAATCACTAAAAGCTTTTGGAGACGATACGCTTTTTATCGAGAAATTCATCGACAATCCCAAACACATTGAAGTTCAGATTTTAGGCGATAATTACGGCAACATAGTGCATTTGTACGAACGGGATTGTTCCGTACAGCGTCGTTTTCAAAAGGTGATTGAAATTGCCCCGTCCATCCTAAAACCGGAAACCAAACAAAAACTATACGATTATGCAATAAAAATTGCAAGATATGTGAATTATAACAATGCCGGAACCGTTGAATTTCTGGTGGATGCGCAGGAAAACATCTATTTTATCGAAGTGAATCCGAGAATTCAGGTAGAGCATACAATTACTGAAGAAATTACCGGAATCGATTTGGTGCGGTCCCAGATTATTATCGCTGCCGGGCATCCGTTGACACACAATCAGATTTTCATTCATAAACAGGAAGATATTAAATGTAACGGGTGGGCAATCCAGTGCCGTATCACAACGGAAGACCCTGAAAACGGCTTCAAACCCGATTACGGAACCATTATCGCCTACCGGAATGCCGGAGGTTACGGCATCCGTCTTGACGAAGGAAACTGTTATACCGGTGTAACGGTTTCTCCTTATTTCGATTCGATGCTGGTAAAGGTTTCTTCCAGTGGCCGAACGCTTAAAGGTGCTTCGGACCGTCTCAGAAGAACGCTTGAAGAGTTTCGTATCCGGGGGGTGAAAACCAACATGCCTTTTTTACTGAATGTTTTGTCTAATGCAACGTTCCGTAGCGGGGAAGCGACGGTAAATTTTATACAGGACAATCCGGATTTATTGCTTCCCGACTCGGAATATTTTAACGATCGCGGAACGAAAATATTAAAATATCTGGCAGAATTAAAGGTAAACGGGCATCCGGATGTTACCCAATACGATGTTGGAAAAACGTTCCGTACACCTATAGTTCCGGAAGTCAGTCAAAAAGAATATCCGAAAGGGACAAAGGATTTATTAAATGAATTAGGCAGGGACGGTTTTATTCAATACATCAAAAACGAAAAGAAGGTTTTTTATACCGATACGACCTTACGCGATGCCCATCAGTCGCTTTTCGCTACCCGATTGCGGAATCACGACATTCTAAAAGTGACCGAAGGGATTGCCAAAAACTTCCCGGAATTGTTTTCCCTGGAGGTATGGGGCGGTGCGACTTTCGATGTGACCATGCGCTTCCTGCACGAAGACCCGTGGGAGCGCCTTCGAATGATCCGAAAAGCTGCCCCGAATATCTTACTGCAGATGCTTTTCAGAGGGAGCAATGCGGTTGGGTATGCGGCGTATCCTGATAATGTTATTGAACAATTCATCATCAAAAGTGCCGAAAACGGTATCGATGTGTTCCGAATCTTTGATTCTTTAAACTGGATTGAAGGCATGCGTTTCAGTATCAAAACGGTACGGGAGAAAACCAATGCTATTGCCGAAGCCTGTATTTGTTATACCGGGGACATCCTAAATCCGGAGCGACAAAAATTCAACGTGCAGTATTATGTTGATCTGGCGAAGGAACTGGAATCCGCCGGTGCACATATTTTAGCAATAAAAGATATGGCCGGTCTGTTGAAACCTTTGGCGGCAGAGGTTTTGATTTCCGAACTTAAAAAACACATTTCCATCCCGATCCACCTGCATACACACGATACGTCGTCCATTCAGTCCACGACCTATTGGAAAGCGATTGAAGCCGGTGTGGATATTGTGGACGTTGCTTTGGCCTCGATGAGCGGTTTGACCTCCCAGCCCAATTTCAATTCCCTGGTAGCGGCAATGCAGGGTTCGGAACGTGAAAATCCGATGAACCTTAAAAAACTGAATGCCTATTCCAATTATTTCGAAATTGTACGGGAATACTATTATCCGTTTGAAAGCGAATTAAAAGCAGGAACCGCTGAGGTTTACGATCATGAAATTCCGGGAGGCCAATATTCTAACTTACTGCCACAAGCCCGTTCGTTGGGACTGGAAGACAAGTTTGAAACCATCAAACAGAATTATGTAGTGGTGAACGAACTGTTTGGCGATATTGTCAAAGTAACGCCTTCTTCGAAAGTAGTAGGCGACATGGCCTTGTTTATGACCTCGAACAATTTAACGGCACAGGAAGTTTTGGAAAAAGGCGATACGCTGGCTTTTCCGGAATCGGTAAAACAATTGTTCCGTGGGGATTTAGGACAGCCTTACGGCGGATTTCCCAAAACATTGCAACAGCTGATTCTGAAAAACGAGAAGCCCTACACCGAAAAACCAAACGCCCATATCAAACCCATCGATTTAGAGCTCGAACTGAAACTGTTCCAACAGAAATTCGACGATAAAGTAACGATGGAAGATTTACTTTCGTATATTATGTTTCCGAAGGTTTTCGAGGAGTTTTATAAGTTCAGGAAGTATTTCGGAAAAGTTGAAAAGTTACCGACGCCTTATTTCTTTTATCCGATGAAAACCAACGAGGAAGTAATTGTCAATCTTGATTTGGGTAAAAATATGCTGATTAATTTCCGGTACATGAGCGAGCCGAATGAGGAAGGATTCCGCGAGGTTTATTTTCAGATTAATGGACAAACCCGTAACATTGTCATTAAGGATAATGCCATAAAATCAACTAAAGAGGCACATGTTAAAATTGCCGGTCCTAATGACATCGGTGCGCCGTTACAGGGAAGATTGCTGAAAGTCATGGTGAATGAGAGCGAAGAAATCGAAAAAGACACGCCGCTTTTCATCATCGAAGCCATGAAAATGGAAACCACTATCTGCGCGCCCAAAAAAGGAAAGGTAACCCGGGTTGTTTTGAAGGAAAACGCCATGGTGGAACAGGACGATTGTATCATTCAAATTCAATAATATGAACAGCGAAGTAAAACTTTTAAAAAAACAATATTACCCAATAAATGCCGCGCTTCAAAAGTATTTGGACAAATACGAAAGGGCAACGAAAATCAATGTTTTTTATGAAGATTTGCTTCGGTTCAGCGGGTCGGTTGTCGTTTCGGATTCCAAAGGGGAAGATACGCTGTGGCTTCGGGTTTTTTACAACGAACTGGAGCAACACGAGATTGATCTAAGCCTTAAGAAAATATACACCTTATTGCTTTCCGATGGTGATGAGCGTAATATTGGGTACTTAAATGTGGATTATATTGACTTTTGCACCTTCGGAAATTCAAAACCGTTTCGGATAAAAGTCCGCAATGTCCTAAACGACAATTACACCTTTTTTTATGTTAAGCGGGCAGATGCTTCTAGGATTTTCGGTTTGGAACTGGAACACATTCTTTCCCCGAACAGCATCAATTTTTTAGTGAGTAAAGAAACTTTAATAGAGGAGCATATCATCGGGATTCCCGGTGATACGTTCCTAAAGGATCATTTGGAAAAATGCAGTGAAGCCGAAAAAGCGCAGATTGCCAAAGAATTCGTAAAATTCAACGAACGCTGTATGATCGGTTTATTGGGTGATATGCGATCGTACAATTTTGTGGTCATCCCGATTTACGACTTCGACCATATCGTTTACAAAATCAGGGCCATAGATTTTGACCAACAGTGTTACGAGGGCAATTTTAAACTCTATAAGCCGCATTTGTTCAAGGAGAATTTTCTTTTTACACAGTTAGTCAACCAGAAACTGGAACAGAATTCCGTCGAACAATATCAAAAAGAGGAGCGTTCCATCATGGTGCGTCGTCTGGCCGGTTCCGAAACCCGTCTGAAAGATTTGCTCCAGGCCATGAAGACGATGGAATTGTCGCCAACCTTAAATTTTGAGTTGTTAAAGAAAGACACTTTTGAAGTAACCAAAGACACCAATTTCAAAAAAGCCAAAAACATGGGAGAATTGATGGAAGCGGCACTTAAGTTTATCAAAAGGAATTACAACAAACCATAACCGGATTACGCTTCTTTAAAATAGAAGTAGAGTCCCATTAGCTGCAGCGCAACAATTCCAAAGAAAAACATAAGATAACTTTTCTTAGCCGTTTTATGCCGAAACAACAACATTCCGATTCCCGAACCAACCGTTCCGCCCACTAGAACCATGCCTAACAGCGTTTTTTCAGGAATACGCCACCGGTTGCGGACAGCCAGCCACTTATCGGTCCCATTTGCTAAAAATGCGATACTGTTGATTAGGGTTAGATAGACGAAAACTGTCGGCATTGGTTGTTCTTATGACACCAAAGATACTCAATTGCTTTTTCAACTTAATTCTCGAAATCGAGATTTAACGGTTCACTGACCACTTTCGGTTTTACAATTTTTTTACCCGTAACGGGTACCGAAGCATCGACTACTTCAAAAGTCAATTTGTCAAACCAAATCTGTCCCGTTCCTCTAAGCAGCGCGCCATAGGAAATCTTGGAAGCCTTTTCGGAAACATCCAGCACTATCGAATACTTTTGCCAATCAGTGGTGCCGGTAACCGGACGGTCCATCATGTTGTCAAAAGCTAAAAAACTTTCGGAATTAGCTTGCCCGATGCGCAACCAAAAACCCGCTTTTTCAGTGACTCCGGTGGTTTTGATATACCCGCTCAGACGAATTCGTTTCCCTTTAAATTTTTCAGAAGAGGAACTTTGCATCAGGGTTCCGTAACCGTCGATTACTTTGTCGACCGATCTGATAGTAGCCGCATTTTTGCCGTCCATTCCGGCTCCTTTTTCAAGGGTCATTTCATAACTGTCCGATCTGCTTCCTGCTTTAAACCAACCGGAAGGGACTTCAAAAGAAAATAATAACAAAGGAAGTCCGAACAGTAAAACTCGGAGAATAGTAAAATTTTTCATGTTTTGGTGTGTTAATGAATACTCATTTTTTTTACAGCCAAGCAGGAAGTTTTTTGATTTAAATAAATGATAATGAGGATACTATAAAGTTACTAAAAAAACAGGAAAGCGCACCGGAAAGCCATTTTTTATCGTTTATGTTTAAAAAGAATCGGATAATCGGTTTAAAATTGAAATTATAACGGTAAGACCTGGAAAATAAACCGCAAAGATGCTATTTTAGCACTCTTATTTTAGTTCAAAATTCAATGACAACAATCGAATTTATCCTGAAGTTTGTTCCGACAGCTTCCAAAAACATAGAAGCCACGCTTCAGCTATTATCCGAAGACTGTACCATACCGTTTATTGCCCGTTACCGAAAGGACAAAACCGGGAATCTCGATGAGGTACAGATCGAAAACATAGCCAAATACAGTAAGCAGTTTTCCGAAATCGTAAAACGAAAAGAAAGCATCCTAAAATCGATTGAAGAGCAAAACGCTTTAACACCGGAACTGAAAGGTAAAATAGAGAACAGTTATGATTTGCAGGAACTGGAGGATCTTTACCTGCCGTATAAAAAGAAAAAGAAAACCAAAGCTGATACCGCACGGGAAAACGGTTTGGAGCCTCTGGCGAAAATCATCATGAGCCAGCGCAACGACGATATTGAATTCCTGGCTTCGAAATACCTGAACGATAAAGTAGCCAACGAAGACGAAGCCTTGCAGGGCGCCCGTGACATTATCGCCGAATGGATCAATGAGAACATTTTCATCCGAAGAAATTTGCGACGCATGTTTCAGCGCAAAGGGGAAATCAGTACCAAAGTGGTGAAAACCAAAAAAGACGACGAAGCCGCACAGAAATTTTCACAGTATTTCGATTGGGCCGAGCCGATCAGCAAAGCGCCGTCCCACCGATTATTGGCGATGTTGCGTGCCGAAGCGGAAGGTTTCGTAAAACTGAACGTCGAAATCGACAAAGAAGAGGCGTTGTCGTTCATCGAAGAGAACATCATAAAATCCAATAACGAGACCACGCCCCACATGGAATTGGCCATCAAGGACAGTTACAAGCGTCTTTTGGAACCGGCCATTTCGAATGAAACGTTACAGGAAGCCAAAGAAAAAGCCGACATCAAAGCCATCGATGTTTTTTCCGGAAACCTGAGCCAGCTGCTTTTGGCCTCGCCTTTAGGAGAGAAACGTATTTTAGCGATCGATCCGGGATTCCGAACCGGTTGTAAAATAGTGTGCCTTGACGAAAAAGGTGATTTGCTGTACAACGAAACCATTTTTCCGCATGCCCCGCAGAACGAGACCACGATGGCCATGAAAAAAGTAAAGTCGATGGTGAACGCCTATAATATCGAAGCGATTTCCATCGGGAACGGAACCGCCAGCCGTGAAACCGAATTCTTCATCAAGAAGATTGCGTTCGACAAACCGGTGCAGGTTTTTGTAGTGTCCGAAGCGGGTGCCTCGGTGTATTCCGCCTCTAAAATCGCCCGTGAAGAATTCCCGAATTACGATGTAACGGTTCGTGGCGCGGTTTCCATCGGAAGACGCCTTTCAGACCCGTTGGCCGAATTGGTGAAAATCGATCCGAAATCCATTGGTGTTGGGCAATACCAGCACGATGTGGATCAGACCAAATTAAAGGAAGAACTGGATACCACGGTAATCCGTTGTGTGAACTCGGTGGGCATCAACATCAACACGGCGAGTAAATCATTGTTGAGTTACGTGTCCGGAATTGGAGAAAAGATGGCCGAAAACATCGTAACCTATCGCGCCGAAAACGGGCCGTTCGAAGATCGCAAGCAATTGAAAAAAGTACCGCGTTTGGGAGAAAAAGCCTTCCAACAGGCCGCGGCGTTCATCCGCATCAAAGACGGAAAAAACCCGTTGGACAATTCCGCAGTGCATCCGGAAGCTTACAGTATCGTGGAAAAAATGGCCAAAGATTTAGGTATCAAAACCAACGAACTGATTGCCAACAAAGAAAAGATTGCTTCCATTAAAGCAGAAAGCTACATCACCAGCGATATTGGAATCTTAACTTTAAAAGATATCCTGAAAGAATTGGAAAAACCGGGACTCGATCCCAGAAAAGCCGCGAAAGTATTTGAATTCGATCCGAATGTAAAAACGATCAACGATTTGCGTTCCGGCATGATCTTACCGGGTATTGTCAACAACATTACGGCTTTCGGCTGTTTCGTGGACCTTGGGATCAAAGAAAGTGGTCTGGTACACATCTCCCAATTGAAAGAAGGTTATGTGAGCGATGTAAACGAAGTCGTAAAGCTGCACCAACACGTTCAGGTGAAAATCGTGGAAGTCGATGAAGCCCGCAAACGCATTCAGCTGACGATGATTTTTTAGCGATTTTTTTCTTTTCAGATACAGCCCTGATTCTACACGGAGTCAGGGCTTTTTATTTGGATAAAACTACCTGATCAAACCATTGTTTGAAGGTTTTAATGCCTGTTAAATGTATTCACAAAGATAAATTACCTATAAAAATTTATATTAAAAAGATATTATATCTATTAATTTATATATTTGCACAAAAAATAATCTATGTTTAGGATTCAAATTGCAAACGGTAACCACATTCACTTCGCCCAGACGATCTGCGACGAGATGGAGGCTTCGGCTAAAGTGAGGGGTACGGGTATTGCGAAACGATCGGCGGACTATATCGTGGAAAAGATGCAGGAGGGAAAAGCAGTAATCGCCGTGACCGAGGAAGATAAGTGGGCCGGGTTCTGTTATATCGAAACCTGGCAAAACGAAGAATATGTCGCGAATTCAGGGCTGATTGTCGCACCCGAGTTCCGTCAGAGCGGGTTGGCGCGCATGATCAAGTCTAAAATCTTTGAACTTTCGCGAAGCAAATACCCGAACGCCAAAATTTTCGGACTGACCACCGGATTGGCCGTGATGCGGATCAATTCGGAACTGGGGTACGTCCCGGTAACCTATTCGGAATTAACGACCGATGAAAAATTCTGGAAAGGCTGTCAGAGCTGCGTGAATTTCGAAATCTTAAAAAGCAAAAATTATAAAAACTGTCTGTGTACGGCGATGTTGTACAACACGAGTGAAAAAGAACAGCAAAATGCAAAAAAAGAAAATAGTATTAGCCTATAGTGGCGGTTTGGATACGACCTATTGTGCCGTTTATCTGAGCCAGGTTGAAAAGTATGAGGTGCATGCGGTGACCATTAATACCGGGGGTTTCAATTCGGCAGAAATCGAGATTTTAGAACAGAAAGCAATGCAATGCGGTGCGGCTTCTTATACCTGTATTGATGTCCGAAAAGACTATTACGAAGACTGCATCAAATACCTGATTTACGGAAACGTATTAAAAAACGGAACCTATCCTTTAAGCGTTAGTGCCGAAAGAGCGGTGCAGGCGAAAAGCATTGCGGAATATGCCCAGAAGACAGGAATCAAAACCATTGCCCACGGAAGCACCGGTGCCGGAAACGATCAGGTGCGCTTTGATATGATCTTTAATCATCTTTTGCCTGAGGTAGAAATCATTACACCTATCCGAGATAAGAAGTTAAGCCGAGAGACAGAAATCGAATTTCTAAAAGCATATGGCGTTAGTTTCAATTTCGAAAAAGCGGCTTACAGCATCAACAAGGGATTGTGGGGCACTTCGGTAGGAGGAAAGGAGACGCTGACCTCGCATCAGAATTTACCGGAAGAAGCCTGGCCCACTCCAATTACGGAAACGCATCCGAAAGATATTTCCTTGACTTTTGAAAAAGGGGAATTGCTTTTGGTTGACGGTTTGTCTTTCGAACATCCATCCCTGGCGGTTGACTACCTGCAGGAGTTGGCACAGCCTTTTGGGATCGGAAGGCACATTCACGTAGGCGATACCATCATCGGGATCAAAGGGCGTGTCGGTTTTGAAGCCGCCGCTCCGGAGCTGATCATCAAAGCCCATCATCTGCTGGAAAAACATACCCTGACCAAATGGCAATTGTTCTGGAAAGAACAATTATCGGGTTGGTACGGGAACTGGCTGCACGAAGGTCAGATGTTGGATCCGACAATGAGAGATATCGAAGCCTTTTTAACCAACACCCAAAAAACCGTCAGCGGGACGGTGTACCTTACTTTGTACCCTTATCGCTATGAATTGAACGGGATTAAGAGTCCGTTTGATCTGATGATGCCAAAATTTGGCTCTTACGGGGAAATGAACAACAGTTGGACCGGGGAAGACGTAAAAGGCTTTACAAAAATATTCGGGAACCAGACCTCGATTTACCATCAGGTTACCAAGGAAATAATCCATGAAAACAATTAGAGTCGGAATCATAGGCGGGGCCGGATATACAGCTGGGGAATTGCTCAGAATCCTGATTCATCATCCTCAGGTGGAAATCGTTTTTGTTCACAGTAAAAGCAACGCCGGGAAAAAGGTTTATGAAGTGCATGACGATCTTTTCGGAGAAACCGATTTGCAATTTTCAGAAGGGTATCACTCACAGATTGATGTGGTTTTTTTATGTGTGGGACACGGTGATGCCAAGAAGTTGGTGGGTGAATTTGATTCTTCTGTGAAAATCATCGATTTAAGTCAGGACCACCGAATTTCCGGAGAACATGCTTTTGTGTACGGTTTACCGGAATGGAACAAAGCAGCGATTCAAAAGGCCGATTATATAGCAAATCCCGGTTGTTTTGCCACAGCAATTCAGTTGGCCCTTTTACCTTTAGCGGAAGCGGGTTTATTGAAAGGAGAAGTGTATGCGTCGTGTACCACAGGATCAACCGGAGCCGGACAATCGTTAACGGAAACCTCGCATTTCAGTTGGCGACAAAACAACCTTTCGGTGTACAAAGCATTCACGCATCAACATTTAGCGGAAATCGATCAAAGTATAAAAACGATTCAGGCAAAGTATAATGGCAACCTGCATATTTTACCGCAAAGAGGCGCTTTCACCAGAGGGATTTTAGCCTGCATCACTTTGAAATCGGATACATCTTCTGCAGCATTGAAATCGCTTTTTGAAGCGAAATACAGAGACGAACCTTTTGTGTTTGTATCACCAGACAACTGTCATCTGAAACAGGTCGTGAATACCAACAAATGTTTGCTGTATCTGGAAAAGAATGAAGACGATCTGATGATAGTAAGTGTAATCGATAATTTACTCAAAGGAGCCTCCGGACAGGCGGTACAGAATATGAACCTGATGTTCGGCTTACCGGAAACAACCGGTTTGAAATTAAAACCAAGTGCATTTTAATATGGAGACAATAACTATAGCTACGCATCAAAAAATGAACCTTTTCGAAGTGTATTCGGTTTCAGATATTGAAATCGTAAAAGCTTCCGGTTCGGATTTATGGGACCAAAACGGAAAGCAGTATCTGGATTTGTATGGTGGTCATGCCGTGATTTCGATTGGACACACACATCCGAAGTATGTTTCAAGAATCACGGAGCAATTGCAGAAAATTGGGTTTTATTCCAATTCCATAGTGATCGAACAGCAAAAGCGATTAGCTGAAAAATTAGGCCAACTCTCGGGTTACACGGATTACCAGTTGTTTTTATGCAATTCGGGTGCGGAAGCCAACGAGAATGCTATCAAACTGGCGTCTTTCCACAACGGAAGAAAGAAAATAATTGCTTTTAAAAACGCTTTTCATGGCAGAACGTCATTGGCTGTTGCCAGCACGGATAATCCTGCAATCGTAGCACCGGTGAACCAGAACAGCAACATCACGTTTTTACCTTTAAACGATATAGAAGCGTTCCATAAAGCAGTAAGTGATGAGGTTTGCTGTGTGATTGTAGAAGGGATTCAGGGTGTAGCGGGGATTCAGGTTCCGGAAGAAGAGTTTCTACAACAGTTGTCTGAAAAATGCAAAGAATTGGGCATCCTTCTGATTCTGGACGAAGTGCAATCGGGTTACGGAAGAACTGGTAAATTCTTTGCACATCAGCATGCTAATATCCAGCCCGATATCATTACCGTAGCAAAAGGAATGGGTAACGGTTTTCCGATCGCCGGTGTTTTGATTGCACCCACTATTCCACCCAGAAAAGAAATGTTGGGCACTACTTTCGGGGGTAATCATTTGGCTTGTGCGGCGGGTTTGGCGGTTTTAGAAGTCATCGAAGAAGAAGGCTTACTCGAAAACGCGGCAAAAATGGGAAGTTACTTGACCGGGCATTTGAAATCTCTTCCGAACATCAAAGAAATACGAGGAAAAGGATTGATGCTAGCCATTGAATTTCACGAACCGTGTGCCGTCATCCGTAAACGGCTGTTGGAAGAATTCGGCATTTTTACCGGAACTGCTAGCAATAAAAACGTGTTGAGGATTTTACCGTCCCTGGCCGTAACCACAAATGAACTGGACGTGTTGATAAACGCCTTAAAAATGATTTTAGCATGAAAAATTTCACCTCTGTAAACGACATCGAAGACCCCATGGCGCTGGTCAACGAAGCAATAGCTTTAAAAAAGAGCCAACACAAAAGCGGGTTAGGAAAACATAAAACCCTAGGGTTGCTATTCTTCAATTCGAGCCTACGAACCAGGATGAGTACACAGAAAGCCGCTCAAAACCTGGGAATGGACGTCATGGTGCTGAATGTGAACCACGACAGTTGGGCGTTGGAATTTGAAGAAGGCGCCATAATGAACAGTAAAACGGTGGAACACATCAAAGACGCCGCGGCCGTGATGGGGCTGTATTGTGACATACTAGCGGTCCGTTGTTTCCCGAACTTAGAAAACAGGGAAGAAGATTATGCCGATACAATCATCAATCAGTTTATTAATTACGCGAAGGTACCGATCGTGAGCCTGGAATCCGCAACCCGACATCCTTTGCAGAGCCTGGCGGATTTGATAACCATTGAAGAACATAAGACAAAAGCCAAACCAAAAATAGTCCTGACTTGGGCACCACACATCAAACCCATTCCGCAAGTGGTGGCGAATTCTTTTGCCGAATGGACGTTGGCCGGCGGATATGACCTCACCATTACGCATCCCAAAGGGTACGAATTGAGTGAGGTATTCACAAAAGGAGCCACGGTTGAATACGATCAGGAGAAAGCGCTTCAGGATGCGGATTTCGTCTATGTAAAGAATTGGTCGTCTTTCACGGATTACGGAAAAGTGCTACCGGTTGATGAAAATTGGATGCTTACCAAGGAAAAACTGAAGGTTACCAATTCGGCTAAAGTCATGCATTGCCTGCCCGTAAGAAGAAACCTAGAGCTGTCCGATGAGCTGTTGGACAGTGAAAGTGCATTGATTTTGCAACAGGCTGAAAACAGGGTTTATGCAGCCCAAACGGTATTAAAAAAAATATTGGAAACGAATTTTTAACCGATGGTACACGTAATAAAAATAGGCGGAAACATTATCGACGATCCCGAAAAACTGGACCATTTCCTGAGCAGATTTTCTAAACTGCCGGGAAGTAAAGTCCTGGTTCACGGTGGCGGAAAATTGGCAACAGGTCTAGCGCAAGCATTGAATATTGAACAGCAAATCATCGATGGAAGACGCATCACCGATGCAGCAACCCTGAAGATTGCCACTATGGTGTATGCCGGGTTAGTCAACAAGACCATAGTGGCTAAACTGTTGTCAACTTCCTCTAATGCCATCGGGTTGAGCGGTGTGGACGGTAATGTCATCCAATCGGTGAAAAGAACCCATCCCACTATCGATTATGGTTGGGTAGGCGATGTGGATACCGTTAACGGCGCATTTTTGCAAAGTCTGATTGATAGCGGAATCATACCGGTGATCAGCCCGATTACGCACGACGGAAAGGGTAATTTACTGAATACCAACGCCGATACCGTTGCCACTGAAGTAGCGCTGGCACTTTCCGAAACAAGCGAAGTAAACCTTAGGTTTTGTTTTGAAAAATTAGGGGTCTTGACCGATCCTGAATCCGACAGTTCCTGGTTGTCTAGTTTGGATAAGAAAAAATACGAATTGTTAAAAGAACAACAAATCATTTCCAAAGGTATGCTTCCGAAATTGGAAAATGCCTTCAGGGCAAGTGCCTCAAAAATTAACAAAGTGGAAATCTGTCATGCGGATTATGCCACGGAACAGGGCGATGCTTTCATCGGAACCCAAATACTTTAAGAAATGGAACAGTTACAAAAAGAAGCCTTGGCGCTTTTGCAAGAGTTAATTGCTACGGAATCGTTTAGTAAGGAAGAAGCACAAACAGCGGAAATCCTGAATGCTTTTTTTGAGCAGAAAGGCATTCCCGCGTCGCGACTGCAGCATAACGTTTGGGTAAAAAACAAGTATTTCGATGCCGAAAAACCGACCATTTTACTGAATTCCCATCATGATACGGTGAAGCCCAACACTCAATATACCCGAAACCCTTTCAGCCCCGATATCGAGGACGGTATTTTATATGGCTTGGGCAGTAACGATGCGGGCGGGCCTTTGGTTTCCCTTGCGGCTTGTTTTCTGCATTTTTATGAAAGACAGGATTTGCATTTCAACCTGATTTATGCCGCCACTGCCGAAGAAGAAATTTCCGGAACTAACGGTGTCGAAATCGTTTTACCGGAACTCGGCGCCATCTATTTTGGAATTGTTGGCGAACCGACTAAAATGGACATCGCCATTGCTGAAAAAGGACTGTTTGTAATCGACTGTATCGCTTACGGAAAATCAGGACATGCCGCCCGGGAAGAAGGTGAAAATGCCATTTACAAAGCCCTGAACGATATCGAATGGTTCCGGACGTTCGAGTTCCCGGACGTTTCGGAGATGTTGGGGAAAGTGAAAATGTCGGTAACGATCATCAATGCCGGAGTGCAGCACAATGTGGTTCCGGAAAGTTGCCAGTTTACCGTAGACATCCGTACCACCGATAAATACAATAATGAGCAGGCTCTGGAAATTATCAGGCAGCATGTTAGTTGTGAAGTTGTCCCGCGTTCGACACGTTTGAACCCGTCTTTTGCCCCAAAAGAGCATCCGATGGTACAAAGTGGAATGGCGTTGGGAAGAGCGATTTATGCGTCACCCACTACTTCGGATCAGGCACTTATGAACGGTTTTCCCACCTTCAAGATGGGGCCTGGGGATTCGGCACGTTCGCATACGGCCAACGAATATATTTATGTAGAAGAAATTAACAACGGCATTGCAATTTATATTGAAATGCTGGAGAAATTTAATAAGACCGATTATGAAGCTTTGGCAAAATTCAAACCTTAAAACAAAGACCACTCTCGAAGAAAAGGTGGAGCAATTCACCATTGGTCAGGACACGATCTGGGATTTATATTTGGCAGAAGCCGACATCAAAGGCTCGCTGGCCCATACGGCGATGTTGCACAAAATAGGATTACTAACCGCTGAAGAGCTGAAGGAAGCTCACGAAGGACTGCATTTAATTCTCGAAACGGTTTATCAGAAAACTTTTGTGATTGAGGGAGGCGTGGAAGATGTCCATTCCCAGATTGAACTGCTGCTAACCCAAATGAAAGGCGAAGTCGGTAAAAAAATCCATGCCGGACGTTCCCGAAACGATCAGTCGTTACTGGACATTAAATTGTTCCTCAAAACCGAATTGCAAGCCATTGTTGCGAAAACCGAAATCGTTTTCAATAGTTTACTAACGTTGAGTGCACAACACAAAGACGAGTTGTTGCCGGGCTATACGCATTTCCAATTGGCCATGCCGTCTTCGTTTGGTTTGTGGTTTGGGGCTTATGCCGAAAGTTTATGCGATGATCTGGA
The DNA here is from genome assembly GCF_053764385.1 of Flavobacterium pedocola. Lineage (NCBI taxonomy): Bacteria > Pseudomonadati > Bacteroidota > Flavobacteriia > Flavobacteriales > Flavobacteriaceae > Flavobacterium > Flavobacterium pedocola. The sequence continues at coordinate 539,261 of NZ_JBSNCR010000003.1, read as the reverse complement.
GCTGTTGCTGGCGGCGTACAAGATGGCAGATAAAAACCCGTTAGGTTCCGGAGCGGGTTATGGCTCTTCGTTTCCGCTGAACCGAACGTTAACGACTTCGTTGCTCCATTTCGAATCGATGAATCATAACGTGGTCTATGCACAGATGACGCGAGGAAAAGTAGAGAAAGTTGCCGCAATGGCTTTATCCGGTGTGGCAGCGACGCTGACAAAATTTTCTATGGACGTTTGTTTGTACATGAACCAAAATTTCGGGTTTATCAGCTTTCCAAAAGAACTGACCACCGGGAGCAGCATTATGCCGCACAAGAAAAATCCCGACATTTTTGAACTGATACGTGCCAAATGCAACCGCATCCAGGCCCTGCCGAATGAATTGACGTTACTGACCAATAATCTGCCGTCGGGCTATCACCGAGACATGCAACTCACCAAAGAATGTCTGTTCCCGGCGATCATTTCCCTGAAAGAATGTTTGGACATGCTTCAACTGATGCTGGAACATATTGCAGTAAAACAAAATATTTTAGCGGATGAAAAGTATCTGAATTTATTTACCGTGGAAGCGGTGAACGAATTAGTGCTGTCGGGCATGCCGTTTAGGGAAGCCTATAAAACAGTGGCTAAACAGGTGGAAGAAAACAGGTTTGTTTATAACAGTACAACGCTTGACCATACCCATGAAGGTAGTATTGGCAATTTGCAAAATGATAAAATAAGAGAGGAATTTCTACAGAAAAGGAAACAATTTATTTAGTCTTCCGACAGAAAATAAGCGGTTTCGTTTTTGACCATGCTCATCACGATGTTGCTGTGGTATTGACCGATATTGGGAATGTTGGCCAGTTTGTTGACCACAAAATCGTTGTAGGCGTCAATGTCGTTGGTGGCAATTTTCAGTACATAATCATAAACACCTGAAAGACTGGTAACTTCCAGTATTTCAGGCATTTTTAATACTTCATCCTCGAAATGTTTAAGATTTTCGCGGGATTGTTTCTTCAGCGTAATATTACAGTAGGCAAAAAGTTTGATGCCCACCTTGGACGGATCCAGTATCACGGCACTTTTTCTGATAACCCCCGACTCGTGAAGGTGTTTTATTCTTTCGTATGTTGGGGTGTAGGATAACCCGACCATAGCCGCAACATCTTTTACCGAAAGGGTACAGTCTTTTTGCAGTATGTTTAGGATTTTTGCGTCAGTTTTATCCATACCAGGCAACTAAAAGTGGCTTATTCTTTGTTATCTTCTTTTTTGTCAGCAGGTTTGTTATCTTCCCCTTTAGCCGCATCCTTGAATTCTTTGATACCAGTTCCTAAACCTTTCATCAATTCCGGAATTTTTTTACCGCCAAAAAGTAAAACGATCACCACTACAATTAAAATTATTTCGGTCGCCCCAAATCTACCCATGATTCCTTAGTTATTATGTTTTTGATAATTTGATTCAATCTTGTTTGGCAAAGGTAGCCATAAAATCCATTTTGCAAACAACTATACCTTTGTTTTTAAAGAAAGTAGCTCAAATTTAGGTTTTCTTTAACCAAAAGCTGAAAAGGTTTACATAAAGTTCCGGCCGTAAAAAGCCGATATTGTTTATATTTGTGAATCAAACCCGTATTATGTCCGAGAAACGACTGAAACGTCAGAAATTCAAGAAGAAACTGTTCAGTAAAAACCGTCTGGTTATCCTGAACGAAGATACTTTTGCGGAAGTGTTCTCTCTTAGGTTGACCCTGATGAATGTCTTTGTAGTGGCCACTTTGGGTGCACTGCTCATTATTTTCGTGACCACTTACATCATCGCTTTTACACCTTTACGCGAATATATTCCGGGTTATGCTTCTACTGATTTGAAGCAAAAAGCGGTGGAACTCACACTGAAATCCGACTCGTTGGAACAGGAGATGAAACGCAACAACCAATATGTGGAATCCATTAAAAAAGTACTCAACGGGGATTTGGAATATGCCAAACTGAACGTCGATTCCATCATCGCGGCCGAGCAAATCGATCCGGAACAGCTGGAGGTAAATCCTTCGGAAAAGGAATTGGAGTTGCGTCAAGAAGTCGAATCCCAAAAGAAGAAAAAATAACCATGTCCTTAAAAGCCTTTTTCGCCAGACAATTTGCGTCGATCATCCATGCCAAAACTCAAAAATGGGCCCAAAAACCCGTGGAAACCCAACAGAAAGTGTTTCAGGAACTGATCCGTCAGGCTCAAGATACCCAGTTTGGAAAAGACCATAATTTTGAGAAGATTAAAACCGTTACTGATTTTGCCGCAAAAGTTCCCGTACGCGATTATGAGGAACTACGGCCTTACGTGGATCGCGTGGTGAAAGGCGAGGAAAACATCCTCTGGAAAGGCAAACCGATTTATTTCGCCAAAACCTCCGGTACGACTTCCGGGGCCAAATACATCCCGCTTACCAAAGAGTCGATGCCGTATCATATTGAAGCGGCCCGGAACGCCATCCTAAGTTATATCCATGAAACCGGAAACGCTGATTTTGTAGACGGAAAAATGATTTTCCTTCAGGGCAGCCCTATTCTGGAAGAGAAAAACGGCATCCAGTTAGGACGCTTGTCCGGTATCGTAGCGCATTATGTTCCGAAATACCTGCAGAAGAACCGTATGCCAAGCTGGGAAACCAACTGCATTGAGGACTGGGAAACCAAAGTGGAGGCTATCGTGGAAGAAACTTTTAACGAAGACATGGCGGTGATTTCCGGCATTCCGTCCTGGGTGCAGATGTATTTCGAAAAACTGAAGGAGAAAGGGAACCAACCGGTTGGGGAAATTTTCAAGAACTTTAACCTGTTCATTTATGGCGGGGTGAATTACGAACCCTACCGCGCCAAGTTTGAAAACCTTATCGGACGCAAGGTTGATTCGATTGAGCTGTTTCCCGCCTCGGAAGGTTTCTTCGCGTATCAGGATTCGCAAAAAGAAAAAGGCATGCTCCTGCTGCTCAACTCGGGCATGTTTTACGAATTCATTAAAGCCGATGAATTTTTCACCGAAAACCCCAAACGCCATACCATCGGCGAAGTGCAACTGGGCGTGAATTATGTACTGATTTTATCCACCAATGCAGGCCTTTGGGGGTATAACATAGGCGATACGGTACAGTTTACCAGCCTTAGTCCACATCGTGTAATTGTGTCCGGAAGGATCAAGCATTATATCTCCGCATTCGGGGAACACGTGATCGGGAAGGAAGTGGAAGTTGCTTTGCAACAAGCCATGGAAGGTACCGATGTCCGTGTGAACGAATTCACCGTGGCACCGCAAATCAATCCGACAGACGGGTTGCCTTATCATGAATGGTTCATCGAATTTGAAAACGAACCCCATAATCCGGACGAATTCGCTTTAAAGATCGATGCCGCGATGCGCAGACAAAACGTGTATTATGACGACCTGATCACTGGCCATGTGCTGCGGACCGTGGTGGTTTCCAAAGTGGTGAAAAACGGTTTTCAGGAGTATATGAAATCCATAGGGAAACTGGGCGGTCAGAACAAACTGCCACGACTCTCCAACGACCGCAAAATAGCCGACGCACTTAACACGTTTTAACCCATGACAAAGAGAATAGGGCTTTTGCTGTTCCTGGTGAGTGCCTTTACCGCTTCGGCACAGCTGAAAGGCATTGTAAAAGACAGTCTTACCGGTAAACCCATTCCGTATGTAAGCGTATGGCTGGCTAAAGGAACTACCGGAACTACTTCGGATGAAAACGGGACTTTTTCCCTGAACCTTTCCGGGGACGATAAAAAAGTCATAGTTTCAGCTTTGGGCTATCAGCGGGAAACCGTTACGCTTTCGGCCTTTACGGAAATTTTGCTGCAGCCGGCTTCTTTCGAATTAAAGGAAATGATCATCTCCAAATGGAAAGGGACCAAACAGCGGGTAATCGGCGAAACCGAAAACAGTATCTGTCAGGCTTTTGACAACGCGCCGCCTATCGACATAAAATATTTTCCTTATTCCGAAGCTTACCGCAAAACGAAGTTTATAAAAACCGTTTCCCTGTATACCGATTGCCGTATTGATGATGTTTTGTTGAAGCTCCATTTCTACGCCGTCGATGCCAATGGCTATCCCGGAACGGAATTGTTACAGCAGGATTATATCGTTCCGATCAAAAAAGGGGTGGGGAAAAGTAATTTTAACATCAGTGATCTCGGATTGAAAATGCCGGCCAACGGAATTTTTGTCGGCTTCGAAAAACTGATGCTGGAGCGCAACCGAACTGACACAAAATACTTTCCTTTAGTACTTTACAATTATGTGGCCAAGGAATCCCAGTTTATTTTTTTAGGCGGAAAATGGGAGAGAAAAACACAGAAGGACAACCGTTCGAATGACACTGGAAAAGCCTTTGAACCGGCTCTAAACCTTACCTTGACCAACTAAAAATAAAAAGTATATATTTGCAGGTTAGTAAATAGAAAAATTTAATGAAAGAGTTAAAGATCATTTCGCGCTCACGAGCGCAAGAGTCCTCGGCAGCTATCGAGCGACTGTACATTACCATGAGACATTTATTCAACCGCGGGTTTTACAAACCGATGGGGGTCTCAGGAGAAACCTTACGCGAAGCCTTATTGTCTTTGCGACCTGAAATTTACGGTTCCATAGCCGAAGAGAAAGTGGAACTTAACGGATTGTTGTATGTAATCGAGCGTTTGCCGGTAGGGATTGAAGAGTGCCGTTACATCAATTTAACTTCTGACGAAGGGTATTCGAAATCACACTTCAAACCGATTGTACCGCCAAAAAGAAGACGTAACTGTTACCGTATCGACGACGAGCAGATGAACGTGGAAATCACCAGAGGGCGTTCGGACATCTACGATATTTTAACGCACCTGACCTTTATCTTTATCGAATCCCACAAAATCAAGGACCGCGTCCTGATTGACGAAGACGGGCGTTTGACCCGCGATTGGGAAAAACTGGAGCAGGTGGTTTTACAGAATAAAAAATTAACCCTAATAGATCGTGAGCAGGCCATTTCACATGCTTCGAACATTTTGGGAAGAACCTTCGCCGAAGTGATGGACATTTATGACGGCTTTGGGACCAAGGAAAAACCGGACCGTTTCCTGCACGTGATTTACTGGTTAGGAAAACTGGCCATCGAAGAAGTGGTGGACAACAACAAACGGACCATTACCTTCAGCCCGATTTTAAGAGAACGACTGGGGCATCACATTTACGGAGAAATCTGGGCGAACGACATTAAAGAAGTTTTGGAGAAAAACGATTTGCTGGCCCGTCCGATCCACATCATCAGTGCGAACATGCACAGTGTGATGAACTCGATTTTTGCAGAACCCGTTCATGGAAAAAAATACAAGTCCGGAGACGATTTTCAGTTGTTTGAAGATTTAAGTAAATCCGGAAACGATGCCTTACGCAAGAAAGTGGAAGAACTGGCCTTAACAAGTGGAATGATTTCCCTTCCGGATACTTCAGGAACCAATATTGACGTTCAGATTTTTGATACCGCCAAAATCGATGTAAAAAAATCAGCGTTTCCTAAAGCGAATCTAGGAAAAGACAAACCGGTGTTAATCGTAATGGATTATGCCTTCGGAGAACAGGCTTTCGAGACTATAGACGAGTTATTGAAACCCTACAAAACCGGAAAAGGCAAAGTATTCCTGAATGTGGAATCGGTATCCATCATGGGAAAAGCCGGAATCCTCCAAGGCGGGAAAGGCGATATCATGATCCCAAGCGCCCACATCAATGAGGGTACGGCGGACAACTATCCGTTTGAAAACGAATTGACCAAGGAAATGTTCGAAGGCAATGACATTCCTGTTTTTGCCGGCCCGATGGTTTCGGTATTGGGAACCTCGCTTCAGAATAAAGACCTGTTGAAATTCTTCCACGAATCGACCTGGGGAGCCATTGGTCTGGAAATGGAAGGCGCATATTATCAGAAAGCCATCCAGTCGGCTTCGAAAATCCGTAAGAGCATCAACCCGAATGTAAAAGTGCGTTATGCATACTATGCTTCGGATAACCCTTTGGAAACCGGAAGTACGTTAGCTTCTGGCGGACTGGGAACTACCGGGGTAAAACCTACTTATTTGATCACCATTAAAATTTTAGAACAGATTTTTAACGTAAAATAACACACAACTTCTATGAGCACAAGTCCTCAAATCAACCCGAATGACCAGGAAATTGATTTAAATCAGCTTTCCAAGAAAATAGGCGATAAAATCCAGTTTTTCATTGATTGGTTGTTCGATGGTTTTTTATTTCTGATCCGAAACAAATACATTGTTGGAGGTCTTTTCGTTTTAGGGGTCGGATTAGGTATTTATATGGACAGGTCAACAAAAGTTTATGACCATCAGGTTATCGTGACGCCAAATTTTGAAAGTACGGATTACCTCTATGCTAAAATTGACCTAATCAATTCTAAAATTAAAGAGGGTGATACCCTTTTCTTAAAAAGCATCGGAATAAAAAGCCCCAAAAAGTTCTCGAAAATTGAAATTGAACCCATCGTGGATGTATACCGATTTATAGAGGGAAAAGAACAGAATTTCGAAATGTTGAAGTTGATGGCCGAAGACGGTGACCTGAAGAAGATTGTGGAAGAGAATCTTACCAGTAAAAACTACACCTATCACTCGATTTCCTATACGACTAAAGGCACTACGACGGAAGCAAAAACAATGACTCCGATTCTGAATTTCTTGAACGACAGCGAGTTTTATAAAAGAATCCAGAAAGAACAGGTTAACAATATCAATGTAAAAATCAAGGAGAACGACAGTATCATTAAGCAGATTGATGGAGTAATGAATCAATTCTCTAAGGCTGTAAGTAGTAATCAGAAAAGTGATAAGTTGGTATACTACAATGAAAACACCCAATTGAATGATGTAATCAAAACCAAAGAAGCATTAATCAACGAGCAGGGAAGTAAACGTCTGGAATTAGTGGTTTCAGATAAAGTAATTAAAGACAGTAGTTATACTTTAAACGTTAAGAATACCAAAGCAGTAAACGGTAAGATGAAATTTGTCCTGCCACTATTTTTTGTAGGCTTATTCATTTTCTTTGGCATGTCTCGTTCTTTCTATAGACGTCAAATGGCAAAAAGAAATCTGGCATAATCATGAAAAAAGTATTAGTAACAGGCGGAGCCGGTTTTATTGGCGCTAATTTTGTTCCCTATTTTATTGAAAATAACCCGGAATATCATTTGGTAAACCTGGATTTGCTTACTTATGCCGGGAACCTTGACAATGTAAAAGAAGTACAGGACCATCCGAGGTATACGTTTGTAAAAGGGGATATCTGCGACAGGGCTTTTATTGAAGCGCTTTTTGCAGAACATGATTTTCATGATGTCATCCATTTCGCTGCCGAAAGCCATGTGGACAATTCCATCTCCGGTCCTGAGGCTTTTATCCGAACCAACGTTTTAGGAACGTTTAACCTGTTGGATACGGCCAGAAAGCACTGGATGAGCGGTCCGAACCATTACAAAGAAGGCTACGCAACGTGTCGTTTTCACCATGTTTCCACCGATGAGGTTTACGGAACTTTAGGCGAAACCGGTTTGTTTGAAGAAACGACTCCGTATGCACCGAACAGCCCGTATTCGGCTTCCAAAGCAGGTTCCGATATGATCGTTCGCAGTTATTTCCACACCTACGGGATGAATGTGGTGACTACAAACTGTTCCAACAATTACGGTCCGAAACAGCACAATGAGAAACTGATCCCGACCATTATCCGAAAAGCCCTTAGCGGAGAAAACATTCCAATTTACGGTGACGGTAAAAACGTACGCGATTGGTTGTATGTACTGGATCACTGTAAAGGGATCGAGTTGGCTTTCCAAAAAGGAGCGGCGGGAGAAACGTACAATATCGGCGGACGCAACGAACGCAATAACCTGTATATCGTAGATACGGTTTGTAATATCCTAAACGAGTTGCAACCAAAAAACGAAGGACAGTATCAGGATCAGATCACGTTTGTAAAAGACCGTCCGGGGCACGATCTGCGCTATGCTATCGATGCAACAAAAATCGAAAACGAATTGGGCTGGAAAGCCGATGAAAATTTTGAAACCGGCATCCGCAAAACGATTACCTGGTATTTGAATGAATTTAAAAAGTAGAATGTTTATTAAACCATAATTTTAAGTTACGACTTTGCAACTTTGCAACTTTGAGACTTTGCAACTTAAAAAATGAAAGGAATCATATTAGCCGGTGGCTCAGGAACACGATTGCATCCGTTAACTTTAGCGGTTAGCAAACAGCTGATGCCTATTTATGACAAACCGATGATTTACTACCCATTATCAACCTTGATGTGGGCAGGAATACGGGAAATCCTTATTATTTCAACCCCACACGATTTGCCTTTGTTCCGTCAGTTATTAGGGGATGGAAGCAATTTAGGCTGTCGCTTCGAATATGCCGTGCAGGAACAACCCAACGGATTAGCGGAAGCGTTTATCATCGGGAAGGACTTTGTCGGAAATGATAAAGTGGCCCTGATTTTAGGGGATAATATCTTCTACGGGACCGGTTTGGCAGAATTACTTCAGGCGAACAACAATCCGGAAGGCGGTATCATCTATGCGTACCATGTTCACGATCCGGAACGCTATGGGGTAGTGGATTTCGACAAGGAAGGGAAAGTGCTTTCCATTGAGGAAAAACCGGTTCAGCCCAAATCGAATTATGCGGTACCGGGCATTTATTTCTATGATAACGATGTCCTGGAAATTGCTGCCAACATAAAACCGAGTCACAGAGGGGAACTGGAAATCACCGATGTGAACAAAGAATACCTGAACAGGGGAAAACTCCAAGTGAGTATCCTGGATCGCGGAACAGCTTGGTTGGACACCGGAACTTTTCAGTCACTGATGCAGGCCGGACAATTCGTAGAGGTTATCGAAGAGCGTCAGGGATTGAAAATAGGTGCTATTGAAGAAGCGGCCTACCGCATGGGTTTTATCGATGCACAACAGTTACAGATATTGGCCGAACCGTTATTAAAAAGCGGGTATGGCAAACACTTAATGAGCCTTTTACAATAAATGAATTTCATTTCTACCAAACTAGCAGGTTGTTTTATCCTTGAACCTAATGTGATTGGGGATTCAAGAGGCTATTTCATGGAAAGCTTCAACGAGAGAACTTTTTCCGAGGGAATCGGGCAACATGTTCACTTTGTTCAGGACAACCAATCTTTTTCTTCAAGAGGCGTTTTGAGAGGACTGCATTACCAGTGCGGTGTACATGCGCAGGCCAAATTGGTCAGGGTCATGCAGGGAGAAGTGCTGGATGTGGCTGTAGACATTCGACCGGGATCGGAAACCTACGGACAGTTTGTGGCTGAAATTTTATCGGCCGAAAACCAACGACAGCTGTTTGTGCCCCGCGGGTTCGCCCACGGATTTGTGGTGTTGAGCGACACGGCGGTTTTCTTCTACAAATGCGACAATTTCTACAACAAAGAATCCGAAGGCGGAATCCTGTATAACGACAACACCTTGCAGATCGACTGGAAATTAGAGGAGAAGGAACTCCTGATCTCAGAGAAAGACATGGTTTTACCCACATTTGAAAACGCAAAAAAAGTATGGTAGTCTTAGTCACCGGCGCCACAGGTCAGCTGGGCCAAGCGATACGATCTTTATGGACAAAATATCCTGACTTGGAATTTGTCTTTTGTGATTCTTCAGCATTGGACATCACAAGTAAAGAAAGCTGTTTTATAGCTTTTGAAAAACACAAACCAGAATATTGTATTAATGCAGCGGCTTACACTGCGGTAGACAAAGCAGAAAGTGAACCGGAAAAAGCACATTTGGTTAATGTAACCGGCGTACAAAATCTGGCCGAAGTCTGTAAAAATCACAATACGGTTTTATTGCACATTTCCACCGATTTTGTCTTTGACGGCACGAAAACCACACCTTATACTGAAGAAGATATTCCCAATCCTACCGGAGTGTATGGCCAAACTAAGCTGGAGGGTGAAAAAGCGCTTCAAGCCAGATGGGAAAAACATTTTATAGTACGGACCTCTTGGGTGTACTCCCAATTTGGGCACAATTTCATGAAAACCATGTTGCGACTAGCATCAGAGCGGGACACCCTTTCGGTGGTGGACGATCAGATCGGGACGCCAACAAATGCTGTTGATTTAGCAGAGGCTTTAATCAAAATAATCCTGAGTCAAAAAACAGATTATGGAATTTACAATTTCAGCAACGAAGGAGCGTGCAGCTGGTTTGATTTTGCGAAAGAAATTTTTAATGTTAATAGCATAACCATCGATTTGCAACCCATTCCAACATCGAGTTATCCAACTCCGGCAAAGCGGCCAAAATACAGCGTTTTGGATAAAAGTATAATTAAAAGCGTTTTTAAAGTTGAGGTTAAAGAGTGGGAGGAGAGTTTAAAAAGTTTATAAGAATATTTAAATGAAAACAATTGACATTTCTATTGTTGTCCCTCTTTATAATGAAGAGGCTGTTTTTAATCAACTAATACAAAGATTACAAAGCGTTATTGATAAAACGCCCTTTGCTTGCGAAGTTATTTTAGTTAATGATGGTAGTATTGATAAAACAGCGGAGTTGGTTGAAAAAATCTGCAATGCAGACGAACGGTTTACCGGGATTTTATTATCCAGGAATCACGGGCATCAATTAGCAGTAAGTGCCGGGTTGGCAAATGTTAGGGGAAAAAAAGGAGCAATGATAATTGATGGGGATTTACAGGATCCGCCGGAATTAGTCAATGAATTTTATGTTCTTCTCATGAAAGGTTATGATGTAATTTATGCAATTAGGAAAAATCGTAAAGAAAGCTTCTTAAAAAAAATGGCCTATTTAGCCTATTATCGTCTTCAGAAAAAAATCTCCAGTTTTAATATTCCTATCGACAGTGGTGATTTCTCGATGTTAAGCAAAAGAGTTGTAGACAATATGAATGCTATGCCGGAGCAAAGCCGTTATTTAAGAGGAATGCGTGCTTGGGTTGGATTTAAGCAGATAGGATATGAGTATGATCGTGACGAAAGACAAGCCGGGGAAACAAAATACAGTTGGTCAAAATTGTTTGAATTGGCTTTTAACGGGATTTTCAATTTCAGTGATTTCCCTATAAAATTCATTACTCGATTGGGTTTTTTAACAGTGGTATTCTCTTTAATTTATTTTGGTTATAATGTGTACAGAAAAATATATTATAACGACGTGCCACATGGTTTTACAGCCACAATTTTAGCGATAATTTTATTTAGCGGTGTGCAGCTTATATCGTTGGGATTAATCGGGGAATATGTATTGCGAATTTATAATCAGGTGAGAAACAGGCCGCTTTTTATTATAGATAAGATAATTCAGGACGGAACAGAGAAATCCGAAGACAATAAAAAATAAAGAGAATATGAAGATTCTAGAATACATAAAGCAAAATTCTATTTTAATAGCGATAATGACAGTTGGAACCTTTTTAAGGTTCTATCATATCGATTTTCAAAGTGCTTGGTTGGATGAAATCCATACATTGAATGAAGCGAATCCGAATTTGTCAATTTCAGAAGTGTATGATACTTTGATGATTGCGGAACCACATCCACCTCTCTTTTTTTATGGTGCTTATATTTTATTTAAAATTTTCGGTCATTCTGTAATTGTTCTACGTTCTTTTTCTGCTGTACTTGGAATTTTTGGAATTTATTCTTCGTTTTTATTAGGGAGGGAAATTTTTAATAAGAAAGTGGGGCTGGTTATGGCGCTGCTGGTTTGTACCAATAGTTTTCATTTATACTATTCCCAAGACGGCAGACCTTATGTGCTTCTTTTTTTATTCACAACCTTAGCCTTTTATAGAATGATTAAGTTCTTAAAGGATCCAACAAAAAAGAACGCATTAATTTATGGTGTTTTTGCAGCATTAATGATTTGCAGTCATTTTTTTGGTTTATTTGGTCTTTTTGCACAATATGTAATTCTGTTAGTATTTATTCTTATTTCAGTAAAAGAGGTTCGAAAAAGTATTTTTATTAATTCACTACTTTCGGGAATTGTAACAGCGATACTTTTTTTACCGGCATTAAAGCTGTTTATTCAGACGGCATCAATAAAACAATTCTGGATTGAAGTTCCTAAACCGGATGCCTACACACAGATATTCCATGATTTTTTTAATTCATCTGAAATCCTGATTGGAATTATAAATCTTGCAATACTCTTTTATTTCTTAGGACTGTCAAAGCAGAAAGATGAGAAAATAAGTTATGATACCATAATAAATAATAAAACAGTTCTTTCGTTTTTGATTCTGATTCCATGGATTATATTGGTTGTTTTAATTCCATTGATTAGATCTTATCTTTCAATACCAATGATAATAAACAGGTACTTCATTAATGTACTACCGGCTGTTTTGCTGATAGTTTCTAGTGGATTATTTTATTTTAAAAACAAATTGATTCGCTACGGTATAGTGCTGATTTTAATTGTTGTTTCACTTACAGATATAATTATAGTAAAAGATTATTATCGTAAAGTGAATAAAACACAGTTTAGAGAGGTTTCGCAATTTATCATTGATAACAATAAAAACCAAAATCCGGTTTATACGAGTTTGGGATGGTATTTTCCTTATTTCCTTAACAATGAAAAAGTTAAAATGAATATTATCGACAAACCGTTGGAGGTTTTGGTGAATGAAATGGTTCAAGATTCTACTAAGAAGGTTAATTTCTGGTATGTTGACGGACATAACAAACCATATACATTGAGTGAATCATCTCAAAAATTTTTGGATGATAATTTTACGGTAGAGGATAATGCAGAATTATATGATTGTTGGACAAAATTGTATGTAAAAAACACGGAATCCTTAGCTGAAATAGATGTATCTCAATATAAACCACTAAAGAATGAGAATGGTGCAAAAATCAAATCTTGGGTTGAGGCCTTTGAAGTTACCTCGGAATACATAAAAGTGCAGGGATGGGGTTATTTGGAAGAGCAGGACGCAGTAAATTCCGATATCCGGGTCGTATTATTCTCAAATGGAAAAGCGTTCAGAGCACCAACTCAAAAAATAAAAAGAGAAGATATTACTAAAGCGTCCAACAATGAGTTCAATCTGGATAATTCAGGATTTTCATCAGTAATAAAAGTGAACAAACTCGAGAAAGGAACTTACAGAATGGGGATTATTATTAAAGATAAAAAAACAGATAAGGAAGGACTTGTTTTAACCGACAAGAACTTTGATATAAGTAAATAGAATGTCGGATAGATTAAGCCAGAAAATAAAGAATCTTTCTTTTTTATTGATGATTATGGTTGTGTTTTTACATAGCTATAATATTGATACAAAGCAGTTGGATAGAAGGCTCTATTTAGAAAAGGATTTTAATTGGTTCTTGCAAACGTTTATTTCAAACGGATTTACCAGAATAGCAGTTCCTCTTTTTTTTGTTATTTCGGGTTATTTATTTGTCTATAACCGAAAAACAGGAATAAATGATTTACGCGATAAAATAGTTAAAAGAATTAAAACCCTTTTAATTCCATATTTGCTTTGGACAATAATTGGGCTTTTAGTTTATTTAATACTACAGAGTATTCCGCAAAGCAAGCCATTTTTTACAAATAAGTTGATTGTTGATTATTCATTTTTGGACTGGGTTGAGGGAATATTTTACAAACCGATACCCTATCAACTTTGGTTTTTAAGAGATTTGATAATTATGGTGTTTTTGTCGCCACTCATTGTGTTTCTAATAAAACGCATTAGATTCGTATTCCTATTCACGACATTCCTATTTTGGTTTTTTAATCAGGATTCGGTTTTTTTAAGTTCGGAAGCGCTGTTCTTTTTTTCATCAGGGATTTCGCTGGCATTATATTGCCCTGAAATTTTGGAAAAAAAAGTCGATAAGAGTATAGGGATTTTTATACTCTGGTTTTTATTGCTGTTTTTCAAAACGGGAGTAGGGATGTTTGGATTATCCCAAAAATTAGAGCTGTTTCTTTTAAAAACAGCAATCTTGATTGGCCTACTTTCCTTTTGGGCGTTGTATGATAAATTGGCTGATTATTCCAATAAGATTGTTAATCAAATTGCATTGGTTTCATGGACTTCTTTTTTTATTTATGTATTTCATGAGCCTTTATTAACAATTATTAAAAAAGCATTGTTCTCTGTGATGAATCAAAGTTTAAGCGCATATTTATTTGTTTATTTCTTTTCCCCAATTTTAACAATAGCAATCAGCATCATGACTGCTGTTTTTTTGAAAAGAAATTTTTCAGGGCCTTATAGGATTCTAACAGGAAATAGATAAATTTTTTTAACAGTAATGTTTTTTAAGATGGAAAAAAAAATTAGATTTGCACAGTTAAATTCAAAAAAAATGAAAGCAAATAAAATTTTGGTTGGCTTATTATTAGCTTTAACGTTATTATCTTGTAAGAAAGAAGAAAAGGTAGAGGAAAAAACCGAGGTAGCCACTGAACAATTGGCTGCTAACCCTAATATCTTCAGTGTTACTTTAAACGCTACAGTTAAAAAGGATGACAGTTTTCAGATTTATTACAAGAACGATGATGCAGCTTCCTATGAAGAGAAAAATTCTTTCTTTATTGAATTTAAAGGAAGCGATAAACCACAGGATATAGTTTTTAAACTTCCGGAAGACGTTTTACCAAATTATTTAAGACTGGACTTTGGAACGAATAAAGAGCAGCCAGAGATTGTTGTTAACAGTTTTAAAATTGATTATTTAGGAAAAACATTTGAGGCAAAAGGAACAGATTTCTTTAAATATCTTACTGTAAATGAACTTACAATGAAAAAAGATACGGCTAAGTCTTCAGTTACTCCTATTATTACCAAAGAAGGAACATACGATCCGATTACTTATTCAGGTAAAGAACTTTACGACCAGATTCAATTACTTATTAAGTAAGTCATTCCATAAAAATAAAAAACCACCTTTAAGGTGGTTTTTTATTTTTATGGAATGAGAATAGTATATTTGCGAACAAATTTGCACGACGGACTTGAGGGATTTTTTCAACAAATTATTTTTTAACAAATGGCTTAAAAATTTCATGGTCTATGGAATCGGACAAGTCATTAATATAATCAGTCCGTTACTAATTACCCCTTATCTGATTTATGTTTGCGGTCTAGAAAAGTTGGGAATTATCGCCATCGGACAGTCTTTTGCCTACATATTGATCGTAATCGTTGATTATAGTTCGTATATCATTGGCGTCAAAGAGATTTCCGTCAACCGGGATGAGAAAACGATACTGGAGTCACTCTTTAAAACAATCTATGCCGCAAAAGGTGCACTGTTTTTTGTAGTCGCGCTACTGTCGCTGTTGTTGATTTATGCTGTGCCGTATTTCAGGGAAGAGAAAACTGTTTTTTTCTTCAGTTTTACTATTATCATTGCTCAATTCCTTAACCCAACCTGGTTTTTGCAAGGTGTTGAGAATTTCAAATGGATAACGGTCATTAACGTGATATCGAAAATCATCTACGTAATGGGTGTTCTCTCGTTGGTGAAAACACAATCTGATTATATTTTTGCAAATTTATGGATGGGTTTAGGCAGTATTGTCGCCAATATAATTGGTTTACTTTGGATATTTAGGACCTACCGGTTTTCCCTTAAAATAGTTCCTTTTGCTCTGGTGAAAGAATTGTTGGTTCGTGATTTCTCTTTCTGTGTTTCCCAGCTTTTCCTCGCTACAAGAAACTACTCCGCAGTTGTCATCATTGGCTTTTTTTCAGGGGATTATGTGGCCGGGCAATTTAAAGTGGTCGAGCAGATAATCAATCTGTTTCGTACCTATCTGCAGCTGTTCTTCAAGTTCTCCTATAGCTATGTTTGTTTCGCTATAGACGATAATTTTAAAAAAGGAGTAAGATTATGGCAAAAATTTAATGGCTTTAATTTTATATTTCTGGTTTTATTATTGGTGTTGGTGGTTCTCTTTTCCACAGAAATTTTAACCTTCTTCAAAGTAGACGCGGTCCACATGGCAGAAATCGAAAACTATTTGCATCTGGCGGTATTCATTCCTTTTCTGATAGGAATAACATTGCCGTTGGAGCAGCTAATTTTCAGCTTAAATAAAAATAAAGAGTACATAAGAGTAACAATATTATCCACTATCTTTAACATTTTGGGATTATCGGTTTTGATGCATACCTTCGGACTGGCACAGGCCTTTTTTCTTTTGATTTTTACAGAGGCATGTCTGGCAGGAATCTATTGTTATGTGCTTAAAAATGAGTTTAATAAATTGAAACATTTTGTCGGTTAGGATATATGAAAGAGTATATTAAATATTTATATAAAAAAATTTATCAGAAGATAAATTACGATGTACATAAAGGATTGCTGTTAAATGGTAAAATTTTATCCGAACTGAACAGTAAGAAAGAAAAAATCGCCTCATTGGACGAAGTTGAGTTCCAGGTTTTCTCACAAAGGGGAGAAGATGGTATTATTCAATACATTATTAGTAAAATTGATATTCCCAACAAGATATTTGTCGAATTTGGCGTAGAAACCTATACGGAATCCAACACGCGTTTTTTACTAATCAATAACAATTGGTCAGGATTGGTTTTGGATGGAAGCCAGAAAAACATCGATTTTATCAAAAAAGATTTTATCTATTGGAAGTACGACATTACTGCAAAAAGGAGTTTCATCACAAAGGAAAATATTAATCAGCTGATTAGCGAGTATACCGATGTTGAAGATATTGGTTTATTGAGCGTTGATATAGACGGGAATGACTACTGGGTTTGGGAAAGCATCGACTGTATTAAGCCCCGAGTGGTTGTTTGCGAATATAATTCTGCCTTCGGACCTGAGAAAAAGGTTACCGTGCCTTACAAATCAGATTTTGTAAGAAGTAAGGAGCATTATTCTGAATTGTATTTTGGGGCCTCATTAGCTGCTTTTTGTCATTTGGCTGATAGAAAAGGATATGACTTTATTGGTAGTACAAGAGCTGGCGTTAATGCTTATTTTGTTAGAAAAGATTTATCCGAGCCGTTTAAAAAATATTCTTCCGAAACTGGATTTAATGAATCTGCCAACAGGGATTCCAAAGGAGAAAAAGGGGAACTACTTTTTTTAAGACACGATAAAAGACTTAAAGTAATCGAGAACATGCCTTTATTCGATATTGAGACAAACGAAATTTCAAGTGTAAAAAATATATTAAAGTCTGAGGCAAAAGCAAACTAGTTCATGTTTGGAAACTATAAAAATATTGTTTATCAACTTCTTTATTTTGCATGTATTGGGGTAACCTTTCTCAATAACTATGAGTTGACTTTTCTGATATGGTTTATGACGTTGTTGCTTACCGTTAAAAGGACCTACACCGTTACCATATTAAAATATGTTTCTTGCTTCGTTTTGATTTTATCTATCGCCTTCTTCGGAAGTCTTTTTCGAGAACATGGCATTTATGACATCATCAGGGATATTACCTATCTGCTCAAGCCGGTCGTTGGCATGTTAGCCGGATATCAATTATGTAAATTCAATAGGGAAAGAGCATTAAAGTTATTTGTGTATACCGGTTTAATCATTGCTGTAATTCATCTTATAATTATTGCAATAGCTTCGGTTAAATATCAAACACTGAATGTCAATTTGATTAGGAAGGAGGCGGGTTATTTCAGTGATTATGAAATATACGCCCTTATAATTTTAATTTTCCGGAATAATCTAAAGCTTGTTTTTTCAAAAATAAACGCTTGGTCCTTTATGCTTGTTTTGGGGATATCATGTTTCTTATACCTATCACGAACAAATCTTATTCAAATTATAATCCTTTACATCGCGCTTAAGGGATATTTTACGGTAAATAAAAAATCCGTTCAAGTACTCGCATCAATTGTATTGGCAGTTTTAGTTGGGTATTCGGCCATATTATACATCAATCCGAAAAGAAACGGAGAAGGCTTAGAGGCGTTTCTGTATAAAGTAAAAATAGCTCCCATTGAGCCCTTTAAAACAAAAATCGACAAAGGAGACTGGAAGGATTTCAATGACAATTACAGGTCTTACGAAAACATCATCACAATCAAACAGGTCACAAATGATGGTTGGAATTCCATTTTTTTTGGTGAGGGATTAGGGTCGAAGTTAAATTTGGGAAGAAAGGTTCTTTCGAATGATGGTGAGTATGTTCAATATATTCCATATGTACATAATGGATTCATGACTGTTTTCTTAAAATCGGGATTGTTGGGGGTTTGCATCAGTGTCTTTTTCATAATCCTACTTTTCAGACAAAAGAAATCAGATATAGAATCGGTAAGGCACATCAATTATTTGTTGATAGGAACAAGTGTTTTCCTAATTGTTTCAAATTGGGTTTTCCTTGGATTATACTTAAAATTAGATAATAAGTCAATCATAATAGGGTTTTTATTGGCTCTTAGGGAGATAACGATACGAGAAAATCAAAGCCAAAAAGGAATTAATAATGGATAAGGGAAACCGTTTCAAAATTTTTGTAGACTGTCATGTTTTCGATGATGGTTTTCAGGGAACCAGAACATATATACAAGGAATCTATACTTATTTTATCAAGTGTCAGGAATTTGAATTTTTCTTGGCCTCGAACAATTCCGACGCACTGAAATCGATTTTTGGCTCGCATCCGAATGTTAATTACATAACCTATAAATACCATAATAAATTTGGCCGTTTGTTGCTTGATATTCCTCAAATTATCAAACGCTATCAAATCGACTATGCACACTTTCAATATATTGTTTCGCCTTTTAAAAGATGCAAGTATA
The DNA here is from genome assembly GCF_053764385.1 of Flavobacterium pedocola. Classification (NCBI taxonomy): domain Bacteria; kingdom Pseudomonadati; phylum Bacteroidota; class Flavobacteriia; order Flavobacteriales; family Flavobacteriaceae; genus Flavobacterium; species Flavobacterium pedocola. The sequence goes on along the minus strand of NZ_JBSNCR010000003.1, from coordinate 520,368 downwards.
TTGTTACGACCCACGATGTTTTGTTCATTGATTTCCCGGAATATTTTCCTTTTTTTAATAGAATAAAAAACACCATCCTTTATAAATTCAGCGCAAAGTTCTCAGATATCCGTTTAACGGTTTCGGGCTATTCGCAAAAAACAATAGACAATCATTTTTCTTTAAAGGATTATCATATCACCCCGAATGCCATTAATGATGCTTTTTTTGAAAACTATGATAAAGCATTAATTCAGAAGGAAGTTTATGAAAAATTCAAGCTGAAGGAATACATCATTTATATCAGCCGATGGGAGCCCCGAAAAAATCAGCAATTGGTTTTAAAAGCATTTGTTGATTTAAAATTATATGAAAGCCATCAACTGCTTTTTATTGGCGACGAAACAATTGATAATAAGGCCTATGCGGATATTTATGAAAAATTGGACGCTTCAGTAAAATCAAAAATTTATTCTTTTCAAAAAACCGATTTCCAGACAATGTTAATGTTGTTAAGAGGGGCAAAAGCAGCAGTTTATCCTTCCATTGCAGAAGGGTTCGGAATACCTCCATTAGAGTCAATTGCAGCCAAGATACCTACTTTATGTTCCAATAAAACGGCAATGTCCGATTTTGATTTCTTTGAAGATTTTTTCTTCGATCCGTATGATCAAAATGAATTCAATCGAAAATTGAAAATGATTCTTGAAAATGATTTCTCGGAAAAAATCAATACGATTTCCCAAAAAATACAAAACCGATATGATTGGGAAAAATCAGCAGAAATTTTAAAAAGCTTAATTGAAGTTAGAAAATAGAAAGCTTATTTTTTACTGATTTTTAGCCGTTCCACTACCAAAAAATTTATTTTTGGTCTGTACCAGTACATTATAATTTTTCGCCAGCTGTTTTTTCAGGAACGAAGCATCCTCTTTCGGAAACCAATCAGTGGTACGAGGAGTTTCGATTAAGCGGTTATGTACCTGATAGGCATAAGTGGCAATGGAAGTTCTGTAACGACCTTCCGGAAAACTGGTCATGTCGTAGCCATGCAGGGTATAAGGTGCGCACTGCTGAATGATCATTCGGTTGAAAGGCACGTCCAATTCCGCTTCTTTGTCGGTTCTGAGGTCTTTTATTTTTAAACCACCTTTGTATTCCGGTTTCCAGTCTTTGTTCAAATACAACAGTAAATTCAATTCACGGTACCAGTTTTTGTTGATCGGGTGATAATTGAAATCCAGGTGCATGTCCAGAAAACTGTTTTTCTTACCCTGGTGAAGCCCGCCACCGTGGTTTTTCGGATCGACAAAAATGTCTTTTGCCGTGATAAAGGAAAGGATTTTGTTAAACCTTTCGGAAGACAGATCGCTATACAATTCTTCTAATTCCTTACAGATTACTTTGTAATTTGACTTTTCAAACTTGTTGTTGGCAAAAGCATAATCGCGGCTTTTGTTCTCAAGTTCCGGGATGGCATTATAGGCCGTTTCCAATTTAGTGGTATCACAGAAATCATCAATTATTAAGTGCGGAAAGGGTTGTGCGGCTAAATATTTGATGCGTAACTGGTCTAGATTCTGCTCTAAAAAATCAAAATTAATCATAATCGGTGTTAACTGGTAATGAGCAAATTTAGCAATAAAAGTTCAATCAAAACCTGATAAATATCAATATAAAGTAACAATTACATGTTAATGTTTAAATACCTTATGGAAACCTGGTAAAAATGTTGGAAAAAATGATATTTTTGGGCTGAATATTTATGTTTTCATGCGAGTAGCCATACTGGGAACCAGAGGGGTCCCAAATCATTACGGAGGATTTGAACAGTTTGCCGAGTTTTTTTCAGTGTACTTAGCTCAGAAAGGGCATGAGGTATATGTGTATAATTCCCACAACCATCCTTATCAGGAGCAGGAATTTAAAGGCGTAAAAATCCTGCACCAATACGACCCCGAGTTTAAAATAGGTACCGCAGGCCAGTTTATTTACGACCTGAACTGCATACTGGATTCCCGAAAAAGAAATTTCGACATCATCCTTCAGCTGGGGTATACCAGTAGTTCGGTGTGGAGTTTCCTGTTTCCTAAAAAAGCCATCATCATCACCAATATGGACGGTTTGGAATGGAAAAGGACCAAATATTCGAAGCCGGTGCAGAAAGCCTTGCGTTTTGCAGAAAGCCTTGCCGTGAAATACAGCGATGTTTTAGTGTCGGATTCCCTTGGGATTGAAAAGTACCTGATGGAACAATACAAGGCCAAATCCACTTATATTGCTTACGGCGCGCACACCTTCAACAATCCGGAGGAAAGCACCATCAGTAAGTATGATGTGGAGAAATACAACTTCAACATGATTCTGGCCCGTCTGGAGCCGGAAAACAATATTGAAACCATTTTGGACGGTGTCGTTTTGAGCGAAGATACAACCACGATGTTGGTGATTGGTAACCATAACACGAAATTCGGGACTTATTTAAAGGATAAGTACAAGGCCAACCCGAACATCCGTTTTATCGGAGCGGTATACAATCTGGAACATTTGGACAACTTAAGATATTATTCCAACCTGTATTTTCACGGACACTCGGTGGGCGGTACCAATCCGTCACTGTTGGAAGCAATGGCCTCCAAAGCATTTATCATGGCCCATAACAACGATTTTAACCGAGCGATCCTTAAAGAAAACGCCTATTATTTTTCCAATAGCAAAGAGGTTAAAAATTTACTTCTTCAAGTCAAAAAAAATGATAACTTGCAACGTATTCAAAATAACTTTACAGCCATAGCTGAAGAGTTCAATTGGGATAAGATAAATGGACAATACCTACAGTTATTTCAGCAAAGCCTTACTTAGATTAAAAGACCTGAATGAAAAAGGGATTCTTTTATCGTTTTTGTTAGCGGCCATCCTGATTGCCATACCGTTGAAATATGCGTTCAGCAGTATTGCTACCATTGTTTTTATTGTCGTTTCCTTTTCCTCTTCCAAAATACGGTTTTCATTTAACAGAAAATTGCTGTTGCCCGTTGTCTTTTATCTTCTCATGCTGGCTTCTCTGCTCTGGACCAGGGACAGCGCCCTAACTTCGAAAGGTTTGCAGAAAGAGGTGGCTTTTCTGTTTATCCCGGTTGCTTTTTTATTTGCATCGGGTTTAAAAAACATTAAAAGGGATTACATTTTCAAACTGTACAGTTTCAGTATGGTTTTCTATGCGTTCTTTTATTTTGTAAAAGCGTTTTTCAGGTATCTGGAATCCGGAAAACTTAGCGTTTTCTTTTATCATGAACTGGTTACTCAGGATCTTAATGCCATTTATGTATCTGTTTTTGCCTCATTGGCCTTGTTTTATTTCATTTCCCTGAAAGCGAAACGAACGGTCGATAAAATAGCTCTCTTTGTTTTAACCGGCCTGATTTTTTTACTTTCGTCCAAGAGTATTATCACCATAGATTTCCTGCTGATTGTTTGCTATTATTCCTTCTTTTCCGAAGTGCCGAAAAGCGTAAAAGCCACCACCATTATCACTATAGTTTTGTTTCTGGCTTGCTCCCTGACTTTTGTTAAGGAGGTAAAAGAACGATTCCTGTTGGAGTACGAAACCGCTTTTGTGGATAATACCGTGAACAGTACCATTGGAGGGGAAGGAGGAAAAGTATACAACATAAGCTGGCGACAGGCCTGGAAGAATGATAATTTCCAGCCCAATCATTTCTTTCCCGGGGCGGCCCTGAGAATTTATCAGGTGAGGATTTTTAAAGAGATGCTTCAGGATGACAATATCATGTTCACCGGAGTGGGACTTGAAGCTTCTCAGGATAAAATCAGGGAAAAAACTAAAGAATACGGCCTTTATCCTGGCTATGGAGAGTTTAATTTCCACAATCAATATATTCAGACTTTTTCGGAATTAGGCTTTTTCGGATTCCTGATTGTCTGTCTGATGTTGTTGGCGAATCTAAAAAACGCATGGAAAAACAAAGATTTTTTACATATTGCTTTCGCGGTAACAATGATAATCCTATTTTTGACAGAATCCTTTTTCTGCAGACAGCGAGGAGTGCTTTTCTTTATAGTGCTCTATTGTATTTTTAACGCTGTTACTGATCATGTGGAAAAAGAAGACTATCAGAAATTAAAAGGAATATGAAAAGAATTCTAATAACCGGAGCCGCTGGTTTCTTGGGCTCTCATTTGTGTGACCGATTTATAAAAGAAGGGTATTATGTTATCGGAATGGATAATCTGATCACCGGAGATCTGAAAAATATCGAGCACCTCTTCAAAGTTGAAAACTTCGAATTTTACCACCACGATATCACGAAATTTGTCCATGTTCCGGGCAATTTAGACTATATTCTGCATTTTGCCTCACCGGCATCCCCTATAGATTATCTTAAGATCCCTATTCAAACTTTAAAGGTAGGGGCGATGGGGACCCATAATCTGTTGGGCTTGGCACGTGTGAAAAAAGCAAGGATATTGATTGCCTCCACTTCTGAAGTGTATGGCGATCCATTGGTACATCCGCAAACCGAAGATTATTACGGGAATGTAAATACCATTGGGCCAAGAGGCGTATACGATGAAGCCAAGCGCTATCAGGAAGCCATAACCATGGCCTATCATACTTTTCACGGTCTGGAAACAAGAATTGTAAGGATCTTCAACACCTACGGCCCGAGAATGCGACTCAATGACGGCCGTGTAATCCCTGCGTTTATTGGTCAGGCTTTGCGCGGTGAGGATTTAACCATTTTTGGGGACGGTTCACAAACCCGTTCGTTTTGTTATGTAGACGATCAGGTGGAAGGGATTTACCGCCTTTTATTGTCGGATTACCATTTACCGGTTAACATAGGAAACCCGGACGAGATTACCATTAAAGATTTTGCAGACGAAATCATTAAACTGACCGGAACCGAGCAGAAAGTGGTTTACCATCCATTACCGGTCAACGATCCGCTGCAGCGCCAGCCGGACATTACCAAAGCAAGGGAAATTCTGGGCTGGGAGCCAAAAGTATCTAGAGCGGAAGGGATGAAAATTACTTATGATTACTTTAAGTCCCTGTCTTCAGAAGAATTATTGAAGGAAGAGCATAAAGATTTTTCAAAGTACATTTCTTAGGTGAGAAAACATACAGGAAGATACTCGGGCTATATTCGGCCGTTTTCGTATTTACTGGACTTAATTATCATTAACGTCCTGGCTTCCGCATTGCTTTCCAACTCGCCCCACGTGGTGTATTTTCATCTGTTTGCTTCTTTTTCCTGGGTGGTCATAGCCTGGAATGCCGGTTTCTATGAAGTGTATCGTTTTACCAAGGCCCTGGAAATCTTCAGCAAGATCCTCAACCAGTATGTGCTTTTCACGATCCTGAATTTTGCCTATCTGGGATATTTTTTAAAGTTTTCGGAACCGTCGCATATTTTAAAATTTGTTTCTACTGCGGTGGTCCTGATTTCCATAGCCAAGCTTTTCGTGTTCTATTTTCTGAAGAAATTCAGAGCCGTATTTGGTGGGAATTTCAGAAGGGTAGTTATTGTTGGGGTTGGAAACAAGGTGACTGAACTTGCCGATTTCTTCAACGACAATCCCGATTACGGCTATAACCTTATCACAACGTTTGATTTAACCGGAAACAAAAAGGAACAGATTGACAACTGTTTTTCCTTTGTGCTCAACAATAAAATCGATGAGATTTACTGTTCTCTTTCCGAAATGGACAGCCAGGAGATCAATCAGTTTATTGATTTTACCGATAACAACTTAAAGGTGCTCAAATTCCTTCCCGACGAGCAGGAAGTGCTTTCGCGAAACATGAAATTTGATTACTACGGTTACATACCGGTGGCCTCGTTAAGGGATATTCCTTTGGATAAAACCGTCAATACCATAATAAAAAGAATTTTCGATATCATTTTTTCTTTGATTGTAATAATAGGTGTTTTGTCATGGTTGACCCCTATTTTGGCCTATCTGATCAAAAAAGAATCCAAAGGGCCGGTTTTCTTCAAGCAAAGGCGAAACGGGTTAAACTATCATGAATTTGACTGTTATAAATTCCGTTCGATGCGTCCCAATGAAATAGCCCATTTGGAACAGGTTTCTAAAAATGACCCCCGAATTACCAATATTGGCCGATTTATCAGAAAAACCAGTATCGATGAGTTGCCACAGTTCTTTAACGTGTTGTTGGGCGATATGTCTGTGGTTGGACCGCGTCCGCACATGGTCAGCCATACGGAAATGTACGCCAAGAGTGTCGACAAATTTATGGTTCGTCATTTTGTAAAACCCGGAATTACGGGCTTAGCCCAAACCAATGGGTACCGCGGCGAAGTGGAAACCGATGAAGACATCATCAATCGGGTGAAGTTTGATATCTTTTACTTAGAAAACTGGTCGTTACTGTTAGACATCAAAATTGTAATCATGACCGTTTACAATGCGCTGAAAGGCGAAGAAAAAGCATATTAATGAACGAACTGGTTTCCATAATTACACCCACTTTTAATTCCGCAGCGTATATTGCAGCTACCGTGGAATCGGTTCAAAAACAGACCCATCCCAATTGGGAGTTGCTGATCGTAGACGATGGTTCTTCCGACGAGACCGTAGCCGTTGTAAATGCCCTTTGTCAAAACGAATCGCGCATTAAATTTTTTCCCCTTCCGCAGAATGTGGGCCCGGCAAAAGCAAGAAATGTCGGGATTGAAAACGCTACCGGCGCTTATATGACTTTTCTTGATGCGGACGATATCTGGTTTCCGGATTTTATCGAAAACAGCATCCGTACGATTAAAGAAACCGGTGTCAATTTTGTTTTTTCTTCCTACAAACGCTCCAACGAAAATCTGGAATTTGTGTACTCCGATTTTATCGTGCCGGAAAAAGTCACCTATACCGATATCTTAAAAACGAATTCTATCAGCTGCTTAACCGCCTTTGTCCATATCAGAGCCTTGGGGAAGAAGTTCATGCCGGAAATCCGTAAGCGTCAGGATATGGGGCTGTGGCTGCAATACCTCAAAGAAATCCCGTTTGCCTATGGCATAAAAGAACCTAAAGCGATTTACAGGATCCGTGAAAATTCACTTTCCCGAAACAAAAAGAACCTTATAAAATACCAATGGCAGTTTTACCGGGAAGTGGAACAGCTCAATGTGCTGCAATCGGCCTATTACATGCTGCACTGGATGTACCGCGGCTTTATGAAATACCGGAATTAAAGCTCGGACTGGAACTGTTTCAGTTTGCCTCTCAGGGTGCGTTCCAGGGTTTCTTTTCGGTTGTAACGGAAGTGTAAGCCCGGTTCCAGATATTGGTCAATCGCCTGTTGGATGCCTTTTATCTGTTCGGCGTTCAATTCTTTTTCCGAGACATAATCAATCTCAAACGCATCGATTTTCGTCTGGCGGATGATGAATTCTTTTACGTTTCCGTCGTCTTCTATGATTGATTTGGTCACGTAATAAAAAGTAAGCCCGGGTGATTTCTTACCGCTGGGCAAAATCGCAACATCGTTGGTCCGTCCGATCAGTTTCTTGAGGATCGGTTTCTTGAACGTGCTTTTTTCATCCAGTATGCCGACATCTCCAATATCATATCGCAAAAACGGATGCGCTTTGTTGTATAAAGCGGTAATTACGATGCGGCCTTGGGTACCATGCGGAACCGGCTGGTTGTTTTCGTCCAATACTTCTACAAAAAGGGTTTCGGAATTCACCACCCATTCATCGTCCGGATTCTGAAAGGCAATCAGATCGAGTTCGGAAGCACCGTATTCGTTCACCACAGGGATGCCGAATTGGTTTTCCATAAGCGTCTTATCTTCATCGAAAAGCATTTCGGAAGTCACCATGCACACGCGCAAGGTTGGGCAAATGTCTTTCAGGACAATGTTTTTATGCTGCAGAAATTTGGCGAACAACACTATGGAACTGGTGTACCCGTTGATGTATTCGAATTTTTTGGTCTGAAAATGTTTCAGGACTTTCTCCAGAAAGGCATCGGACAAATCGAAAATCGGAAAACGGTAACGCTGTCCTAAAAAATCTTTCAGCCGTTCTTTGCGATACCCGATAAAATCAAGCGGAATACCGTAAAACCTTGCCTGATACGATTTGTTGAAATCAATACCATACCAGCCGAAACGGTAAATGATCGAGGCCCAGGTGAGGGCATGCGCTTCTTTATCTTTAGCAAACACAAACGGATCACCACTCGACCCCGAGGTTTTGTTCACAAACACCGATTGCTTGCTGTAACTTTTGGAAAGCCGTTCCGCTAAAGGTTTTTGTAGATCCTTTTTGGTGAGCACGGGCAAATCGTTCCAGTTGGAAAATTGGGTGGTTCCGGCCAATTCCTGATAGAAAAGATTGTTCCGCAAATGGTATTCGGCAATTTCCTTGCGTTGATTTTCAACATATTGCTGATACTCCGCTTCCGGAATCGCCAATAGGGAAGAAAAAACACGCTGGGCTTCCTTCATTCGGAAACCGCTCAGTTGCAGGGAAAAATCAAATAATCGAAACACGTATCGGGGATTTTTTCCAAAAATAGTAAAACCCAAACTATAAACTAGAGGCTTAAACTTTTTTTTCCGTGCAAAAGGGACTATTTTTGCACCCGAATCAACAACACAACATCATGACAATTTTACTGTTAGGTTCGGGCGGAAGAGAACACGCGCTGGCCTGGAAAATGCTTCAGAGTTCTCTTTGTTCCAAATTGTTTGTAGCGCCCGGAAATGCCGGTACAGCTTCAATAGCAACCAACGTGAACATCAATCCTAATGATTTTGCTGCGGTGAAGCAATTTGTGCAAACCGAAAACATCGAAATGGTAGTGGTAGGACCTGAAGATCCTTTGGTGAACGGCGTTTACGATTTCTTCAAAAACGATGCGGCGTTGCAGCACATCCCGGTGATCGGTCCGTCAAAACACGGTGCGCAACTGGAAGGCAGTAAAGAATTCGCGAAAGAATTTTTGGTACGACACAATATCCCTACGGCGCGTTACCAGAGTTTTACAAAAGATACGGTAGCGGCAGGTTGTGAATTTTTGACAACTTTAAAGGCACCTTATGTTTTGAAAGCCGACGGGTTGGCAGCCGGAAAAGGAGTCTTGATCCTTACCGATTTAGCCGAAGCACAACAGGAATTAAGAAACATGTTGGTGGATGCCAAGTTTGGGGATGCTTCTTCCAAGGTGGTGATCGAAGAGTTTTTGGACGGGATCGAATTGAGCTGTTTCGTGTTGACGGATGGCAAATCCTATAAAATTTTACCAACGGCAAAAGATTACAAACGTATTGGCGAAGGCGATACCGGATTGAATACCGGAGGAATGGGAGCCGTTTCCCCAGTGCCGTTTGCTGATGCCGAATTCATGCAGAAAATAGAAGACCGCGTGGTAAAACCAACCATTGACGGTTTTCAGAAAGACAATATCGAATACAAAGGATTTGTGTTCATCGGTTTGATAAAAGTGGGGAACGATCCTTTTGTGATCGAGTACAACGTGCGTATGGGCGACCCGGAAACGGAAGTGGTGATGCCGCGTTTACAATCCGATTTGGTGGAAATTTTTCAGGCGATGGCTACCCAGACTTTAGATCAGGTTGAATTTGAAATCGACCCGAGAAGCGCTACAACCATCATGGTCGTTTCAGGCGGTTATCCGGAAGATTATGAAAAAGGAAAAGTGATTACCGGGTTGGAAAATGTGGAAGGTTCCATTGCGTTTCATGCCGGAACGGCTTTAAAAGACGGTCAGGTGGTAACCAACGGAGGCCGTGTGATTGCGGTGACTTCGTATGGCGAGAACTTTAACGAAGCCATTGCGAAATCGTATGCAAACATCGAAAAATTACACTTCGATGGGATGTACTACCGAAAAGATATCGGTTTCGATTTGTAAAATATAGTATAAAAGAAAAAGCCCGTCTCGTTAATATTAACGAGACGGGCTTTTTTATTTTGTCGGCTTCTTATTTTAAGAAAGAATGCGCAGTAGTATCCTGTTCGTCCTGTCCTCTGTCTTTGAATAATTTTAATTCTTTTGTCCAGTACCAAGTCCAATAGCAACAAACTACGATGAAAATCCAGTTAACCACATTGGCTGTCCACCAGTTAGACAATTCGGCTTCTCTCATCCAATCCATTGGTTTGAAAAGGATGTCTACGAACAAATACTGAATTCCTTCAAAAAATGCTTTCATAGGTTTCGTTTTTAAATTTATAGGGAACCGACCGTTTGGAAAAACTTCCTGACACGTGTTGGTCTCTTTTATACAAATGTTATCTTTACAGACACAAAAATATAAAATATCTGCATGATAGCAAGTCTTTTTAATAAATCGCGTCCAATTAATTATGTTTTAATCGGTTTGATGCTGGTGGTCTTCTATTTTTTGTACCTGTCAGGCGATCTGAGCTGGACGCAACATTATTATATGACGGCCCAAAAAGTAATGCTTTTGGCGGTATTGGTGGTGTCCATGTTTTTGGTGCGCTTTATCACCAAGCGGAACGGGTTGAGTAAGGACAACAGTTATGCGGCCTTTCTTTTTGGTATTTTTTTGATTCTTTTCCCGACGGTTTTGGTGAACACCAATGTAATTTTGGCGAATTTTTTTCTGCTGTTGGCCTTACGACGCCTGATTTCCATGCAGTCGCTGATTACCCCGAAAGAGAAAATTTTTGATGCTTCGCTTTGGATTTTTGTGGCCTCCCTGTTCCACTTCTGGTGTATTTTATTCCTGATATTGGTTTTTATCTCCATCATCTTCCACGTTTCCGGCGATTACCGCAACTGGATTATTCCCTTTATCGCCTTGTTTGCGGTGGCTACGGTATTTCTGTTGGCCGTACTTTTAATCGATCACAGTCTGATTGGTTTTGTGTGGCATCAGATACAGTTGAGTTTTGATTTTACCTATTTCGAAAATATTTTCCAGAATATAGCCCTGGCTTTCTTTTCTTCCGTGGCCGTTTTGTTTTTTTCCACGCAGCTGATTTCACTTTCGAACCGACCGTTGAACATGCAGTCCTCGTATAAAAAGATCCTTTTTACCTTTTTGCTCGGGGTTGGTATTTATGTGCTTTCCGCAGACAAGAACAACAGTTTCCTGATGTTCACCTTTTTCCCGCTATCGGTTTTGGGCACCAATTTTCTGGAAAGCCAGGAAAACAATTGGGTTAAGGAAGGCGTACTTGGCGGTATTGTCGTTGTGGCGTTGGTTATTTTCTTCGGTCAGTTATAATTTACTTCCGTAGGCTAAATCACCAGCATCGCCTAAGCCAGGGATGATGTAGTTTTTCTCGTTTAGTTTTTCGTCCAGAGAAGCTACCCATAAATGGCAGTTGTCCGGAAGATTTTTTTGCAGGTACACAATCCCTTCCGGGGCCGCAATGACCACTGCGATATGGATTTCTTTAGGTTTTTGCTCTAAGTGTAATTTGTGAAGCACCGCCACCAGCGATTGTCCGGTAGCCAGCATTGGATCGATCAGGATCAGGTTTTTGTCTTCAAAGGAAGGAGCGGCCTGATATTCCACCAGGATTTCGAAGGCATCGTCGTTGTTGTAATGGTGACGGTAGGCCGATACGAAACCGTTTTCCGCATCATCAAAAAAATTCATAAAACCTTGGTGCAAGGCCAGTCCTGCGCGTAAAATGGAACACAGTACCACAGGTTCGGCAATGGTTGTAGTGTGTTTGGTCCCTAATGGCGTTTGAACGGAAATGTCTTTGTAATCCAGCGTTTTGCTCAATTCATATGCCATAATTTCTCCGATACGCTCGATGTTCTTGCGGAAGCGCATACTGTCTTTCTGAATGTTTACATCGCGGATTTGCGTTAAGAAATGATTCAGGATGCTGTTTTGTTCGGAGATGTAATGAATGTGCATAGGATTGGTCTAAGGTTTAAAGTTCAAAGTTAAAGGTTAAAAGTTTAAAAAGCTAAAGTTCTTCCCAAAAGCCCTTGTTTATATTTAGAAAATGAAGCCCACAAAATTTAGCAGGCCATCTCTCAGGTGGAAAAAATTATGTAGGTTTGTATACTAAAATAAAAAATTATGTTCGCTGAATTTGCCTTTCCGATTTTTGAACAAAGTATCAAAGAATACCATGTGATTGATGATGTGTACCAACCGGTAAAAAACCCTTATGAAAAAGGTTCCATCGAATACTTACTGTATGCGAAAAACTGGGTGGATACGGTGCAGTGGCATTATGAAGATATCGTTCGTGACCCGAATATCGATCCGGTAGCCGCATTGGATCTGAAACGTAAAATCGATGCGTCGAATCAGGTACGTACGGACATGGTGGAATTCATCGACAGTTATTTTCTGCAAAAATATAAGGACGTTCAGGTAAAACCGAATGCAAAAATCAACACGGAGAGTCCGGCTTGGGCGATTGACCGTTTGTCGATTCTTGCTCTGAAAATTTACCACATGAGCGAAGAAGCCAACCGTCCGGAAGCTACTGCGGAACACCGTGCGAAATGCCAGGAGAAATTAAATGTGTTGCTGGATCAGAAAAGCGATATGTTTACCTCCATCAGTGACTTGCTGACGGATATTTCCAACGGGGACAAATACATGAAAGTGTACAAACAGATGAAAATGTACAACGACGAGGAACTAAACCCGGTGTTGTATCAGAATAAAAAATAGCATCTTTTTTGATGGCTAAACCAAAGCATATTGCTGTAATAAGGCTCTCAGCCATGGGTGATGTCGCTATGACGGTGCCTGTGCTGAGAGCCTTAGTTTTACAGTATCCGGAAGTGAAAGTCACCATGGTTTCACGGCCGTTCTTCAAGCCTTTTTTTGAGGGAATTCCCAACCTTGATTTTTTTGCGGTCGACGTAAACAAGCGCCATAAAGGATTTAGAGGTTTGCTGCGTTTGTATTCGGATTTGCGCAGGTTGAACATTGATGCGGTAGCTGACTTTCACAACGTCCTGCGTTCCCATGTAGTGCGTAACTTATTTACACTCTCCGGTAAACCCACAGCGAAAACCGATAAAGGGCGTTCCGATAAAAAAGCGCTGACACGAGCTGAAAACAAAGTGTTCCAGCCTTTAAAAACTATGTTCGAAAGGCATTGTGATACTTTAGCCGCTTTAGGTTTTCCGGTGGATTTGTCGCAGCCCGTTTTTCCCGAAAAAGCCACACTTTCCCAAGAGATACGTTCCATAACCGATGAAAAGAAAGGCAACTGGATCGGTATTGCGCCTTTTGCCCAATACGAAAGCAAAGTTTATCCGTTGGATTTGTTACAGCAGGTGATAGACGAATTGGCTTCGGACAGCAATAGGGTTTTATTCCTTTTCGGAGGCGGACCTAAAGAAATTGAACAGTTGAATGCCTTAAAAAAGAACCACCAGAATATAATAGTAATAGCCGGAAAACTGAAACTTGAACAAGAACTCGACTTAATGTCCAATCTCGACATCATGCTGAGTATGGATTCCGGGAATGCCCATATCGCGGCTATGCTCGGCATTAAAGTGGTAACGCTTTGGGGCGCGACGCATCCTTATGCCGGCTTTGTGCCGTTCAATCAGCCTTTGGAAAACTGTATTACGTCGGATCGGGAGCAGTATCCTAAATTACCGACTTCAGTATACGGGAACAAAAAAGTAGAAGGCTATGAAAATGCCATGCGAACCATTTTACCGGAAGCGGTTATTGATAAAATTAAAAAGGAGCTTGTTTAGCTCCTTTTTTTTCTTTATGTACAAGAATTTATTAACGTCCGATATAGGTCACGTTCACTTCGCAAAGATTGCCCAGAACGGTGGTTCGTCCCACCACATGCGCATTGGTTTCCGTGATGTTGTCATCGGCGGCTCCGTTGTAGGAACAATTTAACGTACAGGTTTGACCAGCAGTTAGGTAAACGTTTACATTAATATTCGTTTCGTTGAACAACTCATAATAATCGGTCATAGTGTCGCTGTTGTAAAAACTCGTCGAGTGAGAGTATTTGCGATAATCCGTTCCGTTGATGGTCATTTTGAAATTACCTTCCACAAAACCCATCTTACCGGCATTAGTGTCTACTGTTCCGGCTCCCAGATATCCTGTGAAAATAAAGGTGTATTGCCCAGTGTAAGGCGCAACAAAAGATTTGTTGTTAATTCCTATAATGTTACTGTAGGTGGAGGCAGTTGTCGCTACAGTCAAGTCTGAAGTTTGTGTGAACTTCTTTTCGAAATAGCGGTGTACCTGTGAAATCCAATTGGAGCCATCCCAATAGTAGATTCCCGGTATTACGCCATAAGTTCCAGCCGTGGTTGCCGTGTTAAAAATGATGGTGCCTACTTCTAAAGTATTGTTCCCTGTTGCCGGATTGACTACCGGTGCTGCCACATTCGCGGCGGTTAGCGCAATTCTAGGGATAAGCAGGCCGTAAGTGCTGTTGGAAATGTCCAGTGCAGCTTTTGGGGTAGTGGTACCGATTCCAACCTGTGCCATTGCAGTTTGTGTGAGCAGCAACAATAGCATGCAGATTGAAAACCTGATAAAAGTTTTCATAATTTGGTTAATAATTGATTTAAATTGTTGGTTTTTTGGAAATTTTCCGCACGAATCTAAATAAGTTTCACAAACCGTTGCTTTTTTGTGATTTATTTTTCGACCAAATACAAAAAAATCCGATTATCTGCATAAATAATCGGATTCCTACAAGTTTAAATCAAATCAACCCTTATACATCGTCATAATCGACATGGATTTCTGCTGAAGTTGGGTGTGCCTGACAGGTCAAAATCAAACCGTCGGCTATTTCTTTATCGGTTAAAATCGAATTCTTTTTCATTTCGGCCGTTCCCTTGGAAATACGGGCCAAACAGCTGCTGCAGATACCGCCCTGGCACGAGTAAGGTGCGTCGATTCCCTGCTTTAGTGCGGCTTCTAAAAGCGTTTGTTTCTGGGCCATTTCAAACTCGAATTCTTCATCATCCACCACTACGGAAATTTTGGTATGACCACCCAAGGTTTTTTCGGCTGTCGTTTCATTTGGCGTTGTGGAGAACAATTCGAACTTGATGTCTTTTTCCGGAACATTGTGCTCTTTCAATACATTACCTACTGCAGAGATCATTTCTTCCGGCCCGCACAGGTAAAATTTATCAAAGTCTTTTTCCGCATGTTTGTTGTGTACCACAAAATTCACGATGGATTTGTCGATGCGCCCGAAATGTGCTTCGGCAGCATTCGCTTGTGAAAAAACATAATGCACGAAAAGGCGTCCTACATATTTCTGCTGTAAATCGTGAAGGTGTTTGTAAAAAATGGTTTCTTCCGGGGATTTGTTTCCGTAAGTAAGGACAAAAGTACTTTTCGACTCGTTTTCCAATACGCTGTGTAAAATAGACATTACGGGTGTAATTCCGCTGCCGGCTGCAAAAGCGGCATAGTTTTTCTGATTGTCTGCTTTGGGCTCGAAAGTAAAGCGGCCTTCCGGCGTTCCTACTTCCATGGTATCCCCGACTTTCATCTTTTCGTTGGCAAAGGTCGATACTACCCCATTGCTAACCGCTTTGATGGCGACACGTAATTCGTGGTTGTTAGGGGAAGAACTTATTGAATAGGCACGTCGGATTTCTTTTCCGTCGATGATGAATTTTAAATTAAGGTATTGTCCCGCGATGAAGGCATAGTCCGGTTTTAAATGACCCGGTACTTCAAAAACCACTGAAATGGCGTGCGGTGTTTCGCGAGTGATTTCTTTTATGGTTAGGCTATGAAATGCTGACATAGTGTTTTGGTTTGTTTATGCAAAAGTAAAAAACAATTCCGACTCTGGTCAACACAACGCATTTATAATTCGTTCAAAGAGTTTCTTTTCCTTTCATCCGAATTTTCATCTGAAATTTTCAGACATATCAAAAAGAAACGTATTTTTACCAGTTGATATACTAAAAGAGTATTTTTAAAAGTTAAAGAAAAAAAGATTACTTTGAGACATAGTGATTTAAAATATATATACCTTATCGGTTTTGTTGCCCTGATTGTGGCTTGTTCCACCCGCAAGAATTCCTTTGTTAGCCGAAACTATCATGCGGTTACTACCGAGTACAACGTGTTGTATAACGGGCAGGTGGCTTTTGATAAAGGGGTTGAAGATTTAAAGGAAACCTACAAAGACAATTTCTGGGATATCCTTCCGGTGGAGCGCATGCAGAGTAAGGAAGAGGCCATTTTACCGGGCCAGCAGACCAAAAACGCGAACTTCGAAAGAGCCGAAACCAAAGCGGCCAAAGCCATTCAAAAACACGCCATGTATATTGAAGGCAGTGAGAAAAACCCGCAAATAGATGAAGCGCATTTGCTTTTAGGGAAAGCCCGTTATTATGACAATCGTTTTCTTCCCGCCCTGGAAGCGTTTAATTACATCCTTTATAAGTATTCCAACAGCGATAAGATCGGTGAAGCCAAAGTATGGCGCGAAAAAACCAATATCCGTCTGGAAAACGACCAACAGGCGATAAAAAACCTGAAACGATTGCTTAAAGACCAAAAACTTAAAGGTCAGGTAAAGGCCGACGCCAATGCTATTTTAGCACAAGCCTATTTGAATACCGGGGTGAGAGATACCGCCATCGCCAGACTGAAAATAGCCGGAGACCTTACCGAGCATAACGAAGAAAAAGCAAGATACCGTTTTATTTTAGGGCAGCTTTATGAGAAAATGGGTCACAAAGACAGTGCTTTCACTGCGTTTGGGGAGGTAATCGAAATGAAGCGTAAATCACCAAGACGCTATGTGATCTGGGCACACGCCAAACAGGCCCAACAGTTCGACCATAAAAACGGCGACACGCTTGCCTTTATGGAGAAATATACCAAATTATTAGAAGACCGCGAAAACAGACCTTTTCTGGATGTGATCAACCATCAGGTGGGGGTGTTCTATGACAAGCAGACCCTGCCGGTAAAAGCTAAAAAATATTACAATAAATCGTTGCGTTCCGTTTCGCAGGACAGTTACCTGATGGCTTCCAATTACAGAAACCTGGCGCAGATTTTCTTTGACGAAGAAAGGTATGCAACGGCCGGAAAATATTATGACAGTACCATGTTGCGCCTGGACAACAAATCCAGGGAGTTTTTCGCTGTCAAAAAGAAAAGGGAAAACTTGTCGGAAGTAATCAAATACGAAGCGATCGTTCAGAACAACGACAGCATTCTGAAAGTGGTGGCGATGAACGAAAACGACAAACGCAATTTCTATCAGGCGCATATCACCAAATTAAAAGAAGCCGATGCCAAACGCGCTTTGGAAGAAGCGAAGAAAAAAGAAGCACAGGAACAGGGGCAGAACAACGGCGCACCGGACACAAAACCCGGCTTTAAGGATTTAGATTCTGCAGACCCAAAAGGAAGTGGAAAAAAAGCAGACGGGATGCCGCCAGCCCTAAACCCTACATCAGCGCCTCCAACGATGACGGCTTCCACACAGAGCAGTTTCTATTTTTACAATCCGTCCACCGTGGCTTACGGGAAAACAGAGTTTCGTAAAAGATGGGGCAATCGTCCTTTAAAAGACAACTGGCGTTGGGCCGTTTCTAAAGACGCAACTGACGGGATAGATACCAATGACACCAATGATTCGTTGGCCGATGTGGTCAAAGCGAACGAGAACCCGGATGCCGTAACGGAAAAGCCGGAATATTCCACGGACTTTTATATCAAACAACTTCCAACGGAGCAAAAAGTGTTGGACAGCCTGGCTCGCGAACGAAATTTTGCGTATTTCCAACTGGGGACTATCTATAAAGAGAAGTTCCAGGAATACGAATTGGCCGCTTCCAAACTTGAAAAATTATTGGTAAGCCAACCGGAAGAACGTTTGGTGCTGCCGGCGAAGTACAATCTGTACAAAATTTACGAAATCATCAATCCTTCCAAAGCCGAAGCGATGAAACAGGAAATCATCAGCGGGTATCCGAACAGTCATTACGCACAGATTTTAACGAATCCGAATTCTGAAATCGCACAAAGTAATGAAGCGCCGGAAGTGATTTTCGGGAATCTGTACAAAGAATACGAAAAAGGCAATTACCAGCAAACCCTACAACAGGTCGAGCAGATGATGGATCGTTTTGCCGGCGATGAAATCATTGTTAAGTTTGAAATGTTGCGTGCCAACCTTATCGGAAGACTTAAAGGCGTAGAGGAATACAAAAAAGCATTAACCGCTGTGGCCTACAATTATCCGAATCTGGACGAAGGAAAAAGAGCCGATGCCATTGTGAAGAACGATATCCCGAAACTGGAAGCCCTTACGTTTAACGGAATACCACCGGTGAGCTGGAAAATTGTGTACCCGATTCCGTTCCCTAATGATAAAGATGCTAAAGTTATCGCGCTTAAAGGAAAATTGCAGAAATATATCAAAGACCGAAACAGCAAGGAAATCACGCTTTCTGAAGATGTATATATCATGAACCAGGGCTTTATGGTAATCCATGGCTTCAGCAACAAGGAAGGCGCCCAATCCACGCTTTCGGTTCTTAAGGAATTTAAAGGCTATAAGATTAAGGAAGCAGCTTTCGTAATTTCAAACGAAGACTATAAAGTGGTGCAGATCAAGAAAAATCTTGAACAATATATGGCAACATTAAACTAACCGTTATGTTTGACAAACCCCAGAAACCCTATACCGATTTATTAGGTAAGACCAACCGTATCGTCGAAGGAACACAGATATCCGGAGATATTGTCTCCCAGGCCGATTTTCGTCTGGACGGTCAATTGTTGGGGAATTTTACTTCGAAAGGGAGATTGGTCATCGGTCCAACAGGAAGTATTACCGGTGATGTAAGCTGCAAAACAGCCGATATCGAAGGCAAGTTCAACGGAAAAATTGAAGTGTCCGATTTGTTGAGCGTCCGCAGTAAAGCCACCATCAAAGGGGAAGCGACTGTGGGCAAACTTTCAGTGGAACCCGGTGCCGATTTCAGTGCGTCCTGTACCATGCGCAATACCGTAAAAAGCATAAACGATGGACAAGCCGGAGAAAAAACAGCCTAATAACAAATGGATGGCATTGATTAATATCCCTTTTCAGATGGGGGTGATCATTGCTGCCGGTGTTTTTTTTGGGATTTGGCTTGATGGTAAATTTAACAAGGATGGGTCGTTGTTTACTATTGTCTGTTCGTTGTTGTCGGTTTTTATAGCACTTTATAATGTAATGCAGCAGGTTAAGAACCTGAATAAAGATTAGTTAAAACATAATGAAACAAAAATTACTTTTTTTTCTCAAACAGTTTCTTCCCTTTTCTGTCGTTTTGTTCTTTGCACAGTATTTTATAGTTCAAGAGCTTTTTAAAGAAACGCCATTTTATTATCAAACCCTAAGTGTTTATACTTTTAATATTGTGGTAACATTATTGAGCTTTGTTTTTTTGGTATTTGTGAGCAATACTTTTTTTGATAAAACCGGCTATGCTTTTTTAGCAATGGGCCTTATCAAGATGATGGGGGCAATTGTATTTCTTTTGCCGTTGATACAATCTGATTTTGAAGATAAAAAGCCTGATGTTTTCGCTTTTTTTGTTCCATTTTTCCTTTTTCTACTTTTCGAAACCATTCATTCTGTAAGGCTTTTAAATCAGAAATAAGGTAATAAATCGAAGAAATTAAGCGTTTTAAAAAGACTTTTTAATTTTTATGATTATATGTTTTCGTTTATTAATTTAATATGTACCTTTGCGCAAAATTTATAGACCGTAAAAATTAAGATATTTAATAAGGTATGGTGATTTCAAAAAAACCCGTCAGTTTTATTGTAGCAACTTTTGCAGCATTTGTTTCTTCAATTGCTTTGGCAAACCCGACAACGGATTCAGTTGATGTAAAAAAAGAAGCTGTACACGAAGTGGCTCATGAAGCTCATGGAGCAGCTACGGAAGGAGCTCATGGCGCAGAAAAAGAATTTAGTGCTACAGAATTAATTAACTCCCACATCGGAGATTCGCACGAGTTTCACGTTGCAGACTGGAACGGACAGCCTATTACTTTCTACCTGCCGGTAATTTTATGGACTAACAACGGATTGATAATTTTCTCTTCTGAAAACTTTCACCACGACAACACAGGACATCATGTAGCGTCTGTCAACGGACAAAATTTTGTACGCTATAACGAAGTGGTGTATTATGCAGATAAATTTGAGCAGCTAAAAGAAGAAGACAAAAATGCCTTTAACTTTGATGCGCGCCCTTTAAATTTCTCCATCACTAAGAATGTGTTCTCCATGTTGATGTCTGTGATAATATTACTTCTAGTGTTCACAGCAGTAGCAAGATCTTATAAGAAAAACGATAAAGCACCGAAAGGACTGGCTGGTTTTATGGAACCATTGGTTTTGTTTGTTAGAAACGAAATTGCAATTCCTAATATCGGAGAAAAAAAATACGCTAAGTACATGCCGTATTTGTTGACGATATTTTTCTTTATCTGGATCAACAACTTGATTGGATTAATTCCTTTCTTCCCGTTCAGTTCTAACTTAACTGGAAACATTTACTTTACATTTGTAATGGCGTTTATTACTTTCGTGATTACTACCTTAAGTGGAAACAAGGGATATTGGGGGCATATTTTTGCACCACCGGTACCGAAAGCATTATACCCAATCATGTGGCCGGTTGAAATCATCGGAATGTTTACAAAACCATTCGCATTGATGATACGTTTGTTCGCAAACATTACTGCGGGTCACATTATTATTTTGAGTTTAATTTCATTAATATACATATTCAAAACGGCTGCAATTGCTCCTGTATCGGGTGCTTTCGTATTGTTTATGAGTGTGTTGGAAATGTTGGTAGCAGCCTTACAGGCGTATGTGTTCACATTGTTATCAGCATTGTTTATTGGTCAGGCGGTAGCTGAGCACGACCATCATTAATATTGAGTTTTATTATTATTAACTATATAAATTTATTATTATGGTATTAGCTGGAATCGGTGCTGGATTAGCTGTAATTGGAGCTGGAATCGGTATTGGAAAAATTGGTGGATCTGCTATGGACGCTATGGCAAGACAACCAGAAGCTGCTGGAAAAATCCAAACTGCAATGATTATTGCTGCTGCTCTTATCGAGGGTGTTGCATTATTCGCTGTAGTAGTAGCATTAATTGCTTAGTAATTAAAGTAAAAAGTTTCGCAACGGTTGGTTGCGAAACTTTTTAAAAAAGTAAAACACAAACTTAATATATAGAAATATGAACTTAACTTCACCGGAAAGTTTAATTTTTTGGACATCGATAATCTTCTTGGTATTCTTCTTCTTGATGAAAAAGTTTGCCTGGAAACCTATCTTGGGTGCTGTAAAAAGCAGAGAAGAGTCTATCAACAACGCTTTGGCAGCTGCAGAAACTGCTAAGAAAGAAATGATGAACCTCAAAGCTGACAACCAAAGATTGTTGGACGAGGCTCGTGCAGAAAGAGATACGATGTTGAAAGAAGCTCGTGAAATCAAAGAAAAAATGATTGCTGATGCTAAATCCGAAGCGCAGATTCAAGGTGCTAAAATGATTGAGCAGGCTAAAGCTTCTATCGAAAGCGAGAAAAATGCTGCTATGGCTGAATTGAAAACGCAGGTTTCCGGTCTTTCTTTGGAAATCGCTGAGAAATTATTAAAAGGTGAACTTTCTAACAAAGAATCTCAAACGGTTTTGGTTGAGAAAATGTTAGACGAAGTAAAATTAAATTAATCGTATATGTCAAGAGTAGCGATTAGATACGCCAAAGCTATTTTGGATATGGCCAACTCGAACGGGAAAGCGTCGCATGTAAACGAGGACATGAAGTCTATTGTTGCTTCGATTGCAGAAAACGCAGAGTTGAAAGATTTTTTAGCGAACCCTACAGTTAAGGGAGAGGTTAAACTATCGGTTTTGTCGGAAATATTTGCTTCGGCCCAAAACGAAACAAAAGGTTTGTTCCGGTTGTTGTTGGAAAACAAACGATTTGAAATCTTACCGGCGATAGCCTCTCAGTACAACTTGTTGTTTGATGAGATGAGCGGCGTGGAAGTAGCGAAAGTTACGACTGCATTTCCGATCACTCCAGAGTTGGAAGCTAAGGTATTGGCTAAAATCAAGGAATTTTCCAATAAAACGGTTACCCTTAAAAATATCGTGGATGAGTCCATCATCGGCGGTTTCATTTTGAGAATCGGGGACAAGCAGTTCAATGCTTCGGTAGCCAACCAATTGCAAACATTAAGAAGAGAACTTTTAAATTAGTATTTACCACACTGAAAAGTGTTAAATTATAAACAGAATGGCAGAAATTAAAGCTGCTGAAATTTCAGCAATATTAAAGAAACAATTATCTGGTTTTGAATCAGGTGCTACCTTAGAGGAAGTGGGAACAGTTCTTCAGGTAGGTGATGGTATCGCTCGTGTTTACGGCTTGTCTAATGCTCAATACGGGGAGTTAGTACAATTCGATAACGGGTTGGAAGCTATTGTATTGAACCTTGAAGAAGATAATGTAGGGGTTGTATTATTAGGGCCGTCTACCGGGATCAAAGAAGGTTCAACTGTAAAGAGAACGCAGCGTATCGCTTCTTTAAAAGTTGGTGAGGAAATGGTAGGTCGTGTTGTGGATACTTTAGGGTTCCCAATCGACGGTAAAGGACCAATCGGTGGTACTCTTTACGAAATGCCATTGGAAAGAAAAGCTCCGGGAGTTATCTTCCGTCAGCCAGTAAACGAACCGTTACAAACAGGTATCAAATCAATCGATGCGATGATCCCTGTAGGTCGTGGACAGCGTGAGCTTGTAATTGGTGACCGTCAGACTGGTAAGACAACCGTTTGTATCGACACTATCCTAAATCAGAAAGAATTCTACGATGCTGGGAAACCGGTATTCTGTATCTATGTTGCTGTAGGTCAAAAAGCATCTACAGTTGCAGGAATCGCTAAAACATTAGAAGAAAAAGGTGCAATGGCGTATACCGTTATCGTTGCAGCTAATGCTTCTGACCCTGCTCCAATGCAGGTATATGCTCCAATGGCAGGTGCTGCTATCGGGGAGTATTTCCGTGATTCAGGGCGTCCGGCTTTGATCATTTATGATGATTTATCAAAACAGGCGGTAGCTTACCGTGAGGTGTCTTTGTTGTTAAGAAGACCACCAGGTCGTGAGGCTTACCCTGGAGACGTATTCTACTTACACTCCCGTTTATTAGAGAGAGCTTGTAAAGTAATTGCGGACGACAGCATCGCTAAAAATATGAACGATTTACCGGAATCGTTAAAACCAATCGTTAAAGGTGGTGGTTCGTTAACAGCGTTACCAATCATCGAAACACAGGCGGGAGACGTTTCGGCTTATATCCCAACGAACGTAATTTCGATTACTGACGGACAGATCTTCTTAGAGTCTGACTTGTTCAACTCAGGGGTTCGTCCGGCGATCAACGTAGGTATCTCTGTATCTCGTGTAGGAGGTAACGCGCAGATCAAATCAATGAAAAAAGTATCAGGTACGTTAAAATTAGACCAGGCTCAGTTCCGTGAGTTAGAGGCGTTCGCAAAATTCGGTTCGGATTTGGATGCAGCTACGATGAACGTAATCGAGAAAGGTAAACGTAACGTGGAGATCTTAAAACAAGCGGTTAACACGCCGTTTACTGTAGAAGATCAGGTTGCGATTATCTACGCAGGTACTAAAAACTTATTGAGAAACGTTCCCGTAAACAAAGTAAAAGAATTCGAGAAGGATTTCATCGAGTACTTGAACGCAAAACACCGTGATACGTTGGATGCTTTAAAAGCAGGTAAATTCGACGATAACATTACGGATGTTTTAGAAAAAGCAGCGAAAGAAGTTTCTGCAAAATACTAATAAGTTATTTTAAATTTTGAATTATAAATTGTAAATGGGTTCCATAATTTATAATTCAGAATTTATAATTTAAAATATTATAAATGGCAAATTTAAAGGAAATACGTAACAGGATCAGTTCCGTTTCATCTACGATGCAGATTACATCGGCGATGAAGATGGTATCTGCCGCAAAGCTGAAAAAAGCACAGGATGCAATTACGGCGATGCGCCCTTATGCCGAAAAATTAACGGAGTTAATCCAAAACCTGAGTGCTTCCCTGGAAGGTGATTTCGCAGGGCAGTACACCCAACAAAGAGAGGTGAAGAAAGTTTTAGTGGTTGCTATTACTTCTAACCGTGGTCTTTGTGGGGCATTCAACTCTAACGTTTTGAAACAGGTTAGAAACTTAACCGAGACGCATGGTCAGCATAACATTGGTGTTTTCGCTATTGGTAAAAAAGCAAACGATCAGTTGCACAAAACCAATCACGTGATTGCAAACCGAAGTGATGTTTATGACGATTTGACGTTTGACAATGTGGCCCATATCGCTGAATCACTGACGCATTTGTTTGTGGACGGTGAGTACGATAAAATCGAATTGGTGTACAATCAATTCAAAAATGCAGCGACTCAGACAGTGGTAACGGAGCAGTTCTTACCATTGGCACCGTTAGCGGCTAAAGAAGTAGCTACATCCGATTACATTTTCGAACCGTCGAAAGAAGAAATCGTGTTAACGTTGATTCCGAAATCATTAAAAACACAATTGTACAAAGCCATCCGCGATTCGTTTGCTGCAGAGCACGGAGCACGTATGACCGCGATGCACAAAGCAACGGATAACGCAACGGATTTAAGAAACCAGTTGAAGTTAACGTATAACAAAGCCCGTCAAGCTGCTATTACCGGAGAAATTCTGGAGATCGTAGGTGGCGCGGAAGCTTTGAAAAGCTAAGCAATACAGTTCAATACATAAAAGAGCCGGCATTTGTCCGGCTCTTTTTTTTTGCGCGCCTTTTAAATCCATTTCGGGAAGGTGTTGAAAAATGAAAAAGATTTGATGCAGATAACTTGTGGAAAATATGTATTTTTATTTTTTTTAAGAATAGTAGTAACTTTTTTTAAAGTGCTACGTATAATCTCAGGAAACAATAAGAAACTAACCAATGAGCAAAGACAGTTTTAACTGGAAAAGTCTTTTTATAAACGAGTCCGAAAATAACGATACGTCAAAAAAAGAAGAACAAGCAGCCGCCCCTATCCAAACCAATAGCTTTCCTGATGCAGCGGCTATGCCCTCTCAAGCCCTTTCTGGGAACAACCCTTTTCTGGGTGAGATCGTAGAGGTGTATCAAAAAGGTTTTGAAGGTCTTAATGCAGAAGGCTTCGATTTTTTCGAACTGTACAAATCGGTTCAGGCCGTAGGGGTTACCAATCCGCAAAGCTATCAGATGGCCTTTACTATGGGGAAAACCATCAACCCTAATTTGTCCAAAGATTTTTTATTGGAGAAAGCAAAATTTTATATTGCTGAAATTGATAAAGTATATGCAAAGTACGATTCTACGGGAACTTCCAAAAAGATGGAATTGTCCAACAAAATCACCTTAGAGAAAACGGCTTTGGCAACTGGTATAACGTCTTTGGAAAGCAAAATCGCCGATCTTCAGAAAGAACTCAGCCATAAGAAAGCCGAGCTGGAAAAAATAGACTTGGTCAACCAGGAGCATTTTTCGGAGCTGGATCTTAAAATTGAAGCGAACAACATGGCCAAGAAAAGAATTCTGGATTCAATCAATACCGTAATCACCGGTATCAACCAATATTTATAAGATGAATAAATTCGAACAGGAAAAAAGTACTCTTTTAGAGTTACCGATATTAAAACACTTCGATGAGTCAAAAGGTGAAATTGCCCTACAGTCCAATGTTTTGAAAAAAGGCGAAAAGTCTTTGTTTTGGGCGCTTGCCTTAGGTTTATTGGGAATTGGAGGTTACCTTGTCTGGACCTACATCATTCCGCCATTATTCACAATGTTAGGACAGGCCATCGCGCTTTCCGCCACCGGAATTTTCCTGGTGTTCCTGGTGATGATGTTCCCGGTAATCATGAAAGGGCTTCGTTTTGCGACCAAAAACCTTCACAAGGCGTTAATCCACAGCAATCCTTTTAACGAACTGGAAGAACAAAAACAGAAGATGATCAAAAACAGGGAAATCTTCAAAAACACCAAAGCCAAATTAAAAGGGCTTAAAAACGAAATGGAAATCGAGGCATCCAAATCCGAAAAAGAAGCACAGAAGTTTCAGGAAGACGTGTTGAGTTTACAGCGTCAGTCGGAAAAACTGAAAAATGCGATGGATGAAATGGTGCGCATTAACGGTGCGGGAGCCAAAGATACTGACGAATACGTAGCGTTGCAAAGTGAGTTGGCAAAAAAACTAAGCGATTCACAGCGTATCTCTAACCAATACGAGCAAAGCAAAAGCTTTATCCAGAAATACGGTGTGCGTGCAAACGTTTTAGGGAAAATGGACCGTAAACTGACCTTGGCCGGAACCGCTATCGATATCAAAATTGCTGATTTCGACGCGACCGTTACGATGCTGAGAAAAGAATACGAATTCGCTAAAAATGCCAAAGCCGCAACAGAAAGTGCCAAAAGCGCGATGATGTTTACCAAAGACTGGGAATTGGAATATGCTTTAGAAGTGGTAACGACGACCATTGCACAGGATATCGCCCGTACGTCTGAAAACCTTATCGATATCGATTCGTTGACCTCACAATATTCTGTGGATAACGACGAGCTGTACACAAGATTGGATTCCTTGGCTGATAAAATCAAAACCGGGGAAAACACCATTCCGGATTCCACCAAATACACCAGTCCTAACTATAAGATGACTAAAGAGGACAAGCAGCACAGCGGTGGTTTCGGAGATATTTTTTAATTGACAAAATAATAATTATATACGATGGGAAAAATTTTAAGAATAACCAAATTAACAACGCTTTCTGAGTTATTGATTGTTGTAGTAGGTATCGGGGCTATCCTTACTGGGGTATACTTTGTGTCACCGGGGATACAGACTGCAGTTTCCAAACAGTTAACAGGGATCGAATTAAACACGACCGACGTTAACAACGTTACCAATGCGGAGAAAATCGCATTGCCTTCCAAAGAAGTTTCTTCTGCCGTGAGCAGCAAACCACTAGTGCGAATTGCAGGTTATGCTTGGAATGGACAGTCAGGAATTATCGTTTCCAACGGTGGACCTAAAACGACTAAAGGTTCCCTTATGGAGAAAAACGGCGTAAACCTACAAATCATCCGTCAGGACTGGTTGTCGGAATTGCGCAACATGCAGATGAAATTTATCGAGGAGTTTGACCAAGGTCAGGAATTCCCTTCTTCGGATAAGAGTGCTTTCGCGGTTATGATCATGGGAGACGGAGCACCGTTCTACATCAGTTCCGTGCAAAAAGCTTTAGACGAGAAATACGGTAAAGACAAATATCACTTACAGGTAATGGGTGCTATCGGGATGAGCTACGGTGAGGACAAACTTATCGGACCGCCTAGCTGGAAATCCGATCCTAAATCCATGAAAGGAACTGTAGTTTCTGCAGTATTGGGTGATGGTGACTGGGTAACGACAGTGAACTACTGTTTCGCTAACGGTTTGAAAGTAAACCCAGATCCAACGACTTACGATGCCGATGCAGTAAACATCTATCCGTCTGAAAATGACGATTATATGAAATCAGCTGAGGAATTGATCAAATCCCAGACAACAGGATGGACGGTTTCTTTGAAAGAAGTGAAAAACGGAAAACTAACCGGAAAATCCGTAAACCGTAAAATCGACGGATGTGCCACATGGACTCCTGGTGATAAAACGGTTTTTGATAAACTATCAGGTTTCGTAGACATCGTTTCCACGAAAGAATTCAACAACCAGATGCCAACGGTTTTAATCGGGGTGAAAGAATGGGCGACTAAGAATCCGGATATCGTTTCCAATATTCTTAAATCGGCTTTAACGGCTTCCAACCAGATGAAAAACTATGATGATTGGGCAGTAAGAGCTTCTGAAGCAGTAGCGGATACTTATCAGATTGAAAATGCTGAATACTGGTATAAAATGTTCAAAGGACAACAGGGCACCAAAAACGGTTTAACGTACAACATGGGTGGATCCAAAGTATTCAACTATGCGGATGCCATGCAGTATTTCGGAATGTCAGATGGCGTGAACCGTTACAAATCCGTTTACAACCAGGTATCGACGTATTTAACGGAATTGAACCCATTCAACTTCAATGAAAACGTTGGAAAAGTAACGTCTTATGAAGATGCAGTTAACTTATTCTTCTTAAAAAACATCAATGATATCGAATCAACTTCGGCAGATAAAGCGGATTACTCCGGTCAGGCGACAGAGATCATGGCGTCAGGTGAGTGGAAAATCAATTTCGCTTCCGGAAGTGCTTCGATCCAGAACAACTCTGCCAGAGATCTGGAAAAAATCTACAACCTTTTGATCCAGGCGGAAAACAGTAAACTGACCATCGTAGGACATACAGATAACGTAGGGAAAGCGGATGCTAACCTTATATTGTCTAAAAACAGAGCTCAGGCGATTGTTGATTTCCTTAAGCAAAAAGGAATTCCTGTAAACCGTTTCCAGATGATTGACGGAAAAGGATCAAACGAGCCGGTGGCCGATAACACTACGGAATCCGGAAAAGCTCAAAACAGACGAGTAGTAATCACATTCCTTAAATAATCAAACGAAGGCTACTTGAAAGAGTAGCCTTTTTTTACTGCTATGATTAAATATCTTTTGCCCTTTGAGAAAATTTCCAAGACCAAAAAAACACTGATCTTGGCGGTTTGGATTATAGTATTGTTAGTAGTATGGTTCGTGGGAACCAGCGGTGAAAAGCACCTTTTTCCAACTCCGGCGCAAGTGCTTCAGGGCTTTGGGGAATTGTACCGCGAAGGTTTGGTGGTACACATTTTCAACTCGTTGAAACTTTGTTTTCTGTCGATATTTCTGGCTGTAATCCTTTCCATGTTGTTTGCCTATTCTTGGCCCGTACCGGCGCTCAAATCGGTATCGGAATTTGTCACCAAACTTAGGTTTTTGCCTTTTACGGGGCTTTCGTTTTACATTACGATGATCATCAGCGAAGCCCGAAACATGCAAATCTGGATCATGGTGATTTTCTTAACGACCTTCTTAACAACCTCGCTGATTGCCGTCATTGCAGCCATTCCCGAGGAAGAATTCGATCACGCCAAAACCTTAAAATGCAACCGCATTGAAGTGTTGTGGGAAGTGATTGTCATGGGAAGGATTGACCATGTGATCGATGTGATCCGTCAGAACCTGGCCATCACCTGGATGATGCTCGTAACGGTGGAATCTATCGTAGTGGCTTCCGGAGGTTTGGGCTTTCTGATCAAAAACTCCGACAAATTCATGAACCACGGAAGGATAATTGCCTTGCAGATCATCATTCTTTTGATTGGTTTAGCACTGGACTGGCTCATCAATTTTTTAAGAAAAGCAGTATTCCGATATTCAAAAATATAAAGCATGGGATTCGAATTTAAAGAAACATTACTGTATGTGGAAAACCTGAGTGTGGCCTATGACAAAACAGTAATCATTAAAGATATAAGCTTAACGGAAAAAGACGTGGTGCGCGCTTCAGCGGAAAACACCGGACAGGTTATCGCCATCGTGGGAAGATCCGGCCGTGGGAAATCTACTTTTTTCAAGGCGTTGACGGGTTTGGTACAGCCTTGTGAAGGTAAAATCCTGATCAAAGATTTCGCACGTAACGAAGCCAATGCCGCCAAGCCGGTAACGGAAGGCGATATCGGTTTTGTGGATCAGAAATACACGCTGTTCCGTCATAAAACCGTGAAGCAAACCCTGGAATTTGCCTTGCGAAAAAGCAAATTGTCCAAAGCGGAAAAGGAAGCGAAAATACACGACTACCTGTCCAAATGGGGCTTAACAAAATGTATCGACAAATATCCAAACGAACTTTCCGGAGGGCAGCGCCAGCGTACGGCAATTATCGAGCAATTGTTCTCTTCAGATCAATTCATCGTATTGGACGAACCGTTTTCAGGCCTGGATGTCGGGAACATTGAAGAAGTGAAAAAATCCTTTGCCTTGTTATGCGATTCCTCGGAATTCAACACCATTTTGTTTTCCACCCATGACATCGAATTGGCCATCGAATTGGCGCAGTCCATTTATGTGATCGGTCATCCGACGGTTAATGGCGAATTGCAGCAATACGGTACGGTGGTGGCCAGATACGATTTAAGGGAGATGGACTTGTGCTGGAAAGAGTACGGGGACGAGCACCGAAAACTATTCAAGGAAATTGTTCATCAGATGATGATCTCATAAAGAAAAAAATATGGTTGTATCGGCAACATTTATGCAGGAACTGGAACTTCAGGCAAGAGCCATCCAGAAAGTCTGCGAAACCCTGAATCAGGACGCTGATTTTATTCAGAAACTAAACGGCTTGCGAGCGAATCCGTCCTCGGAATTGCTTTTGAAAACCGAACACTTTCTGTTGTCCGACCTGATTTTTTTAACCAAAAAGCATCAAAATACTTTTACTGTAAAAGCACAATTCATCTTAGCGTATTATTATGATGTGTTGCGCAACGGGATTTATGCCGATAAAACCAGAAGCAAAGAATTTTCGGAACTAGTCGCTTCGAAACCGTTTGAACAGCATTTCCAGAAGATCATGACCAATCATTTTCTACCGGAAACCCTTACGGGAGGGGCTAACAGCAGCATCCTTTCCGTGCTTCCCAAAACCGATGCCAGGAATGCGCAAATTACCGGATTTCTGATAAAATTCCTTCAGGAAGCCTTTTCGATAGAGGCCAAAACGGCCGAGCTTCTTTTTCAGAAGAAAGCCACTACTGGGCAGTCGGACGATTCGCTTGAAAAAGCCTTAAAAGACCTGGACAAACTGATTGGTTTGAAACAGATTAAGAATGACGTGAACGAATTGGTCAACCTGCTAACAATCCAGAAAAAAAGAACCGAAGAAGGACTTAAAAACACCGAAATCACGTTGCATACCGTTTTTTTGGGACCTCCTGGAACCGGAAAAACCACAGTGGCACGATTGCTCTCCAGAATCTACAAACACCTTGGTTTCTTAACCCAGGGACAATTGATCGAGACCGACCGCGAAGGTATGGTAGCGGGTTATGTCGGGCAAACCGCTATTAAAGTGGATGCCTTGGTTAAAGAAAGTATCGGAGGCGTTTTGTTCATCGATGAAGCCTATGCCCTGAACCAAAACGGTTTGGGGAACGATTATGGCGCCGAAGCCGTAAACGTGTTGTTAAAACGAATGGAAGACCACCGCGACGACTTAGCCGTGGTTGTGGCCGGTTACAACGAGCCGATGAAGTTGTTCGTGGAATCCAACCCAGGTTTGCGCTCGCGTTTTACCCGTTATTTCCGTTTCGATCATTTTACAGCGGAAGAACTTTTACTCATCTTTGAAAGCCTGGCCAAACAATCCGATTTTGTACTAGAAGCCGAAGCCAAAGAAAAACTTACCGATACGTTCGAAATGTTGCTGGAGAAAAAAGACGAAGGTTTCGGGAACGCCAGAACAGTGCGGAACCTCTTTGAACGTTGTCTGCAAAATCAGGCCAACCGAATCGTAGGGCTTAAAAAACTGACCAAAAAGAATCTGAAAACCTTAACCGAAGCAGACATTCCCGAGCCTAGTGAAACGGTAGAACAAACGTTCTTCACGGTTTAAAATTTTAAAACAGCATTCCTTATAAAAAAACAAGAGTCCGGATCGTGAGAAATTCGGACTATTTTTTTGCAGGGATAACGGTTAAAGACTATTTTTACAGTATTGATACTGCTTTTGTAAAGGAGCAAAAGCCAATCCTCTTTAAGCAACAGTTATTTTGAGTTTATATAAAAACCTTTTCAAGCAAACCTTTATTTACGGAATCGCGACGGTGCTTCCGCGGATGTTGAGTTTTTTGCTGGTTCGTTTGCATACGGATTTAATGCCTACAGCAGCCTATGGCGATGTAACCATAGTGCTGTCCTTGATGGTTTTCTTCAACGTGATTTTATCGTACGGAATGGAAACTTCCTTTTTCAGATTCTACAACAAAGAGGAGGATAAGAACCGTGTAATCGAAACCACTACAATTTCTATTTTTGTAACATCAATGCTCTTTCTGATAGTGGCCCTGTTGTTTCGGAACACCTTGGCAGTGATGGCTAATGTCGAGACACAATATGTTACGTATGCAATTTGGATCCTTGTTTTGGACGCCTTAAGTATCATTCCGTTTTCGAAACTTCGTGCACACCAAAGACCCATACGATACGCTGTGATCAAAATCGGTAATGTTATCATCAATCTGGGACTGAATGTGTTCTTGTTGTACTTCCTGCCTAAAATGGCACAGACAAGTCCGGAAGGTTTTTGGTCGGGCTTTTATATAGACGATTTTCAGGTGGGTTATATTTTTATAGCGAATCTGATTGCCAGTTTAGTAACGCTTTTGGTGTTTGTTCCGGATTATTTTTCATTGAAATGGCATTTTGATTTCCCGTTGTGGAAAAAGATGCTGCAATACGGCTGGCCTATCCTTTTTGCCGGTCTGGCTTTTGGGATCAACGAGCATTTTGACAAAATCCTGCTGGGGAATTTATTGCCGGAAAGTATTGCCAAAGCAGAAGTGGGAGCTTATGCGGCCTGCTATAAAATAGGATTGTTCATGGTATTGTTCCGACAGGCGTATACTTTAGGCATCGAACCTTTTTTCTTCAGTCATGCCGGTAATGAAAACGCGCCGCAAACCTATGCCACGGTCACAAAATATTTTGTCATCTTCGGTTCCCTGATTCTTCTGGGTGTTGTGGTATTCTCCGATGTGTTAAAAGTAATCCTTATCGGGAACAGCGACTATTGGGAAGCGATGAAGGTCGTGCCGCTTATCATTCTTGCTAATTTCTTCCTGGGCATTTACACCAGTCTTTCGGTTTGGTATAAACTGATTGACAAAACCAAAATCGGAGCCTATATTTCAGTGGTAGGAGCTGTTATTACCTTGGTTTTGAACTATCTGCTAATTCCGAAATTCAGCTATATGGGTTCGGCGGTTGCCACGTTGGCGGCTTACGGGTCCATGATGTTCATCTCCTATTACCTGGGGAACAAATACTATCCGATTCCGTATGATAAAAAACGGATTTTTGGCTATTTAGGCGTGTCTACGCTTTTGGCCGGGCTTTCTTTTTACGTTGATATTTTCCGTGAAAGCTATATTTTCGGGATTGTGGCCATGCTGATTTTCGGCTATTTCATCTATCACAACGAAAAAGAAACTTTACTGCGCATTCTTAAGCGAAAAACGGCTTAATTTTTTTACTTTTAGACTTTAATACTTGTACCGATAATGACAATCAAAATCATCAATAAATCAGAACATCCGTTACCGAGTTACGAAACCCATGCGTCAGCCGGAATGGACCTGCGTGCCAACATTTCCGAACCAATTACTTTAAAACCTCTGGAAAGAGCTTTGGTGAAAACCGGCCTTTTCATTGAGCTGCCTGTCGGATATGAAGCCCAGGTGCGACCAAGAAGCGGTCTGGCTTTCAAAAAAGGGATTACGGTTTTGAATTCGCCCGGAACCGTCGATGCGGACTACCGTGGGGAAATCGGGGTAATTTTAGTAAATTTATCCAACGAGCCTTTCGTGGTGGAAAACGGCGAGCGCATTGCCCAGTTGGTGATTGCCAAGCATGAAAGAGCCGAATGGCAGGAAACTTTCGAATTGTCGGAAACCTCAAGGGGCGAAGGTGGTTTCGGAAGCACCGGAGTAAAATAAGTAGTCAGTCACAGTTTTCAGTTGGTAGGTTGTAATCAAAAAGAGTTCAGATTTAGCCAACTGTGTTAAAAAGAAAATACAATATGAAAATCATAGTACCTATGGCCGGACGCGGTTCCCGTTTACGACCACATACTTTAACCATACCAAAACCTTTAATCCCGATTGCCGGAAAACCGATCGTGCACCGTTTGGTGGAAGATATCGCCGGGGTGATCAACCAGCAGATTGACGAAATTGCATTTATCATCCACGAAAGTTTCGGGAAACAGGTGGAAAATGACCTGATTGCCATCGCGGAAAAATTAGGTT
The DNA here is from genome assembly GCF_053764385.1 of Flavobacterium pedocola. Taxonomy (NCBI): domain Bacteria; kingdom Pseudomonadati; phylum Bacteroidota; class Flavobacteriia; order Flavobacteriales; family Flavobacteriaceae; genus Flavobacterium; species Flavobacterium pedocola. The sequence goes on along the minus strand of NZ_JBSNCR010000003.1, from coordinate 486,244 downwards.
CAAAAGGAACGATTTATTACCAGAATGAAGCCCTGGGGACAGCCCATGCGATCATGTGTGCCAAAGAAAGTATGAGCGGACCAATCGTGGTTGCTTATGCAGACACACTATTCCGTGCCGATTTTACGTTAGATACTACAGCGGACAGTGTGATTTGGGTAAAACAGGTGGAAGACCCGAGCGCTTTTGGTGTAGTACAGTTAAACGAAAACAACCAGATTGTGGATTTCGTGGAAAAACCGAAGGAGTTTGTGTCGGATCTGGCCATCATCGGAATCTATTATTTCAAAAGCGGGGAAGCCCTTCGTTCGGAATTGCAGTACCTGTTGGACAACAATGTGGTGAAAGGCGGCGAATACCAATTGACGGACGGTCTGGAAAATATGAAACAGAAAGGCTTGAAATTCGTGCCCGGAAAAGTAGACGAATGGATGGACTGCGGTAACAAAGATGTAACCGTGGAGACTAATTCAAGGATGCTGAACTTCCTGCACAAAGACGGGGAGAACATGATTGCAAGTACGGTACGTATTGATAATTCGACCATTATTCCACCGTGTTTTATTGGGGAGGATGTGATTCTGATCAATTCCACCGTAGGGCCAAATGTGTCCTTGGGGAAAGCGACTCATCTGACGGATGTAAAAATCCAGAACAGTCTGGTGCAAACGCACGCGCACATCAGGAATGCGGTATTGGATAATGCCATGATCGGCAACCATGCCACCTTTGACGGAAAATTTAAAAGTATCAGTATCGGAGATTACTCCGTGTTAGACTAAATGAAAAAAGAGCTTATCATACGGTTTTTCCTTTTTGGATGTCTTTGCCTTCCGATGCAGGTCGGTGCGCAGGATAATCCGGATGATATCGCTATGAAAAGTGATGCCTTTGAGACGCATTTTTATGAATCGCTGAAACAAAAAGCTATCGAAAACTACGACAAGGCGATTACCGAGATTCAGCAATGCCTTCAGTTGCAGCCTGCGAATCCGGCACTTTACAACGAATTGGGAAAAAACTTCCTGTCGTTAAAACGGTATCCGGAAGCGGAAAGTGCCTTCAAAAAAGCCATAGAGCTCAACTCGAAAGAGCGTTGGTACTGGAACGGGCTGTACGACGTGTATTATGAAACCAAAGACTACCATAATTCCATCATTGTAGTACAGAAACTGATTGAGTTCGACAAGAAATTCCAGGACGATCTGGCCTCTCTTTACATGTATACCCAGCAGTACGACAAAGCCCTTTTCCTGATTGAAGAAATGGAGCGTACCGTGGGCATCAGTTCTACGTTGGAATTATACAAATTACAGATTACCAACGAGCGCCGCTTTAAAAACCCGCAGAAGGAGCAATTGGAGGAAGCCATCCGCAAAAATCCGAAAGACGAACAGAATTATATCCAGCTGATCTATATTTATTCGGAAAGCAACCAGGAGGAGAAGGCGATGGAGATTGCCAAAAAACTGGAAACCGAAATTCCTGATTCCGATTGGGCGCAGGTAACCCTGTTCAAATTCCACCTGAACAACCGCGATGGGGCCAAAGCTTCCCAGTCGATGTTCCGGGCACTGAAGAGCAGAAAGATCGACAACAAAATCAAGCACCGTATTTTAAACGAGTTCCTGATTTTTGTGAACAATACCAATGCATTTTACAATGAATTGAATGCCGCTATCGAGTATTTCAGCGACAGTGGTGAGATTAATGTGAACAAAGAAATCGGTATTTTCTTTCTCAATAAAAAGAAGACCGACGTGGCGATCGGTTATTTCCAAAAAAGCCTGAAACTTTATAAAGACGACGTTTCCACAGTTGAAGTCCTGCTTCAGGCCTATACAGACAAAGGTCAATTCGACCAGGTTTCCAAAACCGCTTTAGAATACATAGAACTGTTTCCGACCCAGGCCAAACTGTATTATTTTGCCGGACTGGCCAACAATCAGCAAAAAAATTTCAGCGATGCGCTTACTTTTTTAAAATCAGGAATAGATTTTGTGGTAGATGATCCTGAGCTGGAAATTAATTTCAATATACAGTTGGGCGAGGCTTATAACGGTCTTGGGGATAAAAAGAACAAAGAAACCCATTTCATGAAAGCCGAACAGCTTCTTAAATCAAAAAAATAATGCAAAAAATACTGGTGGCCCTTGGGCTTATCTTACTGGTTTCCTGTAAATCGAAGCAAAATCTTGTCTCCGAACAGACGGCGGCGAATTCCACTTCCCTGTCTGCGGTGATCAATGGGCATTATGCCAACAAGAAAGATTTTAAAACGGCGAATTTCAAAGCCAGCGCGCATTACGAAGACAGTAAACAGTCACAGAATGTAACTGCGGAAGTACGCATCAAAAAAGATGAAAAGATCCTGATCATCATTCGTTTTTTCGGAATCACCATGGCCAAGGCTATGATTACACCGGAAAATGTAAGCTATTATGAAAAAATCAACGGAAAATATTTCGAAGGGAATTATAAGCTGTTGAGCAATTGGTTGGGCACCGATCTTGATTTTCAGAAAGTGCAAAACCTGCTTATCGGTCAGGCCATAGACGATTTAACCAGAGGAAAATACCAAGAAAGCATTGAAAGCGGGCTTCATGTTTTAAAAACCGGTGAGCAGGAAGACATCGAAAAATTGTTCATGTTTGAAGGGGCCAATTTCCTGTTGAAGAAAGAAATCGTCAACCAGAAATCCGAGGAGCGTTCCGTGGAAGTGAGTTATCCGTCGCATCAGGAATCACCGAAAGGGATTTATCCGACCGAGATTTTTATCGAAGCCCTGCAAAAAGACAAGGTGACTATCAAAATTAATTACAACACGGTAACGTTCAATGAAGATTTGTCGTTTTCGTATGACGTACCGGAAGGCTACGAACAAATATTTATTGATTAAATTTGCCAAAACTTAAACCAATGCGCAAACTACTTTTTACTTTATTTTTCTTTTGTATAACCGCGGCAGTATGGGCACAGCCCGGTGACGACAAGCAGCGTCAGTTGGAGGAACGCAAGGAACAGATCCAGAAGCAGATTCAGGAGATGCAACGCTTGCTGCAATCCGAAAAGAAAAAAGAGAAAAGTATCCTGGGACAGATTTCACAGCAAAATGCCAAAATCCGTCTGAGCGAGCGCCTGATCAATACCACCTCAAAACAAAAACGATTGTTGTCGGATGATATTTATCTAAAGCAATTGGAAATCAACAGGCTGGGCCGTGAACTGAAAGAACTGAAAGACGATTATGCCAAAATGATCGTCAAGTCCTATAAAAGCCGTTCGGAACAAAGCCGGGTGATGTTTGTCCTTTCGTCCCAAAATTTCCTTCAGGCCTATAAGCGCATGCAGTATATGAAACAGTATGCGAGTTTCCGAAAAATGCAGGGAGATGAAATCAAGATCAAAACCGGACAGTTGCAAGTAGCCTCCAACAAGCTGGAGGTTAAAAAGAAAGAAAAGGAAAAGGTGCTGGTCGAGAGCGAAAAAGAGAAAAAAGAACTTGAACAAGACCGTGCCGAACAGCAGCGTTTAGCCAAAGCCGTTCAGAAAGACAAGAAAAAATATACCGCTGAAATCAAAAAGATGCAGGCGGAAACCAAAAGGATCGATGCGCAAATCCAGCGTATGATCCGTGAAGCGATTGCAGCGGCGAACCGAAAAGCCAAAGAATCCGGCAAACCGGTGGCAGCTTCTTCCGGGGTAGAATCTTCCGCGAAATTCGTCTTGACTACAGAAGGCCAGTTGTTGGCGGATAATTTCAAGGCGAACCGTGGCCGTTTACCGTGGCCGGTGGAAAAAGGCTATGTGTATTCCGCATTCGGAACGCACCCACACCCGGCCTATCCCGATTTGACCATTACTAACAGTGGGGTGGAGATTGGCACACAACCGGGCTCAAACGCCAGAGCGGTTTTCAGCGGGGAAGTGATCCAGATCCAGGTGATCAACGCGAACAACAAAGCGGTGTACATCCAGCACGGGGACTATATTACCGTGTACCAGAATTTAAGCAGCGTTTCCGTTTCCAAAGGCGAGAAAGTAAATGCCAAGCAAAGTATCGGACGCATTCATACGAGTTCGGCCGGAAAAGCCATTATGAAATTCATGGTCTTCCAGAATACCACGACACTCAATCCGCAGAATTGGATCAACAATATGTAAAACATAAAAAAGCCGTTTAAAATTTTAAACGGCTTTTTTTATTTAGGTTCTTTACTTATTCTCCGGAAAATAGTGCTTTCAGTTCGGTAGCATCGGAAGGTTTCATTTTTCCGGCTAAGATAAGGCTCAGTTGTTTTCTTCTCAAGGCGGCATCAAAGCGGCTTTTCTCTTCGTCGGTTTGCGGAATAATGGGTGGCACCGGCACAGGGTTTCCGGTATCGTCCACCGCTACAAAAGTGTAAATTGCGGTCCCGGCGCTGTTTTTAATCCCGGATTCGCGGTCTTCCGTCCAGACATCGATTACAATTTCCATCGAACTGGTAAAAGTACGCGACACCTTCGACTCAATCGTTACCACAGCTCCAAGAGGAATGGCGCGGTTAAAGGCGACGTGGTTTACCGAGGCCGTTACACAAATTCTTCGCGAATGTCTTCGGGCCGTAATACTCGCGGCGCGGTCAACACGTGCTAACAGTTCGCCACCAAATAAATTGTTCAACGGATTGGTCTCGCCCGGCAACACTAAGTCGGTTAGTGTGGTAAGCGAATCGGATGGAAATTTCTCTTGCATTGCGATTATTTTTTACAAAGTTAGCAATAAGGAAATAAAAAAATCCTCTTTTTTTGAGGATTTCGTAATTTTTCTATAATTCTTTGATCAGTACCCAAGCTTCTTTGTTGTGCGTCTTTTGAATTTCTTTCATTTGCTGCTGGGCCTCGGTATAACTTGAATAACTGCCGTACAATACCGGATACATGCCAAATTTGTTCTTTTCCAGACGGATAGGTTCATACCCTAGGCCTTTAAGTTCGTTGAAAATTCTGTCGGCATTGGTTTCGTTCTGGAACGAACCGGCAACCACATGGTAGGGTTTTTTTGCGTTTTCCTTCAGGTTTAAGGTAATTGCGGGAAGCGGGTATTCAATAAGGAAAGTAGCTTTCTGAATTCTATCTTCCACTTTTTCCTGTACCGCTTTCTGCACCATCAGGGTATCATTGCTTAGTTGCTGCTGGTATTGATAGTTGTAGGCCAAACCGCCACATCCTAACATCACGGCAAAAACCGCTGCATATTTCAAGTACGAATAGTTTCGTTTGCGTTCCGGTGTGAAAACAATAGGTGCTTTTTCTTCAAGTTCTTCCACCTGGGCCTTGAAGACTTCACGTTTTACAGCTGGTGAAACCACATGGCTCAACCCAAAAGCATCCGCAAGGTAATTTACAGACGTTATCGGTTCGAATACCCAGTTCCATTCTGCATTCACGGAAATTTCACCAATATTTTTTAAGGAAACGGTTTCTTTTTTCTGAAGCTGTTCTACCCAAAGGCTAACCACATGCTGAATACCGGTAACGGCTTCTTCATAGGAGATTTTTTCCTGCAACGCGATGTGATTCGCCAGCAGACCATCGTTGTTTTTCAGGTGCGGGTTGAACGAGACCACTTTTTTCGGTGGAAAAAAGGTGTTGGTGTTCGTGTCAAGCTGCGCCGAACGGATTTCCGTAAGAAACGCACCAAAACCGGGCACGGTAACACATTGATAACGATATAAGAGGGCCGAGATGTAGTTTTCAATCTTCATATCTACAAATTTAATTATTCAAGGTGTGCAACCAAAAATTATCAACAAATTTTATTAACAATTTGAATTTCGAAGCTATCCTATTGGGAACGAAAGGGTTGGGAATGTTTGCAGGCCCTTTTCCCGTTTTCCTTCCTCCCGATGAAAAATCGGGATCCATCCAACCAGGGCTAGTGAAGCAACCATTTTTAATTTTGTAGGCTTTTTATTTCAAAATAGTATAAAATTGTTTTTCTTTGGACTTTATTATACGCCATGAACACATCTGATTTATTTTACACCTTAGCCCTATTAAAAGTGGAAGGCATAGGGGATATCACCGCCAAAAAGCTTATCCACCACTGTGGTTCCGCGGAAACTGTTTTTTCCAAAACCAAGAAACAATTGCTCGCCATCGACGGGGTTGGGGAAGTGCTATTCCGAAACCTTCAGGATGGACGGGTTTTTGCCCACGCACAAGCCGAATTCGATTTTATCCAAAGAAACAATATTGACGTTACCTTTTATCAGGAGGCCGCCTATCCGGAACGGCTTAAGCATTGTGTGGACGGCCCTGTTGTGTTATTCCAGTCAGGCGCAATTGATCTGTACGAGCGTAAAATCCTCTCCATAGTCGGTACCCGGCAAGTAACGGGTTACGGTGTGGACTTTACCCGAAAAGTCATTGAAGAGCTTGCACCTTTAAATCCTGTTATCATAAGTGGTTTTGCCTATGGGGTTGATATTGTAGCCCACCAGGCAGCGCTGGATTTTGGGCTGCAAACTATTGGTGTCCTGGCGCACGGACTGAATCAGGTTTATCCTAAAGCCCATAAAAAATATGTCGCTAAAATGGAACAGCATGGAGGGTTTCTTACAGAATTCTGGAGCAGTTCCAATCCTGAGCGGGAAAATTTTGTGAAGCGTAACCGCATTGTAGCCGGCATGTCGGAAGCCACGATAGTTATCGAAAGTGCCGAAAAAGGAGGTTCGCTCATCACGGCCACGATGGCCAACGATTACAACCGGGAAGTGTTTGCCGTACCGGGAAGAGCCAGCGACAAATACAGCCAGGGCTGCAACCTGCTGATCAAAACCCAACGGGCCCATCTGCTCAGTTCCGCGGCGGATTTAATTTACCTGCTGAATTGGGAATTGGAATCGGAACCCAAAACCAAACCAATACAAAAGCAACTTTTTGTTGCCTTGGAACCCGAAGAACAATGCATTTATGATTTTCTGCAACAGTCCGGGAAAGAAGTATCCGACAGCATTGCGTTGCACTGTAACCAACCGATTCATAAAATCAATGCCATTCTCCTGAATATGGAGTTGAAAGGCGTTGTGCGGCCGCTGCCCGGGAAACAGTTTGAAGCTATCTGAAAAGAAAGCCACGAAGGCACAAATTTTTTATCGGTTAAACGAAAATATTCGTGAATTCGTGGCTAAAAGTTTAGCTGTGATAAAGGATGATTTCTTAATAGCCTAATTTCTCCCGTACTCTTGCCAAAACACCATCGGCTGTTTTATGGGCCTTTTCGGCTCCCATTTTCAGCAAATGTTCCAGCTCTTCCAGATTGTTGATATAGTAATTGTATTTTTCCCTTTCGGTTTTGAATTTTTCAGTGATTACTTCAAACAAGGCCTGTTTGGCATGACCGTAGCCGTAATTACCGCCTAAGTAATTACCGCGCATGGTTTCGGTTTGCTCCGGAGTAGCCAATAATTTGTATAAGGCAAAAGCGTTACAGGTATCCGGGTTTTTTGGTGCTTCCAAAGGTGTACTGTCCGTTACGATGGCCATCACTTGTTTGCGCAGCGCCTTATCATCAAGGAAAATATTGATGAAGTTGTTGCGTGATTTACTCATCTTTTCGCCATCAGTCCCCGGAATGATCATGATCGTATCTTCGATTTTCGCTTCCGGCAATACAAAAGTTTCCCCCATCTGGTGGTTGAAACGCGAAGCCACATCACGGGTAATTTCCAAATGCTGCAACTGGTCTTTTCCTACCGGAACGAAGTTTGCATCATATAATAAAATATCGGCGGCCATTAACATCGGATAAGTAAACAATCCGGCGTTCACATCGTCCAGACGATCGGCTTTGTCTTTAAACGAATGGGCTAAGGTTAAACGCTGAAACGGAAAGAAACAGCTCAAATACCAAGAAAGCTCAGCGGTTTGCGGCACATCACTTTGTCTGTAAAACGTAACCTTGTTAACATCCAAACCACACGCCAGCCAGGCTGCCGCTACACTATAGGTGTTTTCACGCAACGTTTTCCCGTCTTTAATCTGGGTCACCGAATGTAAATCGGCAATAAAAAGAAACGATTCGTTTTGGGGGTTGGCCGACATTTCGATAGCCGGCAAAATTGCTCCCAAAAGATTCCCTAAGTGTGGCGTTCCCGTACTCTGAACACCGGTTAAGATTTTTGCCATTGTAAAATAATTTTCGCAAAGGTAATCGTTTTGTTAAAATCTATCATCCGAATTGCTATTTTTGGAACTATGAAAGTTTTAAAAATTATTTTTTGGACGCTTTGGCGTATTTGGTTCTACATTTTGGTAACGGTACCGATTATCATCATGTTTCCCATCTTGTTTCTTACGATAGTTTCGGAACGCACTTATCCGCAATTTTTTGTGCTGGCGCGTTTGTGGGCCCGAATCATTTTGTATGGCATGGGCTTCCATTATGAAGTGGAGAAAGAGTATGAGTTGGAGAAGCACAAAAGTTATATGCTGGTGGCCAATCATACTTCGATGATGGATGTGATGCTGATGCTGCTTTTGGTAAAAGACAATCCGTTTGTGTTTGTGGGGAAAAAGGAATTGGTGAAAATCCCGATTTTCGGGTTCTTTTACAAACGTACCTGTATTATGGTGGACCGCAGCAGTTCGAGAAGCCGTTTTGCCGTTTTTGAGCGCGCCCAAAGAAGGATCAATCAAGGCTTGAGCATTTGTATTTTTCCTGAAGGGGGCGTACCGGAAGAAAGCGTTTTGCTGGACGAATTCAAGGACGGGGCCTTCCGTATTGCCATTGAACACCAACTTCCGATTTTACCGATGACTTTTGGGGATGTAAAAGAAAGGTTTTCGTTTACTTTTTTCAGCGGAAGTCCCGGAAAGATGCGGGTCAAAATCCATAAACCGGTGGAAACGCAAGGGAAAAGCATGGAGGATAAATCGCAGATCAAACAAGAAGTTCGCGACATTATCTTAACACAACTGCAGCAGTTCGAAAACCGAAAGTAGTAAAAATAAAAAAGACACTCTAACCCAAAAGAGTGCCTTTTTACGTTTTAACCCACCACAGATTAAAACAACCTAACTAAAACTTAACTTAACTAACTTTTAAAAACGGTAGCTGATACCGGTGTACAACCCAACAAAGTAAGGTTTGAAATTTCCGGATTCACTACTGAACGTATTGAACTGATATTTGAACATCGGTTCAAAATTAGCTTCAAAAGATTTCAAGAAACTGTATCTGAAGCCTAATCCTACGTTGCTGCTTATATGTACTTTATTCAAATTATTTGCTCTTCCTATTTCGGTTGTATTGTTTCCGGACAATAAGGAAACACGGTTGTCATTCAGGAACATGGAGCTGAAACCTCCGATTACATCAATTCCGAAACGTCTGTTTAATACCTTATAGGATACTTCCACAGGAACTTCCACATAGCCGATTTTTTGATTTAGTTCACCGGAATGGAAAGTGGAAACCACACCTCCGCCGTCTTGTGGCAATTCACCTTTTGGCGGCATGTTGATCACCGCAATGCTGTTACCGAAACTGTTGGTGGTTACAAATTCCAGATCCGAACCGTTTGCAGAATCGTAATACACGATATTGTTGGTGTTGTATTCGAAATTAAGGATGTTAAGCCCTGTTCGTAATGTCCATTTGTTGTTTATCGGGTAGCGTAAACCAACACCGTAGCTCATACGGGTCTGATAGCTTTTCGAGTTGTCGTTGAATTTAGGATCAATAACCGATCCGTAACCGTTTACGTTCATGTAGATTGGTGAAGCTACAGAAGAAACGATCCATTTGTTTTCTTTTTTCGCTTTCTCTGCTTTTTTCTCTTCCTCTTCGTCTTCCAAAGAAGCCATTTTTACCACTTTACCGGCAGTAATAGCCGCGGAATCTTTCACCACGCCCATCATGTCTGAAGAAATATGCTTCAGATCATCATGTCCGGAACCGCCAGGGTTTTTAGCAGCTGATGTTTTTGTGTCAGCAGCCATTACATTTGATTTTTCCCTTACGTTTCTTTCTTTCGTTACGGCAGTGCGCGGACGGTTGTTTCTTGTTTCGTATGCGATTTTAGACTCCGCATTGTTTTCATAAAGGATATCGGTTTCGTCATCCGTAACCACGCTGTTTTTAGCAATGGTTTCAGAAGCGTTCGCGTTTTTACCTTTTGTAGTGGCAGTATTGCTGTCAGCATTTGTTATGGCCACCGAAGTGTTTTTCCCGGCAGTTGTCTGCATGCTGAAATCCTTTTTGCCTGAAGCTGTTTTGTCTGAAGCGGCATATTCGCCTTCCGTTGTTTTTTGGTTGCGGCCGGACAGACTGGCTACACTGTTCTTTTTATTGGAAAGTGCTGCGTTTTGTATTTTGGAAGTTGCCGATGTTTTATAAGCGGCAGTTCCTGTTGTTGTGTTTTCTTTTTCTGTTGTGCTTACGGTTGCTGTTTTTGAGGCAGTCGCAGCTTCTTTGCCGGTCATTTCTTCCACTGAAGCATTTTCAGTATTGGAAGGTAAAGCCTCTTTTGGTGTAGCTGCTGCTGAAGATTGCTCTCCCGTTTTAGCGTTTGTAGTGACTACAGCGTCATTAGCATCCGTTTCGATGTTTTTCTTCTCAATAGCGGATTTGTTTCCGAAATCAAAAGGATTGAAATGGAAGGTGTCGCTTACGGAAAAACTAATGATGAAGATGGCGGCAAAGCCACTGAAAATGAGAAACAATGGAAGAAAGTTGAATTTCTTGTTCTTGTGGCTCATTTTAGTTTGAATGTTACCCCATGCCCTTTCCGGCGGCGCAACTTCAAAATCTTTAAATTTTTCCTGAAAGAGTCTGTCTATGTTGTTTCTTTCGCTCATTTTGCAGACTTTATTTTATTACTTTCTTGCTGAGATTCAATTTTCTCTTTTAAAATCATTCTTGCCCTCGCCAAATTAGATTTTGACGTCCCTATGTTAATGTTCAACATGTCAGCAATCTCCTTGTGCGAGTAATCGTCAATCACATAGAGGTTAAAAACCAATCTATAGCGATCCGGCAATTGCTGAATTAACGATACCAGATAATCCATTGAAAGAGAATCTTCCTCAACGTCGACAACCGGGACATCCGGAACATTCTCGTGCAATATTTCAAATACACCTTCAGTACGGTACTTCTGAAGTATAAAATTAATAACTACTCTTTTGGCCCAACCTTCAAAGGAACCCTTGAACTGAAACTGGCCTATTTTATCAAAAATCAATATAAAACCATCCTGCAAATTGTCTTCCGCTTCTTCCCGGTTTCTGGAATATTTCAGACACACTCCGAAAATTTTTGGCGCAAGGAGTCTGTACAGTTGTTCTTGGGCAACCGGACTGTTCTTTTGACATTCTATGACAATTTGCTCTATTCCCAAAACATTTACCGTTGCGCTATTCGGTTATTTCAATATTATACGTTAAAAAAGTATCTTCTCCTGAATTGTTTTTTCCTTTCCAAAACTGAAGGGTATATTCGCCAGCCTCTTCCGGAGTAAATTTAAAATTGCTGGTGGTTGTGCCGTTTCCGTTTAAAGTAGGACAACTCTTTCCAGAAGAATTTACAATAATCGATTCGACAGCTACCTTGCTTAAACCGTTGTTTTTCTGACTGTAAAACTTATTAAAAGAATGACAATCGGTAGGTCGAACAAACTTTACCTGAATGTTGGACATCTGATTTACCCTGAAAGTATTCGGCATGTTCACTTCCGTAACAGGAAGCAGTTCATAAGTTACTTCTTCGGTTTCTTCCTTCTGACAGGAAATAAATAACGAAATCATTAGTAGCAGTAAGAAATTCTTCATACAATCAGGTCTTTATTCATTAGATGTGTTTTTACACAAAAGGTTGCGTGAACCATAAAAAAAATCCCGAATTTTTTTTCGGGATTTTATAATTAAGCATTTTGCTCTTTAATGTACTCTTTAATTTGGTGTTCCAATTCGTCCATTAATTCCGGATTGTCTTTGATCAGGGCTTTCACCGCATCACGCCCTTGGCCTAATTTAGTGTCGCCGTAACTGAACCATGATCCGCTCTTTTTAATGATTTCGAATTCCACTGCTAAATCCAATACTTCTCCGGTTTTGGAAATTCCTTCCCCGTACATGATGTCGAACTCCGCCGTACGGAACGGTGGTGCCACTTTGTTTTTAACGATTTTCACTTTCGTACGATTTCCTAAAACCGTTTCGCCATCTTTAATCTGAGTGGATTTACGAATATCGATACGCACCGAAGCGTAGAACTTCAACGCATTACCACCGGTAGTGGTTTCTGGATTCCCGAACATTACCCCGATTTTCTCACGCAACTGATTGATGAAGAACACTGTACAGTTGGTCTTATTAATGGTAGCGGTTAATTTTCGTAACGCCTGTGACATCAAACGCGCGTGCAATCCCATTTTGGAATCCCCCATTTCGCCTTCGATTTCACTCTTAGGTGTCAATGCGGCTACGGAGTCAATTACCACTAAATCAATCGCACCCGAACGGATTAGGTTTTCGGCGATTTCCAAAGCCTGTTCCCCGTTGTCCGGTTGTGAAATGATAAGGTTGTCGATGTCCACGCCTAATTTTTGGGCATAGAAGCGATCGAACGCATGCTCTGCATCGATAAAGGCGGCTAGCCCTCCTGCTTTTTGAGCTTCAGCAATGGCGTGTAAAGTTAAAGTCGTTTTACCCGAAGATTCCGGTCCGTAGATTTCTACGATTCTTCCGCGCGGGTATCCGTTTACACCTAAGGCTAAATCGATTCCTAATGAACCTGAAGGAATGGCGTCTACTTCTTCAACAGCGGCATCCCCAAGTTTCATCACCGTACCTTTTCCGTAGGTTTTGTCCAACTTGTCTAATGTTAATTGTAAGGCTTTTAATTTGGCTTCTTTCTCTGAACTCATGATACTTAAATTTTGCTAAAATTACTGTTTTTTTTTAAGTTACAAATAAGATGTTATTAACAATCCGATTTATTTTTAACTAACTGATTATCAATATATTTTGAAATTATTTTAAAATGTTTATTTTTGCACCCGAATCCTTCCAATTAGGGTTTGCAACCACATAAATTCTCACTTAAACGTTTATAGCATGCAACTGTATAACACTTTAAGCGCAGAAGAAAGAAAAGAGCTAATTGACCAGGCTGGTCAACAGCGTCTTACATTGTCTTTCTACCAATATGCGCACATCCAAAATCCTGAACAATTCCGTAACGATTTATTTGTAGCCTGGAACAAGCTCGATGCCCTTGGCCGTACCTATGTTGCCAAAGAAGGTATTAATGCCCAGATGAGCGTTCCTGCAGAAAATTTCGAAGCCTTTCGCGATACGTTGGAAGCCTACGATTTTATGAAAGGGATCCGATTGAATGTAGCGGTAGAACACGACGACCATTCCTTTTTAAAGTTAACGGTTAAAGTCCGCAGCAAAATTGTAGCCGATGGATTAAACGATGAGACTTTCGACGTGACCAATAAAGGCGTTCACTTAAATGCCAAAGCGTTCAACGATATTTTGGATGATCCGAATACCATCGTGGTGGATTTCCGTAACCATTATGAAAGTGAAGTGGGGCATTTCAGAGGGGCCATTACGCCGGATGTGGAAACGTTCCGTGAATCGTTACCGATCATCAATGAGCAGTTGAAAGCGCATAAAGAAGATAAAAACCTGGTAATGTACTGTACCGGTGGAATCCGTTGTGAAAAGGCTTCGGCGTATTTCAAACACCAAGGTTTTAAAAATGTCTATCAGTTAGAAGGCGGGATCATCAATTACGCCAAACAGATCAAAGAAGAAGGGATTGAGAGCAAGTTCATCGGGAAGAATTTCGTATTCGATCACCGTTTGGGCGAACGCATCACCAACGATATCATTGCGCAATGCCATCAGTGCGGAAAACCTTGTGACAACCACACGAATTGCGGCAACGATGCTTGTCATTTGTTGTTCATCCAGTGCGACGAATGTGCCGAAAAAATGGAACATTGTTGTTCAACGGATTGTTTGGAGACCATACATTTGCCATTAGTGGATCAGATCAAGAAACGTAAAGGGATTCAGGTAGGGAATAAAATCTTCCGAAAAGGGAAATCGGAATCGCTTAAATTCAAGAACTCCGGGATTTTGGCAGGAATTTCATTGGCTCAGGCCTCCGAAGAAGAGGCGCCGAAAAACATCCGTCAGAAAATTAAAGTGAAGAAAACGATTTTGGGTGTGGCAGAACATTATTTTACCAAAGCCGGTGTGGCACAGTTTTCAATGACGCATGGTGAAGTAGCGGTTGGCGATAAATTATTAATTGCCGGTCCAACCACTGGAAACCAAGAGTTAGTAGTGGAAGCCATGCGTGTGAACGGGCAGGAAAACACGACCGCTGTCAAAGGCGATAAAATTACTTTTGCCGTTCCGTTCCGTGTTCGTTTATCGGATAAACTCTACAAAATTTTAGGTTAAAACCGTCCTAAAATACTAATACTAAACCTACTGCGTTTTATAGATGTGGTAGGTTTTTTTGTGGGTAAAATTTAAGAAGAATACAACTTTTCAGATTGTGGCTTTGCAATTAAAAAATACTATCTTTACACACAAAACTTAATTACGAACCAAGTAGTCTCGTAGCAGAAACAACGAGACGACCACTATATATTCAAACTATGGCATGTACCAACTGTTCCACGGGTTCCAAGGACGGAACACCGCGCGGATGTAAAAATAACGGGACTTGCGGCACCGATAGCTGCAACAAATTAACGGTTTTCGATTGGTTGTCCAACATGAATTTGCCGGGAGGTCAGGAGCCTTTCGACTGTGTGGAGGTCCGCTTCAAAAACGGAAGAAAAGAATTCTATCGCAATACCGAGAAACTAACCTTGTCCATTGGTGACATCGTAGCCACTGAGGCGTCACCGGGTCATGATGTGGGCATTGTAACCCTTACCGGAGAACTGGTAAAGGTACAGATGAAGAAAAAAGGTAGCAATCCGGAGGGAGAAGTGCCGAAAGTATACCGCAAAGCGTCTCAGAAAGATATCGACATCTGGAGTGATTCCAGAGACAGGGAGGAACCGATGAAAGTGCGCGCCCGTGAATTGGCGATTGCCTTAAAGCTGGAGATGAAAATTTCCGATATCGAATTCCAGGGTGATGCATCCAAAGCGACGTTCTACTATACAGCGAACGACCGTGTGGATTTCCGTCAGCTGATCAAGGATTTTGCAAAAGAATTCAGCATCCGTATCGAAATGAAACAGGTAGGTTTCCGTCAGGAAGCGGCCCGTTTAGGCGGTATCGGATCCTGCGGACGCGAGCTTTGTTGTTCGACTTGGCTAACGGATTTCCGAAGTGTAAATACCTCGGCGGCCCGTTATCAGCAATTGTCCCTGAACCCACAGAAATTGGCAGGACAGTGCGGAAAACTGAAATGTTGTTTAAATTACGAATTGGATACTTATCTGGATGCTTTAAAAGGTTTTCCGGAAATGGAGACCAAACTGTACACGGAAAAAGGCGATGCGGTTTGCCAGAAACTGGATATTTTCAAAGGGTTGATGTGGTTTGCCTACACGGATAATTTCGCGCATTGGCACGTGTTGAAAGTGGATCAGGTAAAGGAAATCGTTGCCCTGAACAAAGAAAAGAAAAGAGTGTCTTCTTTAGAAGATTATGCCGTGGAAGAAACCCAATCGGCAGAGAAAAACTTCCAGAACGTGGTAGGACAGGACAGTTTGACCCGTTTTGACCAGCCTAAGAAAAAGAAACGTCCGAACAAAAAACGTCCGAATGCCGCAGCTACTGTAGAAAAAGCAGACCGACCGAAGACAGACAATGCGGAAAGGCCTCAAAGAACAGAAAGACCAAAAGCGGAAAATGCAGACCGCCCTCAAAAAGCAGGAGGTTCCGAAGAACAGAAACGAAATAAAAAAAGACATAAACCCAACCGTAACCGACCATCAAATGATAAAAATACTCCAAAAGAATAAGGTGTTTTTGTTGGGAACGGCGTTAACACTAACGTTGTTTTCCTGTGACAAGCAAAGGGTTTTCGACGAGTATCAGGAAATCGACGGGTCCTGGCATAAAAAGCAAAAAGTGTCTTTCACTTTCGAGCAGCAGGATACGGTGGCCAATTACAACATGTTTATAAACATCCGAAACAATAACGACTATCCGTTCAATAACCTGTTTCTGATTGTGTCCATGCTGCAGCCTGACGGGGTAACCAAAGTGGACACGCTGGAATACCTAATGGCTAATCCCGACGGAAGCCTTATGGGAGAAGGGTTTTCTGATGTGAAGGAAAGCAAGTTGTGGTATAAGGGATATAAGGAAAAGGCTCATTTCCCTAAAAAAGGAAAATATGTGGTAAGCATAGAACAGGCCGTTCGTGAAACCGGAAAGGTTCCCGGAATGGAACAGTTACCGGGGATTTCGGAAATAGGATTCAGAATTGAAAAAACAGAATAACAATGGCTCAAATCAACACTAAAAAAGAAGACTTTTCACCCTATGTAAGAAAGTTCTGGAAACTTTTTTTCTACTGCTTTGGTGGCGTAATTTTATTTTTTCTTTTCGCTTCGTGGGGACTTTTCGGAGCGATGCCGTCGTTTGACGAGTTGGAAAACCCAAATTCGAATGTGGCCACCGAAATCATCTCTTCCGACGGGGTGACCATTGGGAAATTCTACCTCCAAAACAGAACGCCGGTTAAATATGCCGAATTACCGGACCATTTGGTAAAAGCCCTGATTGCAACGGAAGACGAGCGTTTCTACGAGCACTCCGGAATCGACACCAAAGGAACCCTTCGTGCCGTTTTAAGCTTAGGAAGCAGCGGGGGGGCCAGTACCCTTACCCAGCAGTTGGCGAAAAACCTTTTCCACGGGGAAGGTTCCAAATTCATCCTGTTCCGTATCGTTCAGAAAGCCAAGGAGTGGATCATTGCCACTAAGTTGGAGCGTCAGTATACGAAGCAGGAAATAATTGCCCACTATTTCAATACGGTTGATTATGTAAACAATGCCGTTGGAATCCGTTCTGCTGCAAAAATTTACCTGAATAAAGAACCCAAAGATTTAACCGTTGACGAAGCAGCGATGTTCGTGGGAATGCTTAAGGCTCCGTCTACGTATAATCCGAAAAAAAACCCTGAGAAATCTAAACGCAGACGAAATACTGTTTTAGGACAGATGGTAAAAAATGGTTATTTAGAAGAAAGTAAAAAAGAAGAATTAGAAAAGAAACCAATAAAATTAAATTTTGTAGCCGAAAGTCATATCGAAGGGACCGCTACTTATTTCAGAGAATATTTGCGTGACTTCATGAAGAAATGGGTGAAAGACAACCCAAGAAAAGACGGGGAAGGCGAATACGATATTTACCGCGACGGACTGAAAATCTACACGACGATCGATTCCCGTATGCAACAATACGCAGAAGAAGCAGCTGCCGAACATTTAGCCAACCTGCAACAGGAATTCAACAAGCGTCAGAAAGACAATCCGAACGCACCTTTTACAGGCATTACTCCGGAAGAAACCAAACTGATTATGGACCGCGCCATGAAAAATTCAGAGCGTTGGCGCATCATGAAAGAAAAAGGTTTCGACGAAAACAAAATCGTAAAATCCTTTGAAGTTCCGGCTAAGATGAAAGTCTTTACCTGGAAAGGCGAAAAAGATACGTTGCTGACACCTCGTGACTCTATTTTATACTACAAACATTTTCTTCAGACCGGAATGATGGCCATGGAGCCGCAAACCGGTTATGTAAAAGCGTGGGTGGGAGGAATCAATTACAAACACTTCCAATATGATCACGTAGGACAGGGGTTACGTCAGGTAGGTTCCACGTTTAAACCGTTCCTATACGCAACCGCTATTGAACAGTTAAAAATGTCGCCCTGTGATTCGATTTACGATTCACCGTTCACCATGCCAAAAGGCCGTTACGGAATCGATGCGGACTGGACACCAAAAAACTCCACCGGAAACTACCGTGGTATGGTCAACCTTAAATCAGCTTTGGCGAATTCCATCAATACGGTATCGGCCAAACTGATTGATAAAGTAGGGCCTCAGGCCGTAGTGGATATTACCCGGAAACTAGGGGTAACTTCTGATATTCCGGTACAACCGTCCATTGCATTAGGAGCCGTAGACATTACTGTGGAACAGATGGTGGCTGCGTTCAGTACGTTTGCCAACCAGGGGGTTTACATGAAACCTCAGGTTATCGTTAAAATAGTGGATAAAAACGGAGTGGTTTTATACGAACCCGTGCCGGAATCCAAAGATGTAATGAGTAAAGACGTAGCCTACACCATGATCAAACTGATGGAAGGGGTAACCGAATACGGAACCGGTTCGCGTTTGCGTTGGGGCAGTGCTCCGGAATCAGCGAGAGTGACGGGAGTTCCTTATAATTTACGAAACCCGATAGCCGGTAAAACCGGAACGTCTCAGAACAACTCCGACGGATGGTTCATCGGTATGGTACCGAATCTGGCTGCTGGGGTATGGGTAGGAAACGAAGACCGTTCGGCGCATTTTGAACAGACCAATATGGGACAGGGAGCCACAATGGCCCTACCGATCTGGGGTATCTTCATGAAAAAATGTTATGAAGACGAATCGCTCAACATCTCTCAAAAGCCTTTTGAAAAACCGGAGAATTTCTCCATCAAAGTAGATTGCTGGACGCCTAGAAAAGTGGAAAATGATTCCACCAAGGTTGACGAGCCTACTACCGAAGAATTTGATTTCTAACCAAGAGACGCCGCAAAATGTGGCGTCTTTATAATTTATAATAGTAAACAAACACTAACTAAACCAATGATTAGCCGTAAAGTTAATAACGTACAGGAAGCGTTGGAAGGAATCCAGGACGGAATGACCATCATGCTGGGTGGTTTCGGTCTTTGTGGGATCCCGGAAAACAGTATTGCCGAATTAGTCCGAAAAGAAGTAACCAATTTAACGTGCATCTCCAACAATGCCGGAGTTGATGATTTTGGACTGGGCTTATTGCTTCAGAAAAAACAGATTAAAAAAATGATTTCTTCTTATGTAGGGGAGAATGCCGAGTTCGAACGTCAGATGTTAAGCGGAGAACTTGAAGTGGAATTAACACCTCAAGGGACCTTAGCGGAAAAATGCCGTGCAGCCCAAGCGGGGATTCCTGCTTTTTTCACCCCTGCCGGTTATGGAACCGAAGTGGCAGAAGGAAAGGAAGTACGTGAATTCAACGGGAAAATGCATATCATGGAATTGGCCTACAAAGCTGATTTTTCGATTGTAAAAGCATGGAAAGGCGACGAAGCCGGTAACCTTATCTTCAAAGGAACGGCTCGTAATTTTAATGCGCCCATGGCCGGAGCCGCTAAAATCACCATCGCTGAGGTGGAAGAATTAGTGCCGGCAGGAACCCTGGATCCGAATCAGATTCATATCCCGGGCATTATGGTGAACCGTATTTTCCAGGGCACAACCTTTGAAAAACGAATCGAACAACGTACAACCCGAAAAAGAAGTTAGTCATGGCCTTAGGAAAAGAAGAAATTGCAAAACGTATTGCCAAAGAAGTAAAAGACGGTTATTATGTGAATTTAGGGATAGGTATCCCGACCTTGGTGGCCAACTATGTGCGTCATGACATCTCCGTGGAATTCCAAAGTGAAAACGGCGTATTGGGTATGGGACCTTTTCCGTTTGAAGGGGAAGAAGATGCCGATATCATCAACGCCGGAAAGCAAACGATTACTACATTACCGGGTGCGAGCTTTTTTGATTCGTCGTTCAGTTTTGGGATGATCCGTGCCCAGAAAGTCGACTTAACTATTTTAGGCGCCATGGAAGTTTCCGAAAACGGAGACATTGCCAACTGGAAAATCCCAGGTAAAATGGTGAAAGGAATGGGAGGCGCTATGGATTTGGTTGCTTCAGCAGAAAATATCATCGTGGCTATGATGCACGTGAACAAAGCGGGTGAATCCAAAATCCTTAAAAAATGTACCCTACCATTAACCGGAGTAGGCTGTGTGAAAAAAGTGGTTACGGAATTGGCTGTTTTGGAAGTAACGCCGAAAGGATTCAAACTTTTGGAACGAGCCCCGGGTGTTTCGGTGGAAGATATCATAAAAGCAACGGAAGCGGAATTAATCATTGAGGGCGATATTCCTGAAATGATAATCGGCTAATCCGACCGAAAATAGATAGAAAGCATCTTTAGTAATTTACTGAAGATGCTTTTTCTTTTGTAAGAATCAGGTTGGTAAAACTTCAAATTTGTAATATTTTTTTTATTTTCACGAACCCTTTATTTTTATGGCCTTTTAAGTAATTTTTATTATTTTTTCGCATGTAAATTGAAATTTTTTTAAACAATTCTTAATGTTTGTGTTATTTTTTTGTTAAGTTTAGGAACTAAAAAACTAAAAAACCAACCAAAAAATGAAAAAACAAGTAAGAAAAATGCTGCTTTTCAGCATGCTCTCGGGTAGCTTTTTTGTAAGCGCCCAGACGCCTCAGGAGCGGAGCAAAATAGCGAACAGCTATGACAAAGGAAAGTTGAGCGAATTGTCAACGGAGTTCCTTTTAAAATCCAAAAAGCAAAAATCGGAAGCCATCGCTTTTGCCAAAACAAACAATCTTCCGGTTCGTGTACAACTTGAAGACGGAGGCATTGCCGAACTTCAGAAAATTGAAAACGGAAGGCCGGTGTATTACAGAACCTTTAATGTGGCGGCCGCGAAATCAACCCGGGCCAATCATTTGCATTCCGGAGGAAGTTTAGGACTGGATCTGAACGGCCAAAACATGTTAGCATACGTTTGGGATGGAGGTCATGCCCGTGTAACCCATCAGGAATACGACGGGACAGGCGGTACCAATAGGGTTACTGTCGAGGATGCTACTGCGGAAGGCGGTACATCTCTGAATTTTCACGCGGCCCACGTTGTAGGAACTATCGGAGCGTCCGGTTTTACCGCTAACGCAAAAGGGATGGCTCCACAGGCAAAGGTTAAGAATTATATGTGGAATGATGATGTGGCCGAAGCGACAACTGCAGCAGCTAACGGAATGTTGCTTTCCAATCATTCTTATGGCTACCGTTCGGATTTAGTGGAAGATTATTATTTCGGGGCTTACATTCAGGAGTCAAGAGACTGGGACGTATTGATGTACAATGCGCCTTATTATCTGATGGTTGTGGCTGCCGGGAATGACGGTTCGACAAATTACAACGGATCGCCTTTAAACGCAAACCTTCCGCAATATGATAAGTTAACAGGACATGCTACTTCCAAGAATAATTTAGTAGTGGCCAATGCTAACGATGCCAATATTGATACCAACGGGAACTTGGTTTCGGTTACGATTAATACCGGAAGCAGTCAGGGCCCTACAGACGATTTACGGATCAAACCGGATATTACCGGAAACGGGACCAGTGTTTATTCCTCGCTTGAAACGAGTGATTCCGCTTACGGCAACCTTACAGGAACCTCAATGGCTTCCCCAAATGTAACCGGAACTCTGCTATTGCTGCAACAGCATTATAACAACAAAAACAGCGCTTATATGCGTTCGGCAACTTTAAAGGGATTGGCTTGTCACACGGCTGATGATGCCGGAACAGCAGGGCCCGACACGAATTTCGGTTGGGGACTTTTGAACGCGAAACGCGCTGCGCAGGCCATTACGGACAATGGGGATAAATCCATCATCAACGAATTGACGTTAACTGCCGGTCAAACCTATACAATAAATGTAAATAGCGATGGTGTAAACAAATTGATCGCTTCCATTTGTTGGACGGATCCTGCCGGAACAGCAGGTACCTCTTTAAATTCCGGAACAGCAAAACTGATTAACGACTTAGATATCCGAATTTCAAAAGCGGGTACGACCTATTTACCTTGGCGTTTATCGGGTGTAAACACAAATGAATTGGGAGACAATACGAAAGACCCGATCGAACGTGTTGAGGTTTCAGGAGCGTCCGGAACGTACACCATAACCATCACGCACAAAGGGACTACGCTTTCCGGAAACAGCCAAAAGTATTCGTTAGTGGTGACCGGAATTGTTCAAAGTGTGGTGGCTTGTAATGCTACGGTTCCGACAGGCGTAAACAGTTCCAACATCGGTTCTTCAACTGCTACAATCGGTTGGACAGCTGTGGCAGGTGCTACTTATGAGGTGCGTTATAAAGCGACGGCCTCTTCCACATGGACAACGCTTACAGCAGCATCGAATACCATTACATTAACAGGTTTAACAGCTTCAACGTCTTATGAAGTACAGGTGCGAAGCCTTTGTTCCGGTGGGACATCTTCAGCTTTTTCAGGATCGGTAACGTTCCAAACAACAACTGTACAATTAGTTTATTGTGCTTCCCAAGGAAACAGTGTTGCGGATGAATTAATAGGAAGAGTACAAATCGGCAGCATCAACAATGCTTCAACAGGAGGTACTGGTTATACAGATTTCACATCGATTTCAACCAACCTTACTAAAGGTGTTTCTAGTACAATCACTGTAACGCCAACCTGGACAGGATCGACTTATTCTGAAGGCTATGGTGCCTGGATCGATTACAATAAAGATGGTGATTTTGACGATGCAGGAGAATTGGTGTGGAGCAATGCAGCTTCTACCACTACACCGGTATCCGGTTCCTTTACGGTTCCGACAACAGCAATCACCGGAGCAACAAGACTACGCGTATCGATGCGCTACAATGCTATTCCGGCTTCCTGCGGATCGTTTGATTACGGTCAGGTGGAAGATTACACGGTAAATTTAGTTGCCGGAACTGCTGATACAACGGCGCCTTCCGCTCCGATAAATTTAACGGCATCGGGTACGACACAAACCACAACCAACTTATCCTGGACGGCTGCTACAGACAACGTAGGTGTAACCGGATATGAGGTGTACAGGGGAACCACTTTATTAGGAACTGTTACTACAACTACATATGCAGCGACCGGATTGACTGCCGCAACAGCTTATACCTTCTCTGTAAAAGCTAAAGATGCAGCCGGTAATATTTCAGCGGCGAGTAATACGGTTAACGTAACAACTTTGCCAACAGCCATTACCTATTGTGCTTCCAAAGGAAACAGCGTAGCCGATGAATTTATCGATTATGTTGCCATCGGCGGTATCGCTAATACGACTGGAGCCAATGCAGGATACGGAAACTTTACCAACTTAGTGGGGAATGTACCTTACGGATCCAACACCATTAATTTCAGTACCGGTTTTACGGGTTCAGCTTATACTGAATATTGGGCCATCTGGATCGATTACAACAAAAACGGAACTTTTGAAACAACAGAACAAGTGGTTTCCGGTTCTTCTTCCAGCAGTGCAACATTATCCGGAACATTTACAGTACCAACGACAGCTTTGGCCGGCAACACAAGAATGCGGGTTTCCATGAAATATGGTGCGGCTCCGACGGCTTGTGAAACGTTCTCGTATGGTGAAGTGGAAGATTATACCGTGAATATTGGCGGAACAACTACAGCTTCCATGGCTGCTGACAACCAGATTGGATCAGAATCCAATGTTTACGATTTGGTTTTATATCCGAATCCGACCGACAGCCATTTGAATCTTTCAACTGCCGATGGGCGTGAAGTGGCTTTCAGAATAGTAAATTACTTAGGTCAGGAAGTGCGAAAAGGTAAATTCTCAACACAGCAAAGCATCAACGTAAATGATCTTGCAGGAGGTATTTATATTTTTGAAATCAACGACGGTCAAAAAACCGTTTCGAAAAAACTGATTAAAAAGTAATATAGATTGAGGTTAATTTAAAGGCGGGAGTAACCCCGCCTTTTTTATGGACTGAAAATAAATCGGTAGCTTTGCAAAAATTTTGAGTCAATGAGTTATCCGAAAGTTATTTTAAAACCGGGAAAAGAAAAATCGGTACAGCGTCGTCACCCATGGGTGTTCAGTGGAGCCGTGTATGGTGTGAGTCAGGAATTGAACGACGGCGAAATGGTCGACGTGGTGGATGCCAACAACAAGCATATGGCAACAGGGTATTTCAGTGACCGCGGCAGTATAGTAGTTCGCATTTTAACATTCGGAAAGGAAAAATTCGACACGGATTTCTGGGCAGCTAAATTCAAATTGGCCTGGGAATTGCGTTTGAAATTACTGAAGTTGGAAGAAACCAATGCCTTTCGTCTGATTCACGGCGAAGGTGACGGGATTCCGGGACTGATCATTGATTATTACGACAAAAATTGGGTGTTGCAGGCGCATTCATCGGGAATTTATTTTCAGATGGAACAGATTGCTGAAGCCATAAAGACCAATTTTGCTGACTATTGTGAAACCATTTACTGTAAGAGTAGTGGCACCTTGCCGAATACCGGAAAAGATTTCTTTTTGTTTGGTGACAAGGCAGAAGCCGTTGCGAAAGAAAACAATATTTTGTTTGCCGTAAACTGGGTGGAAGGCCAAAAAACAGGATTCTTTTTAGACCAGAGAGACAACCGAAAACTGTTGGCACACTACGCTCAAGGTAAGCGTGTCTTGAATACCTTCTGCTATACCGGAGGCTTTTCGATTTATGCGATGAGTGCAGGAGCACAGTTGGTGACATCGGTGGATATTTCTGAAAAAGCGGTGGCTTTAGCCGAACGCAATATGGAGTTGAATTACGACGATTGCAACCATGAGGCAGTAGCTTCCGATGTTTTTGATTTTCTGAAAGAACACAACCAGCAATACGATTTGATTGTACTGGATCCGCCGGCATTTGCCAAAAGTATCAAGAGCAAGCATACCGCAACCCAAGCCTACAAACGTTTGAATATCGCCGGACTGAAAGCGTTAGCACCGAAAGGAATCTTGTTTACGTTTTCCTGTTCTCAGGTGATTGATGATGTTTTGTTTTACAATACGATAGCCGCAGCTGCCATCGAAACCGGAAGAAACATCCGCGTGTTGCACAAACTCTCGCAAGGACCAGATCACCCGACCAATATCTATCATCCGGAAGGGCATTACCTGAAAGGCTTGGTGTTGTATGTGGAATAGTTTTCAGTCACAGTCGCAGTTTTCAGTTTAAAAGTATTATAAAAGAAACCCCGAAAATTATTTTCGGGGTTTTCTGTATACTGTGACTGAGACTGTAAACTCAATTATAGGTTTTCAAAAAAATCATTCCCTTTATCATCCGTAATGATAAACGCCGGGAAATCTTTGATGGTGATTTTACGAACCGCTTCCATGCCTAGTTCTTCAAAGTCTACAACTTCTACTGAAAGGATGTTTTCCTTAGCCAAGATTGCAGCCGGCCCACCGATGGAGCCTAAGTAGAAACCGCCGTATTTTTTACACGCGTTCATCACGTCTTTACTACGGTTACCTTTTGCCAGCATGATCATACTGCCGCCGTGTTTCTGGAATTCGTCTACGTACACATCCATACGTCCGGCCGTAGTAGGCCCGAAACTTCCTGAGGGCATACCTTCCGGAGTTTTCGCCGGTCCGGCATAGTAAACAGGATGGTTTTTGAAGTACTCCGGCATTGGTTTTCCGGCATCTAATAATTCTTTGATTTTAGCATGCGCGATGTCACGGGCAACGATTAACGTTCCGTTTAGTTTTAATCGGGTTTTGATCGGGTATTTTGATAATTCGGCTAATACTTCCGCCATCGGTCGGTTCAAATCGATTTCCACGGGCTCTTCCAGATGTGGAGCCGTTTCCGGTAAGAACTGTTTCGGATTTACTTCCAATTGTTCCACGAAAATCCCGTCTTTGGTGATTTTCCCTTTGATGTTTCTATCGGCTGAACAGGAAACGCCCATTCCAACCGGACAGGAAGCAGCGTGACGCGGTAAACGGATTACGCGAACGTCATGTGTTAAATATTTTCCGCCGAATTGTGCCCCGATGTGGCTTTCCTGACAAATCTGCTGTACGCGTTTTTCCCATTCCAGATCACGGAAGGCCTGACCCGCCATGTTTCCGGATGTCGGTAAATTATCGTAATATCCGGCAGAAGCTTTTTTTACGGCTGCTAAATTTGCTTCCGCAGAAGTACCACCGATTACAATAGCTAGGTGATACGGAGGACAAGCCGAAGTTCCCAAATCGAGGATGCGCTCGCGTACGAACTCATCAAGTGATTTTTCGTTCAATAACGATTTGGTTTTCTGATATAAGAAAGTTTTGTTGGCGGAGCCACCGCCTTTTGCTAAAAATAAGAATTCATACGAACTTCCTTTTTTAGCATAAATGTCGATTTGTGCCGGAAGGTTCGAGCCGGAGTTTTTCTCCTCAAACATCGAAATCGGTACAATCTGCGAGTAACGTAAATTTCTTTTCTGGTAGGTATTGAAAATTCCTTTGGACAACCATTCGCCGTCATCGGCACCGGTATACACATTTTCTCCCTTTTTTCCCATTACGATCGCCGTTCCGGTATCCTGACAGGAAGGTAATTGTCCGTCAACAGCAACAACAGCATTCTGTAATAAGTTGTAGGCTACGAAACGGTCGTTGTCGGTCGCTTCCGGGTCATCGATGATGCTTCTCAGCTTCTGTAAATGCGAAGAACGCAACATAAACGATACGTCGTTCAAGGCTTCTTCGGCTAACAATTCCAATCCTTTCGGATCTACGGTTAAGATTTCGCGATCTCCCAACTGCTCAATTTTTATGTAGTCGGAAGTGATTTTTCGGTACTGCGTATCGTCTTTTAAAATAGGATACGGGTCTTGGTATAGAAAGTCCATAGTTTAGTATTTTTTGGCGCGTAAAGATAAGGAATCTTATGCTTTTTAGAAACAGAATTTCAGGATGCTGAAGGTTTAGGATTTATGAAAATCATCAAAAGAAATCTTTTTGCTCCGGTAGGCTTTTCCTTCCGGGGTAATGATTGTTTTGACCCATCTGTTGTTTTTAAGTTCAAAATGGGTGGAATCGGAAAACTCGTTAATGCCCATATCTTCATCATTATCATCCGGGGAATAGGACTGTTTTCGGAAATAAAAATTTTGCGGCGTACCCGAAACCACTTCGCCCCAGGAGCCCCAGCCACTGTCCGACATGGAATCCCATTGGTACACCAAATCGATTTTTTTGGCAGCGGTATAAAAAAGGAAATTGCTTTGGATATAGCCACAAGCGGGATAGCCAAGATGAATTCTTTTCAGAGGGGAAGCAACGGAATCCAATTCAAAATTACCCGACCAGCCCGAACCTATGTCATAGCCTTTGATTTCAAGATCGTGGGAAGCTACCAAAGATTGTTCGGTCATAAAATTCAGTTTGAAGCGGGCAGTGCAGATGCTGTCTTTGTCAAATGTCCTGTTTAGTAAATGCACCAGCACATAGTCTTTCCATTTTGCGGTCTTTTCATAGGAAAAGAAAATGGTGTCGGTTTCTGTTTCGGTGGACGGCTTTGCCTGCGGAGCAATAACAGTTGGAGAATTCATCTCCTGACTTAAGGTTGGCGCTTCCTTTTTGCAACCGTTTAACAATACAAGTAGGAAGAAAAAAAATAGTGGTTTCATGCTAAGATTTTATTACTAAAGGCTAAAAAAACCAACTGGCTACTAATATGGCGGTAATTACACAGATCAAATCCACCAGCAACATCATGCCCAAGGTATAACGCGTGTTTTTGATGTTTACAGATCCGAAATACACAGCAATCACGTAAAATGTTGTCTCGGCACTGCACTGGAAAATACAGCTCAGCCTTCCGGTAAAGGAATCCGGTCCGAAACTGCGCATGGCGTCAATCATAAAGCCTCGTGAACCTCCGGAACTGAATGGGCGAAGCATTGCTACCGGCAAAGAATCGGTAATTTCTTTGGCTACTCCGATCTGAGAAAAGGCAAACGAAATCCCGTTACTGATGATTTCAAACAAACCACTGTTGCGGAAAAACGAAATCGCTACCAGCATCCCCATCACATACGGGAAGATTTTTACTCCGGTGTTCAAACCGTTTTTTGCACCTTCGACAAACGTATCGAAAATAGTTGTATTCTTTTCGCCGAATTTTTTCTCATGATAAAACGAAAAAACGAGGGTAAAACCAATGATAGCCACTAACATCAACCCGGATAAATTCCCGGTGAAGAAGTTCTTGCCGATAAGATCCAATCCGTTGATGTAGAACAGTAAGCCGGCAATGGCAGCCATAATTGTGGTTAAGGCTATTACTAACGATGCACTTTTGAAGTTGATTTTCTGTTTAAAACCTACCAAAAGAAAAGCGGCGATGGTTCCGATAAAGGAAGTAATGATACAAGGCAGCATGACATCAGCAGGGTTGCTGGCATTTTCGGCGGCACGATACCCGATGATTGATGTCGGAATTAACGTAAGACCGGCAGCGTGTAAACACATGAACATGATTTGCGGATCACTGGCTTTGTCTTTATCGGGGTTGATCTCCTGTAAACTTTCCATGGCTTTTAATCCGAAAGGGGTTGCAGCCGAATCCAATCCCAGGAAGTTCGCAGCAAAGTTCAGGGTCATATAGGAAATCGAAGGGTGGTTTTTGGGGACCGTCGGGAAAACTTTGGCAAAGACAGGGCTCAGTTTGGTCGCGAGTCTTTCCGCAGCTCCTGAAACGATCAGTAGTTCCATCAGTCCGCAGAAAAAAGCAAGATAGGCGATCAGCGGAAGGATTAAATCCAGCAAGCTGTTTTTGCAGGTAGGCAATAAGCCGTCTGATTTCTGAACCCCGCTGTAGATTTTTACGGTTTGGTTTTTGTACACATAGGTG
This sequence comes from Flavobacterium pedocola, assembly GCF_053764385.1. Lineage (NCBI taxonomy): Bacteria > Pseudomonadati > Bacteroidota > Flavobacteriia > Flavobacteriales > Flavobacteriaceae > Flavobacterium > Flavobacterium pedocola. Next base: position 457,450 of record NZ_JBSNCR010000003.1, on the reverse strand, counting down.
GTGTCGGGATTGGTATCGACTTTATTGATGACTATGGTGTTCTCAGGTGCTTTTTCGATACTGTCCTTAATGAAAACAGGTACTTCGTGGAGGTATTTTTCGTTGATCAAAACCGGTTCGTCTTTTTTGCCGTTCAATACATAGTCGATCGAATAGCTGCTGCCGGTCAGTAAACCTATAATCACAAAGGCAATGGAGGATATAAAAATCGCGAGCCAGAATCTGCTTAATACCATAATGTGTACAATTACTTTTTTTCGTAAATGTACTACTTATCGGTTGGCTGCAAAAAAAATGTTTAGGAAGGCTAATAAATTAAGCATTTGTAATTTAACAAATTGTTCAAAAATGTTATTTAATGTTAGAATACCTTGTGTTTGTTGAATATTTGACAAAATCATCGGTAAAAAGAGTACAACTATCAGAATAATAGAACGTTAAGTAATCATTATGATTAATAAAAAAAATGTATATTTGGCGAGATTATAAAAAAATTTTAATCCAAAACTTAACAAAAACTAACTATAAACTTGAATTAACGGAAATGAAAAAACAGTACCTACTACCAGCGGTGTTTTCGTTTTTTTCCTTGATTTCACAGGCGCAGACCAAAGAAGACGTCAGTAAAATTATTGAGAATTATGATTTGAAAAAAATTAAAACGCTCCGCGAATTTTACCAGAAGAAAAACGAACTGGAAAAAAGAAAGGCAGTTGAAGCAGCAAGAATCAACAATTGGCCTTTAAAGATCTATGGAGAAAATGGTTCTTATAAAGAATTGATGAAGCTTACACCAGACGGATATCCGCTTTATTATTCTACGGACAATGCGGCGGCGGCTAAATCAACAAGAGCCAATCAGCTTCATACTGGAGGTTCTCTTGGTTTGACCCTTAACGGTGAGAATATGGTTGCCCGTGTTTGGGACGGTGGTACAGTAAGAAGAACCCATAATTACTTTACCAACCGTGTTACTACAGTTGACGATCCGTCAGGAACAACATATGCAGCACACTCAACACACGTAACCGGAACTATCATGGCTTCCAATACTGTTGCGGCAGTAAAAGGAATGGCATGGCAGGCGTCGGCAAGAACTTTCGAATGGACAAACGATATTTCTGAAGTAATGGATGAGGTTCAGGGCGGTATGCTTATCTCGAACCACTCGTATGGCGTACCTATTATAAATCAGACAAACGGAACACCACTTCCGGGTTGGTATATCGGTACCTATTCAGATGATGCAAGAGAATGGGACGAAGCAGCTTATAACTCACCTTATTATTTAATGGTGGCTTCTGCCGGAAACAACGGAAATGACAACAATACTGAGCCAATGGCTGCCGGTTATGATAAACTTACCGGGAATAAAGTAGCTAAGAACAATTTAGTAGTGGCGAATTGCCAGGATGCGGCAGTTGATGCTTCAGGTAATTTAACGGCTGCCGTTTTGATTAACAGCTCAAGTAGCCAGGGACCTTCGGACGATTTAAGGATCAAACCGGATATTACGGGTAACGGAACAGCGTTAACTTCTTGTAACAGTACCGGTAATACAGCAACAACTGTAATGTCGGGAACCTCTATGGCAAGTCCTAACGTTGCAGGTACTTTATTGTTATTGCAACAGCATCATAAAAATGTAACTGGCGGATTCATGAAAGCGGCCACACTAAAAGGCTTAGCTTGTCACACAGCGGATGATGCAGGGAATGTAGGTCCTGATGCGATCTTCGGATGGGGATTGTTAAATGCAAAAAAAGCAGCTCAGGCGATTTCAGGTAACGGATTGACCAGCTGGGTTTCTGAGCAGAGTCTTTCGCAAGGGCAAACTTTCACGATGAACGTTGCTTCAGACGGTGTTAACCCGTTAATCGCTTCAATCACTTGGACAGACGTTCCGGGAGACCCTAACAATGGTGAAAGACCAACTAATGATTTGACACCTTCTTTGGTGAATGATTTAGATATCAGAGTAACAAGAGCTGCCTCAACATACTATCCATGGAAGTTGCAGAATGATCCTGCTTTGAATGCAGTAAGGAATGCAGACAACAACAGAGATAACGTTGAGCAAATTAAAATTGACGCCCCTACAGCGGGAGTATACACAATTACAGTAACTCACAAAGGAAACTTAGTGAATGCTAAGCAAGCTTATTCACTTGTGGTTACAGGACTTTCCTCTACTTTTGGATTAGTTCCGACCAATTCAGATGCTTTATTGTGTTCTAACCAGAATGCGGTTTATACTTTTAATTATACGCAAACAGGAGCCGGAACCACTAACTTTACTGCTACCGGTTTACCTGCAGGTGCTACCGCGAATTTCTCGCCAGCTTCCTTAAGTGCTAACGGAACAGTAACCATGACGGTTTCAGGTCTGACAAACGTAGTACCGGGAGAATACAACGTTGGAATCGTTGGTAACAATGGTACAGAAACGGAAACACGTTACAAAGTGTTGAAAATTTACAGTGCTACTTTCCAACCGACCGCATTGACAACTCCTGCTAACGGATTTAACGGAGCTTCAACATCGGTTAATTTACAGTGGAATAGCGATGCCAATGCAGAAACGTACAACGTTCAGCTTTCTACTGTTGCAAACTTCGCCAGTACAGTTGTAAACGTATCAACAGCTAACAACAGATATTTGGTTACAGGATTGAACCAGGACACTATGTATTACTGGAGAGTTGTTCCTTCTAACAGATGTGGTGCTGCTACTGCAGGTTCAGCAACGGTATTTAATTTCAGAACAGGAATACTTACCTGCGGAAATATTTTTACAGCTACTGATTTTTCAAATGCTTCAATCGCTACTGTTGCGAATTCATCGGCGAGTGTTCCGGTTCAGGTTACCGGAGGTTTGACCATCGGAAATATGAAGGTTTCCTTAAACTTGACACACACCTATATTCAGGATATGACCATCTGGTTACAAGGGCCTGCATCTATTGGAAGCCCGATTGTGATGTTGTTCGAGGAAGCTTGTGGTGATAATGATGATATCAACTGTACTTTAGACGATACAGGTGCTGCCCCGGCCTGTTCAGGTGTTCCGGCAATAACAGGAACAGTTACGCCTAGCGAGCCTTTAAGTGCTTTAAACGGCCTTGCAGCAGACGGAACTTGGGTATTACATGTAGATGATCCTTACAATGGTGATGGTGGAACTATTAACTCTTTCAGCTTAAATGTTTGTAACCTTTCCCCATCTTTAGGAGTTTCGGATAACGAATTGAAAAATGTTGCGGTATATCCAAACCCAACCAAAGGCGTGTTGAATGTGAGCCTTCCTGAGGAAGTTTCAGGTGATACACAGTTAACGTTGTTGGATATTCAGGGAAGACAGATTCTTTCAAAAACCGTTTCAACTTCATTCGGAGTAATGAATATTGAAAATCTTCAGGATGGCGTTTATATGTTGTCTATCGAGAACAGCGGTAAGAAAGTGACCAAGAAAATTATCTTAAACAAATAATCGTCACACGATAAATGAAAAGGGCTCCGTTTATGGGGCCCTTTTTTTATACTCAAACGTGAATGATTTCCTCCTCAATCAGTAAATCTTCCCGACGCATTTTCAGAAAAATCTGTGCTACGGCGATAACGTCTTTCTCACAATAGGTAATGATGCGGTCGATGTCTTTGTCCATGTAAAACACTTTTCCCACTTCGCTGCCGTCAATATCGTCTTTAGGGGAAGGAATGCCCAGTACGTTGGTTAATAATTTTAAGGACGTGAAGGTTTTGAAATCACCAAATTTCCATAATTCCATGGTGTCCAGATGTGGTACTTCCCAGGGTTTTTTGCCAAATAAATTCAGCTTCGGCGGAATCGGAAGACCGTGGATCAGCATGCGGCGGGCAATGAACGGGAAATCGAATTCCTTGGCATTATGACCGCACAAAAGATGTTGGGGTTGTGAAAAATGGTTGTTCAGCAGGTTTGAAAAATCTTTCAGGATTTTGGTTTCTTCGCCAAAAAAAGAAGTTACGCGAAAATGACGAATATCGCTTTTCAGGGTAAAATAGCCTACGGAAATACAAATGATCTTACCGAATTCGGCCCAAATGCCGGCGCGTTCGTAAAATTCTTCCGGAGTGTGCTCTTCTTTGCGCTGGTACTGCGTTTTAAGGGCAAAAAGTTCCTGTTTTACCGGGTCTAAGGTTTTGTAGTCTTCGGTTTCGGGTACGGTTTCAATATCCAGAAACAGGATGTTGTCTAAATTAATTTTTTCAATCATGATGGTTGGTGTGTAAAAAAACTGTTTGGTTTATAAAAGATTGTGTTACAAATAAAAATTATTTTTTCCGTTTTTCTAACATTTTGTAGGCTTCGTTAAAGTATACGTACAAATCGTTACTGTGTGGATCGGTCTCGGTTTGCAGGCCTTTTATGTGTCCTAAACGAACAATAATAAGGTTGTCTTCCGGCACAACAATTACAAATTGCCCTAAATGACCGCGCATGTAGAACAATTCCTTTCCGTTGATTTTATGAAGCCAGAAGCCGTAGCCGTATTGCGGGCTCTCCGGAAATCTTGGTGTAATCGATTTGGCTACGAAAGCACTATCTAAAATCTGCTTGCCGTTCCATTTTCCATGTTGGTTGTACAGTTTTCCGAAGCGGGCAAAATCACGGGCGTTACTGGCAATGCAGCAATAAGCTTTTTCAATGCCGTCCGGCGCATGATCCAGTTGCCAAAGCGCTTCATTTTCCGCGCCCATGGGTTGCCAGAAACTTTTGGAAACGTAATCGGACAGGTATTCCCCGGTGGCTTTTTCAATACACATGGCTAATAATTGTGTGGAGCCACTTAAATATTTGAAAGATTGCCCTGGTTTTTCTTTAATATCCAGCCCTAAAATCACCTTCTTTAAATCGTTGTCGAAGTACGCTCGGGTTACGATGGAAAGCGGGCTGTAATATTTCTCATCCCAACTTAATCCTGATGCCATCGACGACAAATCACCCACGGTTACTTCTTTGGCAAATTGTCCTTTGAGTTCCGGAAAGAAGTCGGTTACTTTTTGGTCTAAACTTTTGATTTTGCCTTCCATGATCGCTTTGCCTAAGGCAGCCGAAACCACACTTTTGGCCATGGAAAACGAATTCGATTTGGAATTTTTGCCATAACCGTCAAAATAGCTTTCATGCCAGATGCTGTCGTTTTTGATGATCAGGTAGGCAACGGTGCCCAGTTCTTTATGTTCTTTGTCCAGCGCTGCAGTAGCCGGCACGGAATTGTAATCTTTGGCAATCGCCCAGGGTTGTCCCACGCCTTTCTTGATTTCCCGATTCGGAAAATGGGTGTAATCGTCCAAAAAGGCAGTTGTATAACCGCGGAAATAAATCGTCCTAACCGCACGCAGGAGATAATCCACATCGAAAATATACATCAGGATGATGATGCCCGCAAAAACAATAAGGAACCATTTCAGGAATTTTTTCAGGAAGGTCATAGTCTTAAATTTTACCTAGTGGCACGAATTTACACAAATTAGGATTATGTTTTTGATTTTTTTGGAGCGAATGGTCTAGGAATTTTTGGAAACCTTGTTCCCGTTGTCCGCACTATCTCGTTATAAATAACGAGACTCCCATCGGGGCTAAACGGTAAACCATAGTACTTTTGGAATGTAAGTTCATTGGGAATTACGAATTAAAATCTAAAATTGTGGTTTATCGCATTGAATAAGGTTGATTTATTCAGTGCTACATAAGTCAAATTTCAATCTTTCAATTATACAATTCACAGTTCGCCGTAATTTGTAATTCGTAATTAAAACAAACTCTGTTGTTTCAACGGATTCTCATGTTCCAGCAGCCATTTCTTGCGCCACAAACCGCCCGCATATCCGGTTAGCGAACCATCGGAACCAATAACTCTGTGGCAAGGCACTACAATCCAAAGTGGGTTTTTGCCATTGGCGGAAGCTACGGCACGGATGGCTTTCACATCGCCCAGTTTTTTGGACAAATCCATATACGAAGTGGTTTTGCCGTACGGAATTTCCAAAAGTGCTTTCCAAACCTTCTGCTGGAATTCGGTGCCTTTGGGATTGATCGGGAAATTGAACGTGGTCCTTTTTCCTTCGAAATATTCCTGTAATTGCTTTACCGCATCTTTCAACTCCACGGGAATGGTTTTCGATATTTCGCCTTCCTGAAGAATCGAAATTACCGAAACGCCCAATTCATCACCTTTGATTTTGGCGGTACCCAGCGGTGTATTGATAAAGACAGTTTCCATTTGCTAAAGATAGCGAATTAGTCGCTGTCTTCCAATTGGAAAATTTCGTTTACGGGTTTTTCGAACAAGCGGGAAAGTTTCAAAGCGAGAACCGTGGAGGGCACGAATTTCCCGGCTTCAATGGCGTTGATGGTTTGCCGGCTCACCCCAATTTTTTCTGCTAGTTCTGCTTGGGTGACGTTGGCAATGGCGCGCTGTATTTTGAGGTTATTCTTCATGATCGGCAAATTTAGTGGCTTTGTACAACATCCAGTGGAAACGGATGATAAAAAAGAGCAGTAAGGTGAAGGTGTTGTACAGCAGCACATTCAAAAAAGGCAGGCCATAAATAAAGACTATACAAAAGACTAAAACGGCATAGTTTACATAGGTTGCCCAAACCAAACTTTCGAGTCGGATTTTGGAAACCATTTCATCTTCAATTTTTTCTTTGGAGAAGGCAAATAACAAACCGCTTACAATAAAAAGCACCATAACAATTTCGTCCAGTATATTGTTATGGATCCATTGGAAACTCTTTGTAGCGCTAAAACCCGCATCGGTAAACAAGGCAAACACTTTTGCCTGAAGTTGTACCGTTTCGTCATCGTTAAAGTTCAGTACAAAAACCAGCCCGATACAGGAAAGTATTAAAACGGCCAAACTTGGTTTTTTGCAGACATTCGGAAATAAAAAGTTCGTTTTCATGAGATTGATTTTTTGATTGCGTAGATCAAATGTAAAATATATTTATCAAAAAGACAAATAAACTTTACATTTTGTAAAACAAAAAAGTCATCCGAAGACGACTTTTGTATTTTATTTAGAAAAACTGTGAATATACACTTCGAGTGCTTTCAGTTCTGCTTCCGGGAGGTTTTTGGTGATCGCGAAATTGGTTTTCATTACGCTGTACTGCGTCGGGTCTACGATCGGGCCGCTTTTTTCGGTGAGGAAATCAGTAATACTGGCACCTTTTTCTTTGTAGATTTTGGCAATTTCCGCCACACTTGGCCCAATGACTTTCTGGTTGGGTTTGTGACAGGAATAGCACATGCCTTTACCTTCAAAAACTTCCTTGCCTAAAGCCATCGCAATTTCTTCCGGGGATTTTTTGGCTTCGGGGTATAAGTCGGCCTTTTCTTCTTTTTCATTTTTGCAGGCTGTCAGGGCAAGAACAGCTAGCACAACAATATTCTTTTTCATTATTTCTGGTTCAGTAAAATAGCGGCTTCTTTGGCAAAATAGGTAGAAATTAAACTCGCTCCGGCACGTTTGATGCACATCAGTTGTTCCATCATGATCTTATCGTGATCCAGCCAGCCTCTTTCGGAAGCGGCCTTGATCATCGCATATTCTCCGGAAACGTGGAAAACCGTCACCGGAACATTCACGGCATTTTTCACTTCACGTACGATATCCAAATAGGCGATTCCCGGTTTTACCATGACCATATCGGCGCCTTCTTCCACATCCATTAAGGCTTCTTTTATCGCCTCGATGCGATTGGCATAATCCATCTGGTAGGTTTTTTTATCTTTCGGGACTACCACATCGGCTTCTTTTGGCGCACTGTCCAAAGCATCACGGAAAGGTCCGTAAAACGCCGAGGCATATTTCGCCGAATAACTCATGATGCCCACATTGTGGAAACCGGCTGCGTCCAGACCTTCGCGCAAACGCAACACGCGTCCGTCCATCATGTCGCTCGGGGCTACGAAATCAGCTCCGGCCTGTGCGTGGGAAACGGCCATTTTTACTAAAGCGGCTACGGTTTTGTCGTTTTCAATGTCACCGTTTTCGATGATTCCGTCGTGACCGTAAATGGAATACGGATCCAGAGCTACATCGGGCATTACGATCATTTCCGGACAAGCGGCTTTGATCGCGCGAATAGCCTGTTGCATAAGGCCGTTCGGATTCCAGGCTTCTTTTCCGGTATTGTCTTTTAAATCGTCGTTAACTTTCACATAAATGTTCACCGCGCGGATGCCCAAGGCGAACAATTCTTTCACTTCTTCCACCGTTAAATCTAAAGAACGACGGAAAATGCCTGGCATCGATGGGATTTCCACCTTTACGTTTTCACCTTCTGCAATAAACATCGGGAACATAAAATCGGCCGGACTTAAACTGGTCTCACGCACCAACGAGCGGATGCTTTCGTTCACGCGTAATCTTCTGCCTCTGTGTAATGGGAACATAATTTTTTATTCAGTTATTGAGAGTGTAAAAATACTGATTTCCCTTTAATATCTTTGATTGCAAATGATGACTATGTGTTAATTATATCATATTTTTGCGTCATGAAAAAATTGGTGTTATTAAGTATTTTCTTTCTACTTACGGGTTGTTTTGAAATTACTGAAAAAATCAAGCACAATAAAGACCAATCCGGGGAGTATAGCCTGGTGGTTGATTTTTCCGATTCGTGGTTGAAAATGAAATCGGCCATTATGCTGCAGGAAGTAGACGGTGTTGCCATTCCCAATGAAGAGGAGATCAAATCCAGATTAGCACAATTCAAAGCAGAGGCGTTAAAAATCAAAGGCATTTCAAAGGTTTCAACCTCGCACGATTTCAGCAATTACATTTTCAAGATTCATTTTTCGTACAGTTCTGTAGAAGCGTTGAATAAGGCTTTAAACAGTATAAACAAGAAAAACAACAGCATCCACTTTAAAGAGAGCGACGGTAAGTTTGAACGCATTGCGTCTTATCCTTTTCCTAAAGAGCTGACTAATAATAACGATAAAAAGGAAGATTTGTTAAAAGCGAATATCATTGCGGTCTATACTTTTGATAAAGAAGTGGCTGCCGTTCAGAATTCGAATTGTAAACTTTCAAAATCCAAAAAAACAGTGTTTTTAAAGCAGAATATATGGAATGTTTTAAATAACAATAAACTGATGAACAATTCCATAAGTTTTACCCCTTAAATTATGAAGAAGTACTTTTATTTATTTTTAATGCTTCCTGTCTTGGCTATCGGACAGGGAAAGAAAAAGAATTACGATTATTTTGTACAGTTCAACACGCAGCAGTTTGCTAAAAAAGCCAATCTGGACAGTTTGTTCAACCACAAAGTGTTTAAGACTTTCAATCAGGAAGAGTCCAAGTTAAAACTGAGCGAGTTTATGTCGTTAATAGACAAAACAAAACCAGTAACTATTCACGGGAATTTCACCGACAGTATACCGTATTATCAGATTTCATTGCCTTTGGTTAATGATAAGGGCATGACTGCCTTTGTTCAGCAGAAAATAGCGGAAGGAAAAACAAAGGATACAATTATTGAAACGATTAAAGGTTATCCGAAATACCAGGTGTATTCCCCTAAAAGCGATACATATACGCTGGCCTGGAATAAAAACAATCTAATCGTTTACGGTATTTTAAATTCAAACAACAAGAGGTTTCCAATGGAAACTTTGGCTGTTGAAGAACTTGTAGTGGACTCAACGGCAGTAGTTGAAGAGTATGCAGAAGAAGTTGTAGAAGTTGTAGAAGAAGCGCCGGTAGTAGCAGAAGAAGAGGATACTGTTAAAGTTGCGGCAGCAGATGATGAGGATAATGATGAGGATGAAGACGAAGAAGAGGAAGAAGATGAGACGTACAATGAAGAATACCTGACAAAGTGGAACGAAGAATTAAAAAAACAACGTGAACTGGAACGCATTGAAAAGCAGGCGAAGCAGGAAGCACAGATAGCGCTTTTATTTGAAGACGGTTTCGTGATGCCGGTTTCCGATAAGGTTAACGGTAAGGCTGATATTTCGGCCTGGCTGAATTACCAGTCGGTTTCCGGGAAAATGAGAGGTCTCAGCAGCATGTTCCGAATGATGCCTTCGACGCAGTCGTATGAATCAGAGTACGATATGAAAGGCATGAATTGTGACTTCTATTTTGAAAATGACAAAGCCCGAATCGAGCAAACGGTAGAATATTCCGAGGCACTGGCTAAAATCGTGGGTAAAACACTTTCCGGAAAACCCAATAAAAATATCTTTAAGCATTTCCCAAGTGAAGAACCGTTGGGGTACATGTCCTATCATTTCAATACGGAAGAAATGCTTAAAAATTATCCGAAACTGATAGAAAATGCGCTGGCAAGTTTACCGATTGAAAAACCGGATTCCGAAATTATTACGGATTTGTTCAGCACCCTAATCGACGAGGAAGCCACGGCAACCCTTTTTGATGGCGACTTGTCTTTGTTTTTGCATACCGTTGAGTCCTACTCGGAAAAAGTCCAATTGACAACCTACGATGAAAACTACGATGAGGTGACCGAAGAAAAAACAGTGCGTAAATCAAGACCGGTTTTTTCCATGGTGATGACCTCTACACATCCTACGATGCTTACTAAAATCCTGAATTTAGGTGTGCGTAAAAAAGCATTGGTTCAGGAAAACAACTATTATGTAATCCAGAAAGGGACTGCACAATTAGGTTCAGTAGTATTGTTTAAAGAAGGGGATACGTTTGTTGTGACCAATGGAATGAAATACCTGACCAACGGATCGAAATCCGATTTCGCTTCAAAGGTTAAAAAAGTGATGGCTAAAAATTCTTTATCAGGAAATCTGAACATTGCCGAATTGGTAAACCAGTTGATGACCGCTGAAGGTTCCCAGAAAGAAGCCGATAAAATGGCCAAAATCAGCAATCAGTTTAAAAATTTACAGTTCAAATCTTCCAAAAAACTGAAAGAGAACAAGATGAAATTTGAAATAGAACTAAACTCGAATTTCTCCGATCAAAATATCATTTTACAAGCTTTGGATTTCTTTACGTATCTGAAGTAATGGAATGAAATTAAAAACGCCGCACTTAAATGCGGCGTTTTTTTATACCCATTGGACAGGGTTGGCTAATACGTTGATTAATTTTTCTTCCGGGCTTCCTGCTTCCGGATGATGGTCGTATACCCACTGTACGTGCGGCGGTAAACTCATCAGGATGGATTCGATTCTTCCGTTGGTTTTTAAGCCGAATAAGGTGCCTTTGTCGTGTACCAGATTGAATTCCACATAACGTCCGCGACGGATTTCCTGCCACGTACGGTTGGCTTCGGAATACGGTATGGCTTTTCTTTTTTCCACTATCGGTAAATAGGCCGATAAGAAACTGTTACCTACTTCGGTTACGAAATCGTACCAGTTTTCCATAGTCATTTCCTCAGTGGCTTTGCAATGGTCGAAAAACAAACCGCCAATGCCTCGGGCTTCATCACGGTGGGCGTTCCAGAAATACTCATCGCATTGTTTTTTAAACCTTGGATAGAAGTCCGGATTGTGTTTGTCGCAGGCTTTTTTACAGGTTTGATGGAAGTGTTGTGCATCTTCTTCAAACAGATAATACGGCGTTAAATCCTGTCCGCCGCCAAACCATTGGTTCACGATATTGCCTTCTTTGTCGTACATTTCGAAATAACGCCAGTTGGCATGTACGGTCGGGACCATTGGGTTTTTCGGATGGATCACCAAACTCAGTCCACAGGCAAAAAAATCGACTTCACCTACGCCAAAATAGGTTTGCATGGCTACCGGTAACGCGCCGTGCACCGCCGAAATGTTCACACCGCCTTTTTCAAAAACGTTTCCGTTTTCAATCACTCGGGTTCTTCCGCCGCCGCCTTCGGGACGTTCCCAGATATCCTGACGGAATTTCGCCTGGCCGTCCATGTCTTCCAATCCTTTACAGATTTGGTCTTGCAGGGTTTGGATGTATTGGTAGAATTTATTCTTCATTTTCATCGAAGTTTAGATCTGAATCCTCTTCATCATTATACTCAAGGTTGTATTTTTCTTTCAGCAGGTTAATTTTTTCTTTTTCACCGAAGAGGTAAAAAGCGGTCTGGTCCCCAGTGTTCACCCAATAGAAATTCTCTTGGATATTGGTGTCCGCAACTATTAAGTCTAACAATTTGCTGAACGTTTCCATGTCGTACCAGTCGCCGGAATCTTCCGGAATCATGATATAACAGTTGTCTTTATAGCTAACCAGAAATTGGTAATGCCCTTTTTCTTCCGACTCCACCCATTTGAATTGCAGATAGGATTTAAGGCCAGAAATTTTATTTTTGGAATTGGCTGCAAAACTGCTTAAAAGGTCATCGTAATCAACCGGGATTGTACTGGCTTCCATATCGAAATTCACACAGACTTTGGCAATTTCCAGACAAGTGTAAATTGAATTTAGATTTTCATCGGCAAATTCATTCTTTTGGTATTCAGCAATTTGTTCTTTCGATATAGGTTTGTCAATGATTCCCATCATGTGGAGATCCGTATTGAGTTCCTCAAAGGTCTTGTTGTCGATGTCAAATTCCTTTTTCAGCCTTATTTTCAAGGGTTCGGCCTTAATGTTTTTATCAACTAAATTGTAAAAGTAGGGTTTCGTGCTGCCTTTGTAAAAACCGATCAGCCTTTGGTAATCAGAACCCTCGCGTAATCCTAAATTTTCAAAGTTAGTGAGAACAAGGTTTCTTGTGTTTTCATGATCGGAGAGGAATTTGTCTTTTTTTATGGTCTCCAGGGCTTCAAAATAAAGCGCACCATCGTTTAGAAAAGTTTTTATTGCTTCGGCTTTTTCCGGATCGCTTTTGTAACGTAGTTTAAACAGATCAATTCCTTTAAGCAATTCCTTTTTTGTGCTCTCCTCGCCCGGTTCATTTTGTATTAACTGCTCTAAAGAGGAAATGATTTTCTTCGCTCTTTCGCCGTCTCCGTTTTCAACTATTATTTCGGCTAAAAAAAGTTTCAAAACATAAGCGGAATAAAGATTTTCCTCTTTTGGTTTTTTGAAATCGTCTCTTTTTATAGGGTTTTTGTCGATATAATCGTAAGCCAGAGTTAAGATTTTCTTTTTTACGTTTTCAGAACCGTCTACCATATAATTAGAGATTCCGTCTTTTGTCCAGGATAAGTCACTTGAGGCGTTACCGTTTTGGAACAGCTTGATAACATACGCTATAGCTTTATCGCTTTTAGCCTCTTGTCCTAACCAATAAAAAAGCCTTTCGTTATCTGTGGATTTTCCAGAAATCAGTCTGTCTTCAAACAAAACAATATGGCCTTCAATATTGTTGTAACCTAAATATTGAATGACGGAATATTCAAGTTCTTTATTACTTATAAGTTTAAAAATAGCATCTTTAACAGGCGGGTCAAGCTGAAATGGCGTTTTAATTTCCTTGTAGTTTCTTTCCATTTCATCAAACAAATTCCCGATGCTCTCTTTGTTTTTACTTTCGAGAATCTGAACAACAGTAGGAATAACGGACTTGTCGCCATGCATATAACGTCGGCCAATGGCGGCATCGTATTTTGCTTTTTCTTCCGCTTCTTTTTTTGTTTTGATTGCCAGTTTTTTAGTTATATAGGCATCAATTTGTTCCACTTTGTCTTTATCCGTGATTCTTAAAACGGAAGGTGCGCTGTTATTTTTGCCGATATAACCCTGGATTTTCAGACTGTCTTTTTCCATGCTTTGCCCATAACCAATACAATTGAAGCCCGTCAAAAAACTTAAAAGCAGAAAGGGAAGAATTTTTTTTCTCATAGTTACTAACTGAATACTAAGACTGTGAACTATTTTTGATATTCCTTCACCGCTTCCACAAACGCTTTGGCATGATCCACCGGAATGTTCGGTAAAATCCCGTGGCCTAAGTTTACGATGTATTTGTCTTTCCCGAATTCGTCGATCATTTCGTGTACCATTTTCTTGATGGTTGGGATAGGTGATAACAAACGGCTCGGGTCAAAGTTTCCTTGTAACGTGATGTTGCCGCCGGTTAAGTAACGGGCATTTCTTGCCGAACACGTCCAGTCCACACCCAATGCAGATGCTTTCGATTTCGCCATATCATTCAGGGCAAACCAACAGCCTTTTCCGAAAACGATAACTTCCGTGTCTTCCGCTAACGCTTCCACAATCTGGTTGATGTATTTCCATGAGAATTCCTGATAATCTACAGGGGACAGCATTCCGCCCCAAGAATCAAAAATCTGCACGGCGTTTACACCCGCTTTTACTTTTTCTTTTAAATATAAGATGGTGGTGTCGGTAATTTTCTGCAATAGCGTATGTGCGGCAACCGGGTTTGAAAAGCAGAAGCCTTTCGCGGTATCAAAACTTTTAGAACCTTTTCCTTCCACGGCATAACAGAAAATTGTCCAAGGAGATCCGGCAAAACCAATCAACGGTACTTCGTCGTTCAGCATTTCTTTGGTCAGTTTGATGGCATCCATTACGTAGCCTAAACTTTCTTCAATGTTCGGGATAAATACTTTTTCCACCTGCTCCATCGAACGGATCGGATCCGGAATGATTGGTCCTAAATTGTCTTTCAGTTCCACGTGGATGCCCATCGCTCTTGGTACTACCAAAATATCAGAGAATAAAATGGCCGCATCCGGTTTTACGATACGGATGGGTTGTACAGTGATTTCAGCTGCCAGTTCCGGGGTTTCGCAACGGGTGAAGAAGTCATATTTGTCGCGCAAGGCACGGAATTCTGGTAAATATCTTCCCGCCTGACGCATCATCCACACCGGTGGGCGTTCTACGTTTTCTCCTTTTAAAGCTCTTAGAAATAAGTCGTTCTTTAACATAGTTTACAGTTTGCAGTCACAGTTTACAGTTTAGGAATCCTAAAAAGAACTGCTGCTATTTAAATTCATTGATACATTGTATAATCGTGTTTTCAATGGTGGGTTGATTCGCGATTACGATATTTTTTATACCTGAAATTGCGGCGGCATTGGCGGTAGTTTCCCCGATGCAAAAGGCGATTTCCTTGGTAATTTTATGCTGTTTCAGATAACTTTCCACCCCAGACGGACTGAAAAATAAAATCCCGTCCGGTTTGCTGTCGATCTTTTGTGGGGTTAATACGGTTTCATATACGTTGATTTCGTTGAAAACCACACCGGCCTCGGTTAAGGCTTCCGGTAAGGTATCGCGACGCAAATTGCCACTGAAAAAAGTGTATTTGTTGTTCGAA
Source organism: Flavobacterium pedocola (assembly GCF_053764385.1). NCBI lineage: Bacteria > Pseudomonadati > Bacteroidota > Flavobacteriia > Flavobacteriales > Flavobacteriaceae > Flavobacterium > Flavobacterium pedocola. The sequence continues at coordinate 442,192 of NZ_JBSNCR010000003.1, read as the reverse complement.
TATATCAACGTGATGATCTCCGCCAAATCTTCGGCATAGCCAGTATGCGCTACTACATTGAACCCGTTTGCCTCTAACAGCGCTTTGGTTTTTAAGCCTACGCAAAAAACGTCTTTCGCTTTCAATTCCGAAACTTTCGGATGTTGTAAAACGCTTTCAACACCATTCTGGCTGCTGAAAATCAAAGTGTCGTGGGTGTTTTTTACATCGAAGGCAACCGGCTTTGTAGTGATGAAATCCGCTTCCACCACAGAAAATCCGGCATTCAGTAAGTATTGTTTCTGATTGGCCAACAGTTTTTTTGTTGACAGTATGCGAATAGGGGCACTCATTATTTTTTCAACTTCGATTTAATATCGGCCATCAGTTCGTTTCCGCCGTTATTTAAAATTTCCTGTGCGGAATGGAAGCCTAATTTTTTCCATTCGGCAATATCGACCGTTTTGTCGATTTCGATTTTTTGTTGTCCGTCGATGGAGAACAAAACGCCTTGAAAATGAAGTGTGTCGTTTTCTTCGTCATAAGTAGCCAAAGCTCCGATAGGCGCCGTACAGCCTCCTTCCAGCGTTCTCAAAAACTGACGCTCGATATACGTACAGATTTCCGTTTCGATATGGTTCAGCTGGCTTAATGCCTCTAAAGCGAATTCGTCCTGTTCCATCGCCACGACCATCATCGCACCTTGTGCCGGAGCCGGGATCATCCAGTCCAGATCAATATAAGTTTCGGGTTTCAGGTTGATGCGTTCCAGTCCTGCGGCTGCGAAAACTGCTCCGCTCCAGTCGTTTTCCTGTAATTTCTGCATGCGGGTGTTCACATTTCCGCGTAAGTCCACAACGGTGTGATTCGGATATTTATTCAGCCATTGTGCCTGGCGGCGTAAACTTCCGGTAGCTACGGTTCCTTCTCCGTTTAGAAAATCTGTATTTCCTTTATGAACCAGAATGTCAAGAACATTGGCACGTTCTAAAACAGCGGCTTGCACAATACCCTGGGGTAAAGCGGTCGGTACGTCTTTCATGGAGTGTACCGCAATATCTATTTTTCCTGAAATCATGGCAGCATCCAGGGTTTTGGTAAAAATACCGGTGATGCCCAATTCGTATAACGGTATGTCTAAGATGATGTCGCCGGTAGATTTTACGGCTACTATTTCCGTGGAATACCCAAGTTGTTGTAACTGGTGCTGAACAGTGTGTGCCTGCCAAAGCGCCAATTCGCTGTCACGGGTCCCGATGCGTATGGTTTTAGTCATTTTTTACGGTTTCTATCTGGAAGATTTTCTCGATCCACTGGATGCTTTCGTCTACCATGGTGTTGTCGTCTTTCAGATGATTGGCAAAATGGTTTGTGATTTTCTGAATGATGCGGTTGCTGATGATTTCAGCCTGCTCCTCGTCAAAATTGCTTATTTTTTTGCGCTGGGTCGTTAATTCTTTGTCCTTGATGGTATTCAGTTTTTCCTTCAGGGCATGGATGGTCGGTGCAAATTTTCGCGCCTTGGTCCAGCTGATGAATTCATCTTTGATTTCTTCGATTATCGCTTCGGCAGCCGGAATGTGTTTTTTACGGTTTTCCAGCGTTTCGTCGGTCATCTGCGATAAGTGATCCATGTGTACCAACGTTACGTTCTCTAACTCCTGCACGTTTTCGTTAACATTTTTCGGAATCGATAAATCCAGAATTAGCAAAGGCTTTTTAAGGTTTAATATCGCTTTGTCAATAGTTGGGTTCTGCGCACCGGTAGCCACCACTAAAACGTCTGCTTTCTGGATTTCCAGTTGTAAATCGGCATAATCTTTTACGATTAAGTTGAATTTACCGGCAATTTTTTCCGCTTTATCCTTAGTTCTGTTGATTAAGGTAATGTGATCATTTTTGGTATGTTTTACCAGGTTTTCACAAGTATTTCTTCCGATTTTCCCGGTTCCGAAAAGCAAAATGTTTTTATTGGAAATGTCTTCCACGTTGCGCATGATGTACTGAACCGCGGCAAAAGAAACCGAAGTGGCCCCTGAAGAAATTTCCGTTTCGTTCTTGATACGTTTGCTGGCCTGAATGACGGCATTGGTCAGACGTTCCATGTAATTGTTGGCCAAATCCGCACTTTTACTTTCGATAAAACTGGTTTTGATCTGGCTGATGATTTCGAAATCGCCTAAAATCTGGCTGTCCAATCCGGTTCCCACACGGAACATGTGGTGGATGGCTTCCGCGTTTTTATGTACATAGGCTACCTGTTGGAAATCTTCCAAAGTGCCCTGGGAATTGTCACAAAGTAATTTAATCAACTGAAACGGGTGCTGGGCAAAACCGTAAATTTCAGTACGATTACAGGTGGAGGTAACCAATAAGCTGTCGATTTCATTCGTTTTAGCTTGTTGTAACAGTCGGGCTTTCGCTTCGGAATCCAAACTGAATTTACCTCTGATCTCGGCGTCTGCTTTCTTATAACTCAATCCAACAACATAGAACGAAGCAGGCTTTGACAGTGTATTATTTTCCATTCTCTTCACTTTATCCTTAAAGTTCAACAAAAGTACTACCTACACTTTTATAAAAATAACGCTGGAAGTTCTTTTTATGTCGCTCAGGGATATTTTTTGGCGATTTTGACTTTTGAGCGTTATTTCTCTTAAATTTGTATGAAAATCAAGCCTTCAGAACCTTTTTATTTAGAGCGATTCTAAATAATTATCTGATTTTGATTTAAAGATATATACGAAAAAATACCGCTATGGGTTCTACGGAAGAAATAAAAATTGAAGAGGATTTTATCTTATTGCGTTTTCAGAATGATGCTGAGGAAACGGTTCGCTTTGAACGTCAGGTGCATACGGGTTTGATCCAGTTTCATTTCGGGTTGAAAGGCAGTGCGAAATTCATTTTCAACCAAGGAAATTATGCCTTGGATCTGAATGAAGAAAAATCGCTTTTGTTGTACAATCCGCAAAAAGAATTGCCGCTTCAGATGGAAATTGCCCCAAAATCCTGGGTGATTACCGTTTTGGTTTCGATCAAGAAATTCCACGGTTTGTTTTCAGAACAGGCCGAACATATTCCGTTTTTGAGCGATGAGAACAAGGGCAAGAAATATTATGGGGAAGAGAACATCAGCCCGTCCATGGCCATTGTACTGAATCAGATGTTTCATTATTCGCTGAATCCGTCGATAAAAAACATGTATTACAAAGGCAAAGGTTATGAACTGCTGAGTTTGTTTTTCAACCGTAACGAAGATCCCAATGCCGAGCAGTGTCCGTTTTTAATTGATGAGGAAAATGTGCAGAAACTCAAAAAAGCCAAAGAAATTGTAATCGCACACATGGCCGAACCGCCCGGTTTACAGGAATTGGCAGATCAGGTTGGTTTAAACCTGAAAAAACTGAAAATGGGGTTCAAACAGATCTATGGCGATACGGTGTACGGGTTTCTGTTTGATTATAAAATGGAACATGCACGCCGCTTACTGGACTCAGGTTCTTACAATGTAAACGAAGTGGGGCTGAAAATAGGGTACAGTACGGCAAGCCATTTTATTGCCGCTTTTAAAAAGAAATTCGGCACCACTCCTAAGAAATATTTATTAGAGAAGAGCCTTTAAATAAAAAAACGACCTTTTTGGTCGTTTTTTTATTTTTATTAATGGAAGTAGTGCGCTATAATCTGAACTTCGTCGTTTGCAGAGCCCAGATACATTTTCATTGCTCCTGAACCGTTAGTGTCCGAAACGGCTAATTGCGCGGTAAACATCGGGCAATAAGTTCCGGCTGGTAATTTTACATAATCGGTACCGGTATTGTGAAAGTTTTCGGTTTCTCCTCTAAGTAATTCGTGGTTGTTGTAATACTGACCGGTAAGGCCAAGACCGCCTCCAATAGTTGAAGTTCCAGAGTCTATTTCAAAATGGCCGCCAATGGTGTTACCATCTAAATCCGTGGTAACAACAGGGCCCATATAATCGTCTTTTCTGAAATACATTAAGGTTTGAATAATGCGTGCATGGCCGTCGTTCACCCTTTGATTGGCATTCTTTTCAATGTTCCAGGACACGGAATAATTGATTTCGATGATAGCCGGTTCAGTTAAGGTGAAAGTTGAGTTTGGAATGTCTCTCGGAATCCCTGCAAAAGTATAACCGTCTCCGTAACCGTGCTGTGTGATCCCATTGATGTTGGGTTCGCGTTCGTCACGGATGTAGTTTTCGGAATCAAAAAGAATAGCGATGTTGTTTTCCCGGGTCCCTAGGACTAAATCACCGTCGGCATCTACGAAAACCCTTGTGGTGTTTCCCGGTCCTAAATTGTTTGGGTTATTAGGATAACTTAAACCGTCTACTCTTACGGTAGAAGTGCCGCCGCCAACATGTAAACCCTGTTGCGGATTGGTGGTGTGGATTCCAACCTGTGCAAATAGGCCAAAAGGAATCAAGGCTATTAGTAAGTAAGTATAGTTTTTCATAGTGTCAGGTTTAATTGTAAATTCTAATACGTAATAAATCATGTTCGCCGCCAAAGCCTACGCTTGTAAATTTGGTAAGACCATCATTAATTTCAGCAAAAAACTTTAAGGAGTGGTTGCCGGCCGGAATTGTTGTGTACCCGTGACCATTGGTGTAGGAGTAACCTAAAATTCCCTGATCCCCTGAAGAGTAAGCTTGAGCATTAAGGCCGTATTTTTTAGATAATTCCACAGCGTCCAATCCGTCGTTATTGATATCAATGCAGAAGTAAAATTTAATTACTCGTACAGAAATATCATTAAAGGGGGTTAACGCAACGTTTAAATCTGTTCTGGATAATAAGGCAGTAATGCTGTATTTTACTTCAATTAAAGCAGTGGATGGAGAAGTAAAGGGTACTGTTGAAATTAAACCGCTGGCATTGGTTGTTAACAAGTTGTTGTTGATGATGGTTCCTCTTCCCAATGGACCGTCCGGCATAAAGTTTTGCAGTGTCAATAAGAAATTGATAGGTGCAATACTTCCATTTGGGCCAAGACCGTTATTGGTGGAAGGGTTAATTGTTACATCTCCTTTGTCGGTAACAAAAGCATGGGCTGGTTTGATACCGTCATTGAATTGTGGGTAATTAGCAGCGCTTTGGCTTTCAATTCTGATAGTAGAATTAGTTCCGGCAACATGAAGATCTGATAAAGGGTTGTTAGTCCCGATTCCAACCTGTGCATTCATCACGGCAGGAATAGCTATTAGTGTAAGTAGCAATTTTTTCATGGCTGTTCATTTTAATAAAGTCTCATGAATACAGAATCGGTATCAATTGCCATTCTCACAAATGTCGATTGAGAAGGTAGATTGGAGGATACTTCAGCTTTAAATTTGATCACATGTGCACCAGGGTTAAGCTGAATATAGGTCGTACTAGAATTATACAACGGACCAACCGCTGATAATCTATCGCTTGCAAGGTACGGTGCCGGGTTGTTAATGTTATTGTTCATATAACATTTTGAAGCTTGTCCGTACTTTCTAGTTAAATTGTCTAATGTGTAATATGTGGATATGCGTCTTGCGCCCCCATCTCTGACTCTTGTTAATACAGGGGCGTCAGTTAACCAGGTTTCGAAGCTAACACTGTATTTAACTTCTAAAATGGTCGGTCTTGTTACGGTGATGTTGTAAGTGAAAAATGTGGCTTCAACTTTTCCGTCGGCATCACCAGTAGTAAGTCTGATGTTGGAGGTTGGAATCGTGGTGTGGTCGATAGCATCACTTCCGTCGCTGTTCATAAAAGTGTCCAGCTTTAAGGTTAGTATGCCGTTACTGTCTACATAAAGCGGGAAAGTTGCGCTTGGGTTGATGTTTCCACCATTGTACTCGTTGTTGTCTTTGTCTAGACTCTCAACGCGTAATGTCCCAACGCTTTTTGCTAAATGCAGCTTTTCTTGTGGGTTTGTTGTTCCTATTCCCACAGCGGCCGTTTGGGCTTGAAGGAAGTAACAAAGGAGCAATGCGGGTAATAAGTAGGCGTTTCTCATGCTCTTTGATTTTTAGGGTTAATAAATCATGTAATAAAAAAGGGGGCTTTTAATAGTAAGATGTGTTTTTAATCAAATGGTTGCGTAGTTTTCAAAAAAATATTTAAAATAATAGTAATATAATAACAATGTTGCCTCAGTGTTATAAAAACATCAGTAAAATAAGGAAAAGGTTAAAAAATTATCATTTACTATGCATAAATATAACAATAGGTGGTTTTTGAGTTATAAAGAGTTTGTTTTTGGTTCTTTTCATAGAATTATAACCAGAATTTATTTTAATGGGGATAATTATTGTTATTTGTTGTAATACTTTAAAAAATACCGCTTTTAAATATTTTAAGGATATTTCCTATAATTTTATCACATCGCTTTAGGGCAAAAAAAAGCAGCCCTAAGGCTGCTTTAAAGAATATTCAGTATTTTATATTAATTATAGTAGTGAGCGATAATCTGAACTTCGTCCTGTCCTCCGCCCAAAAACATTTTTACGGCTCCGGTACCACCGGTGTTTCCAACTGCTAATTGCGCAGCAAACATTGGGGTATAAGTGCCAGGTCCTAATTTTACATAATCCGTACCGGTGTTGAAGCCAAATCGGTTGGCGCCACTCATGGAACCACAGGTATACATTTGTCCGTTTAAGCCTAATGCAAATCCAATGGTTAAGGGAACACCGTCTAAGTCTGTGGTTACTATCGGTCCTGCAGGGCCGCCTTGTCTTAAATACATTAATGTTTGTACAACCCTCGCATGCTGATCGTCAACAGGAACTCCTGATTTTTCAATTTCCCAGGAAAGCGAATAGTTAATTTCCACTATGGCATTTCTTGTTAAGGTAAAAGTGTCTAATCCCGGTCCTGTTTGTCTGGGCCATCCGGCTACGGTATATCCGGAACCCGTACCGGTCTGGTTCACTACATTAGCATCTGCTCCTCCGGTATCCTGAGGATCGCTTAAATAATTAAAAGGATTGAAAAGCACCTGGATATTGTTTGTAGCGGCTCCCAATACCAAATCCCCGTCAGCGTCCACATAAACCCTTGTAGAGTTTCCGGCACCTAAGTTGGCGGTATTGTTCACGGCATTTAAACCTTCCACACGTATGGTAGATGTGGCACCGGCGACATGCACCGATTCCTGAGGGGTGTTTGTGTTTATTCCTATCTGCGCCAGTAAGGAAGTAGGTAATAAATATAATAGGATGTATAATTTATGTCTCATGGCTTAATTGTATAATCTGATTTTTAAATAGTCCAAATCTCCTCCAAAACCAACACTGGTATATTTGTTTGTCCCGTCTGTTGTTTTTGCGAAAAACTTTAAGGAATGGTTACCGGCAGGGATATTGGCATAACCGTGCGCATTCATATAAGGGTATCCCATGATTCCCTGAACGGAAGAAGCCACTGCCTGTCCTTTATTACCATATTGTTTTGCAAGTTCAGCAGGACTAAGGCCGTCGTTGTTGATATCGATGCAGAAATACAGTTCATAGGTTCTGGCAGAACGATCGTCCAAAGGAGATCCCAGCGGAGTTGCAATCATATCAACGTCTGAGATTACTATTGTAACGCCATATTTTACTTCAATAAGCGCATTCTGCGGTGAGGTAAAAGGAACGGTGATCAATTGCATCGATGCAGTTGTTGTTGTCAAATCATTATTAAGTACTGTTCCGTTATACGGCGAGGGGCCATCTGGTATAAAGTTCCCAACATTGATAAGGAAGTTCAACGGAACCACACTTCCGGGAACACCACCGCCTGAAAGATAATTAGGCGGGTAAAGTGTCAGTTCACCGTCTTTGTCCACAAAAACAGGCGACAGTTTAATGCCGTCATTTAAAGCGGCACTGTTAACGGAATTCAGTTTTTCAATTCGGATAGTTGAGGTAGTTCCGGCCACATGTAAATCTTTTTGAGGATTAGCGGTACCGATACCTACATTACCAACCTGAGCATATAATGGTGCTGTAAGAAGGAATAGTATATAGTAAATTTTTTTCATAAGTTCATTTTTTAGTAAAGTCTCATAAATACCGAATCGTTTCCAATTGCAAAATTCACACGTGTGGCCATGGAGGCAGCTCCTGTGTTCAAGGTGCCATAAAAACGTAAAGTATGAGTACCCGGGGTTAGGGTAATGTATGTCGTACTGCAATTGTACATCGTTTCAGAGGCTGAATTCACTGGTGTTGCAGCCAAGTCATTGTTGTTGTAAAAACATTTCGATGCTTGTCCGTAACGTGGGGTCGTGGCAATTAAAGCAGGAGTGTCCAAGGTGTAAAAGGTGGTCACCATTCTTGGTCTGTTGTCTTTAACTTTTGTTGCCGCATCCCTCATCACCTGAAAACTGATACTGTATTTCACTTCCAACACAGCGGTTCTGTTCACCGTTACGGTATACGGTAAAATCACGACATCGCGATAGCCGGTAGGAACACTTCCCGCAAGCATTGTCAAAGTGGTTGCAGCCAGTGGTGTAGCAGCGGTAATTGCATCGGTACCGTCACTGTTCTGGAAGGTCGAAAGGCTTAACGTTAAATCACCACTGTCATTAACGTATAAAGGATAGGTTTTGTCTACACCTCCTCCATTATAGGAGTTGTTTGGGGAATTCAGGCCGTCAACACGTATGGTTCCCGTTGGTGAGGCGACGTGAAGCTTCTGTTGGGGGTTTGTGGTCCCGATTCCAACACCACTAACCTGAGCATAAACACAAGAGCTGATTAGTGTAAAAAAAGTTAAGATGTAATTTTTAATCATAGGGTTGATTGTTAATGAATGTTTTTTATAACATTTTCTGTTAATAGATGTTAAAAAATTAACATGGTTGCGTAACTATTTTGTTAAATTTCTATAAAATCATATTTGTAAGATAATGATTGTTAGTTTTTTGTCGATTATTAATGGCTTTTCATCTAATTTACGAAAAAAAATAACAAAAAAAATTTTTTAGCAAAAAAAAAATACTTATTGTAAGAAAACACATTTTTTATTGCGATTTTACTGATTTAACTCTTAAAACTTAAAGGAATTATTAATTTTCAAAGTTGCGGATTTGTATTACCTTTGAAAAAAATACAAAATGAGAGGAGTTTTATTGGTAAATCTGGGGTCTCCCGAGAGTCCGGAACCCAAAGATGTAAGGCCATATCTGGATGAGTTTTTAATGGACAAATATGTGATCGATGTGCCGTATTTACTGCGTGCCTTCCTGGTTCGAGGGCTTATTTTGCGAAAGCGTCCTGAAAACTCTGCCGAAGCCTATCAGAAAATCTGGACTAAAGAAGGTTCTCCATTAATTGTGCTTTCCAGAAAAATGCATGAAAAAGTTAAAGGCCTGGTTGATTTACCGGTTGCGTTAGCGATGCGTTACGGAAAGCCTTCCATAGAAAGCGGCTTACAGGAATTATATGATAAAGGTGTTCGTGATGTTTTAATGTTGCCACTTTACCCGCAGTATGCCATGGCTTCCACGCTGACTATTTTGGTTTTAGCCGAAGAAATCCGCAGTAAGAAATTCCCCGACATGAAAATCACCGATATCCCGGCGTTCTACAACCAACCGGATTATATTAAAGTGTTGTCGGATTCTATTAAAAATCATCTTGGAAATTTTGATTACGATAAATTGGTGTTTTCCTATCACGGGATTCCGGAGCGTCATGTCCGAAAAACCGATGCCACTAAAAAGCACAAAAAATTTGAAACCGATAAAATGTGCTGTGAAGTAGGCACCCCGGAAGCAGAATTCTGTTACCGTACCCATTGTTACGAAACCACCCGTCTAGTAGTGGAGCAGCTTCAGCTTCCTCAGGATAAATACTATGTCACCTTTCAGTCGCGTTTAGCCGGAGATAAATGGTTGGAGCCTTACACGGATATTGTATTAAACGATTATCCGAAGCAAGGCGTTAAAAAAGTGGCGGTCGTAACCCCTGCTTTTGTAACGGATTGTCTGGAAACCCTCGAAGAAATTGCCATGCGTGCCAATGAGGAATTTATGGAAAACGGCGGAGAAGCCTTTCATACGATTCCGTGTCTGAACGATGACGATCAATGGTGTCAGGTAGTAGCCAAATGGATTAACAACTGGAAGAACAACGGATCATGGACCAGTACTACAACTACATAAAATCACTCCATCTGATTTTCGTGATCACTTGGTTTGCCGGGCTTTTTTACATTGTTCGGCTTTTTGTATACCATGCGGAAGCGAAAACCAAACCGGAACCGGAACAAAGCATACTAGTGAAACAGTACCAGCTGATGAGCTATCGTTTGTGGTACATCATTACCTGGCCGTCCGCGATATTGGCCAGTATTTTTGCCTTTTGGATGCTCTTTGGAACCACTTTGGGGAATGCCTGGCTGATAATGCCTTGGATGCAGGTGAAATTAGGATTTGTTTTCTTATTATATTTATACCATCTGAAATGCCATCAGATTTTTAAGCAGTTGCAGCGGGATGAAGTAAAACATTCGTCTGCGTTCTTCCGATTGTGGAACGAAGGGGCAACCATTATCCTTTTTGCGGTGGTTTTTCTGGTGATTTTGAAAGACGCCTTCAACTGGATCTATGGCGTAATCGGAATTTTGTTGTTTTCCATACTGTTGATGTTGGGCTATAAATTCTATAAAAAAATAAGAGAAAAAAATCAGTCGTAAATGGCGCAAAAGTTTATAATAACGCAGTTATCCCTTCGCTTACGAATATTTCTTTCGATGATACTGCTTACTTTAATTGCGTCGGTACTGATTGCTGCGGTGTCGATTTACCAGTTTAAAAAAGAAGCCCGGGATTACCATCAGGACAGGCTGGAACGCAAAGAAGACGCTATTACCGAACACATCAACTACATCCTTTCCACAACGACGTATCCGCTCACTACCGAAAACCTTTCCCTGATTTTTAAGGATAAGATATACGAGCTGGCCAACATCCACAGTCTTGAAATCAATATTTACGATCTGAACGGCAAATTGCTGATCTCGTCTAAAGGTGCCTTTTCGGTAGACAAAGCCGCAAAACCGATACAACCGATCATCCTGAAAATCATTCAGTCGTCCACCAGCAAGCGATTCGTCGACCTGCAAATGATCAACGGGCAGAAATACCGCTCGTCTTACAGCTATCTGAAAGATACCAAATTTAAACCGCTCGGGATTTTGAACCTTCCGTATGTGGAAGAAACGACCTTTTACCAGAACGAACTCCGCAATTTCCTGATGCGTTTCGGTCAGGTGTACCTGTTCATGCTCTTGATTTCCTTTGTCATCGCCTATTTTTTGTCGAGTTATATCACCAAATCCTTGCAAACCATCAGCGACAAGATTCGCGAAACGCAACTGAACAAAAAGAATAAAAAAATACAGTTGGAAGCCAGCAGTTACGAAATCCAATCCTTAGTGGATGCTTATAACGGGATGGTGGACAAATTAGAAGAAAGTGCCGTCTTACTGGCACAAAGTGAAAGGGAAGAAGCCTGGCGCGAAATGGCCAAACAGGTGGCCCATGAAATCAAGAATCCGTTAACCCCCATGCGGCTGACCGTGCAGAGTTTTCAGCGGAAATTCGATCCGACCGACCCTAACGTGAAACAGAAAATGAGTGACTATTCCAAAACACTTATTCAACAGATTGACACCATGAGTTCCGTGGCTTCCGCGTTTTCCAATTTTGCTTCGCTTCCGGCACAGCAGAATGAAACCCTGAACATCGTGGATGTGGTCAAACTGGCGCTGGAGATTTTTAACGAGCCCTACATTCAGTTTTTTGCCGAAGAAGAAGAGATCGTAACCAAGATCGATCGCACCCAACTCATCCGTATCATTACCAATCTGGTGAAGAATGCCATCCAGGCAATACCGGAGGAACATGAAAACCCTTTGGTCTTTGTGCGGGTTTACCGGGAAGACGGCGCTGCGAAAATTGAAGTAAAAGATAACGGGAAAGGCATCAGTATTGAAGATAAAAATCGTATTTTCGAGCCTAAATTTACCACCAAGACCAGCGGTATGGGACTGGGACTGGGCATTATAAAGAATATCGTGGAAAGTTACCACGGCACCATAGATTTTGAAAGCGAATTGGGATTAGGAACGAAATTTAACGTTACGCTCCCCATCATAAACACTTAAATAATATGAGTTACGAAAACATTTTAATTGAAAAAGAAAACGGGATTTCCGTAATAACCATTAACCGTCCGACCAAGCTGAATGCTTTGAACAAAGCCACCATCGAAGAGCTTCACAGCGCCTTTGAAGCGGAAAACCAGGACAAAGCCACTAAAGTGATCATCATCACCGGAAGCGGGGAAAAAGCCTTTGTGGCCGGAGCCGATATTTCCGAGTTTGCCAGTTTTTCAGTGGATCAAGGGGCGCAATTGGCCGGAAAAGGGCAGGAATTGTTGTTCGATTTCGTTCAGAATTTATCCACACCGGTCATTGCAGCCGTTAACGGTTTTGCTTTAGGCGGTGGTTTGGAATTGGCGATGGCGGCACATTTCCGTGTAGCCTCTGAAAATGCCAAAATGGGGCTTCCGGAAGTAACTTTGGGGGTAATCCCGGGCTATGGCGGCACCCAGCGTTTGCCACAATTAATAGGAAAAGGGCGTGCTATGGAAATGATCATGACTGCCGGAATGGTAGATGCCAAAACGGCCTTGAATTACGGTTTGGTGAACCATGTGGTCCCTCAGGAAGAACTGCTTGGATTTGCCAAAGATATTGCCGCTAAAATCACTAAAAATTCCAGCGTGGCGATTGCCAAAGCCATTAAAGTGATCAATGACAATTATGTAGACGGTGTAAACGGCTTCCAGTCGGAAATAAAGGCTTTCGGAGAATGTTTCGGAACTGCTGATTTTAAAGAAGGCACCACGGCCTTTTTAGAAAAAAGAAAAGCGGAATTCCCTGGAGAATAAAATGAAATCCCGTTGAGAAAACGGTTTTTTTTAATTTACCCAAATTGTAATACAATAAGCATGAACAAAAATTTATTATGGCTAACGGTGCTTTTGGTTTCCGTAGTTTCTTTTGCCCAACAAATCCCCTTTGAAATCAAAAAAAGTGATGTTTTTAAAGACGAATACAAATATTCCTCCATCGTATTGGTGGCAGACGACGGTAATGACGGTGTGGTAATTGTTCGTTCCTATATGGGAGGTGTTTTCTCAAGAGGATCCGGGTATTATTTTGAGCATTATGACAGCAACCTGAAGCTTTTAAAAGAATATGAGTACGAATTGAAATATTCGAAAGCCGTTAGGCAGAGTTCGGTTTTGGGGATTATCATGGACGGGCAGCGTGTGAACATCGTCGACTTTATTTATGAAAAAGACCAAAAGGCGTATATCTGTTCCGCGTTAAGCGCTGATATTTCGGATTTTAATTTTACCTCAAGAGAGCTTTTCCGCATTGACAGCGAAGAGATCAAACAATTCGGATTTTTCAGTTCGGCAGGATTTGACGGGGATTCCGGAGCAAATATGATCATCAATGAGGACAAAACCGCTTTCGCCATCACCATAGACATCAAGGATAAAAATGCGGAAACCCACCGTTTGTTCTTGTTTGATAAATCCTTAAATAAAAAAATAGATCATTCTTTCAAACGGGACATCAAGGATAGAAAATTCCGTTATGAAAACATTGATATTTCCAAGGATGCCACTACGCTTTATCTGCTGGGAAAAGTATACACCGAGGAGCAAAAGAAGAAAAAAGAAGGCGGGAAGTATCAGTATGAGCTGACCAGAATAACCGCAGACAGCGAAAAAACACAGGTTTTTGATACCGATGAACATTTTGCGGCCTCGTTGAAAACCATAGTCTATCAGGACAGATTGTCGTGCCTTGGTTTCTTTTCGGACCGAAAGGACTATCGTTTTAAAGGGATTTGTTATTTTGAATTGGATCCGGTAACCTTAGCGATCAAAAACGCAAAATACAATGCTTTTACAGAACAGTTCATGGTGGACAAGTACGGAAAGGATAAAGATAAAGAACTGAAAAACCTGTCGTTCCGAAAAATAATCGCAACCCCTAATAACGAGATCATCTTTAATGCAGAAGAATATTATGTGACCTCACATTATGTGGGTAACCAATACGGAGGCAGCTGGCATTATATCTATCATTACGACGATATAGTAAGTGCAAGGATCAATGCCGGCGGTGAAATCGTGTGGGCGCGCAACATTAATAAACGCCAGTCCACAGGAGGTGATGAATCCTATATTTCCTATTCTTCGACTGCTAAAGGAAGCGACGCCTACTTTTTTATCAATACCGGTGAAAAAGTGAAAAAATTAAGCAACAACAGGATCCAGTTCGGGCAAACCAGTACCAAAAGATCCAACCTGAATGTTATCAGGATCAATCAGAACGGGGATTTTGAGTATCAGGAAATCCTTGACGACAAAGACAACGAAGTGCCTTTCATGGTATCCAACGGCATTTTGTCCGGCGATTCGGTTTTCTTTATCGGAAGAAAAGGGAAGAAAAAACAAATACTTAAAGTGACGATATAGTCTGCATAGTTTTTAAATTTAAAAAGCGAACCCCTACGGTTCGCTTTTTTTTGTATTTTTATAACAAATACACACTAAACCAATAACAAATGACACACCAAAAAATCGATGCTTTTCTTCAGTCCGTAGAAAAGAAAAATCCGAATGAACCGGAATTTTTACAGGCCGTAAAAGAAGTGGCTGAAACGGTTATTCCGTTTATTGAAGTTAACGAAAAATACAACAATAAAATGCTTTTGGAGCGCATGGCTGAGCCGGAGCGCGTGGTAATGTTCCGTGTAGCCTGGATCGATGATGCCAGAAAAACCCAACTGAACCGAGGGTATCGTATCCAGATGAATTCAGCGATCGGGCCTTATAAAGGAGGCTTGCGTTTTCACCCGTCGGTTAACTTGAGCATTCTGAAGTTTTTGGCTTTCGAACAGGTATTCAAAAACAGTTTAACAACCTTGCCTATGGGAGGTGGTAAAGGAGGTTCCGATTTCGACCCGAAAGGAAAATCCGATACGGAAATCATGCGTTTCTGCCAGGCTTTCATGACCGAATTGGCACGCCACATCGGTAACGACACCGATGTTCCTGCTGGAGATATCGGAGTGGGAGGCCGTGAAGTAGGATATCTGTTCGGACAATATAAAAAATTACGCAACGAATTTACCGGAGTATTGACCGGAAAGGGGATTACCTTTGGAGGTTCTTTGATCCGTCCGGAAGCTACGGGTTATGGGGACGTATATTTTGCGCAGAGCATGTTAGCGACCCGCGGTGAAAGTTTTTCTGGTAAAACGGTTGTGGTTTCCGGTTCCGGAAATGTGGCGCAATACGCCATTGAAAAAGCAACCCAATTAGGGGGTAAAGTAGTTACGGCTTCCGATTCGTCCGGTTACATTTATGATGAGGCAGGTATCGATGCTGAGAAATTGGCGTATATCATGGAAATCAAAAATGTAAGCTACGGCAGAATCAGTGATTATGTTGCAAAATATCCAAATGCAAAATACATCGCGGGAGAGAAACCTTGGGGTGTAAAATGTGATATCGCTTTGCCGTGTGCCACGCAAAATGAGTTAGACGGTAAGGACGCGCAGGTTTTGGTGACCAATGGTTGTTTCTGTGTGGCGGAAGGGGCTAACATGCCTTGTACACCGGAAGCGGTAGAGGTCTTCCACAAGGCTAAAATTCTTTTTGCGCCCGGGAAAGCTTCGAATGCCGGCGGTGTGGCAACATCCGGTCTGGAAATGTCACAAAACTCTTTGCGTTTGAGCTGGAGTTCCGAAGAGGTAGACGAGCGCCTGAAACGCATTATGCACGACATTCACGAAGCTTGTGTGAAATACGGTGCGGACGGAACAGGGTATATCGACTACGTAAAAGGAGCAAACATTGCCGGTTTCGTAAAAGTGGCCGATGCGATGTTGGCACAGGGAGTTGTGTAAACTAGTACTATTTAAAATATAAAAGCGGCTTTCAAAAAGCCGCTTTTTTTATACGATTATTTTTCAGAAGATACTTTCAGGTCCCGGGTGTTTTTCTGCACGGTAATGGCGGCAAATAAACTAATCAGAAAGGCTAGTCCGAAGAATCCTTTCTCGCTTAACAATAAATCGGCATTCCACAATCCGATGACCAGCAGGGTTACGGAAGCCAGGGTGGAAAACCAGCTCAGGCCATAATAGATTTCCGTTACGGGTATTCCTTCCATTTTGTCCCGCACATTTTTCTGTACCGAAATAACCGAGAACAATCCAAAAAGGAGCAGGGTGAAATAATAACCTTTCTCGTTCAGCTGCATTTCGGCGTTGTACAAACCTACCCAATAGGAAATGATTCCCGTGAAGAAAACGATCCACGAAGCGCCCACAAAGGCATTAGTAGGTTTAAGAACGGAGATTTTATTGTCCTGGTTTTGTGTTGTTGTAGTTTCAGTGTGTTCTGTTGTTTTTAAATTTTCCATGATTATTTGTTTTTGTTAAGGCGAAATTCCTTCAAAAAAACAAACTTTGAAAATCAATTTTAAAATAAAACTGACGATATTTTTTAATTTAATATCTTTAAATCCCGGAAACGATTTAAGCTATGAACGCCATTACTGAAATTATTAATTTGCTTACTGATGCTGAAGAAAAGGAATTTATACTGTTCCTTAAAAAGAAAAACAAGCGGCACGATACCAAAAACATCAAGTTTTTTAATTTATTAAAAACTGATGATATAAATGATGAAAAATCATGGTATAAAAACAAACCGGCCTTGTATGCCTTGCGGAAGCGCTTGTATGAAAGCCTTGTCGAATTCCTGGCCGACAAACGTTTTGAAACCGGGGCTTCGGAGGAAAAAGAAGTTTTGAAACGCATTGTTCTGGGCCGAACTTTTTTTGAGCATTCACAACCAAAGCTGGCCTTTAAAATGCTGGAGAAAGCTGAAAAAATGGCGCTTAACCTTGAAGCTTTTAATCTGTTGAATGAAATTTACCACACCCGTATTCAGTATGCCTATCTGGACACGAATTTGCCTTTTGAAACCTTAGTGCAGCAATACCAAATCAATCAGTTAAAATTCCTTCAGGAAGAAAAACGTAATCTGGCTTATGCTTCACTGCGCATTGCTTTGGCTAAAATTAAGGAAGGCACGGAATTTTTCGATTTTCAGCAGCTCATCCAGCAAACGATTGCCCGATACGACCTTTCGCTCTCCGAGATTTTGACCTTTAAATCGTTGTACCAACTGCTTTACATTACCAACGAATATGCCGCCTTGCGCAACAGTTATTTTGAAGTGGCCCAATTCGTAGACCAGAGTTATCACTTCATCCTTGAAAAAAAAGACCTGTCCGAACGGCATCTGTACTATCATATCCATATTTTGTATTTCATGGCCAACCTGCTTTTCCGCAACAAACGTTTTGAAGAAGCAGACCGCTATCTTGAAAAGATGAAGGTTGAAATGCAACGTCAGAGCAAAAGTTATTACAAAGAATTTTATCTTAAATGGGTTTTGTTGAAAGGTTTAACCGCGAATTATTCCGGAAAGGCAGAAGAGGCCTTACAATTGGTTGACAGTGTTTTGGGAACCGCCACCGAAAAGGATACGCCGGCGGTTTTAGATTTGCTGTTGTGTCAGCTCGTTTTCAGTTTTCAGCAGCAGGATTTTAAAAAGGCACAGCAAACGCTTAAGCACCTTCACCATACTGACGTCTGGTACGAGAAAAAAACAGGTATGGAATGGGCGATTAAAAAAAATCTGGTGGAACTGTTGCTCCATACGGAATTGGGAAATACCGATTTGGTGCTTTCCCGAATGAATAGTTTTAAAAGACGCTATAAAAAGTATTTAAAAGACTTAAAAGAAGAACGGGTTTTGGTTTTTCTGAAGCTGACTGAAAACTATTTGTTCGATCCGCAATACATCACTTCCAGCCACTTTAAATTACAGTTGGAGCAGTCCTTTACTTGGAAAACCCACGCTGAAGAGGATCTTTTTGTGATGAGTTTTTATGCCTGGTTAAAAGCCAAAATGGAGAAAAGACCTGTTTACGAAGTTACGTTGGAGTTGGTCAAAGCGGAATGATTTAATTTTACAGATTTAACTTACAATGTAAATTTTGTTGTATTTCAGGTATTTCAGATAATTCTTTCGAAATATAATCTTTTTTCATCTAGTTTAGCAGAAATTCTTACAAAATAATTTTTCAGCGCGCGGAAAAAATAAACTTTGTTTGGATCCTATTTATTTATAAGCTAAAAAATAATCATGAAAAACACATTTATTAAAGGTGTGGCTTTGGTAGCCATGGCCTCTTTTATTTTCTTTAGTTGCAGCAGCGACAATGATGTACAATCTTCATCATCTGTTAAAAACAACAGTTCGGTTTTGATGAGAGGTTCAGGGGGAGTATATGAAGGTTTTGAAGAATTAATGGCGGATCTCTATTCGGATCACCAAAACGTAGAGGAAGCCGTTGAGTATCGTGCAGACGGCGTAACGTATCTGGTTTCTGAAGTAACTGTGGAGAGCGATTTACAAGGCTATTTTCTTGAAAATGCAATTACCAAGGAAGTGGTGTATTTATCGGAAGATGCTGATAAGGGGATTTTAAACCATTTCTCATTGGTTAGAGGTTCTGTGAATAAGCAAGTTTTTGACTTAACCCAAGATCCTAATTATGCAACGGATGGGTTTTCACCTAAAACACCAAGAGATGTTACCGTACAAAAATTTTGGGGATGGGGCGCGCCTCATTTGCAGGACGGACCTTGTGAAAACGGTGTGCGACCTTGGGTGCAATCACATTATACTTTTTGGATTGCAGATGGCGGGACCAGACCAGTTTTAGGTCTTGATGGGCAACCAATGTATGCACCTTGTGAATAATATAACAGTTAAAAAAGAGTTTGAATTTTCAAACTCTTTTTTTTAAATCGTACCAAGAATTGTGTCTGATATTGTTTTATTACGGTAGAAAGTTTTTTATGTTGAATAAGAGTCCTTTTTTGTAAGATGCGTTATTAAATTATGCATAATGAGTATATTATTAAGTAAATACCAATTCATCTGTTTGCTTTTGTTTGTGTCTTTTAACGGTGTAGCGCAAACATCCTTCACCTTAAAAGGGATTAAGTCAAAGCAACCCATTCCTTATGCCAGTGTCTTGAAGGAAAATAAAATCTACGGAACGGCAGATTCACTTGGAATATTCCATGTTAAAGACGGTGATTTGGGAAAACATTTCACTATTTCAAGCGTCGGTTATGAAACTTTAGATGGTGTACTAAAAGGAGATGCAAAAATTATTTTTTTAAGTGAATCGGTTAAACAGTTGCAGGAAGTAAAAATTGTAAAGCGAAAAGGAAGCAAGACGGTTAAACTGGGTAAAGCCAAAAAAGGGGATTTCGGAATTTGTGCAAGAATGGAAGATCAGGTGGGTTTACTCGGGAAGTATTTTTCTTCAGGGAAGAATGAAGGTTTGTTTGTGGATAAAATAAAATTCAACGCTTTAAGTTCTAAGAACGGGCAAATCATCAATTTTTTGTTGTATTCCGTAAATGAAAACGGAGAACCGGATAAAATCCTTACACAGGAAAATATACTGTGTGCCTTAAAGAAAGGGAATCACACTAATGAAATAGATTTAAAACAATATGGTATTGAAATGCCCAAAGAAGGAATTTTTGTTGTTTTTCAATATCTTTTAGTTGAACAGAACAAGCAATACAGCAGCTATAACAAAGAATGGTTTTTTTATGAACCTTCCCTGGATGCAAGTGTTTCGGAAGGATATACTGATTCCTGGTTTAATGACGGCTCCTGGAAAAAAGCGGAGAATTATTCACTGAATTTTCAGCTGCTATTGATGGATTAATAAAGTAATTATTTTCCCCCTTCCCATTCTGCATAAAACTGCGCTAAAAAACCTTCCATGTAGGCATGGCGCTGTTCCGCGATTTGCTTTCCGGTTTGAGTGTTCATTTTGTCTTTCAACAGGAGCAGTTTTTCGTAAAAATGGTTCAATGTAGGTGCTTCGGAATTTTTGTATTCTTCCTTGCTCATGTTGAGGTTTGGCTGAATCGCCGGATTGTACAAGGTCCGGTTTTTGAACCCGCCATAGTTGAAGGTACGCGCAATCCCAATAGCGCCTAAGGCATCTAAACGATCGGCATCTTGAACGATATCCAGTTCTTTGGAAGAAAAATTCTTTTCAACCTTCCCACCCTTGAACGAAATGTTTTCGATAATCGCAATCACATGCAAAATGGTGGCTTCCGAAACGCCATGCCCCTCCAGAAAAGTACGTGCCGTTTTCGGGCCAATCTGTTCGTCGCCGTTGTGGAATTTACTGTCGGCAATGTCGTGAAGTAAGGCACCCAATTGCACAACCGTTAAGTCGCAATCTTCCCCTTTTGCGATCAAAAGGGCATTTTTGTAGACGCGTTCGATGTGAAACCAGTCGTGGCCTCCTTCCGCATTTTCGAGTTGCTGCTTTACGAATTGAATAGTGTGGTCGATTACGTTCATCGGATTATTTGTTTTGTAGGCTGTTGTAGAGGGTTTCGATTGCTTCGGTATTGGGTTCCTTTTTCATAAGTGCCATTCGTTTTTCCGGATTGTTCATCCATCGGTACAGCCAGGAAATGCCCCATTTTTTGGTATAATAGTCGTTTTGCTCGTACACATCATCTTTTAAGGCCTTTTTTAAACTGATGAACTCGTATTTTTTTGAGCGCAGCGCTTTAATCAGGTCAGGCAGGTATACCGCATTGAGGACGTTGTCATGGCACAGGTAGATGTGGCGGATGTTACGGCCGTATTGTTCTTTCGAAATCGTTTCCATGTACGCGAAATATTCCAACGTTTTGTTTACGTATTGTTGTCCTGTTTCCTCCGCTTTTTGGAATTCCTTTCGGTTCAGATAGTATTCGTAAACATAATTATACATCCAGTCCACGCTTTCAATGGTGAAGGGCGTGATCCGATAGTGGTTTTTTGTCAGATAGTCGCTAATAGCTTTGTGTTGCAGGCTGTCTTTTCCTAAATCGTTATAAGGAAACCGGAAATACTCCAGTTTCTTTTTGTTTTTAAGTGCCCATTGTTGCGTGAGCACAGCCCCTTTTTGAATGTCTTCCGTAAAAGCCTCAAAACCCACTTCCGAATATCTGGAATGGGCAAAGGTGTGGTTGCCCAGCGTAATGTATTTTCGGTTTAACCAATGGTCAAATTGCAATTTCCGGGCAACAGAATCGCTTTTAAACAATTTTCCTTCATTGATGAAAATCGCAACCGGAATGTTTAGGGCATCCAAAGTGGTTATGAGAGATGGTTTGCCGGTGCTATTCTGGAAGGACGAACCTTTTGGAATGTCGTCAATGGTGATGGCAACATAGGATTGCCCTTTTGAGAGTAGTGGTGTAAAAAGGAAAGCCAATACCAATAAAAAGTTTCTCATATTGAATACCATAACGGAAGGGTTGTTTTTTAGATGCTTTATTCTGATGGAATTGTATTCAGATTAAAAAATCCTTTCGTTTCGGAAAGGATTTGTCTATGTTTTGTTCTCTTTTTTCTTAAAAAAACTATTTCACTAAAGCCGGTTGCACCCATTTGAAGATTTTTTCTTCTGTCGGTACGACCATGCGTTCTGCGATTCGGGTCATACGTGCGGGTAATTTCAACAGATAATCACGGGCTTTTTCGGCTTCGTCGGTCAGGTTGTTGATTTTGTCGATTTCCCATTTCGCATTCAGTTTCTCAAGGATTTCCACATAATCCATCGCGGTATAAACGCCGATACGTTGTGCCGATTCCGAGAATTTTTCAAAGGCCGTACCGATGCTTTCTCCGGATTCGCGGATCAAATGCGCCGGCATGGTGATTTTCTGTTTCATCATGTATTGGAAGGCTAACATCATTTCGCTTGGATCGACTTTGAAGATACGGTCCACAAATTCCGAATAGGCGTGATGGTGACGCATTTCATCCCCGGCAATCAGTTTACAGATTTTCGATAATTTATGATCACCGAATTTCTTAGCTAATTGTGCCACGCGGTTGTGAGAAACATACGTAGCCAGTTCCTGAAAACTGGTAAACACGAAGTTTTTATACGGGTCGCGGTCGGTTCCGGGATCAAAACCGTCGTTGATTAAATGCTGGGTGGTGATTTCCATTTCGCGCATGTTCACGCGGCCGGACAGGTACAAATATTTGTTCAGTAAGTCCCCGTGGCGGTTTTCTTCGCCGGTCCAGTGACGCAGCCATTTGGCCCAGCCATTATCGCCATTTGGTCCTTTTTGGGTAACGCCTTCTACATCCATTAACCAGGTTTCATAGGTGGGTAAGGCTTCTTCGGTGATGGTGTCGCCAACTAAAACTACCCAGAAATCGTACGGTAAATCTTTGGCGATTTCGCGTAATTCGGTTACGTCTTCTAAAAAAGTTTCTTTTTCAGAATTGGGTAATAAGTCAGACGGTTGCCATATCTTTTCGACTGGTATCAGGTAGTTTTCTACGAAAGTGTCAATGTTTTTTTCTAAAAACTGCATCACTTCCAAACGTACATTTTGTATTGACATAATCTTAATTTTTTATTCCTTGTACTACCGCATTTTCCGTTTTCTCCATTAATTCCGGGAATGAAAAATCCTTAATCGCTAAAGGTTCGTGAATAGTGAAATGTAATTGGTTGCCTAAACCCATCGGAAATGATCCGTAACGCAACATTTTCCATGAGTTGTTGATCGAAACCGGAACCACATAGGCTGAAGGCGCATATTTGCATAAAATCTTCAGGCCATTTTCCGAGAATCGTTTTGGTGTACCGGTTCGGCTTCTTGTCCCTTCCGGGAAAATTACGGCAGAACGGTTGTTTTTTTCTATATACTCGCCCAAACCTTTGATTACCGGTAAGGCTTGTTTGGGGTCTTTCCTGTCAATTAAAACGGAACCGCCGTGGCGTAAATTGTATGACACGCTCGGGATCCCTTT
This sequence comes from Flavobacterium pedocola, assembly GCF_053764385.1. Classification (NCBI taxonomy): domain Bacteria; kingdom Pseudomonadati; phylum Bacteroidota; class Flavobacteriia; order Flavobacteriales; family Flavobacteriaceae; genus Flavobacterium; species Flavobacterium pedocola. Next base: position 419,175 of record NZ_JBSNCR010000003.1, on the reverse strand, counting down.
ACCCAGTTCAATCTTACTTACAAATTTAGGGTGAAATCTTCGTAAATACCAGATAATACCAACAATATCGTATAAACTTTGGTGGTTGGCCACGAAAATGATGGGGGTATCTTTTGGGATTAAATCGGTATTGTCCACTTTATAGGTTGTCCCAAGGATGTTCGTGCATTTGGTCAGGCCGAAATTCAGATAATCGACGCTTTTTTTGTGCGCCTGATACCCAAATACGTTAAAACATATCCACTGGATCGGATGGAACACTACAAGACACAGCCCAAAGGCCAGGTAGAAAACGATAGAAAGGGGATAAGAAATAATCTTTTGCATTTTTAAAAACTAAAGCGCAAATATAAGGCTATAAAATAAAAAAACCACCAGATAATCAGTGGTTTTATAGTATGCTAGCATAGTATCGCTTAGCAGAATTCGTTGTAAGCGTCCTTTAAATTTTCCGCAATCAGTTCTGCCGGACGTCCTTCGATGTGGTGACGTTCCAACATGTGTACCAACTCTCCGTTTTTGAACAAAGCCATACTTGGAGACGACGGCGGGAACGGGAACATGTGCTGACGCGCCGCATCCACTGCTTCTTTATCTACACCGGCAAAAACGGTTACCAGATTGTCCGGTTTTTTACCGCCTTCTAAACTCATTTTTGCGCCTGGGCGTGCGTTACGTGCCGCACAACCGCAAACGGAATTTACCACTACCAAAGTGGTTCCTTCTTTTGCCAATGCCGTTTCTACCGCATCAGCACTATATAATTCCTGAAAACCGGCTTCTGACAATTCAGCACGCATCGGTTTTACCATTTCTTCTGGATACATAATTTATGTTTTCTAAGTTATTGTGTTGCAAATTTACAAAGTAAAATTCAAATATCTGTTAGAATGTTGTTAAGGGAAAGTAGCCGCTTCTTTTAACAAGCCGATCATGGTTTTGGCATCTGTGTACGAACTGATCTGAAGCAGGATCGTATTGTTTTTGTCCAAAATGGAAAAGGTCGGAAAGGTAAGGGTTCCGTCAACAGTCCCTAATTCTTCGGCCAATTCGTTTACGCCGGAATTCTGCCCTTTCGGTTTGTATTTGAAGGTTTTGTTTTTAAAGGTAATCGGTGTTTTTTGTTCGGCATCCAAGGAGACAAAATAGAAGTTGTTGTTTAACAACTGAACGACTTCCGGGTCTTTAAAAGTCGAATGCTCCATCATTTTGCAGTACTTGCACCAGGAGGTGTGTACAAACACAAAAATGGGTTTAGGACTTTCCGCTTCCAGTTTTTCCGCTTCCGAAAAAGTATAGGTTTTCAGTTGCGCAAATCCGGAGAAGGCACAAAAGAAAAGGAGTACTATTAAGAATTTTGTCTTCATTATTTCAAGGTGTATCGAACTCCAAAAAAGCTTCGAATGCCCTGATTCGGACCGTACACATAGCCTGGATCAAAAGTCAGTCCGTACGGATTGTGGTACTGACTGCTCGGATCGTTTACTACCATAACGCTGCCGTCAGGGTTATATTGTACATTTTCATCAAAAGGATCGTCCGCCCGTGCAATGATAAACGGATTGCCTTTATTCGGAGTCCAATTTAGTAAATTTTTGATACCCGCGTAAAATTCAAAGTTTTTTACCTTGTTAAAGGTGAACTGAATGTTCTGGATGCTCCAGGTCGGGGAATAGTCTTTTCTCGGATCGAGTTCGCCAAGGGTAGGCAAACGCATCGGGCCATAAACGTTTCCGGTATAGTCGATATCCAGGAACCAATCTTTGATACGGTAGGAAATCGCCCAGGTTCCCGTGAATTTCTCGGTTAGCATCTGACGGGTTCTTTTGCCGTTTTCGGTTTTGGCTACATCCATTACGGTACCTCCCACGATAATTTTCAGGCCGTTCTGAAATACCGCATCGAGATTAAGACTCACGCCCTGGGTAATCGCGTGCCCATCAAGGTTTTTATAGATGATTTTGTTTGGGTCGGTGTCGTAATCCGGGATGATGGAATTCGTAAAATAGGTATACCAGGCTGTGGCTTCCAAACCGATAAAACTGCCGTCTTTAGTATAGAATTTCTGCAGAAAATTGACATTGGCATTATACGATTGCTCCGGATCCAGATTTTCCAACACTTCAACATCGCGGGAGCCAGTAAGCGCTGCGTGCTCTTCCGTAAAAAGATTGACTACCCTGAAACCTGTGCCGGCATTAAACCGCAAAATCGATTTGTCTGTTGCTTTCCATTTATAGGCCAAACGCGGGGTGAAAATATTGCCGTGGCGTTTGTTGTAATCGTAACGCAGCCCTAAAAGTAAACTGTGTTTTTCGGCCAGTTTCATCTCATCCTGAACAAACAAACTGGGGATCCAGCTCTCATCTGGATGGTCAGTGGCCGGGGTATTGTCATTGTAATATTGGTAACGTACGGCCGTTCCGAAAAGAAAATCATGGCTGTTTATTTTCTTGTCCCAAGTCAATTGACTGAAACCGATTTTTTGCTGTGCCAGATACGGGATATTCCCATAAACGGAATTCTGATCGTGATCGGTATAGGAAAAAGTCATCAGCATTTTCTCGGAGACCGGAAGTTCGTAAGAACCTAAAATTTCGTAGCGTTTAGTATAAATGCTCTCACCGTATACTTCGCTCCCGCCACGGTATTTTTTCTCCCATTGCATCTCACCGCCCCAACGGTCTTCGTAGAAGAAACGTCCGGCCATCGAAAACAGTTTGTTGCTTTTTCGGTTGAAATTCCATTTTTGAAACACCGAGATCCGGTCCTGAAGCGTCACATCAGTGAAATTGTCATTATTGTTATCGATAGGGTTGCCATACTTGAAATAATTGACCCCGGTAAGTAACGAGGCAAATTTTCCAAGGTTGGCCTTGAAGCCTAAATCGGTATTTATTTCGCCCCAACTGTTTCCAAACGTATCGGCGGAAAATACCGGAGCACTTTTTGGGTTTTTGGTGATGATGTTGATCAATCCGCCCACCGCTTCACTTCCGTACAAAGAAGAAGCCGGCCCTTTTACCACTTCAATGCGTTCCAAAAGCGAATTCGGAATTCCGGATAAACCATACACCGTAGACAATCCGCTCACGATTGGCATCCCGTCGATTAAAACCAAAGTATATGGCCCTTCAAGACCGTTGATGTGAATATCGCCCGTGTTGCAAACATTACAGTTCAATTGCGGACGGACACCGTTCACATTCTGCAGGGCTTCGAAGATATTGGCGGTTGGGTTTTTTTTGAAAAACGTCGGTTTGTACACTTCTACCGGTACCGGGCTTTCGAGACGGTTGACGGCTTTCAGGGTTCCGGTTACTACCACTTCATCCAGCGCGTTATCAGCTTTCAGGTCAAAATCCAGTAGGATTTCCGTAGAATCGGTTACCGAAATTTTTCGCTGCTGGCTTTTGAAACCGGTGTAAGAAACTTTTATATGGTATTCCCCTTTGGTGATATTGTGCAAGCCGTAATTTCCAAGACTGTCTGCAGTGGTACCCCACGGAGTTTTAATAAGAGAGACCGAAGCGAATTCCAGTGGGGCGCCCTCAGCAGTGATTTTTCCTTTGATGGAGGTTTGGGCAAAAAGATTAGCTGCGAAACAAAGCAACAGTATTGAAATTAGATTTTTCACAATTATATTTTAGATATTATCGAAATTAAAATTTAGGCAAATCTAAAAAATTATTTTCAATCAAAAAAATTTGTATTTTTGGAAACGTAAAAATTTAGTAATGACTTATTCGGAAGAAAATTATCTCAAGGCAATTTACCATCTTTCGCTTTCGCAGAAACAAGGCGTTAGTACCAATGCCATTGCAGCTTTGATCGAAAGTAAGGCTTCGTCGGTAACGGATATGATTAAAAAACTGGCCGACAAAGAACTTGTTATTTATCAGAAGTACCAGGGCGTGATGCTTACCGATAAAGGACTAATGGCCGCTAAGATGATTGTCCGCAAACACCGCTTATGGGAAGTTTTCCTGGTGGAGAAGCTGGATTTCGCCTGGGATGAGGTACATGACGTAGCGGAAGAGTTGGAGCACATCAAATCCGAAAAGCTCATCAACAAACTGGATGCTTTTTTAGGTTTTCCGACCGAAGATCCGCACGGCGACCCGATTCCGGACAAAAACGGAAATATTGTAAAAGTGGAAAAACAACTGTTGTCCGAATTTGAAATAGGACAAAGCGGCATTTGCGTAGGCGTAAAAGATTCGTCCTCCAGTTTTTTACAATATTTGGACAAACAGCAGATTGCTTTGGGTTCTAAAATAAAAGTAGTGGGCAAAGAAACCTTCGACATGTCCCTAACCATAGAAGTAGATGGAAAATCCATGATTATTTCCAACAAAATAGCAGGCAACCTGTTTGCTAAAACCACAGTATAACAATGGCTACAACAAAATCAAATTCTTTAGAAGAAGTTCACCAGTCGGTTGCGATTACCCAAAACACTACGGTTTGGAAACGCGTTTTGGCGTTTTTCGGACCGGCCTATATGGTAAGCGTAGGTTATATGGATCCCGGAAACTGGGCTACCGATTTAGCCGGAGGAAGCCAGTTCGGATATACCTTGATCTGGGTGCTTTTAATGTCGAACATCATGGCGTTGTTGCTGCAAAGTTTAAGTGCGCGTTTGGGAATTGTGCGCCAGCGTGATTTGGCACAGGCATCGCGTGATACGTATTCCAGACCGGTTAACTTCGTGTTGTATTTCCTGGCCGAGATCGCTATTGCCGCCTGTGATTTAGCGGAAGTACTCGGGATGGCCATCGGTTTACAGTTATTGTTTGACATTCCGTTGTTGTGGGGCGTGAGCATCACCATGTTAGATACTTTTTTATTACTGTTTTTGCTGAATAAAGGGATCAAGAAGATGGAGGCTTTCATCATTGCGCTAATTGCTATCATTGGGGTTTCTTTCTTAATTGAGATGATTTTGGCCAAACCGGATATCGCGCAGATTGCTACCGGCATCATTCCGTCCATTCCTAACAGTACGGCGCTTTATATTGCCATCGGGATTATCGGAGCCACGGTGATGCCACACAATTTATACCTGCATTCCTCATTGGTGCAGACCCGAAAATTCGATAAATCTGAAAAAGGCATCAAACAGGCCATCCGTTATAATTTCTTCGATTCGTTAATCGCTTTAAACTTGGCCTTTTTTGTAAACGCTGCGATTTTGATTTTGGCCGCTGCCACTTTCTACAAAAACGGGATGTTTGAAGTTGCCGAAATACAGGATGCACACCGCTTACTCGCACCGCTTTTGGGCACGAAATGGGCTTCGATTTTGTTTGCTTTGGCGTTATTGGCGGCCGGACAGAGTTCCACCATTACCGGAACTTTAGCCGGACAGATTGTAATGGAAGGCTATCTGAATTTGCGTATCCAACCTTGGGTGCGTCGTATCATTACCCGTTTGATTGCCATTGTACCGGCGTTTATCACTATTGTTTATTTTGGGGAAGAAGCTACCGGAAAATTGCTAATTTTAAGTCAGGTAATTTTGAGTTTACAATTGGGGTTTGCGATTATCCCGCTGATTCACTTTGTGAGCGACAACAAGAAAATGAAAGGTTTTGCCATTGGAAAATATACGAAAATTGCGTCCTGGCTGATTGCGTTGGTAATCGTTTCACTGAACGCGCGTCTGGTTTATGACGAAATAAAAGGCTGGATCGAAACCTCTGATAACCCTATTTTCATTTGGATTTTTGTAGTGCCGTTAGCCATTGCCGCAGCCTTGTTGCTTTTGTATATCATGATCAAACCGTTCCTGGAAAAGACAATGGTGTCGCCAACTTTAGTACCTCATATCAAACAGGTTGTGGTGAAGGAAGCCGAAAAGCCAATCGTATATTCCAACATAGCAGTAGCTTTGGATTTCTCTACCACCGATGAGAAAAGTATTGAGAGTGCGTTACAATTGGGTGGAAAAGAAGCTAATTACACCATAATTCACGTGGTGGAAACCGTAGGAGCGATGGTATACGGTGATGAAATCGAAGATTTTGAAACCTCAAGCGATTCGAACTACCTGCACGATTATAAAAATGCATTGGAAGCAAAGGGGTATAAAGTAGACATTAAACTTGATTTCGGTAGTCCTAAGAAAAGTATTTCCAAAATCGTGAACGAAGGTAATTTCGACATCCTGATTTTAGGAGCCCACGGGCACCACTGGTTCAAAGATTTGCTTTTCGGTACTACGGTTGATGCAGTGCGCCACAGCATCAGCATACCGTTATTGATCATCAAAAATTAAGTATGAAAAAAATCACCGCTTTTTGTTTTGGATTGCTGCTTTCGGGCTGTGCTTCGCGTAAAAATCCGAACGAGATCAACCAGAAGCTGGATACGAAATCCGATAAGGAAATAGTATTGGTGAAAGTGGTAAACGACTCGCGCTGCCCGGAAGGGGTGCAATGCGTCTGGGCGGGTGAAGTAACCGTTGAGGTGGCGGCGTATGACAATAAAAAACTGGTGGAACAAGTGCAGTTTACCTTCAACAATAAGACGATGGAAGCCATCAAAAGTTGGTTTGCCAAACATCTGCCCAAACAGGAAGAAACCCTGAAAAACGTAAGTGTGGTGCCCTATCCGAAAGAAGGCGTAACGCTTCAGCCGGAAGACTATAAAATCCTGTTGAAGTACTAACTGCAGCCGCAACCGCCGTTACCGCAATCCTTGTCATTTTTCTTTTTACCAAAGAATTTTTTCCACAGAAAAGCTAAAGCAACGCCAAGCAAAAGGTAAACGATTATTTCCTGAAAGCTGATCATCTTAAAAATAAATTCCTCCTCCTAAGGTAATGAAATTATATGAAGGTGTGGCGATTTTTATATGCTGATACCCCAAACCGACAAAACCTCTTTTTATATGGTATTTTCCCAGCAGTTCATAAGCATTGACTGACAGCCCGTTTATTTTGCTCCACTTTGCATTACCGGAAAAGGAAATTTGGCGGTTCATAAAATAATCGGCAGTAAGGCCATAGGAGAAACCGACTTTTTTTACTTCATTGCCCACATACGAAGCCCCTAATGTCCATCCCAAATTCAGTTTTTCGAACCGGAGCCTGTCATAAACCACATTGAAATGAAACAAGGACAGCTGATGGGTACTCGTTTCGTTGGACTCATAAAGCTGACGACAATCGGTCTGAAGATAAAAGTACTGGAAAGGCCTTATTTTAACCTTTAAATGATTACCATACAAATCGCTGTTGCTGTACATGAAATGGTCATCAAGGTCGATGCGCCAACGGTTTTTATTGGCTAACGTCAGGGTGTCATTACCTTCAAAATTTCCGGAAATTTTATTGTAATACGGATAAGGGGTCAGATTGCTGTGCAGATGATTTTCATTTTGGTAATCGCCAATCAAGCCGTATTTGAATGTGCCGTAAACGATATCGACGAAAAGCAGCTGGAAAAAACCTTTTCCCGAAGTAGTGTGACCCGAACGACTTGAAGTCGTATTGGGGCTGGTACTTTGTGAACCGGAATTAAGTTCCTTTTTGGATTGCTCCAGTTTGCTTTGGCTGTAAATTGGAGACTGACAAACCATCCAGGTTATCATAAAAAAGAAGATTGTCTTTTGGTAGTTACACATGAGACAAAATTATTTCAACAGCTGGTACACAACCAAACACACCGTATAGGCCAGGCCACTCATAAAGGTGAGCTGGATGATCGGCCATTTCCAGGAATTGGTTTCTTTTTTGGTGATGGCCAAAGTAGAAATACACTGCATCGCGAAGGCATAAAACAACAACAGTGACGTTCCGGTGGCAAAGTTGAAGATTTTCGCTCCCGTGACCGGATGCACCTCGGCGGCCATTTTATTTTTGATGGTGGTTTCTTCTTCGGCGTGGCTTCCTACACTGTAAATGGTGGCTAATGTTCCCACGAAAACCTCACGGGCCGCAAAGGAACTTACCACGGCTATTCCTATTTTCCAGTCGTAACCCAAAGGTTTAATTACCGGTTCGATGGTTTTTCCCAGTATGCCAATATAGGAATTCTCTAATTTATACGAAGCGATTAAATCGTCTTTTTCACCTGAAATTTCGTTGTTCTGAAGTTGTGCGGCTACGATTTTTTCCGCGTTATGGAAAGTGGCACTTGGACCGTGTGAGCCCAGGAACCATAAAATTATCGACAGTGCCAAAATGATTTTTCCGGCACCAAATACAAACGATTTGGTTTTTTCCACCACATTAATACTCACGTTTTTGAGCATCGGAACCTTATAACTTGGCATTTCCACTACAAAATACGAACGCGACTTAATACGCAAAATTTTATTCAAAATATAAGCGGAAAGTATGGCCATGGCAAAACCTAACAGGTACAACAGCATCAGGGTAATCCCCTGAAGGTTGAAAACTCCCAGTACGCGTTGTTCCGGGATGATAAGCGAAATCAAAATCGCATACACCGGTAAACGTGCGGAGCAAGTCGTAAAAGGTGTTACCAGAATGGTAATTAAACGTTCTTTCCAGTTTTCGATATTTCGGGCGGCCATAATCGCAGGAATCGCACAGGCTGTACCTGAAATCAGCGGCACTACACTTTTTCCGCTCAAGCCGAACCGGCGCATGATTTTGTCCATCAGAAAGACCACACGGCTCATGTAACCGCTTTCTTCCAGTACCGAAATGAACAGGAACAAAAAGGCAATCTGCGGAATGAAAATAACGATGCCGCCCAGCCCCGGAATAATCCCTTCGGCGATGAGATCCGTAAGGACACCGGCCGGTAAATTGGTTTTCGCATACGAGCTTAGCCAGGCGAAACTGCTGTCGATAAACTCCATCGGAATGCTGGACCAGCCGAAAATCGATTGGAAAATCAGCATTAAAATTCCAAAGAAAATCAAATAGCCGTATACTTTATGGGTTAAGATGCGATCCAGTTTTTCGCGGATGTCGGTTGCTTTTTCCTTATCGACTTTATAACCGATTTTCAGGGTGTCGTTGATGAACTGATAGCGTTTGATAGTCTCTTTTTGCTGTAAACGCTTTAGTTCAGCTTTCTGCTTGGCAAACGAATTTTCTTCGATATGCTTGCGATGCAGGTTCGAGAAATTCACATCCTGGGTAATCACGAGCCACAATTTGTACAACAACTGGTTCGGGAAGGCACGGCGCAAACTGTTAAAGTAGTCCGGGTCGATGCTTGAGGCGTTCAGACACGGTTCGGTGGGTAATTCTTTATAATTGATGATGAGTTTTTTCAGTTCGGCAATCCCGGATTTTCTGCGGGAGCTTACTAAGGCAATCTCGGTTTTCAGTTGGGCTTCCATATAAGGGATATCCAGTGAAATGCCTTTGGCTTCCATGCGGTCGCTCATGTTGATCACCAAAATCGTTGGGATCTCCAAATCTTTAATCTGGGTGAAAAGCAACAAATTACGCTTCAGGTTTTCCACTTCGGAAACTACTACGACCACATCGGGGAAATCCTTGTCGTTTTTGTTCATCAGCAGCTCGATCACTACACTTTCGTCCATCGAACTGGCATTTAAACTGTAGGTTCCCGGCAAATCAAGTATGGTGGCTTTGGTGTATTCGGATAATTTGGCAACCCCGATTTTCTTTTCCACGGTAATGCCCGGGTAGTTTCCAACCTGTTGGTTCAGGCCGGTCAACTCATTAAAAACGGAAGTTTTACCCACGTTAGGGTTTCCGATCAGGGCAACTTTTATGGTATTGTGCATCATAAACGGTCTTCTTTTATGATGGAGATGTTAATTTCTTTGGCAGTTTCCAATCGAATGGCTACATGACTGTCGTTCACGTTAATGTACAACGGATCGCCAAAGGGCGCTACCTGAAGCAGTTCCACTTCGTTGCCGGGAAGACAGCCCATTTCCAGTAATTTTAAGGGAATTACATCGATGTTAAAATCCTCGATTATAGCTTTTTGCCCGCGTTGTAATTGTGCTAACGTAAAAGTCAAATTTTATTTAGATTGAATTTAGATTGCAAAAATAAGCATAATAATGCAGCAAAAGCTGTTAAAAGTCACTTTTGCAAAAAATTATGATTTCCTTTTAATTGGAGAATTTGTGGTTGGAAAATTAATTTTCTTCCTCTACAAGGAAATTGATGTCGGCCAATAATTTTTCGACTTCTTCTAGTTTGGTACCGTCGTAAAACCCTCGAACACGGCGTTTGCTGTCCACTAACACGAAATTTTCGGTGTGTACCATATCGTACAACTCAGAAGGATTTCCGGTTTTGACCACCAGATAGGATTTTCGGGCCAGGTAGTAAATATCTTTTTTATTTCCGGTCACCAGATTCCATTTGCTGTCGATTACACCTTTTTTCTGCGCGTATTTTTTCAGTACCGAAACATTATCGATGTCCGGCGTTACTGAATGGGAAAGCAGCATTACTTTCGGATTGTTTTTAATCTGTTGTTGCAGCCAGCTCATGTTGTCGGTCATCATCGGACAAATGGTCTGACAGGTGGTGAAGAAAAAATCGGCTACATAAATTTTGTCTTCGTAATCCTTTTGGGTAATGGTTTTGCCGTTCTGGTTGGTAAACGCGAAATCCGCAATACGATGCTGGTTTTTGTTGGTAATATGCTGAATGGTGGAATCCACCAGTTCCGGATTGACCATGGACGGTGTATAGACCGGCAACGATTTCTTAGGTTTCAGTGCCGAATAAAACAAGGCAATAATAATGACAGATAAAATTCCCAGTACAATGAAAAAAGGAATGTATTTTTTGAAAAAGGATAACATGGCACTATTTTTTTGCAAATGTACAAAACATAGTGGATTGATTTCAAGGGATAAAATATTGAGTATTAGGGTTTAAAAAATATTGTTTTTACTAAAACTTTTATACTTTTGGCAAAACCTAACTAACTTAAATGAAAAAAACGTACCTACTACTAACCCTATTGTGCTCCTTTTTAGGATATTCACAATTTAACGAGCTCGCCCCATGGATGGAGAAAACTTCCGACACGGAGCGTAAGAGAGAAAAAACCATCGACGAACTTGTCACTTCCTTTGAGGAATACTGGAAAACCCACGACAAAAAAAAGAAAGGAAGCGGTTATAAACCGTTCATGCGATGGGAAAACCATTGGCGCAACCTGACTAATGCTGAAGGGAAACTAATTACCCCAGGGGAATTATGGACAGCCTTCAACCAAAAAAACCAAGCCAGAAACAATTCGGTAAACAGAAACCTTCCGCCAAGCAATTGGACACCGATAGGTCCGTTCACGCATTTGAATACCGGTTCCTGGTCTTCAGGACAGGGAAGGGTTGGTTTTGTCTATGTTGACCCAACGAATTCGAATACGATTTATGTAGGTTCTCCGGCCGGAGGGATTTGGAGATCTACCAATAATGGGACAACTTGGACGCCCTTGTCGGATCAGTTGCCGCAAATAGGGGTATCCGGAATTGTTGTCGATCATACCAATGCCAATACCATTTATATTGCCACGGGTGATAAAGATGCTTCCGATACGTATTCCATAGGAGTACTTAAATCTACAGACGGGGGCGCTACCTGGAATACAACAGGACTGACTTTTGCCAATACAACAACATATGCCGGGGACATCATCATGAACCCGACCAATCCCAACATGCTTTGGGTGGCGACCAATGTAGGTCTTTACCGGACTACGGATGGTGGAACCACCTGGACTAATGAGCAGGCAGGGAATTTCGCGCAAGGTACCATCCGTGTAAAACCGGGAGATCCCAATACTGTTTATGCGACTTCTAACAACAGGTTTTATCGTTCTACCAATGCCGGGGATACTTTTACAGCCATTACCAGCACACCGTTACCGGCCAATTCCGGGAGACTTTTGTTGGATGTAACACCGGCGAATTCAAATTATGTTTACCTTTTAAGTGCTACCACAGGAGGCGGTTTTCAGGGTATTTATAAATCAACGGATGGCGGAACCTCTTGGGTTAAGACTTCCGGCACCACGGATGTTTTTGAATCCACCCAGTCATGGTATGATTTGGCTTTCGCAGTATCCGATACCAATGCGGATGAGCTTTATACCGGATGCCTTAATGTGTGGAAATCCTTAAACGGGGGGACCGCAGTAACCAAAGTAAACAATTGGAGTGCTCCGGCTTCACCGGCTTATACACATGCGGATATTCATTTTTTACGTTTTTATGGCGGTAAATTGTTTGCCGGAACAGACGGTGGTATCTACGTTTCTCAAAACGGCGGAACTAATTTCACCGATTTGACGGCCGGATTACAGATCAGCCAATTTTATAAAATAGCCGTGTCCAAACAGTCTGCCGACAAAATGGTGGGCGGACTTCAGGATAACGGAGGGCACGCCTACAGCGGTAATCAGTGGAAAAATTTCTACGGAGCCGACGGTATGGATACTGCCATCGATCCGAACAACAGTGACAAATATTATGGGTTTATCCAGAACGGAAGCAGTTTGTATGTCAGTGACGATGCCGGTAATTCAATAGGGTCTTCGGTAGGTTCACCGGGTGGGGTAGACGGAAACTGGGTAACACCGCTTACCGCGAATTCCCTGGGAGAACTGTATTCCGGTTTTGCCGGCTTGTACAAGCTTGATGGCGGGGCCTGGGTGCAGCAAAATACAGCTGCAATGGGAACCGGTAATTTAGAGCTTATCACCATCGACCCGAGCAACAACAATACTATTTATGTGGCTAATGGTTCCGTGCTTTATAAAAGTACAGACAAAGGCATCAACTTTACAAACGTTTATACCGCTGCCTCAAACATCAGGTCAATTTGTGTGCACTCTTCCAATAGTAGTATTGTTTACCTTGTTACTTCCGGAACCGGAGGCCAGGTTTTAAAATCTACAGATGGCGGGAGTGTTTTTGCATCTGTTTCAACGGGATTGCCGAATATCGGGAAAAACGTAATCAAACATCAGGGCAGAAACACCTTAAATCCTTTATATCTAGGAACCAGTTTAGGCGTGTATTACCGCGACGATTCCACGGCCCAATGGGAGCCTTTCGATACCAATTTGCCGAATGTGAGCGTTACCGATCTGGAAATCAATCTTGAAGATGCCAAAATCACCGCTGCCACATACGGAAGAGGGATCTGGCAATCGCCTATACCAATAGAAGTTCCGTCAACCGATTTAAAATTGGTTTCGGTTAACAGTCCTACTGCGAACATCAACTGTGGCGGATTTACTCCTCAGATTACCGTTAAGAACATGGGACAGAGTACGATAAATACCGTTTCGGTAAATTACCAGTACAATGGAGCGCCACTCAATTATGTATGGAACGGGGCTATTGCGATTTCCGCCACACAGGTAATTGATTTGCCTCAATTGACGCCTGCAAAAGGCATCTACACCTTAAGTGTGACTTCCACTACGGCCAATGATGCTTATTCGGACAATAACCAAAGCAATGTGCCCTTTTATGTAAACGATGCCGGAACTGTAGGGGTTGTAAATACGTTTGAAACTGCTGCAACGGAGTTGCTGGCCTTTAACGATGGAGCAACCACCTCACAATGGCAGCGCGGTACAAGAACAGGTGGTACTATGGCAACAGGGGCAAATAATGTTTATGCCACCAACCTGAGCGGTAGTTATCCTAATAATATGAAAACGTATCTTATTTCACAATGTTATAATTTATCGGTAATTACCAATCCGGTTATCCGTTTCAAGATGAAATTCGATCTGGAGCAGAACTGGGATATTGCGTATGTACAGTACACCACTGATTTTGGTCAGACCTGGAGTGTTTTAGGAACTCAGGGTGCAAACTGGTACAACAGCAACCGTACACAGGCAACAGCCGGGAGCGATTGTTACAATTGTCCGGGCGCACAATGGACTGGTACCGACACGACCCTTAAATCGTATTTTTATCCTTTGAATACACTTAATGCACAAACTAACGTAATTTTCAGGATAGTTTTCCATACCGATGAATCTGTGGCACAGCAAGGTGTAGTCATTGATGACTTTGTGATTGAAGGCACCCTTTCCAATGAAGTGTTTGATATCAGTAACGTTGCCGTATACCCTAATCCGTCCAGCGGTATTTTTAATGTGGCTTTAGGGGATTTTATTCCTGAAGCGATTACCGTTTACGATTTGTCCGGTAAGATAATTTTAACAGATGAACGTGTAACAATTTCAAATTCGAGCTACTTATTAAATCTAACGAATGTTGCAACCGGAATTTATTTTGTTAAAATAGCTTCCGATGATAAGAGCGTTGTTAAGCGTATAATAAAAAACTAATTGCTTATGAAAAAAAGAATCGTAGCGGCAGGTTCTCTTGCTGTTTTTTCACTTCTTAGCTTAGATGCTGCAGCCCAGCAGAAACAGCAGAAGAATCCAGGAATCAATCTGGATTTAATGGACAAATCCGTTAAGCCCGGAGATGATTTTTTCCGATATGTGAACGGAACCTGGTTTGATAAAACAGAAATCCCGGCCGATAAAACCCGTTGGGGAAGTTTTGACGAATTGCGTCAGAATACCGACAAAGATGCTTTGGCTATCTTAAAAGAAGCAGCGGCCAATAAAAAACTGGATCCGAATTCCGATCAGGCAAAAGCCGTGAACGTATACAAAACATATATGGATACGGTTGCCCGTAACAAGATGGGGATCACTCCTTTAAAGCCGTATTTGGCAAAAATCAACGCGGTGAAAACTGTTGCGGATGTCAACAAGCTTTTGATCGAGATGGAATCTCAGGGTGGCTTAGGTTTTTATGGGGTTGGAATTGGTGCCGATGCTAAAAACAGTAACCGTAACGTAGTGTATTTAGGTTTGGGAAGCTTAGGGTTACCGGACCGTGATTATTACGTTTCAGACGATAAAGATTCAAAAGAAAAACGTGAAAAATATGTGCTTCACGTAGCCAGAATGCTTCAGTTTTTAGGGATAAAACCAGCAGAAGCTAAGCTTCAGGCGGAGAAAGTTTTGGCTTTGGAAACGGAAATGGCCCGCCCGCGTTTAGACCGTGTGGAGCGTCGTGACCGTAGAAAAACCTACAACCCGATGACCGTAGCCGATCTTCAGAAATTGACACCATCCGTAGACTGGAATGGGTATCTGACCGGAGTGGGTATCGGAAAAATCGATTCGTTGATTGTGTCCCAGCCAAAATACATGACGGCTTTAGACGGAATCTTCAAAGCTAACAAAGTGGAAGACTGGAAAGCGTACTTGCGTTGGATGCTGATCAATAAATCCACAGGGGTATTAACTACCGATATTGAAACCGCAAACTGGGAATTCTACAGCAAAACCTTGACCGGAGCGTTGAAACAACGTCCTCGTGAGGAAAGAGCTTTACAGGTAGTGAACGGAACCGTTGGAGAAGCGTTAGGTAAATTGTATGTAGAGAAAAAATTCCCTGCAGAGGCCAAAGCGAAAGCTAAAGCAATGATTGACAACGTTTTCATGGCTTTTGAAAACCGCATCAATAACTTGCCATGGATGACACCGGCTACGCGTAAAGGTGCGATTGAAAAATTAAGAAAATCGACCATAAAAATCGGCTATCCGGACAAATGGAAAGACTATTCTAAATTGGTGATCAAATCCAAAGAACAGGGCGGTAACTATTTCGACAACATGAAAAGTGTTGCTCGTTGGGGCTTTGCAGAAAACCTTGCCGATTTACAAAAACCGGTAGACAAAACCGAATGGGGTATGTCGCCACAAACGGTAAATGCTTATTACAACCCATCGTATAACGAAATTGTTTTCCCGGCTGCGATCTTGCAACCGCCATTCTACGATTACAAAGCGGATGATGCAGTGAATTACGGAGGAATCGGTGCTGTAATCGGACATGAAATCTCACACGGTTTCGATGATTCAGGTTCGCGTTACAATGCAGACGGTAACTTAGTGAACTGGTGGACGGAAGACGATTTGAAACAATTCACCGGTTTAGGAGGTGCTTTGGCTGCTCAGTACAGTGCTTTAGAACCACTTCCGGGAACTTTTGTAGACGGTAAATTCACCTTAGGAGAAAATATCGGAGACTTAGGAGGTGTAAATGCGGCGTACGACGGTTTACAAATCGCTTTAAAGAAAGCGGGAAGACCGACCAACATCGACGGCTATACTCCGGAACAGCGTTTCTTCATCTCTTGGGCGACCATCTGGCGTTCTAAAATGAGAGACGAGGCCATTAAGAATCAGGTGAAAACCGATCCGCACTCACCGGGCATGTACCGAGCGTATGTACCGTTACAGAATGTGGAATCGTTCTACCAGGCCTTCGATATCAAAGAAGGAGACAAATTGTTCGTAAAACCGGAAAACCGAGTGAAAATCTGGTAATCCGTTTTTAATAAAAAGTAGAAAATCCCGGGCGTGAGTCCGGGATTTTTTATTTGTAATTAATTTAATAAGTAGTTCTCCATAAACCTAATCACGGCCAAACGCTGGTAATCGACGTTTGCTTTTTTCCTAAAGCCGTGTCCTTCGTCTTTGGCTTCCAGATACCAAACCGTTTTGCCCTGTGCTTTTAGTTTGTCCCGCATTTGGGTTGCCTCCGTAACCGGAACCCTAGGGTCGTTGGTGCCCTGAATGATAAACATCGGCTTCATGATTTTGTCGGTATTGTTTAAAGGAGCAATTTTCTCCAGGAAAGCACGCATCTTTTCATCTCTTTCATCACCGTATTCCACCCTGCGCAAATCACGGCGGTATTCTTCGGTATTTTTCAAAAAGGTATTGAAATTCGAAATGCCCACTACATCCACTGAGCAACGGATTTTATCCGCATAATGAAAAGCAGTCGCCAAGGTCATATAACCGCCATAGCTTCCGCCCATGATCATAATACGGTCCTTGTCGAGCTCCGGTTGTTGTGCAATCCAATCTAAAAGCGCGCCGATATCTTTCACGGAATTTTCACGTAAATACCAATTGTCTGCTGCGATAAATGTCTTTCCAAATCCGGAAGAACCACGAACATTCGGGAATATTACAGCAACTCCCATTTCATTCGTATAATAGTTGCTGGATCCTAAAAAAGAGGCTCTGGACTGTGCTTCCGGTCCACCGTGAATATTAATAAAAACAGGTCTTTTTCCGGTAAATTTTGGTGAAGCCGGATAATAAAACCCTGAAATTTTCATATTGTCAAAACTTTTCCATTCAATCAATTTGGGCATAGACATGTCTTCTTTTTGCATTTCGCCCAATTCGCTTTCCGTCCAGCGTTCCATTTTGTTGGTTTTCAGAGTAAGTTTGTAAACGTCTGAAGAAGAATCGGCTGTGGATTGCGAAAAGAAAATACTCTGTCCGTCTTTTGTAAAATCGATATCGGTAATGGTTCCTATCGGGATATTTTTTATCTCGGTATATTTTTTAGACACAGCGTCCATCAGGTACATTTTGGAAACCCCGCCTTCATTCGCGGAAAAAACCAACTGCGATTTGTCTTCGGATAAAACGTAATTTTCTATATTCCATGGAATTGCAGATGTGTAATAGTTGGTTTTTTTAGTATTCAGATTAAAGGTTGCCAAGCGCTGAAATTCATTGTCTTTGTCCGTAATGAACCAGATTTCATCTGCCTTTTTGGAAAAGTTGGCGTTGGTTTGAACGATACTTTTATCTGCCCTGTCGGTTATGGCTGTCAGTTTTCCGGTTTGGGTTTCAAGGAGCCAAAGATGTGACTCATTTGCAGAAACATATTCACCCACAAGCAGTTTTGACCCGTCGTTTGATAGGTCATGAATGCCCCAGCCACCGCCTTTCACTTCCAATACCTGTTTTACGGATTTCGGATCATTCGGATTCATATAATAAATATCCCGGTCGCCTCCGTTTCTTTTTGTCGATGAAAAATAAAAACCGGAACCGTCTTTTTTCCATTTGATTCCGCCGTTTTGGGATCGGCCGCCATCAGTAAGCAGCGTAGATTTTAAAGTTTTCAGATCCAATTTAAAAAGCTGGCCGAACTCATTTCCGCCAACATCTTTGGAGTAAATAAGATAGTCACCGTGTGTGGGTTCGTAAGTGGCATTGCCGATGGGTTCGTCAAAAAAAGTAATCTGTTTTCGGGCTCCCATGGGCTGACTCACTTTGTGAAGCTGGATCGTGGACCCGAATTGGGTAGCAATGATGATTTCGTTTTTAATCGGATGAACTTCTTCTAAAAAAGCAGCTCTTGCTTCGGAGTATTTTTTGACTTTCGCTGCCAGTTCTTTCGAGATATCGGCAATATTTTCCGTGATTAAATTTTCGTTGGGTACAATCAGATTTTTTTTATCTTGGGCTTGCAGGGACAATCCTAAAAGAAGGGCAAACAAACTAAGCTTTGTCAATTTCATGAATTTTATTTTATCGTTTACGGGTGTATAAATTTACTAAATAAATTCCGAGAAGCACTAAAGTACCCCCGATTACAATCATCACTGTTAAGGGTTCATTAAAAATAAAAGCGCCTAAAACCACCGCCACAATTGGATTGATGTAAGCGTAAATGCTGCTTATTTCTGCGGGTAAATGCTGCAGGGCATAAATGAATGCAATAAACGTAAATACGGAGCCAAACACCACCAAATAAGCAATTGACCACCAAGACTCCGACGGGATTTCAGTGATGTTAACAGATGTTCCGGTTGCTCCGGTGTAGGCAAACAATAAAATACTCGAAAGCAGCATCTGAAGCCCTAAACTGAAGTAAGGGTTGAAACTCGCTGCTTTCTTTTTGGTGTACAAACTTCCGAACGCCCAAGTCAAAGTAGCCAGAACCGAAAGGCAAATCCCAAACTGAAAATCCGGTTTTATAAAATCGGCTAAATAATCATAGAAGACCAGGCAAACTCCTCCAAAGCTCACCAGCATCCCGATAATCGACCATTTCGAAAGCCGTTCTCCTTTAAAAAAGCTTATGATTACAATCCATAATGGAAAAACAGCCCCAATAATAGCGCCCAAGCCACTGGAAATATATTTCACGCCCCAGGTGCTTAAACCGTTACTCATCACGAAGTTCAGGATGCTCAGGATGACAATCGTTTTCCATTGTCTTCCTTTGGGCCACGGCGTTTTTTTATAAAGAAAATAGAGGATGTAAACCGATGCTCCCAAAAATTGACGGATGGCAGCCAACTGCAACGCGGGCATGTGCTTGACCCCTTCTTTGGAAGCCAGCCAGGTCGTGCCCCAGAAGAAGCTTACCCAAATCAGGGCCAGCATCGGAAGGCCTACGGATTGCAGGCGGTTTTTGGTGGATTGGTGCAGTTTTATGATTTTATTCACGTCAGAAATCGGTTTTGCTAAACGTATACGCCAAAGCCTGCTGTAGTTTTTCGCTGGAGATCAGCTTGCCGACAGAAGGTTGGTCGTGAGCAAATTTAGGCAAAGCCAAGTTCATTTCCTGAGCTTTTTTGTGATAATATGTTTCCCGGTCCGGATGCAAAGGTGCTACGGCATTAAAGAGTTCTCCCCAGGTTTCGGTGGCAATAATGCGGTGGATAATGCCGATGCAATCCTCCAGATGGATCATGTTGATCGGCGCTTGCGGATTTGAAATACCGTCCCTTCCGGAAAGGTGTTTTACCGGATGCCTTTCTTTTCCGATCAATCCGCCAAAACGAAGGATAGTCGTTTTGAAATTGGGATTGCTTTGCAGTAACTGCTCCGTTTCTAAAAGTTGTTTTCCGCCTTCCGTATCCGGTTGGGGTGAATAACTTTCTGTGACCTTGTAGTTGTAAGAAACTTCATCAGGATAAACAGAAGATGAACTGATAAATACTATTTTTTTGTTCCCGAATGTTTCAAGATAAGGGGTCAGCGTTGCTATTTTTTTGACAAAATTCTCCGGAACTAAACTTCTTATTTTAGGCGGAATATCAATAAGGACGATGTCGGAATCGGCTAAAAAACCTTCGATATCCCCGGTAATTCCCTTTTCGGAAAGGCTGATGTTATAAGGGTCAATCGCTTTAGCTTTTAAAACCGGCAATTTTTCATCCGTTGTTGTTGAACCTTTTACGGAATACCCGTTTGCAATCAGGTGTTCCGCTAAAGGAATGCCTAACCAGCCACAGCCTAAAATAGCAACGACAGGGGTGTTATTCCTCATTCTTTTTGGCTCGTACATGTACCTTGATATGGCCCCAGTTTTCCCCGGATTTGATGCGGTACAACTGCATTTCACTCACGCCAAACTGCTTGGCAATGATTTTCATACGGGTTTTTCGGTTGGGGTCCAGCAGCATTTTTTTTAGGCGGATTACCGTGGTTTCTGTTAGTTTTCGGCCATCTGCTTTTATGTTGTGTGAAATGGTTTTCTTTCTGCCTTTAATCACATGTGGGCTTTTCCTGTAGTGCTCCATCTTCCCTTCGTAGTTTACCCATTTCAGGTTGGAGGCTTTATCGTTGTTGCGGCTGAAATCTAAATGAATCACATACTGCTGATCGTCAGCAGTTTTCGGAACAAAAAAATCGGCTACCAGTTTGTACAGTAAATATGTGTAATTGGTTTTTTCGCCCTGCACCCGATTTTCAACCCGTAAAATGCGGTACCCGTCCGCTAAAGACCCTTTTAACAAGGTTCCCTCCTTGATTTCACGGGTAAAACTTACCAGACGACCTAAGTTGGAAATGGCATATCGTTTTGTACGCGTTCCGCCTACGGTAAATTCTCTAAATTCTTCGTTAGGATAAAATCGTATCATGTTCGGTTTGTTAAGTTTCCTTTTTTACTAACAGCAACCAGTCATTTTCCAGCATCCGGTACCCTTGATCATAGAGGAAGTAATAATGGTCTCCTTTATGGGTAGTATAAAGTGATGTAAAAAATTCAAAGTCAAATCCTTGGGATATTAATTTGTTTCGTGTGGTTTTGGATTTGCCCTGCTGGTTTAGTTGAGACAAAATACGGTAATTTTTCCTTAACTTGTTATTAATATTGCGCATAAGATTCGTAGAATCCTTATTTTGTCGGTTGTTGTAAGAATTCCTGCAACCGTCTCCGCAAAATTTTTTGTCTTCCCGACCCACGATGCTGTCCTTGCATTCCAAACAGACTTTCATAAGTAAGGAGACAGTATTTTTTGAAGATCTTCCGGGATTTCCATTTTTCGTAAAGGTGGTACATTGGCGCCGCCGGTATTTCCCGTTGGAACGTGACCTATATACGATTTAATCCCACCAACGAGTAATCGGGGTAGTTGTCCGATAATTTCACGAGCGTTTTTAATTCGGAACGCGAAACGAAGCATTTCAAAATGAGCAATCGTATGTTCCAAGGCCCATGGCTGTCCAATGATGTGAGCCCGCTCCAGTCGTTTCCATGAAGCGGATTTGTCTGTTTTAAAAAGAGTTTTGCTCAGGGCGATTTCCTCAAGAAAGTGAATTTTGAGTGCTTTGGGCATTTTCCAGTATACTTTCATGGGATGATCTTAAAAGTTACCCTTATGGTTCAAAGCCTGTTGAATATGAGCCAGATGGTGCCTGCAATGCCAGTCGTAAAGCCCTAACATCTCCTTAAGACTGAAGAATTTCTGGTGCTGCGGATGAAAATACATGCGGTTCCATTCTTTTTCTTCAAAGTGTTCTAAAAGCACGCTCCATCGATGATGAATGCTTTCAATCATTTTTAGCGAAGTACTGATGTCATCGCTTAGGCTGTCGTGCAGTTCAGCCCAAAGTGCTTCTTCGTAAGGACGGATGACAGGTGCGTCTTCGGTTAGCGAAAGTTTGAGCCGTATCAGGGCATTCATATGACTGTCGGCCAGGTGGTGCACCACTTGTTTGACTTTCCAGCCTTGAGGGCGATACTGCCAATTGAGCTCCGTTGGGGTAAGGGTGTCACAGGTTTTTTTCAGTTGTTCCGGAAAGCTTGCAATGGTTTTTTTCCAAAGTTCCAACTGCTGCGGAAGGATTTCTGCAGGAAATGTAAAGTGCCCTATGGGAAATTTTAAGGCATCAAGATCGAAAGGTGTTGTCATGGCTTATAGTTTTAAGAGCAGAAGCTCGGTTCTTATCAGGAATCTTTCAAGACACTGAATTTTGCTGAAAAATCAGTTGTTGTTGGAGATTCCGTTGTTGTACATCATTTCAAATATAAGAAAATTCCTGAAAACAAACGACAACAAACAGTTACAATCGAAAGTAAACGTTTAGCAACCGGATTTAATTGCTGAGATTTTACAGTTTTGCACTGTCGGAATAACAGAACAGTTATGGACACATTTTCAGTTATAAACCTTTAATTTTTTTAAACGCCATGAGAAACAAAGTACAATTAATCGGAAACGTAGGCCAGGAGCCTGAAGTAAAAACAGTTAACGGAGACCGTAAAGTAGCCAACCTTACCCTTGCTACAAACGATTCTTATTACAACGAAAAAGGGGAAAAAGTGGAACAAACCGAGTGGCACAGAGTGACTGCTTGGGGAAAAACCGCTGAAATCATTGAAAAATTTGTCGAGAAGGGAAAGGAAATCGCCATTGAAGGCAAACTGACCCACCGAAGCTACGACGACAAAGACGGTAACAAACGCTACATAACCGAAGTGGTTGCTAACGAAGTCTTGCTTTTAGGAAAATAGCGGTATGCTAATTCAGGTGTTCACCATACGAACGGGAGCTCCTTATGTTCAATCGGATCAAAACACGCTCAATGCGTTTCTTGATCGCGTAAGGTTTATTAAGTCAACGGCTCATTTTGTAACTGCGGAAGAAGATCAATCGTATTGGTCGATCCTGATTCAGTATGAAGCAGAGCAGATGGAAACTAAACCGATAAGGGAAAAGAAGCCTCAGACAAAGGAATCTGAATTGACACCTGGTGTGCAATATGTTTTAGAATGTTTGAAAGCATGGCGGACGGATAAAGCCAATCAGCTGAACCTGCCCAAATATATGGTTTGCCATAATTCGGAGCTCATAAGCATTGCCTTGCATCAGCCCCAAACTATCGAAGCCCTGAAACAGATAAAAGGCATCGGAGACAAGAAAGCAGAAAAATACGGTGACGACATTATTGCTGTATTGAATGCTGTTTAGGTTTGCTGAACCACCGGTGAACTACCGGTGGTTACCTTTAATGGTATAAACTTGCCGCTACGCGATAGGTGTTGGCATGAGCTTCGATGATCGTACGGATGTCTGGGGAATAACCGCCACCCATACTAACTTGCACTGGGATTTCGTGTTTTTGGCAAAGGCTTAATACGGATTCATCCCTTTGTTTGCAGCCGTTCAGGGTACAACCCAATTTACCTAATTTGTCAGAGGCAAGAATATCGACTCCGCATAGGTAAAATATAAAATCAGGTTTTTGGGTATTGATTAAATAAGGTAAAGTGTTTTCTAAAATTTCCAGAAACTTATGGTCATCGGTATTGTCGTGCAGTTCAATGTCCAGATCGGATTTTTCCTTTTTAAACGGATAATTGGATTTTCCGTGCATGGAAAAGGTGAAAACATTCGGATTGTTTTGAAAGATTTCGGCTGTTCCGTTACCTTGGTGTACATCGAGATCTACTATAAGGATTTTTTTGGCAAGTTTTTGGTTCAGTAAATATTGGGCAGCAATGGCCTGGTCGTTCAACAGACAAAACGCTTCGCCCCGGTCGGAATAAGCATGATGGGTGCCTCCGGCTATGTTAAAAGCGATGCCGGTCTGCAATGCTTTTTCAGCTCCAAGGATACTGCCCTGCGCCAAACGCAATTCGCGTTCCACCAATTCAGCCGAAAGCGGAAACCCTATTTTTCGAACCGCACGGGGCTCTAAGGTCAAAGAAGTCAATGCGGTTACATATTCTTTCGTGTGAACGGCCAATAGGTGCTGCAAATCAGGTAGTCCGGGTTCAAAAAAAGAGCTTTGGGAAACGGTGCCTTCGTGCAAAAGCTGTTGGGGCAACAGTTCGTATTTAATCATCGGAAAGCGGTGGCCTTCCGGTAAAGGGTGTTTGTAAATCGGGTGATAGGCTATTGGGAACATTTAGGCATTCATCAGTTTTTGAAAAGCTTCAACAAACAAGCCTAGGTGGTAGCCATCCATTAACCCATGATGGACATGAACAGACATCGGCATGGTTTTTTTACCGTTTTCTTCCGTCATTTTCCCAAAGGATATTTTTGGGCAACTGTCCGGAAAGATAAAGCTGCGCGAATGCGAAACCGAGGTGAAATTTATCCAGGGAATCGAAGAGAAATGAATTAGATTGATTTCTTTACTGAAGTCTCGGGTAAGTAAGCCCGGTGTATTGCGAACACGCTCAATTTCTGCCGTTGCGGTTTCGTTAAAAAGATCCAGTTCCGGGAAATACTCCATAAACGAAAACCCAAAAGTGGTGTCCTCCCGCATAATGGTAGTCGATACATTTACTTTGTCGTAAATCAGTACTTCGCCTTCTACAATCCGGTAACGGAAATTTTCAATGCTGTTTGCCGCTTCCAAGGTTTTGTAAAGGTAATAAACGAAAAAGGAAATGCCTTTTTGTTTGGCGGTCTGATAGGCTTTTGTACAGTCAACGGTAAACGTAAGGCCGAAAAAAGGCTCTTCAAATTTACAGAAGAATTCGAAATGGCTTTTGCGGTTCCAGTTTTGGAGGTCTAACTTTTGGTTCATGGTAATAATATCGGTAAAACATCAGTGATCTTTTCCACGGCATTAAAATTCGGGTGAATGATTTCGTGGTCAATACGTTCGTGCGCCCAGGTGGTATGAAAAGGCACATGTACCGCATAACCGCCGATATTCAAAACGGGTAATACATCCGACTTTAAGGAATTTCCAATCATAAAAAATTCGGAAGGCTCCACATCCAGGCGTTTCAACAGTTTTTCATAGTTAACTTCCTGCTTGTCGGCCATTACTTCAATATGGTGAAAATAAGGGCCTAAGCCTGAATCGTGCAGTTTTCGCTGCTGGTCTTTTAAATCGCCTTTGGTCGCTACTACCAGTTTGTATTTTCCTTGTAAGGCTTGTAACGTTTCTTCTACGCCGTCTAAAAGCTCGATCGGCCTTTGAATCAGTTCCTTGCCTAAATCTGTGATTTTTTGAATTCCCTTGGTACTGATGGTTCCGTCGGATACTTTAATGGCGGTCTCGATCATGGAAAGGATGTATCCTTTGATTCCGTAACCGTATAAGGGCAGGTTGCTGACTTGCGTTTTCAGCAATTCCTGTGACAAACTTTGTGCGGAAAGGTAATTGCTCATCATTCCGCAGAATTTTTTTTCGGTTTCTTCGAAGTACGGCTCGTTGATGAACAAGGTGTCGTCCGCATCGAAGGCTATTACTTTTAAATCCATAATTCTGTATCAAAAAACCCTTTCAGCAGTACTAAAAGGGTCGTGTTTGTATTTAACTAATCATTGCTCCGTTGATTACACCTTCGGCATCCGGATTTACAAAAACCAGTTTGCCTTCGGCAGTATTGGAGAGCAGCAACATCCCTTCGCTTTCTACACCGCGTAACGCTCTCGGTGCTAAATTAACCAAAACCGTTACTCGTTTTCCAATCACTTCTTCCGGGGTGAAATGTTCGGCGATTCCCGAAACGATGGTGCGAACGTCGATTCCTGTATCCACTTTCAATACTAAAAGTTTGTTGGCTTTCGGCATTTTCTCGGCTTCGATAATCGTTCCGATGCGCAAATCTACTTTGGCAAAATCTTCAAACGCGATGATGTCTTTCTGAGGTTCCGCCTTAGCATTTTCGGCTTTGTTGGCTACTTTGGTTGCTTCCAATCGGTCTATTTGTTTTTGAATTTCTTCGTCTTCTATTTTGCCGAACAACAATTCTGCTTCCCCAATCTGATGTCCTGCCGGAATTAAATCCGAAGTCGTACTGATAGTGTTCCAGTCAAAAGTATTGTTCAGTTTTAAAATGTTTTTCAGTTTGCTGGCGGTGAACGGTAAAAATGGTTCTGCCAAAACACTAAGCGCAGCAGCAATTTGCAAAGCCACATACATTTGTGTCTGCACACGCGCCGGGTTCTCTTTTACGATTTTCCAAGGCTCTTCATCGGCTAAATATTTGTTTCCTAAACGAGCCACATTCATCAATTCCCCTAAAGCTTCACGGAAACGGTAGCGTTCCACAGAAGAAGCAATTACTGCCGGATAGGCTTTCAGTTCTGCTAAAGTTTGCTCGTCGATTTCAGTCAGCTCATTCGGCTGCGGAATAACGCCGTTGTAATATTTGTTGGTCAGTACCACCACGCGGTTGATGAAGTTTCCGAAGATGGCTACCAATTCGTTGTTGTTGCGCGCCTGAAAATCTTTCCAGGTGAAATCGTTGTCTTTGGTTTCCGGGGCGTTGGCTGTTAAAGCGTAACGCAAAACGTCTTGTTTTTCAGGGAAATCCAACAGGTATTCGTGCAACCAAACCGCCCAGTTTTTAGAGGTGGAGAGTTTGTTGCCTTCTAGGTTTAAGAATTCGTTCGCTGGTACATTGTCCGGTAAAATATAAGAACCTTCTGCTTTTAACATCGCCGGGAAAATCACGCAGTGGAATACGATATTGTCTTTTCCGATAAAGTGTACCAATTTGGTGTCTTCGGATTTCCAGTACGGTTCCCAGTCTTTTCCTTCGCGTGCTGCCCATTCTTTAGTGGACGAAATATAACCGATCGGTGCATCGAACCACACGTATAATTTTTTACCTTCCGCGCCTTCCACGGGTACATCGATACCCCAATCCAAATCACGGGTTACGGCTCTTGGACGCAATCCGTCTTCCAGCCAGGATTTTACCTGTCCGTACACGTTTGGTTTCCAGTCGTTTTTATGACCTTCCAGTATCCAGTCTCTTAAGAAAGTATCGTATTGATCCAAAGGTAAGAACCAGTGTTTGGTCGATTTTAAAACAGGCTTGGTTCCGGTGATGGTTGATTTCGGGTTGATTAAATCAGTAGCGTTTAAAGACGAACCGCATTTTTCACACTGGTCACCATACGCTTCCTCGTTGCCACATTTCGGACAAGTTCCTGTTACGAAACGATCAGCAAGGAACTGCTCGGCTTTTTCGTCGTACAATTGTTCGGTTACTTCTTCGATGAATTTGCCTTCGTCGTAGAGTTTTCTGAAAAAATCCGAAGCGGTTTTATGATGGATTTCCGCCGAAGTTCTTGAATAGTTGTCAAACGAAATTCCAAAATCCTCAAACGATTTACGAATGATCCCGTCATACTTGTCGATTACCTCCTGTGGCGTAATGCCTTCTTTTTTAGCCTTCATCGAAATGGCTACCCCGTGTTCATCGCTTCCGCAGATAAACGCCACATCTTTTCCCTGTAAACGAAGGAAACGTGCATAAATATCGGAAGGCACATAAACACCGGCCAAATGCCCAATATGGATAGGGCCGTTGGTGTACGGTAAAGCAGCGGTAATGGTATAGCGTTTAGGATCTTGTATCATCGTGATTTTTTCAATTTGAGTGCAAAAATACATAACAAATCGCAACCTTTTATAAGTTAAAAGGATAATACTTTCTTAAAGGTATAAAAAAAACCACCTTTTTTGGGTGGTTTTGTATTTTTTAAGGTAACGGATCGCCGACTTTTACATCACAACGATGGCCTTCCTGTCCGTGTGCCGGATTCGGTTTTCCCTGCATACCTGCAAGTGTGGTTTGTGGTTTTGCCGGTGTTGCTGGTGTTGCGCCCGTAGTGGGCTGGAGTATAGCGGGAATGTTATTGGCGGTGGTAGTTGTTTGGGCTTGCCCCGTTGGTGTCGGTGGTGTATAACGTACCGCGTTTGTACCGCTATTGGCGGCAGGTTTGCTGTTCAATGGCGTACCTACGGCAATATCACAGCGGTGTCCGGGCTGTCCGTGTGGAGGATTCATGCCGGGTTTTGTAACCGGAACATTTGTTTGTACCGCGGTGGCCTGATTAGCCGGTGTTACCTGACTTGCAGTATTCGCTTGATTGGCCATAGGGTTCATCTGCGGATTTTGTCCCTGAGGATTCATGTTTTTTAGGCTGTTCTCGTATTGGGAAGCGACCGCGGCAGCAACACTATCGGAGGCTTCAGCGCTTATTTTTTCAGAAGGCTTGGCGTCTTTTTGACACGCTACACATAGTGAGGCTGTGGCAATTAGCAAGGGTATGATTTTCATGATTTCTGTTTTTTCAAAAATAGCAATTACTTTCTTATTAAGAATTATACAAAAAGTTAAAATAAAGTAGTTACATTTAATACATCAAAACCGAATCCCTCATCAATTGTATTTGGAAAGTATGAAAATTGTATTTTTTAAAATATTGTTTGCGACTATTCTATTTATGGTTAGTTTTGAGGGATATTCTCAAAAACGTATGAAAATTCCACCGTATCTTAAAAAAGGTGACACCGTTGCCTTGGTTTGTACCGCCCGAAAATTTTTCCCCGAAGAAGCACAACCGGCCATCGATTTGTTGAAATCGTGGGGTTTGGAAGTGAAATTAGGTAAGACCATTGGTCTGGACAGTTGCCAGTTGGGCGGAACCGATAAAGAACGTGCCGAA
Organism: Flavobacterium pedocola; assembly: GCF_053764385.1. Classification (NCBI taxonomy): domain Bacteria; kingdom Pseudomonadati; phylum Bacteroidota; class Flavobacteriia; order Flavobacteriales; family Flavobacteriaceae; genus Flavobacterium; species Flavobacterium pedocola. The sequence continues at coordinate 390,662 of NZ_JBSNCR010000003.1, read as the reverse complement.
GATTTGCAGGCAATGCTGGACGATGATAACGTCAAAGCAATCTGGTGTGCACGTGGCGGTTACGGAACAGTGCGAATTATCGACAGCCTGAATTTTTCAAAGTTTAAAAAGCATCCGAAATGGATTATGGGTTTCAGTGATGTTACGGTTTTGCACAGCCACCTGAATACTTTAGGGATTGCTACGTTACATTCCATTATGCCTTTTACCGTACCCAAAGCTCCGGAAGAAGTCAAAGAAACTTTGAGGAAAGCCCTTTTCGGGGAACACCTAAAATATGTGGTGGAAACCAAAGGCTACGAACTGCAAGGAAAGGCAAAAGGACAGCTGGTAGGGGGGAACCTTTCTATATTGTACAGTCTTTTGGGTTCGAAATCCTCTTTGGATACCAAGGGAAAAATCCTTTTCATTGAAGATTTGGACGAGTACCTGTACCACATCGACCGTATGATGCAAAATCTGAAACGAAACGGCTATCTGGATAATGTAAAAGGTTTGATCGTAGGGAGCATGACCGATATGCACGACAATGAAATTCCGTTTGGACAGAATGAAGTGGGAATTATTACTGAAATTGCCAAAGCGTATAATATCCCGGTGTGTTTTTATTTCCCATCCGGGCATCAGAAGGACAACCGAACCCTTATTTTAGGCAAGGAAGTTGAATTTGAGGTGAACAAGGATCAAATCATTTTAGAGTTCCAATAAATGGCCGAGCACAACGATTTAGGAAAACAGGGTGAGGATTTGGCTGTAGCCCATCTGATCAAAGAAGGCTATCAAATTCTGGAACGGAACTGGACCTGGCAAAAAGCCGAAATAGATATTATTGCTCAAAAAAATGAGGTGCTGGCAATAGTCGAAGTAAAAACGCGTTCTAATTTGAGTTTTGGTAACCCTCAGGATTTTGTAAATCCAAAAAAAATTAAATTACTGGTAAAAGCTGTGGATGAGTATGTTACCCGTTGCAAGGCAGATTTTAACATACGTTTTGATATTATTGCTGTAAAAAAGGACGCAACCAAATTTGAAATCGAACATCTTCAAGATGCATTTTATCACTTTTAACATTGTTATAACTATAACATATTGTTTTTAATCTTAAATTGCCCAAATTTTTAAAACACGACTTAAATTCTAACAACACGTTCTGCTATGAAAACAATCTCTTCTGTAGTTGAAAATTATATTAAAAATAAGCCTTTCCTTCTTAACGGTCTTTCGTTGGGAATTGTTAACCTGACTTCGTTAGCCAGAGTAATCCAAGGTGAGTTGGAGCATGAAATGGATAAAGAGGTAAAACAGGGAGCAATCGTGATGGCTTTGAAAAGGCTTTCAGAAGAATTGGAGTTCCGTTTGAACCATAAAGTTGAAAAAGTACTTAAGAATTTGGGAGAAATTACCGTGCGCTCTTCTTTAGTGGATTACAATTTTACCATTAACCCGAAAGTATTAAACAGACAGGCGGAATTTATTTCTGAAATCAGTCATTTTCCGGATGTTTTTTACACGTCTTCAAGAGGGGTTAACGAAACCAATATTATCGTAAGTGACTCGGTTAGTCATTTGATGGACAAGCATTTTGCAGATGAGAGATGGATCCATAAAGTGGAAAACCTGGCTTCAGTAACGGTAAAACTTCCAAAAGACAACGTTGGGGTTCCGGGATTATTTTACTACGTTTTCCAAAGATTAGCATGGGAAGGGATCAACATCTGTGAGGTAATCTCCACTAATTTTGAATTTACCATCATCGTGAGTGAAGAACAAGTAGATCAGGCGTTTAAAGTAATAAAAGACTTAAAGAATACATAATATAACCCTGTAAAAGACAACTTTATACCAGCAAAAGGTTAGTTTCGATTAAAATAATTATTTTTGGGCAACTAAAACTAACTACTTATGAAAAAACTAACCCAAATCCTGGCGTTTTTTTGTTGTGTTTGTGCGTTCGGTCAGCATAAAATCGGACAAAAGATACAACAATTAAATGCCGCCAAGACCGAGTATCACAAAGTCATCCCTTTGGTGGCTAATGCTCAAACACCTAATGCCAATATCCAAAAAACTGTAGACGACGCCCAACTGGCAATTATTGATGTCCGCAGTGTAAATGATCTGGTTTCCAAGGCTTACCAGAACATCAAGGTTGAAATTCCCTATCACAACAGAACGCTTAGTTTGCTTTTGTACAAGGCAGATCTTTTAGCGGAAGGTTTTCATGCCGATACCGACAAACAAAAAAACATTGCCTACACGCCCGGTGTATACTACAAAGGGATTATTGAAGGCGATTACACATCCCTGGTTTCCTTTAACTTTTTTGAAGGCGAACTGAATGCGATAATTTCCAGTTCGGAATTAAGCAATCTGGTGATCGGAAAAATCGATGTGCAGGGCAATACTTCAGATTATATTCTCTACGAAGATCAAAAATTGAAAGTGGCTAACGATGCGGAATGCCATACTTCCGATGAGGTGAGCGAGGATTTTGAGGAAGAATTGCGTAAGGCTAACACCCAATCGCCCAACAGTACCAATTGTGTGGCCACCTATTTTGAAATTGACAACAACCTTTACCTGTCCAACGGGAGCAACACCACAACCACTCTGAACTGGATGACGTCGGTTTTTAACAACATGCAAACCCTGTACAACAACGACGGGATTACGGTTTCCTTAAAATCAACGTTTATCTGGACGACTCAGGACCCTTATGAAGGTGTGGGGACAGGTTCCAGTGATTATCTGAATAAATTCAAAGAAGTACGCCCAGTATTTGATGGTGATGTAGGCCAGTTGGTAGGAATTGATGCCGGAGGACTGGGAGGGGTTTCCATGGGAATCGGAAGATTGTGTACTTCTAGTAATTATGTATATTCCGACGTGAACTTAAGTTATGCCACGGTTCCTACCTATTCCTGGACCGTACAGGTGATCACTCACGAGTTTGGACACAATATAGGATCGCGTCATACCCATGCCTGTGTTTGGAACGGGAACGGTACCGCTATCGATAACTGTGCGCCGTATGCCATTGGCGCCAGTGCAGAAGGGTATTCCTGTATGACAAGTCCACCGACGATTCCAACTGCTGCGGTAAAAGGAACCATAATGAGTTACTGTCATTTGGTTGGCGGTGTGGGCATTAGCTTAGCAAATGGTTTCGGGCCTCAGCCGAGTGCTGCAATTTTAAATTTCGTCAACTCCAGAACCTGTTTGAGTACAGATTGTATCAACGTTTGTATTAACGGGGTGGCTTCTATCAATGCAGATTATAATGCCGGAACCAGTACAGCCACTATTACCTGGAACGATGTAACGACTGAGAATAACTGGCAGGTGGCGGTATTGCCTTTCGCCAGCAACGCACCGGTGTGGAACAATGCGACTACAAACAGTTTTACGGCTACCGGACTTTCGCCAAATACCTACTATAAATTCCGCGTAAAACCGGATTGTGGCAGTATGACACCGACTACAAGAGAATATATTTTCTTGACCGAAGCCAATTATTGTAATGGTATTACTTTGACCGATACGGGAGGAAACAGTGGAAATTATACGGACAATCAGAGTTTTGTAAGAACCCTGATTCCAAGTGTGGCCAACAACAGGATTCGTTTGAATTTTACAAGCTTCTCCCTGGAAGACGGTTTTGATTATTTCTATGTTTATAACGGAGCCAGTACTGCAGCACCTTTGTTCGATGATGCAGGTTACACTGGGACTACGATTCCTGGTCCTTTTGAATCCACTTCATCAGACGGTGCTTTAACGATTCGATTCTATTCGGATGCCGGCGTGACCGATCAGGGCTGGGCGGCGACAACGTCTTGTCTTTCAGCATTGGGCGTTGGGGAGAATACCTATATCGATTATGCTTATTATCCGAACCCGACCAACGGGATAGTAACCATCAAATCGCAAAACAACATTGAAGAAATCATGGTGTACAATGTGGAGGGAAGGCTGTTGCATTCCGGTAAAGTAAATGATTTGAACACCAAAGTGGATTTGTCGGCATTCTCGACAGGAACCTACTTTTTCAAAATGAAAATAGACAATCAGATCGTGAATTTTAAAGTCTTCAAACAATAAGTTTATAAGATTTATCCGCTAAAAAGTAACCCGTTAATTTTTAATTAGCGGGTTATTTGTTTTTAATTCTCTATATTTGTTTATCTATCAAAAACTAAAAGTATGTACGATATCATTCAGAAAGCCCACTCCGGCGTAGCTTATTTGGCGTTAACCGTTTTGTTACTAGCAGTGATCAACGCTTTTATAGGTTACGGATCAAAGAAAGTGTTTACCGACAAAGACCGAAAAATTTCTTTGTTTGCCTTGATTTTCTGTCACCTGCAATTGGTTTTGGGATTAGTGCTGTATTTTGTTTCTCCGGTCGGATTCAACTTATTGGGGAATATGGAAACACAAGCCCGTTTAACATCTCTTGAACACCCGTTGGTAAATATTTTGGCTATCGCGCTGATCACTGTAGGTTGGTCCAAGCACAAAAAAGAAACGACCGATTTAGGAAAGTTCAAAAAAATTGCGTTCCTCTATACGGCAGGGTTATTGTTTTTAATCAGCAGAATCCCATGGGATTTGTGGTTTAAATAATACCAATCTGTAAAAACCTGAATGCCCCGCAGAGGGCATTTCTTATCTTGTGGCATGTTTCTTGACTAGATAAATTCATTTAAAAGAAAACAGATGAAAAAAGTTATAGCTCCAATTTTACTTCTTTTCCTATTTGTCTTTTTTGCCAGTAGCTTTACTAGTGAAAAAATACACGCTAAATTTAAAACCCAGACCAAAGCAACCGATACGATTCCCGAGGATTCCTTAGGATTGAACCTGAAATTCCGACCGTATAAAAAAGCCGTTCACGCTTCCTACTATCACGATAAGTTTAATGGCAGAAAAACAGCCAGCGGTAAACGTTTCGACAATAAAAAACTGACGGCAGCCCATAAAAAATTACCTTTTGGGACCAAGCTGAAAGTAACCAATCCGGCTAATAAAAAATCAGTGATTGTAACCGTTACTGACAGAGGCCCGTTTACCCGAGGGCGTGAAATCGATTTAACTAAAAGAGCCTTTATGGAAATTTCCCATGCCAAGGGGCGAGGGTTTTTGAATGTCGATCTGGAAATCGTTAAAGATTAATTACCAGGATTTGTAGGGATGATGGCTTAGGTATGCGTTGTAATACCTTTCGTCGTTAGTGACTTCAGTGCCCAACCAATCGGGTTTTTCAAAAAATTCGTTTTCATCGGTAAGTTCGATTTCTGCTACGGTTAAGCCTTCATTGTCACCTGAAAAAACATCCACTTCATAAAGATGCTTTCCAAAAGGGATTTCATAACGGATTTTATCAATCGTTCCCGGTTCGCAAAGTGGGAGCAGCAGTTCAGCTTCCGGTAATGGGATTTCTGTTTCCCATTCCAAACGCGAAACCCCTGTTGCATTACCCTTTCCTTTAATGGTCAAAAAGCCTTTGTTGCCCTTAATACGAACACGTACCGTGCGTTCTGGATTGGAATTCAGATAGCCCTGAACAATTCGGTTTTGGGTTATGGCTTCCGTTTTGAATTCGGTGGAAGTAACCAGAAATTTGCGTTCGATTTCCAGCATTTGTAAATAAATTGACATAATTTAGGAGCAAGTTAAGAAAAATAAATGGCTCAAATTGTATTTTTACCGGAAGAGTAGCGCCAAAAGAAGTGATTATGAATTTAGGAAGACGAGTGAAATCCACACAAAACATAGCCGGGATATTCGAAAACCATTTCAGTAGCAGAACCTGCTCTGCATCGGACAATCTGGATTTCCTGATGGAGCTGATTCATTTTTTACGTCCGTCCAATCCAAAAGAAAAAACCGTTTCCATCGGACAATTGTTGTTGTTCCTTGCCGAAAATCCCATTGAAAAAGGACTTTTAATCCAATATCTGAAACATGTTTTTACCGAAAGAAAGTACAGCCGGATGCTTTCGGATGCCGGTATTTTAAAAGATGCCGATTTTCTGTACGAAGTTAAAAAAAGATTGATCGCCAAACTTTTGCCGTATCAGCCCGATAAGGATACTTTAGAATACGTTTTGAATCAGGTTTTTTATTTGGATACGGATACCATTTGGGTTAACAAAATTCCAAAAGAAGAACTGTATCGTCTTTTTGAAATGCTGCATTTTTCAGACATATTTGGCACAACCAGGGAATTGTCTCCGGTATCCGAAGTTTTAAATGCTATGGCCTTACTGTCCCAACGCATGAGCGGACGCGCCATGGAAAGTGATGTTATCAAAATGGTGCCGGAATACGATGCTTTCGACAGTCCTTTTGTGGCGATGGAAAAAGAATTTCTTCAGATGGAAAAAGAGGTTCGGGAACAGCGTTATATTGCATCGGAGAACCTGCATTACAGACAATTCTTGATCCTCCACAAACAATGTGAGGACTATGTTGAAAAAGCGTTTGCCAACAGTTCCAAATATGGGATTTCACTTAAAGTGAATCAAAGTTTGCTTCGTATACGGCAACAGTTGTACCGGTTGAAGGTTATCGCCTCTTTATTGCTTGTTAATAAGGAAGCCGATAAAAAAGACAATACGATTCAACTCGCTTTGCAACTGATTAAATACAATTGTTTCAAAAACAATGTCGGGAAACTGATTAACGAAAGCACCCAATTGCTTTCCTATGAAATTACGCAACACACGGCTAAAACAGGTGAGCACTATATTACCGAGACTTCCGGCGAATATTTTCAGATGCTGAAAGCAGCGATGGGCGCCGGATTAGTGGTTGGTTTTTTGTGTATTTTTAAAGTGCTTTTGGGTAAAATCGATGCCAGTTATTTCGGGCATGCTTTTTTGTACAGTATGAATTACGCTTTCGGATTCATCGCCATTTTCCTTTTGGGTTTTGCTTTGGCTACTAAGCAACCTGCCATGACCGCAACTACTATTGCCAAAACCTTGGAAGACGGTATGAAACGACCTAATAAAAATGGTGAAAAACACAGTTCGTTTGCGCAGCTTTTTGCACGCTTGTTCCGCTCCCAGTTCATTGCTTTTGTAGGGAATGTATTTGTGGCTTTTCCGGTTTCCCTGCTTGGCATCTGGCTTATCGATTTGCTGTTTCAGTATAATATTGCAGCAGTTAAATGGCATAAACTAATCACGGATATCAGTCCTGTGGACTCGCCTGCTATTTTTCATGCGGCTATTGCCGGGGTTTTTCTCTTTCTGTCGGGAATCATATCGGGTAGTGTTTCTAACCGCAACAAGCACCATCAGGTGTACTATCGCATTCAGGAGCATCCCTTTTTAAAGATGACTTTCGGCGTGGAAAAAACCAAAAGATTAGCCAATTGGATTGAGAACAACTGGCCGGGTGTTATCTCTAATTTCTGGTTTGGTGTTTTTATGGGGAGCACGGCTTCGGTTGGTGCTTTTATTGGTTTGGATTTGGATATTCGTCACATTACGTTTGTAAGCGGTAACTTAGCTTTAGGCTTGTACGGTCATGATTTTCAGATTTCAAACTGGATGTTGTTTTGGGGCATTGCGGGTATTGGGGTTATTGGGTTTGTGAACTTTATAGTGAGTTTCTCGTTGTCTTTAACATTGGCCCTTCGTTCCCGCAACATTCCTTTTTCGGAAATCCGTTTTCTGAACAAATCAGTTTTGACTTATTTTAAAAAGCAACCATCCGCGTTTTTCTTTCCGGTAAAAGAAAAGTAATTTTGAAAGATGGAGTCGGAAGCACAATACCGAAAAATTATCCACGTCGACATGGACGCTTTCTATGCTTCCGTGGAACAGATGGATGATCCCTCGCTTAAAGGAAAGCCTTTGGCGGTTGGGGGCAGTGAAGTACGCGGTGTGGTTTCGGCAGCCAGTTATGAGGCCCGGAAGTTTGGGGTGCGTAGTGCCATGAGTGGCTATATGGCCAAAAAACTGTGCCCTGAACTTATTTTTGTGCGTCCCCGTTTTGACCGTTACAAAGAAATCTCCAAAAAAATCCGCAAAATATTTTTAGACTACACCGATTTGGTAGAACCGCTTTCCTTGGACGAGGCGTATCTGGATGTAACCGAGAACAAGAAAGGTATTCCCAGTGCGACCCTGATTGCCCAGGAAATCCGCAAGCGCATTTTTGAAGAAGTAGGACTAACCGCTTCCGCCGGGATTTCGGTGAATAAATTTGTGGCGAAAATTGCTTCCGATTACAACAAACCCAACGGACAAAAAACCGTGAATCCTGACGAAGTGGAACCTTTTTTGGAAGCGCTGGACGTCAAGAAATTTTTTGGGGTTGGGAAAGTGACTGCCGAGCGTATGTATCAGTTGGGAATTTTTACCGGAGCCGATCTGAAAAGCAAATCGCTGGACTATCTGGAGCAACATTTCGGCAACAGCGGCAAATCGTTTTACAATCTGGCAAGAGGCATCAGTTACAGTAAAGTGAAACCGAACCGTACCTTGAAATCAGTGGGTGCCGAACGAACGTTTAATGTGAATTTATCTTCGGAAATTTTCATGGAAGAACGTCTGGAAAGTATTGCCAAAGAATTGGAACGTCGTCTTCAGAAAAGCAAAATTGCCGGGAAAACCGTTACCCTGAAAATCAAATATTCCGATTTTACCCTGCAAACCCGAAGCAAAACGCTGCAATATTTTATAGCCGATAAAAGCCTGATCCTCGAAACCGCTAAAGAATTATTGTATCAGGAAAAGATGAAAGAATCCGTGCGCCTGCTCGGCATCTCGCTCCACAATCTGAATACCGAAACCAAAAAAGCAGTCGTGGTCCAGCTGAGGTTTGAGTTCTAAAAATAAAAAAGAGCCCGAAGGCCCTTGTGTTATGATTAATCTCTGCTGGACAATTTAGCAAGCAGTCGAAGGAATTCCACATACAACCACACCAGTGTGATCATCAGTCCCATAGCTCCAAACCATTCCATATGTTTTGGCAAACGATTGGCAGCTCCTTTTTCTATATTGTCAAAATCAAGGAAAAGATTTAATGCGGCCAAAGCCACTACGAATACGCTGATGCCGATGCTTAATAAAGAATTTCCTTGGTGAATCGGTTGGAAATCGATGAAAAAAGCCATCACCCAAGTAATCAGATAAAAAGACACTACCGCCATGGTAGCGGCAATTACCACGGAACGGAATCGTTCAGTCACTTTGATTACCTGATATTTGTATAGGCCTAAACAAACCACGAAGGTAACAAAAGTGGCGCCTACCGCTTGAATGACAAGCCCCGGATACATGCTTTCAAAAACTGCGGAAAGCCCTCCGATGAAAAGCCCTTCAAATAAAGCATAGCCCGGTGCTAAATAGCCTGATAAATGTGGTTTGAAAGAGGCGATTAATACAAGTATCAATCCGATAATCGCACCTCCAATGGTTAAGATAAACGGGTTGTAACCTGCTATGGCAAGTCCCCAGGTAACCAATGCAGCACAGGTAAGCAACAAAAGCAAAATAAAACTTTTATTAACGGTTCCTGAAACGGTCATGGCTTCAAATTGTTCTACTCTAATGGTTTCGTCAATACCTTCTGCAGCTCTGCTGGTGTTGTTGAAGGTTTTGTTCTTAAAAAACGGATTTCTTGAATTCATAATAGGTTGTGTAAGCTTAATGTTGTGATGTTATTCAATTTCTGAAATTCTCAGCGTATTCACCATTCCTTTTGCGTTTACCGGCATTGCGGCAAGGTTGACCAACATGTCGCCCTGTTTTACAAAGCCTCTTTCTTTACAAATTGCATTGATGTCGTCGATGGTATCATCGGTACTTACAAATTTGTCGTAGAAAAAAGCATTTACACCCCAAAGCAGATTCAATTGCGTCAGGATACGTTTGTTGGAGGTAAACACCAAAACGTGGGAATGCGGTCGCCACGCCGAAACCTGAAAGGCCGTATAGCCACTGTTGGTCAAGGTCGTAATCGCTTTAGCATCAATATCGTTGGCCAAAACCGCTGCGTGATAACAGATGTTTTTGGTGATGTAACGGTTGGTCTTGATTTGCGGTTGGTTCTGCGGTACCTGGATTAAAGGGGAATCTTCCACGCTTTCAATGATTTTGGTCATGGTCTCGATTACCTGAACCGGATAGTTACCTACAGAAGTTTCTCCGGAAAGCATTACTGCATCGGCTCCGTCCATTACCGAGTTGGCCACGTCGTTCACTTCCGCGCGGGTAGGCGTAAGGCTGGTGATCATGGTTTCCATCATTTGGGTAGCGATGATTACCGGTATTCGGGCGGTTTTGGCGCGGTGCACCAATTTCTTTTGAATCAGCGGAACTTCCTGGGCCGGTATTTCCACTCCTAAATCCCCACGGGCTACCATTAAACCATCGCAATACGCGACGATTTTATCTATATTTTCCACGGCTTCCGGTTTTTCAATTTTGGCGATAACCGGGATTTTATGGTCGGAATTGGCCGAAATCAAATCACGTAAATCTTTTAAATCTTCCGAAGTTCTTACAAAAGAAAGCGCAATCCAGTCTACCTGTGCCTTGATGGCAAACAAGGCATCGCGGATGTCCTTTTCCGTTAAAGCCGGCAAGGATACTTTAGTGTTGGGAAGGTTTACGCCCTTTTTGGATTTCAGCGGACCGCCCTGAACTACTACAGCTTCTACTTCGGTTTTCTTATCGGTTTTTACCACTTCGAAAATCAGCTTTCCGTCGTCCAGTAAGATGCGTTCCCCGGGATTTACGTCCTTAGGGAATTCTTTGTAATTCATGTATACTTTTTCGGAAGTACCTAAAATGTCTTCTTTGGTGGTGAAGGTGATTTTGTCCCCTTTGCTTACCACTACATCTTCTTTCATTACCCCTACGCGAAGTTTCGGGCCTTGTAAATCGGCTAAAATAGAGGTAGTGTATCCGAATTCTTCGTTCAGGCCTCGGATGATGTCGATGCGTTCCTGTACATCGGTATAATCGGCATGGGAAAAGTTAATTCTAAAAACGTTTACGCCGGCATCGATCATGTCCTTAATCACTTCCTTCGTGCTGCAGGCCGGGCCAAGTGTCGCTACAATTTTCGTCTTTTTTCTAGTTGGCATTGTATCAGAATATTAAATTGTTTTTCGATTTCAATTTGCTTTGTTCAATTTTATAGGTTGTGGCAATCTGTTTGATGCTCAGCAGGTCGTCCACCAGTTTGTCGGCATCAAAATAATCATCCACCTGTTCTATTTTTAACAGATAATCGACTTTTTTCATCTCGGGAAGCAGGTAAAGATTGGTGGCAATGTCCAATTCTGTCCCTTCGAATAACGAAGTCGCTTTGGTTTGTCGGCTTACGACTTTGGTTTTGTTTGGAATCAGGTTCCAGTACAGCTCGTTTTCCAGATCATCAAAAATGAATCGCGAAAAATGGCTTTTTCCTTCCGGAATCTGGATGCCGATATCGTTCTGGCTTTTTTCAAAGGACACCCCTAATTTCTGATTGATGAAATACGCCAGCCGGTAATCCTCCAAAGTGGAATGGATGGCGATTAGTTCGTAATCTACCGAAATGAAGTCGTCAATCTGTAATTTGATGATGGCCATTTTTTGTTTTTGATATGTAAATATAACACATAAAAGGTTGAAAAAAACAGCGGGGGGGTGTTGTTAACGATAATTTAGTAAGCCGAATGGTCGTGGTTAGTTGTTTCGGTTGCTCATTTTTTCCTGAAAGGCGAAATAGGCGCGTTGTGAAGCTTTTTCTTCAGCCTTTTTCTTGGAAGTCGCACGCGCACGGGCCACAATTTTGTTGTCGATTTTCAGTTTAACACCGAAATATTTTACACCTTCGTTGCCGTTGTCTTCAAAAACATCGTAATGGAAGGATTTTTTTTCTTTCTGGCACCATTCGATCACCAAACTCTTATAGCTGATGACTTTACCTTCCAGTTTGGGAATATCCACGTAGGGAATAATCACCTTTTTGTGGATGAATTTCTCACAGTATGAAAAGCCTTTGTCCAGGTAAATTGCGCCAAGCAAGGCTTCAAAAAGATTCCCGTGGATGTTTTCCCCGAAATGTTGGGCGGACACTTTGCTTTCCACATATTTGATCAGATTCAGGTCTTTCCCCAATTCGTTCAGGTGGTCGCGGCTTACGATTTTGGAACGCATTTTGGTCAAATAGCCTTCGTCTCCGGTGGGTACCTCATTGAACAAATGGGCTGCAATTACCGAACCCAGCATAGCATCGCCTAAAAATTCAAGGCGCTCATAGTTTAACGGATTGCCTTTTTCATCCATTTTGTTCATGGAGCGATGGGTGAACGCCACACGGTAATGGTTGATATCCGTAGGCTGAAAGCCCAGTATTCTATGCAGTTCATCAAAAAAAATCCCGTCTTCAGCAGAGCGGGAATTTGAAAATATTTTCTTGATGATTCTTTTCATACCAAAAGTCTTATGACTCTAATTTTTTAAACAATACACAAGCATTGTGACCTCCGAAACCGAAAGTGTTACTCATGGCAACTTTCACGTCTCTTTTTTGAGGTTGGTTTAAAGTAAGGTTCAAACTTGGGTCGATATTTTCGTCTACCACCGAATGGTTGATGGTTGGCGGAACGATACCGTGCTGCATTGCTAAAATAGAGGCAATGGCTTCGATAGCTCCGGCGGCACCCAACAAGTGTCCGGTCATGGATTTTGTCGAATTGATGTTGATGTTTTTAGCATGATCCCCAAAAACAGCACTGATCGCTTTTAATTCCGCAACGTCTCCAAGTGGCGTGGATGTTCCGTGAGTGTTGATGTGGTCTACATCTTCCGGGTTCATGCCTGCGTCTCTCAAACAGTTTTTCATTACGGCAATTACACCGATTCCTTCCGGATGCGGCGCTGTCAAGTGGTAAGCATCCGAAGATAAACCTCCACCACCAACTTCGCAGTATATTTTCGCACCACGCGCTTTTGCGTGTTCGTATTCTTCTAAAATTAAGGCTCCTGCACCTTCTCCTAAAACGAAACCGTCACGGGTAGCATCAAAAGGTCTTGACGCAGTTTCCGGACTTTCATTTCTGGTGGATAAAGCCTGCATGGAGTTGAATCCGCCCATACCGGCAATGGTCACAGCTGCTTCCGAACCTCCGGAAACAATCACGTCACACATGCCTAAACGGATGTAGTTGAACGCATCCACCAAGGCATTGGCAGACGACGCGCAAGCAGAAACCGTAGTGTAATTCGGTCCCATAAAACCATTTCTCATGGAAATGTGTCCCGGAGCAATATCGGCAATCATTTTCGGGATGAAGAAAGGATTGAAACGCGGGGTCCCGTCTCCTTTAGCGTAATTCATTACTTCTTCCTGGAAGGTCTCCAAACCTCCGATTCCAGCGCCCCAGATAACACCAACTCTGTATTTGTCAATGTTTTCAGGAGTAATGCCTGCATCTTTAATCGCTTCGTCACTCGCGGCAATGGCATATTGGGCAAATTTGTCCAATCGGCGAGCTTCTTTACGATCCATATAATCCTCGATGTTGAAGCCTTTTACTTCACAGGCGAATTTGGTTTTGTGTTTTTCGGTATCGTAATATGTTATTGGGGCAGCACCGCTTCTTCCGTTTATCAATCCATCCCAGTATTCCTGAATGTTATTGCCAATCGGGGTTAACGCGCCTAAACCTGTTACTACAACTCGCTTTAATGCCATAATGTGTTATTTACAATTGTATTTAAACAAATAATACCCATGTTACTTTCTTATGCTGTAAAGGAAACATGGGTAATTAAGTTTTATTTTTTTGATTGTTCCCAATCAGTATTGTCGCTTTTTATCAAAAAAAATCTAAAAAAAATAATAACACCCATGCATTCTCGGAACACATGGGATGTCTATCGGTTATTATTTTTTAGCTTCTTCGATGTAAGAGATAGCCTGACCAACAGTAGAGATGTTCTCAGCTTGGTCGTCTGGAATTTGAATGTCGAATTCTTTTTCGAATTCCATGATTAGCTCAACAGTGTCTAATGAATCAGCTCCTAAATCGTTAGTGAAGCTTGCTTCTGAAACAACTTCGTTTTCGTCAACACCTAATTTGTCTACGATAATCGCCTTTACTCTTGATGCAATGTCTGACATAATTTTTTAATTTTTAAATTTAATTTGTTGGCAAAAATAAAAAACTTTATTTTAAAACAACGTTTTTGTTACTAAATGTGACTACGAAATTAAAAAAATAATTTTACAAAGACTTTCATTTTTTATTTATTATCATTTATTATTCTTTTTTTTGCAACGTGAAAACGCTTGTTTTCTGGGTAATCATAAAATTACAGGGTAAATGAAAAAAATAGTAATTTTTGCTTCCGGATCGGGATCGAATGCCGAGAACATCATATTACATTTCAAAAACAAAAGTCAAGGGAACGTAGTCGCGGTATTGACTAACAATCCGCATGCCAAAGTTTTGGAACGCGCTGAAAATCAAAATGTTCAAACGATTGTTTTCAATAAAACAGAGCTTTCCGACGGCACAATACTGGACAAAATCAATGCCATTCAACCCGATTTGATTGTGTTGGCCGGTTTTCTGTTAATGTTTCCGGCGGAGATCATTGCCCAATATCCTGATAAAGTAGTTAACGTACATCCGGCGCTGCTGCCAAAATATGGCGGAAAAGGCATGTACGGCATGAACGTGCACAAAGCGGTACTGGAAAACAAGGACAAAGAAACCGGAATTTCCATCCATTATGTAAACGAACATTATGACGAAGGCGCGATTATTTTTCAGGCTTCCGTGAATGTTGAAGATTGCAGTACCCCTGAAGCAATTGCCCAAAAAGTACATGAGTTGGAATACAGGCATTTTCCGTTGGTGGTTGAAAAACTCATAACTCATAACTCATAACTCATTCACTATTGAACCACGAAGTCCATATTTATACAGACGGTGCCGCCAAAGGTAATCCGGGCCCGGGTGGCTACGGTGTGATATTGGAATGGGTGGGCAAACCTTATAAAAAAGAATTCTTTGAAGGTTTCCGGCTGACTACTAATAACCGGATGGAATTGCTGGCCGTTATCGTTGGCTTGGAGAAACTGAAAATCCAGGGGACAAAAGTCCTGGTGGTGTCCGATTCCAAATACGTGGTGGATTCCGTGACCAAAGGCTGGGTTTTTGGCTGGGAGAAAACGGGGTATAAAGGGAAAAAGAATCCGGATTTATGGATGCGTTTCCTGAAAATTTACCGCAAACACCAGGTGGATTTCAAATGGATTAAAGGGCATAATAATCATCCGCAAAATGAGCGTTGTGACGAATTGGCGGTGATGGCTTCGCAGCAAAAAGAACTTTCCATAGACACTTTTTACGAAAAAGACGAAGATCAATTGTTTTGATTTTCATATCTTTAGGGGATGAAAAAGTCCCAAACTCTTTTTTATACAACGGTTTTTCTTTTGTTTGCCGTCCTGCAGGGATTTGCGCAAAAGAAGACAAATTTGGCCTTAGACAAGGAAGGGATAAAAATTTACCTGACCAAACTCGATACTACACCGTACAAGCAGTACCGTGCCGTAATGACGGTTAAAGCCAACATTGACAGCGTGGCAAAACAGATCCTGGACATCAAAAGCCTGCAAAAATGGAATTTCAAAACCCGTAAAAGCGAGCTGATCCGAAAAGTGTCCGACACCTGTTGGATTTTTTACATGAACCATCAGTTAGGATGGCCGATTCAGGACCGGGACCATGTTTCCCGTGTGACGCTTATCAAAAAAGGCAACGAACAAACCATTACCATTGTGCCGGCCAACAACATTCTGAAAGAAAAAGCAGGGATTGTCCGGTTGAAAAATTTCAAAGGCTATTGGTACCTGAAAAAAATCAGTGACGAACAAACATTGGTGATTCAGCAGATTTATGGAAACCCTGGCGGCAGTATCCCGGCATTCATGGTGAATATGGTGGTGACCAAAGGGCCGTTTGAGTCCTTTAAAGAGCTTCGGAAGCGGGTTGAAAATCTTAACAAAAAATAGGCTTTTCAGAACCAAAACAAAATCGTACATTTGCAGCTTCAAAATTAGAAACCTTTTATGAATAAATTATTGATTGTAGGCACAGTAGCCTTTGATGCAATTGAAACTCCATTCGGAAAAACCGATAAAATTTTAGGTGGAGCAGGTACGTATATCGGTCTTTCGGCTTCTCATTTTAACCTGAAATCAGCAATTGTTTCCGTAGTGGGAGACGATTTTCCTCAGGAATACATCGATTTATTAAAAAACAAAAACATTGATATTTCCGGTCTTGAAGTAGTTCAGGGCGGGAAAACTTTTTTCTGGAGCGGTCGTTACCATAACGATTTGAATTCCAGAGATACTTTAGATACCCAATTGAACGTTTTGGCCGATTTCCAGCCGAAAGTACCTGCAGATTTCAAAAATGCAGACGTAGTGATGCTTGGAAACCTTCACCCACTGGTACAAAGCAGTGTTTTGGATCAGATGGAAGTGAAACCGAAATTAGTGGTTTTGGATACCATGAACTTCTGGATGGATTGTGCCTTACCGGAATTAATGGACGTTATCAAACGTGTGGATGTGATCACTATTAATGATGAAGAAGCGCGTCAGTTGTCCGGAGAATATTCGCTGGTGAAAGCCGCGGCTAAAATCCATACAATGGGACCTAAATATGTGGTAATCAAAAAAGGAGAACACGGTGCGTTATTGTTCAACGGGAAAAACGTATTCTTTGCGCCGGCCTTACCATTGGAAGAAGTATTCGACCCGACCGGGGCAGGAGATACTTTCGCAGGTGGTTTTGCAGGTTTCATCACGCAAAGCGAGAACATTTCGTTTGACAACATGAAAAATGCCATCATCTACGGTTCGAACCTGGCTTCCTTCTGTGTGGAGAAATTCGGGACCGAAAGAATGGAAAAGTTAAGCAAGGAAGAAGTTGCGACTCGTTTACAACAGTTTAAATCCTTGACACAATTTGAAATCGCGTTAGAAAACTAACAGTACATACATGAGCCTCGGAAACGGGGCTCTTTTAATTAATACAACACAACAACTATGAGCGACGCTTTAAAACACGAGTGTGGCATTGCCCTTTTAAGATTAAAAAAACCTTTAGAGTACTACAAAGAAAAGTACGGTACCGCTTTCTATGGTGTACAGAAAATGTACTTACTGATGGAAAAGCAGCACAACCGAGGACAGGACGGTGCCGGTCTGGCGAGTATCAAATTGGATGTGGAGCCGGGGGAACGCTATATCAGCAGAATCCGTTCGAATCAGGCACAACCGATTCAGGACGTTTTCGCACAGATCAACCAACGTATCAACGAAGAATTAGAGCAGCATCCGGAGTATCAGGACGATGTGGCCTTGCAGAAAGCCAACATTCCGTACATCGGGGAGTTGTTTTTAGGGCACGTGCGTTACGGAACATTCGGGAAAAACAGCATTGAAAGCGTTCACCCATTTTTGCGTCAGAACAACTGGATGCACCGCAACTTAATCGTAGCCGGGAATTTCAACATGACCAATGTGAAAGAATTGTTTGCCGATTTGGTACGCTTGGGACAACATCCGAAGGAAATGGCGGATACCGTTACCGTAATGGAAAAAATCGGACATTTCTTGGATGATGAAGTAACCGATTTATACCAACAGTGTAAAAACGACGGTTTAAGCAAAAGAGAAGCTTCTCCTGTTATAGCAGAGAAATTAGATATCGGAAGAATTTTAAAAAGAGCTTCCAAAAACTGGGATGGCGGTTATGCCATGGCAGGCTTGTTAGGACACGGTGATGCTTTTGTAACGCGTGATCCTGCAGGAATCCGTCCGGCGTTTTACTATCAGGATGATGAAATTGTGGTGGTAGCTTCGGAACGACCTGTCATCCAGACGGTTTTCAATGTGCCTTTAGAGTCGATTAAGGAAATCACTCCGGGACACGCCATCATCGTTAAAAAAGACGGACGTGTTATCGACGAGCAAATCCGTGAAGCTTTGCCTTTGAAAGCCTGTTCTTTTGAGCGTATTTATTTCTCAAGAGGTAGCGATGCGGAAATCTATCAGGAGCGAAAAGATTTAGGAAAATTAATCATGCCGGCAGTTTTAGAGGCGGTTGATAACGATACGGACAACACTGTTTTCTCTTATATCCCGAATACGGCAGAAACCTCTTTCTACGGAATGGTGGAAGCGGCGAACGACTTTTTGAACCAGCGTAAGATCAACGATATTCTTGCTAATAAGGATTCGCTTTCGGCGGAAAAATTACAGGAGATTTTATCGGTAAAACTGCGTTCGGAGAAAATCGCTATTAAAGATGTGAAGTTAAGAACCTTCATCACCGAAGACAGCAGCCGTGACGATATGGTGGCACACGTGTATGATGTAACATACGGCGTAGTGAAACAAAGCGACAATCTGGTAATCATCGATGACAGTATCGTACGTGGAACAACTCTGAAGCAAAGCATTATCAAAATGTTAGACCGTTTACAACCGAAGAAACTGGTAATCGTGTCTTCCGCACCGCAAATCCGTTATCCGGACTGTTACGGGATCGATATGGCAAAACTGGAAGGTTTGGTGGCATTCCGTGCGGCACTTGCTTTACTGAAAGAGCGCAACTTGTATCATATTGTGGAAGAAGTGTATCAGAAGTCTAAAGCTCAGGAGCATTTCCATGACAGTGAGGTGGTGAATTACGTAAAAGAAATTTATGCACCGTTCACCGATCAGGAGATCTCGGATAAAATCGCTGAAATGCTTACGGAGGAATCAGTAAAGACCGAAGTGAAAATTATTTTCCAAACGGTGGATAATTTGCACAAAGCCTGTCCTAAAAATCTGGGAGACTGGTATTTTACCGGGAATTACCCAACAGATGGCGGAAACCGTGTAGTGAACCGTGCTTTCATGAATTTCTACGAAGGAAAAGACGCAAGGGCGTACTAAAATCTGACAAAAATGTTTTTCGTCGACTTTATATGCAGTTTATCTGATTTTTTTGAGTGATGAGAAACCTAGCCATACATTTGAATCACCATAGCATTAGTAGGTTAAGTTTATGGTAGATTTGGGGCAAAAAGGGTGGAAGAAATTCCACCTTTTTATTTTATTAAAAGTTAGTTATAAAGCATAAAAAAAGCGGTAACCAAAAGGTGACCGCTTTTTTGTTTTTATAAAATGCTTGTTATTTTGCTGCTGCGTAACGTTTCGCAACTTCCGCCCAGTTGATTACATTGAAGAAAGCCTCAATATAATCCGGTCTTCTGTTTTGGTAGTTCAGGTAGTAAGCGTGTTCCCAAACGTCCATTCCTAAAATCGGCTGACCGCCGCAAGGAACGCCCGGCATAATTGGAGTGTCTTGATTCGGAGTGGAACAAACTTCCAGTTTTCCGTCTTTTACACACAACCAAGCCCATCCCGAACCAAAACGGGTTGCTCCTGCTTTAGCGAATTGCGCTTTAAATTCCTCAAAAGAACCGAAAGCCGCGTTGATAGCGTCTGCCAATTCTCCTGTTGGTAAACCGCCACCGTTCGGCGACATGATTTCCCAGAACAAAGTATGGTTGTAGTGACCGCCACCGTTGTTGCGTACTGCCATGTTGTTCATGTCAAGGTTTTTCAGGATGTCTTCAATAGATTTTCCTTCTAAATCTGTTCCTGCAATCGCTGCATTTAGATTGGTAATATAGGCATTATGGTGTTTGGAGTGGTGGATCTCCATTGTACGTGCGTCGATATGAGGCTCTAAAGCATCATACGCATATGGTAATTTTGGTAATTCAAAAGCCATGATAGTTATATTTAAAGATTAATAATTAAATTCATTCAAAATTATAAATTTATCTTCGTAAAAGAAAATAGTAATTTTCTATTCGCTTATTGTGAAATCCAATATAACTAAACTTTGTTCTCAGATGAAAAAACACCTTCTTATTTTAATCCTCTTGTTTAGTGTTGTTAAAGGCTACTCCTGCATAAACGGGGAGACTAAATATGTTGGGGATAATATTTTTGTATATGAAGATTACGAAGGAAGAATACCGAAAGGGCATGTTTTTTTGATTGATGATTTTGAAAACGTCAGAAAGCAATTAGATAGTTTGTATGCTAAAACCAAAAAGATTGAGTATTTGTCGGATAAAGGTTATATTATGATATTGGAAGGAAAGTATCAGGAAGCATTATCGCTTTATCTGCAAATAGAAAGCAAATTTCCGGGCAGGTACTCAACTGCTTCAAATATTGGAACGATATATGAGTTGCTGGGAGAGAATCAAAAAGCATTGGAATGGATAAACAAAGCCATAAAAATCAATCCTAATTCTCATCAGGGGTCGGAATGGCTGCATTCCAAAATTCTTGAGGCTAAAATCAAAGGAGAAGCATGTTACAACGATGATTTTTTTATCGGTGTTGATTTTGGAAAATATGATGTTCCGGTTTCCAATCTGAGTAACAACCAAAAGGAAAGACTGGTTTCTTCCCTGTATTTTCAGTTGAACGAAAGGATATCGTTTATTAAGCCAAAAGATAAAATCATAGGAATTCTTCTGTTCGAATTAGGTAATTTAAGCATGCTTGATAAAGATTATCGCAGTGCTAATGAAATTCTTAAAATGGCTAAGGATTATGGTTGTGGAGATTCGGTATTAGATTCACGAATTGCTTATACAAATGGTTTTTTGGCGGCACGGGTAATGTCGGAGACTAGCCATTATGAACCAGTCCGATATGTTGAACATTATAATATTGAAAAGACAATATTATTAATTCTTTGTTTGTTGCCGATTCCGATTCTGTTGATTTATTTTATACGAAAAAGAATGAAACGCTCTAAATCAAAAGCCGCTAATTAAATGTCAAGCCACGCCTTCACCCTTTACGATGCTTCGGCCGGATCCGGAAAAACCTATACGCTGGTAAAAGAATACCTTAAAATTCTTTTATTGGCAGATACCAACGATGCGTACAAAAAAATTCTCGCCATCACCTTTACCAACAAGGCTGTGGAAGAAATGAAAACCCGTATCGTGGGTTCGCTCCATGAATTTTCAAAAGACAAGCCGGGTGATAAAGCTTTGGGTTTTATGAAAGATATTGCCGGAGATACGAAATTGTCCCTGGCGACGATCAAAGACAAATCGAGGGCAATCATCAAAAACATCATTCACAATTATGCGGCTTTTGATATTTCCACGATTGATAAATTTACCCATAAAGTCATTCGCGCTTTTGCACACGATCTGAATTTACCGGTTACTTTCGAAGTATCGCTGGAAACCGACCTGCTTTTACAGGAAGCCGTAGATGCGATCATTGCCAAAGCAGGTGAAGACGAATTGCTTACCAAAATCCTAGTAGATTTTTCCATCGATAAAACCGACAGCGACAAAAGCTGGGACGTCACCCACGAACTGCTGGACGTAAGTAAATTGCTGGTAAACGAAAACAATCGTACCGAGATTACGCATTTTCACGAAAAAACCATTGATGAATTTCTGATCATCAAACAGCAGTTAAAGGATGCCATCAAACAACTTGAAGAAGAAATGGTGGCTTTGGCAAATCAGGCGATGAAACTGATAGAACATAACGGTATCGATCCGGCGTCTTTTTCAAG
The DNA here is from genome assembly GCF_053764385.1 of Flavobacterium pedocola. Lineage (NCBI taxonomy): Bacteria > Pseudomonadati > Bacteroidota > Flavobacteriia > Flavobacteriales > Flavobacteriaceae > Flavobacterium > Flavobacterium pedocola. Next base: position 369,004 of record NZ_JBSNCR010000003.1, on the reverse strand, counting down.
AGGTACGTTCCCGAACCATTTGGGCTACATTCAACGAAACGAACTCAAAAGTTCCCACAAGAAGTTTTTTGAAGTGGAAGACATCCAGGTCAATAAATCGGCAAAAGACAAAGCGATCATTGAAAGTATCGCTCCGGAACTGATTGCCATCTTGGCCACTGTGTACAAACTGTATGAAAAGATTAATTTTTACACGGCTTTCCAGAAAAATATCACACCGTTGTCACTGCTGAATTCGATTGCACAGGAACTGGAAACCATCCAGAAAGACCAGAACCTGTTGTCGATTTCTGAATTCAACGCTATTATTTACAACGAAATACAAAACCAGCCCGCGCCTTTTATTTACGAGCGGTTGGGCGAGCGCTATAAACATTTTTTCATCGATGAGTTTCAGGACACCTCTGAAATGCAATGGCACAACCTTGTTCCGCTTATAGACAATGCATTGGCTTCTGAAGATTTATTGGGAACACAAGGTTCTTTGCTTATCGTAGGCGATCCGAAGCAGTCGATTTACCGTTGGCGCGGCGGAAAAGCGGAGCAGTTCATCAGTTTAAGTAAAGATGAAAATCCGTTTTCCAATAAAGATAAGGGCGTGGTGCGTTTGGAGCGGAATTTCAGGAGCTATTCGGAAGTAATTGAATTCAACAATGCTTTTTTTGCAATGCTCGCCGATACTTTTGAACAAGAAGATTATCAGGATTTGTACCGTAACAAAAGCCATCAGCAAACCAACGATAAAAAAGGCGGTTACGTGAACATTTCCTTCATCCCCAAAATAGAAAAATCCGAGGAGGTAATGGAGGAAGAGGCCGATGACAAAACCCAACTCTATTTAAAAGCGACTTTGGCAACTATAGCAAAAGTAAAAGCACAAGGGTTTGAATACCGCGACATTGTTTTGCTGACCCGTAAAAGAGATTCCGGTGTGGCACTGGCCAATTATCTGACGGAAAACGACATTCCGATTCTTTCTTCGGAAACATTGCTGATTGAAAATGCCACGGAAGTTAAGCTGATCCTGAACGTACTTCGGTTCCTCAAAAATCAAAACGACAAGGAAGCCAAAGCGGCCATGCTTTATTTTATCGCCCGAAACAAACAAACGGAATTGCCCATCCACGATTTCATAGAAGCCGGAATGACACTGCTTTCGGAAGAAGCGCTGGAGGATTGGCTGGCTGCTGCCAATATTGTGATTTCCTTCAAAAGTTGCCGTAAAAAATCCTTGTATGAGGCGGTGGAGATTATAGTGTCGGCCTTTATCAAAGAAAAAAGTACGGTTTCGTATGTGCAGTATTTCATGGATTTGGTGTTGGAACGTGATGTACGCACCCAATCGGGTATTTCGGATTTCCTGAATTATTGGGACAACAACGCTTCTAAATTCAGTATACCGTCGCCGGAAGGAAATGATGCAGTGCGGATCATGACCATTCACAAGTCGAAAGGTTTGGAGTTTCCCGTGGTGATTTTTCCGTTTGCCGAAGAAGATTATGCCAAAAAGCCAAGAAGTAAAATGTGGCTGGAACTGGAAGACGACCGTTTCGACATCCCGAAAGCTTTGGTGGACAGTAAAAAAGAAGTAGCGGAATACGGTGTGAAAGCCTCTGAAATGTATCAGCAGCGCAGTCAGGAAGAATTGCTGGACAACATCAACGTGTTGTATGTAGCGCTAACGCGTGCGGAAGAACAATTGTACGTCATCTCCGGTAAAAACCTTAATGCTAAAGGGGAAACCACTAATAATATGTCCTCCTATTTTATCGATTTTTTAAAATTTAAGGGGATTTATGAAGACGGAAAATCGGAATTCGGTTTTGGCGACAGCACGAAACAGTCCGCATCAGGAAGTGTAAAGGAAAAACAGCCGACGATAGAAGTGGTCAAGGAAGTTTTCAATCCGAAGAAAATCAAAATTGCCCAGCGGGAAGCCTTGATGTGGGGCACCAAACAGCTTGAGGCGATTGAATTCGGAAATGTAATGCACGAGATTTTGTCGTACGTAAAGACGCAAGACGATCTGGAACTGGCCATTCAGAAAGCGATCGAAAACGGACTGATTGTAACCTCTCAAAAAGAAGCGGTACAAAAAACCCTGAAGGCTATCGTTCACCATCCGGAACTGCAGCTTTTCTTCGCCTCGGACATGAAAGTGTTTAACGAGCAGAACATCATCAAGCCGCAAACGGCGACCATCAAGCCGGATCGTGTTTCAGTAAAAGGGAATTCGGCCTATCTGCTTGATTATAAAACCGGAGCGCATCAGGCCAAGTACGAACGGCAGTTAAGCGAATACGAAATGGCATTGGAAGAAATGGGTTTTTCCGTGGAGAAAAAAACGCTGGTTTATATAGGAGAAAAATTAGAAGTAGTACATTTGTAACCGATTCTAATAATTTGTTGTTAGTAATTAGTTATTAGCAGAAGAAATTTTGAATCAGAAAAAACAAATAACCAGATAACCGAATAAACAAATCACAACATGTACGGTAAAATAAAAGACCATTTACAGCAGGAATTAAAAGCAATCGAAGAAAACGGATTGTATAAAAAAGAACGCATCATTACCTCGCCACAAGGAGCGGAAATCACAGTAAACGGAGAAACCGTTCTGAATTTTTGTGCCAATAATTATTTAGGCTTGTCTTCGCATCCGGAAGTGGTGCAGGCAGCTAAAGATGCTTTGGACTCGCACGGGTTCGGTATGTCGTCGGTTCGTTTCATTTGCGGAACGCAGGATATTCACAAAACCTTAGAACAAAAAATTGCCGATTTTTACGGAACGGAAGACACGATTTTATATGCCGCGGCTTTTGATGCTAACGGCGGGGTTTTCGAACCTTTATTAGGGGAAGAAGATTGTATCATTTCCGACAGTTTGAACCACGCTTCTATTATTGACGGGGTGCGTTTGTGTAAAGCGGCACGTTACCGTTATGAAAACAATAACATGGCGGATTTGGAAGCCCAGCTTATTAAGGCAACTGAAGCGGGTCACCGTTTCAAGCTGATCGTAACCGACGGGGTATTCTCCATGGACGGTTTGGTAGCGCCTTTAGATAAAATCTGTGATTTGGCTGATAAGTACGATGCCATGGTAATGGTGGATGAATGTCATGCTGCCGGTTTTATCGGGGCAACCGGAAAAGGGACACTTGAAGCGAAAGGGGTAATGGGCCGTGTGGACATCATCACCGGAACTTTAGGAAAAGCACTTGGCGGAGCCATGGGTGGGTATACCACGGCTAAAAAAGAAGTTATTGAAATTTTACGTCAGCGTTCAAGACCGTATTTGTTTTCAAATTCCCTGGCGCCTTCTATTGTAGGAGCATCGATCAAGGTTTTTGAATTGTTGGAGAAAGACACTTCACTTCGGGATAAACTGGAATGGAATACCAATTATTTCAAAGAAGGTATGAAAAAGGCCGGATTTGATATCATCGACGGGGATTCTGCGATTGTTCCGGTAATGTTATATGATGCAAAATTATCCCAGGTTATGGCCGATGAGTTGCTTAAGAAGGGAATTTATGTAATCGGATTCTTCTATCCAGTGGTTCCGAAAGATAAGGCGCGTATCCGTGTGCAATTGTCTGCCGGTCATAGCAAAGAGCATTTGGATAAAGCAATTTCCTCGTTTACTGAAGTTGGAAAAATGTTGAATGTCATTTAATGTTGGGAATATTTAGTAAGAAAAAGCGATTTTTTTAACGAAATCCTTTGTAGTTAATATTTAACCTCTTATTTTTGTCTCAATTATAACGTATTGTAATTAAATAAAAAAAGTATGAAACATCTAAACAGATTATTTGTTGCTGCTCTTATGTTTGCAGGATTAAGCTCTCAAGCACAGGATAGTAACAATCCATGGGCTATCTCATTCGGTGCTAACGCAGTGGATGGTGGTAGAGTGAGTGCTGCTTCTAAAGTAGAAGATCAGTTTTCTCAGTATTTCAACGCAAAAGATTATTGGAACATTCTTCCTTCTGTTACTTACCTAAACGTGTCAAGACACGTAGGGAACAGCTTCTCATTTGGAGTAACAGGATCAGTAAACAAAATTGATAAATTTGTTTGGGAAAGAGCTACAATTCCTGGAGACTATCCAGTAACTAACCCAGGAGATTTAATGTATTACGGTATCGATGGAGTTATCAAATACAGCTTCATGGATATGTTAAAATCTAAATGGTTGGATCCATCTGCACACGTTGGTGGAGGTTACACTTTCTTAGGTGACGCTTCTGCAGGAACTGTGAACGGAGGATTAGGGTTAACTTTCTGGTTTACAGAGCAAGTTGGTCTTTCATTCCAATCGACTTACAAACATTCATTCGACGAGACAAGAACTCCGAATGTTGACGTTGCTTCTCACATGCAGCACTTCGCAGGTCTTACTTTCAAATTTGGAGGTAAAGACACTGATAACGACGGTATCTATGACAAAGACGATGCTTGTCCAGAAGAAGCTGGTTTAAAAGAGTTCAACGGTTGTCCTGACTCTGACAAAGACGGTATCCAAGATAAAGAAGATGCTTGTCCTCAAGAGCCTGGAACAAAAGAAATGAACGGTTGTCCTGATACAGACGGAGACGGAATCGCTGACAAAGACGATGCTTGTCCTGAAGTTGCTGGACCAGCTGCTATGCAAGGTTGTCCTGATACAGACGGAGACGGTGTAGCGGATAAAGATGACAAATGTGTTGACGTTAAAGGTCCTAGAGATAACGCTGGTTGTCCTTGGCCTGATACAGACGGAGACGGTGTAGCTGATAAAGATGACAAGTGTCCGGATGTTAAAGGAACTGTTGCTAACAACGGATGTCCTGAAGTTTCTGAAGATGCTATCAAGAGATTAAATGACTACGCTAAAACGATCTTATTCAACTCTGGTAAGTCAAGCTTCAAAAAACAAACTATGCCAGTATTAGAGTCAATCGCGGCTATCTTGAAAGAGTACCCGACTGCTAAATTCTCTATCGAAGGTCACACTGACTCTGACGGTAAAGATGCTACTAACTTGAAATTGTCTAAAGACAGAGCTGCTGCAGTTAAAAACTGGTTGATTGCTAACGGTATCGCTGCTGACAGATTAACTTCTGAAGGTTACGGTGAGTCTAAACCAATCGATTCTAACAAAACAGCTAAAGGTAAAGCTAACAACAGACGTGTAGAAGTTAAATTAGCTAACTAATCACAGTCTAAATTAATACAGAAAAACGCTCCGATTTCCGGGGCGTTTTTTTTATTTTTATACTATGGCAGATTTTACATTCCTAGACACACTAAGCCGAGAAATCGTTGACCGCTACGGGACAGCTCTTTCGGAAGTTACCATAGTATTACCTAATAAGAGAGCAAAAGTCTTTCTGTTGGAGTCTTTTAAAAAACAATTGCAGCAGACGGTTTTTGCTCCTTCCATTATCAGTATCGAGGATTTTATACAGGATGTGGCCGGTATCCGGAATTGTGATCCCGTTGAGTTGCTCTTTGAATTTTATCAGGTGTATCTTTCTGTAACCCCTAAAGAAGCCCAACAGGATTTTGAGCTTTTTGCCAATTGGGGCAAAACGTTGATTCAGGACTTTAATGAAATCGATCGTTATCTTTTAAGCCCGAATCATGTTTTTTCTTATCTGAAGGATATTGAAGTGTTGAAACGCTGGGATTTGCAACCTTCCGAAACTACCCGATTGATCGACAACCACCTGGAGTTTTGGAGCCGATTGCCGGAGTATTACGAAGCGTTTTACCAGCATCTTAAAAGCAAAGGTGTCGGTTATCAGGGGTTGATTTACAGGGAAGCCGTGGAAAATCTGCATTATTTTTCAGAAGCACTTGGGGAAAAAAAACTAATTTTTGCCGGGTTTAATGCCTTGAATCAGGCAGAAGAAAAAATCATCCAGCAGTTGTTGTTTAACCAGCAGGCACAAATCTATTGGGATATCGATGCTGTTTTCCTGAACGATCCCTTTCACGATGCCGGTTTGTTCATCCGTCGTTTCAAAAAAGAATGGAAGCAATATACCACACAGCCTTTTGAATGGATCACTAATGCGTTCAGTCAGTCTAAAAACATTCAAATCATCGGAACGCCCAAAACAATCGGGCAGGCTAAAATTGCCGGTAAAATTGTGGAGGAACTCAACGAAAAGGGTTATTCTTTAGATAAAACCGCTTTGGTGCTCGGTGAGGAAAATTTGCTTTTGCCTCAGCTGTATGCCTTGCCGGATTCCGTGGAAAGCCTGAATATCACTATGGGCTTCAACAGTCGGAACAACCCTGCTCAGATTTTGGTGGGCAAACTTTTCAAGATGCATGCCAATGCGTTGCAGCGTGGGGAAACCAGTTACACGTTTTATTACAAGGAAGTGCTCGATATTTTAACGAATCCGCTGGTGGAACCCTATAGTAATGCCGGCGCTGCGATTCGGGTCATTAATCAGAACAACATCACCTTTCTGTCGCAGAAAAAACTGATGGAGCTCCATGGCGGAAGTTCGGAATTGTTCCGTTTGCTCTTTACGCGTTGGGACGACGATACACTTACCGTTTTGCATCGTTTGTCTGAAATACTCTCTACTATAAAATCTTTTTTGGGCAATGATACTGAGGAAGAGAAAGTCAGTAAAGCCTTTTTGTATGCTATTTTTAAGACCGTTAACCGACTGATCAATTACCAGGAACGCTATCAGCAGATTGATTCCATAGCTATGTTGCAAACCATTTACAAACAGGTGGTTGATTTGGCTGAAGTGTCTTTTGAAGGGGAACCGTTATCCGGTTTACAAATTATGGGGGTCCTGGAGAGCCGCGTGCTGGATTTCGAAAACGTGATCATCACCTCTATGAATGAAGGCGTATTTCCAGCCGGGAAGTCGACGAATTCGTTTATTCCGTATGATGTGAAACGCGAATTGGGCCTGCCGACCTACAAAGAGAAAGATGCGATTTACTGTTATCATTTTTACCATTTGCTGCTACGGGCTAAAAACATTTATCTGTTGTACAACACGGAAAGCGAAGGTTTGGATGCCGGGGAAAAAAGCCGCTTCATTACCCAATTGGAAATTGAAAAACAGCCGAATCATACGCTAACCCATCAGATCTATAACGCCTATCTGCCGGACAAAGCCTATGAGCCGGTCGTGGTGCCGAAATCGGAAAAGGTAATGCATCGTCTTAAGGAAATTGCCACCGGTAAAGGGTTTTCACCTTCCGGGCTGACCAGTTACATCCGTAATCCGATACAGTTTTATCAACAACGCATCCTTAGGATTTCTGAAGTGGAAGAAGTAGAGGAAAACATCGCATTAAATACCTTGGGGACTATTATTCACGGTGCTTTGGAAGAGTTATACAAGCCTTTCTTAAACCGTTTCCTTACGCTGGAAATGGTCGATGAAATGTTGGGTAAGGCTAATGCTGAAGTAGAACAACAATTCAGGGAAGTTTATAAGGAAGGTGAAATCAAGAAAGGAAAAAACCTCTTGGCTTTTGAGGTGGCCAAGCGTAACGTGTTCAATTTTCTCAACGAAGAGAAAAGGCTCATTGAAAAAGGAGAGGCTGTAAAAATACTGGCGCTGGAGGTAACCTTGGAGCGTATTCTGGAGGATAAACGATTGCCGTTTCCCGTAAAGATTGCCGGAAATGTCGACCGTATCGAACAACGCGAAGGGAAAATCCGAATCATCGATTACAAGACCGGAAAGGTGGAATTGAAAAGTGTACAGTTGAAAGACTGGAATGGCCTGACGCTGGACATCAAAAACGATAAGATTATCCAGTTGCTGTGCTATGCCTTTATGTATGAAAACCAGGTAAACGGTATGGAAATGGAAGCGGGGATTGTTTCCTTCAAAAACATGAAAGCCGGATTTTTGCCTTTTGGTGTAAAAGAAGACCGAAACGCCGCTACCGAAATCAACAAAGAAGTTTTAGACGCCTTTACCTCGGAAATCGTAACCTTAATCAATGAAATTCTAGATGCAGAAATTCCGTTTGAGGAGAAAATAATATAAGATTTAACATTTTTTTGGACGCACAGCGTTTTAAATTCGAGTTCTTTACAAAAAAAGTTTATCAGGATCTTACGTAACATAGTCGCTTTTTATTCAAGTACTTTAGTAGTTAATGTACCTGTTTCCCTGTCTGGTTTTCTTTTTGGCGGATTTTCGGAATCGATATTGATGTTCGTCAGTTTTGGTTTTATTGTCAGTTTGGCCGTTAAGGAAGTAAAAAACAAGGAGGAATACCTTTTCTATTTCAATAACGGATTGCCTAAGTTGAGGTTATGGATTTTCAGCGCAATTTTCAATTTTATTGTGGCATTGTTATTCAGTTGTATATATGTTTTTATTTTTAAAGGATAATGAAACACTTTTTGGAGGTAGACAGTATTCAGAAATACTTTAATCATAAAGTAGTGATTTCCGATGTGTTTTTAAAATGCGAAACGGGTAACGTCATTGGTTTACTCGGAAGAAACGGTTCCGGAAAATCAACGTTACTGAAAATCATCTTCGGACTTGAACCTGCTGATTATAAATTTGTTCGCATCGACGGAAAACCGAAACAAAAAACATCGGAATTGCTCAAAGAAATAGGATATCTGCCTCAGCATAATTTTATTCCGAAACAATTTTCAGTAAAAAAAGCAATTACATTAGCTGTTGCAAAAGCAAAGTGTTCCGATTTTTTTGACGACGAATTACTCCGGCCGGTTTTAGAAAATAAAATAGAAGAGCTTTCTGCAGGGGAATTGCGTTACCTTGAAATAAAACTCATCTTGTCCAATCCTTCAAAGTTTGCTTTATTGGATGAGCCTTATAGTGGATTATCGCCTCTTATGGTAGAAAAAATTAACGCATTAATTCTGGAAAGCAGTAAGTTAAAAGGAATAATCATCTCCGATCACAATTACAGAAATGTGCTTGAAATTTCCACCCATCTCATTTTGATGAAAGAAGGTAAAACACACCTGTTGAAGGACAGGAAAGAGCTTGTGGAGAAAGGTTATCTGGTGGAAGGGATGTTTTAAACCGTCTTCAGAAAATCCAACAACACTTTTGTTAATTGGTCTTTGTTTTCGATGTGGCTCATGTGTCCGTCGGGGAAGGAAATCAGTTGGGTTTCGGTGCCTTCGAGCTGCTCCAGGTTGTCTTCGTAAATCAGTACGGGATCTTTTTTGCCTAAAATCAATAAAATAGGATATGGTGCAAAATGCAGGATCACTTCGCGGTCTTTCCGTATTTTCATGCCTTCCAGTGCGGCCACGATGCCTTGAAGCGGGGTTTTTAAGGCTTCGTTTTTTACGCTTTCGATTTCCTCGGTCAGTTTTTCACGATTGTCCTCGCTGAATAAATTCGCGATTGACATGCTGATAAAGGTCGAATAACTTTGTTTTACGGCTTTGATGGCACGGTCACGGTTGAGTTTGCGCTCGTCGCTATCGGCTCGGGAAGTGGAATTTAAAAGCACAATTCCTTTTACATTGTCCGGATACAATTCGGCGAAAGCCAAAGCAACATAACCGCCCATGGAATGTCCGACGAAAACTGCTTTTCGGATACGCAATTCCTGTAAAACGGCGTGAACCACATCGGCCATGTCTTCCATGGTGTGGAGGTAGCCCAGACATTCTGTTTGGCCATGGCCTAACAAATCGATGGTAATCACTTTGTGTTTTTTAGACAAGGCATCAATATAAAAATCCCACATGGTCGAATTTTCCAGGAAGCCGTGAAGCAATACAACAGCAGTGCCTTTTCCGGTTTCGGAATACGCGATTTTGGTGTTTTTATAAAGGATGGATTTAGTCACAGTCGCAGTCACAGTTTTCAAGGCCAAAAATACTGTTTACTTCGGTACAAATAAATTTTAATTTAAAAAAAGAAAACGGCTTACAAACCTGTAAACCGTTTCTGTGTGTAAACTGTGACTACAACTGAAAACTAAGAATTCATCAGACTCTCGATTTCTTCCGCTTCAATCGGAATGTTGCGCATCAGGTTGAACGGTTCCCCTTTTTCCTGGATCACTACATCATCCTCCAAACGGATTCCGAAGCCTTCTGCCGGAATGTAAATGCCCGGTTCTACAGTGAAAACCATGTTGGCCTCCATCGGTTCGTATAACAATCCGTAATCGTGGGTGTCCAGACCTAAATGGTGCGATGTTCCGTGCATGAAATATTTTTTATAAGCCGGCCAGTCCGGGTTTTCGTTTTGCACGTCAGCTCTGTCAATCAGACCCAATCCTAACAATTCAGAAGTCATTACTTTTCCGACTTCCACATGGTATTGTTTCCATAAAGTGCCCGGAACCAACATTTTGGTCGCTTCATTTTTTACACGTAAAACCGCGTTATACACTTCGCGTTGTCGGTCGGTATAACGTCCTGAAACCGGAATGGTTCGGGTTAAATCACTCGAGTAATTTGCATATTCGGCACCAACATCTAAAAGCAATAAATCGCCGGCTTTACACTGTTGGTTGTTTTCGATGTAATGCAGCACGTTGGCATTGTTTCCGGAGGCGATAATCGGGGTATAGGCAAAACCTTTGGAGCGGTTTCTTAAGAATTCGTGCGCCAGTTCTGCTTCGATTTCGTACTCCATTACATTTGGTTTTACGAACGACAACAGCCTGCGGATTCCTTTTTCGGTAATGTTGCACGCATGTTGGATCAAATCGATTTCCTCGCTTTCCTTGATGGAACGCAAACGCTGTAAAATCGGATTGGATTTCTCTACTTTATGTGCCGGATACGTTTCTTTCCACCATTTTATAAAACGGGCTTCGCGGGTTTCGGTTTCGATAGTGGCGCGGTAGTGTTCGTTGGTGTTGATGTACATTGTATCGGCGTAAGCCATGATTTCCTTTAAGGTTTTGTGGAAATCCTGTAGCCAGATCACGGTTTTGATCCCTGACACCTGGAATGCTCTTTCCTTGGTCAGTTTTTCACCTTCCCAAACGGCAATGTGCTCATTGGTTTCTCTTAAGAACAAAATTTCTCTCAAGTGCTCGTATGGCGCATCCGGGAAAAGCAGCAAAATACTTTCTTCCTGATCAACCCCGGACAAATAAAAGATGTCGCGGTGTTGGGCAAATGGTAGAGTACTGTCTGCGGAAACCGGGTAAATATCGTTGGAATTAAAAACGGCCACACTTTTGGGTTTCATTTGTGCGGCAAATTTGCTTCGGTTTTTAATGAATAAATCGCGGTCTATCTGGTGGTATTTCATATGTGATTTTTTATTGATTAATATTGGACATATGCAATTCGCATTGTGCTTTTGATCGTTAGTATAGTAATTCTGTGTGCTCATTTCATGATGAAAGGATTTTAGGAATTACAAAGAGTCAAATTTAGGAAGTTTGGCGGGAATTGCTGTTAATCAGGTACTAAAATTTTTATAAAACTGCCTGATTTTGGAAGCATTTTAAATTCATTATAAATAAGGGGTAAACATTTGCTCGTACCGTCAATAACCCTTATTTTTGTTTGATTTTTTTAAAACTATTACACTAAACAAATACTATGGCACAATCTGCACTTTTAAAGTCATCCATTGCAAAAAAATACTGGATGGCTCTTACAGGTTTATTTTTATGCTTGTTTTTGGCGGGACATTTGGCCGGAAATCTTCAGTTGATTTTTGGTGATGCATTACAGTTTAACCAGTATGCATTGTTCATGACTTCCAATCCGGCAGTAAAATTATTATCTTATTTAACCTACTTTTCCATTTTATTCCATGCGATCGACGGTTTTTTGGTAACTTACCAAAACGTTAAGGCAAGACCAATCGGTTATGCTAAAAACAATGCTGCGGCGAACAGTGGTTTTTCTTCAAGAAACATGGCGGTTTTAGGAACATTGATCTTGATTTTCATCGTGACCCACATGGTGAGTTTCTGGGGCAGAATGCATTTTGATAAAAACATGCCGGTTTATGCTACTACCATTGAAATGATGGGGCAAAAGCAAGACTTGTATGTGACTACTACGGGGAATTATATTCCGGTAATGCAGGTAGCTAAGAACAGTAAAGAAGCAGAGGCGAACGGTGCACAGATTTACATCGATCACGGTAAAGATTTTTACAACACTCAGGCTAAAATTAAAGTAGGCGAAGGATATAAAGACTTACACAAAATTACGTTTGCTTTCTTCCAGCAGCCTAAATACGGTTTGATTGCAACTCTTTTATATGTGGTTTCCATGATCGTTTTGGCTTTCCACTTGTGGCACGGTTTTCAGAGTGCATTCCAGTCGTTGGGTGTAAATAACAAATTCACCCCGGCGATTAAAACTTTCGGTAGAGGGTTTGCAATTATCGTTCCGTTGCTTTTTGCCATCATACCACTTTACATTCATTTTGTTAAATAATCAACCTCACTATAGTTATGAAGTTAGATTCTAAAATACCAGAAGGTTCTATTTCCGAGAAATGGACGAATCATAAAAACCATTTGAAACTTGTTGCGCCGAACAACCGTCCGAAAATTGACGTGATTGTGGTGGGAACCGGATTGGCAGGTGCTTCGGCAGCGGCTTCTCTTGGGGAAATGGGTTATAATGTAAAAGCATTCTGTTTTCAGGATTCTCCGCGTCGTGCACACTCCATTGCGGCACAGGGGGGTATCAATGCAGCAAAAAATTACCAGAACGATGGGGACAGTACTTATCGTTTGTTCTACGATACTATTAAAGGAGGAGACTACCGTGCGCGTGAAGCAAACGTTCACCGTTTAGCGGAAGTTTCAGCCAACATCATCGACCAGTGTGTGGCTCAAGGTGTGCCGTTCGCCCGTGATTACGGCGGATTGTTGGACAACCGTTCGTTCGGGGGTACTCAGGTACAACGTACGTTTTATGCGGCAGGTCAGACAGGTCAGCAGTTGTTGTTGGGAGCGTATTCAGCTTTATCAAGACAAATCGGGTTAGGACGTGTACAAATGTTCAACCGTCACGAAATGTTGGATTTAGTTAAAGTAGACGGAAAAGCGCGTGGTATCATCGCCCGTAATTTAATTACCGGTGATATCGAAAGACATTCTGCTCACGCGGTGATCATTGCTACCGGAGGATACGGAAACGTATATTTCCTTTCGACCAATGCAATGGGATCAAACGTAACAGCGGCATGGAAAATCCACAAACAAGGGGCTTTCTTTGCTAACCCATGTTATGTACAGATTCACCCGACTTGTATTCCGGTACACGGAACCAACCAGTCGAAATTGACCTTGATGTCAGAATCGTTACGTAACTCAGGACGTATCTGGGTTCCGAAGAAAAAAGAAGATGCAGAAGCAATTAGAGCAGGTAAATTAAAACCAACGCAAATTGCGGAAGGAGACAGAGATTATTACTTAGAGAGAAGATATCCTGCGTTTGGTAACTTAGTACCGCGTGACGTAGCCTCCCGTGCTGCCAAAGAGCGTTGCGATGCCGGTTTCGGAATCGAGGCGAACGATACTAACGAAGGAGTATACTTGGATTTCTCTTCAGAGATCATCTCCAAAGGAAAACAAGCGGCGTACGCTAAAGGTAACCACAATCCTACCGATGCTGAAGTAACAGCGTTAGGGAAACAGTGGTTGGAGGAAAAATATGGTAACTTATTTACCATGTACCAAAAAATTACCGACGAAAACCCATACGAAACCCCAATGAAGATTTACCCAGCGGTACATTATACCATGGGAGGTGTTTGGGTTGATTATAATTTACAGACGAACATTCCAGGATGTTTCGTTGCCGGAGAGGCTAACTTCTCTGATCACGGAGCGAACCGTTTAGGAGCTTCTGCTTTGATGCAAGGTTTAGCGGATGGTTATTTCGTATTGCCTTACACCGTTTCCAATTATTTAGCAGATGAAATCCGTACTGGTAAAATTTCAACGGATTTGCCTGAATTCGTGGAAGCTGAAAACCGTGTGAACGAGCAAATCAACATGTTCTTAAACAACAACGGAACCAAATCAGTAGATTATTTCCACAAAGCTTTAGGAAACATTATGTGGAATAAAGTAGGGATGGGCCGTAACGAACAAGGCTTGAAAGAAGCGGTTGCTGAAATCGATGCTTTACGTGCGGAATTCTACAAAGAGGTTTATGTTCCGGGAAGTGCAGATGAATTGAATCCTGAATTGGAAAAAGTAATTCGTGTGGCGGATTTCATGGAATTAGGGCAATTGATGGCGATGGATGCCTTACAGCGTAAAGAGTCTTGCGGAGGTCACTTCCGTGAAGAGTATCAGGATGCTGAAGGAGAAACCCTTCGTGATGATGAAAACTTCAAATTTGTCGGAGCTTGGGAATACAAAGGTAGCGACATCAACCAGGAAGTACTTCATAAAGAAGAGTTGGTATACGAGTACATCAAAATCGCAGCTAGAAATTATAAATAAGAATTAGGGATTAGTAAAAAGGGAAAAGTGATAAGGTGTTTCAAACGAATTACTAACACCGGATTACTAAAACTCAAAAAGTAAAAAATTATGGCTTCTAAAAAGAACATCAATATAAACCTTAAAATCTGGCGTCAAAAAAACGCTAAGGTTAAAGGAAGTATGGAAACATACAAATTGGACAACGTTTCTACCGACAGTTCGTTCTTAGAAATGTTAGACCAATTGAACGAGCAATTAGTAAACGAAAGAAAAGAGCCGGTAGCCTTCGATCACGACTGTCGTGAGGGAATCTGCGGTATGTGTTCGTTGTACATCAACGGACGCGCGCACGGACCGGACACGGGTATCACCACCTGTCAGTTGCACATGCGTATGTTCAATGACGGGGATACCATCTATGTTGAGCCATGGAGAAGTAAGGCCTTCCCGGTGATCAAAGACTTAGTGGTAGACCGTACTGCATTTGACAGAATCCAGCAGGCTGGAGGTTTCGTATCGGTAAATACTTCCGGTAGAACGATCGATGCTAATGCAATACCGGTACCAAAACCAGATGCAGATAAAGCTTTCGAAGCAGCAGCTTGTATTGGATGTGGAGCTTGTGTGGCAACTTGTAAAAACGGTTCGGCGATGCTGTTCGTTGGAGCGAAAGTTTCCCAATATGCTTTATTGCCACAAGGTCGCGTAGAAGCTACCGAGCGTGTACTAAATATGGTGCGTCAGATGGACGAAGAAGGATTCGGAAACTGTACCAACACCGGAGCTTGTGAGATCGAATGTCCAAAAGGTATTTCGTTAGAGAACATCGCTCGTATGAACAGAGAGTTTTTAAAAGCAAGTTTGAAATAAGCTTTTAATCGAATTTATAAAAAACGCATCCGGCATTGTTGGATGCGTTTTTTGTTTTTCCTACATTTAACAAAAAGTTTTACCATGCAGATTTCTATTATCCAGGCACCCCTTTTTTGGGAAAACCCAGAAGTGAACCGCAATTATTTTGCTGCTAAAATTCAGAACATTCCCGAAGATACCCTTTTGGTGGTCTTGCCGGAAATGTTTACCTCCGGTTTTACCATGAACCCGCACGAAGTAGCTGAAGAGATGGACGGCACCACCCTGACCTGGCTGAAAGAAACGGCGCAAAGCCGAAACCTTGCAATTATGGGAAGCCTGGTTATCCGCGAAAAGGAAAACTATTATAATCGTTTGGTTTTCGTGTTTCCAAACGGTGACATTGAGTATTACGACAAACGTCACCTTTTTTCTTTGGCTGGCGAGCACAAGGTCTATACAAAAGGGAACGAAAAGAAGATTATCAACTATTTGGGATGGAAGATTTGTCCGTTCATTTGTTACGATTTGCGCTTTCCGGTATTTTCCCGTTTCAACGACGATTACGATTTATTGATTTACGTTGCCAATTGGCCGCAACCGCGCATTCATGCCTGGGACACTTTGTTAAAAGCAAGAGCCATAGAAAACATGACCTATGTGATTGGGGTCAACCGAATCGGTGATGATGAAAACGATAACAATTATCCGGGGCACTCGCAGGTGCTTGATTATTTAGGGAATTATTTGGCGGAGCCTTCCGAAAAAGAAATGGTTTTCTCCGTTCGTTTAGACAAAGAACTTATGTTGGCCAATCGCAATAAATTTGGTTTCCTGGGGGATCGGGATGCTTTTACTTTGACAGAATAAAAGATTCGTCCAAATACCAATTCGCCAGTACGTTGATTACTTCAGGATAGTAAACGACCTCTTCAGCCTCTCTTTTTTCAAGGAAGTTTCCAGTGGTCCATTCCTTGTTTTTGTCATCGTCGTACACTACGCGAAGGGTGTATCTGCGCGGTTCCAGCGCTTCAAAGTTGACCACGGTTTCTTGTTCGGAATAGTGTGAAGCCACTACATTTTCTTTGTCGTCTAACAATTCGACCAGTATAGGGAAACGTTTCACATTCTGAAGTGTGAGTTTCATTACACCGTAATCACTTAGTTTTTTGGTAGTAATGGTGTAATTCAGGGAATCGTTCTCTTTTTCGTAAAAATCTTTAAAAGCACCCGGCAGTACCTTAATACGGTACTTTTCTTCCTCGTCTTTTTTGAAATCGAAGACTACTTCCTGTTCCAATTCGTCATATTTTGTAGTAAAAGTTACTGCGGAAGAATCTTTTTTGAAGATGCTTATTTTGGAATTATCGATTCTCGTTAAAGGGATTGAACTGCGAATGCCAAAAGAATCCCTGAAATGTAAAACTCCGGATTGCTTTGTTTTAAAAGTAAGTGAATCGGTGGGTTTCATTTCTTTGATGCGGCTCACAAAGGTTTTGTTGAATTTTCCATTGTTTACCTCAATCTGAAGGGAATCGGTTTTGATTTTAGGGAACCAGATCTGAAGCGAGTCGCCTTTTGTGAATTTAGATACCGCAGACGGCACCACAACGCCTTTATTTTTTAAGGTAACCTGAGTATTTTTCGGGTTTCCTTCAAAGCCCATCAGTAATTTGCTGCTACCGCCTTGTGAAGGTTTTTCGGCTTTAAAAGGGACGGTTTCCTTGAAAAGCTGCAATTGATATTGGCTGTCGCCCGGAACCGTAATCGGTTCTTTCAGAAAGGCTATTTTATCGGTTTTCGGATTGAATTTGTAATCGTTGTTCTGGTCTTTCAGCGCAATCAGGTAGTATTTTCCTTCCTTTAGGTTTTCGAGCTTGAAAGAGGTTGTGCTGTCCAGGGTATTGGTTACATAGCGGGGTTGTTCTTTGTAAAGAGTCGAATCTTTAAACGTTTCGGCTTCGTATAATTGAATATTGATAAAGTTATCTGTTTTTTGGGACAGTGCGTCTTTAACCATACCGCCCGCTTTCAGGGAGTCGATGTGACTGCCGGTAGAGAAAACGTATTTGAACTGCGAATAGGGATTGCCTTCGTTGTTGTCTGAAATACTTTGTCCGAAATTAAAACTGTAAGTAGTATTGGGTTGTAGGGTATCGTTGATTTTTATGGTAATGAACTTACTGGCGCTGCCCATTGGGGAAATAAAAGGAGCGTTTTTCATCGGTGGGGAAATAATCAGTTGTTTGCTGATGTCTTTCACCTTGATGTATTCGTTAAAACTGATTTTTATGAAATCGCCTTTAAAATTCGTGTTGAAATTTTTCGGATGGCTGCTGATAAGAACCGGCGGAATGGTGTCTTTCGCTCCTCCGGTAATGGTTCCTCTTTTGGCACATCCTGTCGCCAACAGTAAAAATATCGACAGTAAAAATATAAGCTTTTGTTTCAACATCTTGGGTTCGTTTAACAGCACAAAATAACAATTATATTTACTGGAAATGAAATGTTTTGCATCAAAATTATGATTGAGCATAGGCAATGGTGACGATGCTGAGTTTGGCACCTGGTATTTTCAACAGTGCTTTTCCGCAGGCTTCGAGTGTGGCGCCGGTGGTAATGACATCGTCAATCAGTAAGAAATGCTTTCTGTGATCGTTCTCCAAAGGCACCACGTCAAAAGTAGCCGTATCGATTTCCGAGCGTTTACTGATGTTTTTTTTCGTTTGTGTTTTGGTATGCTGTTTTCGTTTGAGAAGCGTTTCATCGAAAGGGATGCCCAGTTCTTCGGATAGCGTTTTGCCGAAGGTAGTCAACTGATTATAACCGCGCTCCCGTTTTCTTTTGGGGTGCAACGGTACCGGGATGATGGCATCGACCGTTTTGAGAAGTTCGTTTTGTGCTATTTCCGGGCCATAACAGTTGCCGAAAAAAGTGCCGACATCCTGGGCTCCTTTGTATTTCAGGTTGTGGATGAGTTGCTGGACCATCCCTTTTTTGTGGAAATAAACAATGGACGAGGCGTGTTGCAGCGGAAGCCTTCCGTAAAACCGTTTCATCACTTCGTTGTCGGGGTTTCTAAGATGTCCCGTAAACGGAAGATCGTGCCGGCATTTTGAACAGATTGTTTTTTCGTTTTTCAGCAGAAGCGAGTCACAACCGCGACAGGTTTTGGGAAAAAGTAAGTTCAACAAGTTTTTTACTACGTTCATCGATTATTTTTGATTAATTCCGATGTTAAAGGTACATTGGAAATTATTTATATTTTTCAAATGCCACTAAGAAAATACATCAATATAATGTCCTCGAGTATAGGATTCTTATTAATAGGAATAA
Organism: Flavobacterium pedocola; assembly: GCF_053764385.1. Classification (NCBI taxonomy): domain Bacteria; kingdom Pseudomonadati; phylum Bacteroidota; class Flavobacteriia; order Flavobacteriales; family Flavobacteriaceae; genus Flavobacterium; species Flavobacterium pedocola. The sequence goes on along the minus strand of NZ_JBSNCR010000003.1, from coordinate 350,407 downwards.
TCGCCATTTCTTTCAAGTTGTACGAAACCTCAAGACAGAATGAAAATTTGGAGCATAAACTGAGTATGGAGAATGCAATTCATCAAAATCAGATTGCCGAATTGTTGAAGCGTTACGATTCTGTTAGTATTGATCCTGCGACTAAAATTGATCCGGACACTAAAGAGGCTGTTGTTTCGGGAACAGTGAAAGTTGGACCGGTCCTTACCACTACTACAGTAAAGAAATCGAAAAAATCTGAAGCTATTGTTTACAAAGGTTTAAAAGCCGTAAATGTGAATGCGCGTGGCGTACGGAAGATTTCAAGAGATGTGTTAGAAACCAATACTTCTTCAAAAATAGATCAGGTTAGGGTTTGTTTTGCCCTCGAGGAAAATAAAGATATTGAAATTGGCAAAAAACAGATTTTGGTCCAGATCATCAACCCTAAAAACCGATCGATTGCTTTGGAAGGCCACACGGAAGCCCGTATGACCAAGCAGGTGTATTACGACAGGCTGAAAACGGATGCCTGTGTTTTTGTTAATTTGTACCAACACGAATTGATCGTGGGCGAGTATAAAATCAATCTGATTCACAAAGGGCTTGTTATCGGGTCTACGGTTTTGAAGGTGAATTAATTTTCTGCTAAAAAAGATACTTTTACCGTTATTTTTTCCCGAGCTATTTTTATACTTTTGCGTCACTATGGCAAAACAGGAAGATTTATTTAAAAACGTAGTTTCGCATGCAAAAGAGTACGGGTTCATTTTTCCGTCCAGCGAAATCTATGATGGTTTGAGCGCAGTGTACGATTATGCGCAGAATGGTGTCGAATTGAAGAAAAACATCCGCGACTATTGGTGGAAATCCATGGTACAGATGCACGAAAACATAGTAGGTATTGATGCCGCTATTTTCATGCACCCGACTACCTGGAAAGCGTCCGGTCACGTAGATGCGTTCAACGACCCGCTTATCGACAACAAAGATTCCAAAAAAAGATACCGTGCCGATGTTTTAATTGAGGATTATGCCGAAAAATTAAACCAGAAAGCACAAAAAGAAATTGAAAAAGCAAAAGCCCGTTTTGGGGATGCTTTCGACGAGGCGCAATTCGTATCGACCAATCCAAGAGTAGTGGAATATCTTTCCAAAAAGAATGAGATTCTACAGCGTATGGCAAAAGGTTTGGATACAGGAGATTTAGCCGATGTCAAAGCTTTAATCGAAGAGTTGGAGATTGCTGATCCGGAAACCGGTTCCAAAAACTGGACCGATGTCCGTCAGTTCAACCTAATGTTCGGAACAAAACTGGGAGCTTCTGCGGATACTGCTATGGATTTGTATTTGCGTCCGGAAACCGCACAGGGTATTTTCGTGAACTTTTTGAACGTGCAGAAAACCGGTCGTATGAAAGTGCCTTTCGGTATTGCACAAACCGGTAAAGCCTTCCGTAACGAAATCGTAGCGCGTCAGTTTATTTTCCGTATGCGTGAGTTCGAACAGATGGAAATGCAGTTTTTCGTGCGTCCGGGTGAAGAAATGAAATACTACGAATACTGGAAAGAAACGCGTTTGAAATGGCATTTGTCGTTGGGATTAGGTCGTGAAAACTATCGTTTCCACGACCATGAGAAATTAGCGCATTATGCGAATGCAGCCGCTGATATCGAATTCAACTTCCCGTTCGGATTCAAAGAATTGGAAGGAATCCATTCCCGTACCGATTTCGATTTGAAAGCCCACGAAGAATTCTCCGGTAAAAAATTACAATATTTCGATACCGAACTGAACCAAAACTACGTGCCTTATGTCGTAGAAACTTCGGTAGGTTTAGATCGTATGTTTTTAGCAGTTTTCTCAAAAGCGTTACAGGAAGAAACCTTGGAAGACGGATCAACAAGAACCGTATTGCGCTTGCCATCCGTATTGGCGCCAACCAAAGCAGCCGTTTTGCCTTTAATTAAGCGCGACGGTTTGCCGGAATTAGCCAAAGAAATCGTAGAAGATTTGAAATGGGATTTCAACGTAGCCTATGATGAAAAAGATGCAGTAGGACGTCGTTACCGAAGACAAGATGCTTTAGGAACACCTTTCTGTATTACGGTAGACCACCAAACGCTGGAAGACAAAACGGTTACCATCCGTCACAGGGATTCCATGCAGCAGGACCGTGTTGGGATTTCTGAATTAAGAGGAATTATCAACAATGAAGTGTCTGTCCGTAACTGGTTAATGAAAATGTAATCGGTATAGATTCAAAAAAATAAATCCCAAATTTCGCTAAGAAGTTTGGGATTTATTTTATTATTTGAGATTTGGAGTTTTACTCTGTTAAAGCATTCCAGCCTCTGGCTTTCAGTTCGATTTTGGTGTTGGCGCGGGTAACCAGATGGATGCCTTCGCTTTCCTGGGTCATGTGGCCGATTACCGTAAAATTCGGATTGCCTTTGATTTTGTCGTAATCGTCCATTTTGATGGTGAACAGCAATTCGTAATCTTCTCCGCCGTTAATCGCTACCGTGGTGCTGTCGATTTTGAATTCTTCGCACACGTTGATCAATTGTGGGTCCAGTGGTAATTTATCTTCATAGACATTACAGCCAACCGCAGAATGTTTGCACAAATGCATGATTTCAGAAGAAAGACCATCCGAAATATCAATCATCGAAGTCGGTTTGATGTCCAGTTTTTCCAAAATCTCACGCACATCGATACGCGCTTCCGGCTTTAACTGACGCTCAATCAAATAAGTATAATTGTCCAGATCCGGCTGGTTGTTTGGGTTTACCAGAAACACCTGTTTCTCTCTTTCCAAAACCTGTAAGCCCATATAAGCGGCACCAATATCCCCAGAAACCACTAATAAATCTGTAGCGTTTGCCCCTTTTCTGTAAACGATTTCATTTTCCTGCGCTTCGCCCAAGGCTGTAATGGAAATCAATAAGCCTTTTTGGGAGGAAGTGGTGTCGCCTCCAACTACATCGACATTATATACTTTGGCAGCCAACGCAATCCCGGCATAAAATTCTTCCAAAGCCTCCAACGGAAACCGATTGGAAACCGCTATGGAAACCGTAATTTGAGTAGGCTTGGCATTCATGGCACAGATATCCGATACGTTTACCGATACGGCTTTGTAGCCCAAATGTTTCAGTGGCATGTAAGCCAAATCGAAATGAACGCCTTCTATCAGCAAATCGGTTGAAACCACTATTTTTTTGTTGTTGAAATCCAAAACGGCGGCATCATCCCCAATTCCTTTGATCGTGGAAGGCTGAGTAATTTTAAATTGTTTCGTTAAATGGTCGATCAAACCGAATTCCCCGAGTTGGGCAATGCTGGTTCGCGGTTGGTTTTTATCTTCTATCATGGTTAGGGTTGCAAAGTTTTAAAACAGCAAAGTTACAAAGTAATAAGGCAAACAAAAAACCCGATTGGAAAGTAATCGGGTTTGGGTTTATCGTTTCATGCTGAAGTGCGCTTTGAATTCTTTGGTTTGTCCGTTAAGGGTGTAAAAGACCTGGAACCAGTAATCCGTAGACGGCAGTTTTTCGCCATTATAGGTGCCGTCCCAGCCTTGTCCTAATGGGCTGATCTGTTTCAAGAATTTGCCAAATCGGTCATAAATGTTGATGTAGGATTCCGGTTGATCGTCCAGGCTTTTGATGTTCCAGAAGTCGTTCACACCGTCACCGTTTGGCGTAAAGAAGTTAGGATACCCTAATACAGTTACCGTAAGAACGGTGGTGCCGCAATTCGCGAGCGTATCATAAATGGTGATGTCATATTCGCCTGCCGGAACGTTGGTAAACACGTTGCTGGCCTGAATCGGTCCGTCTTCAAGCTGGTACATGTACTCCCCGTAACCGCCATCGATGTTAACGGTAATGTCAATGAAATCTTCAAATGCACCGGATAAAGTGTAACTCGCAATAGCCACGCTGGACTGTTCAATGGTTACGGTGGTGTTATTATAATTACAGTCGGGGCCCACTTCCGGAGTCAGTTTGATAAATTCTATCGTATACGTACCGGCAACACTGGCGGTATAGTTAACGCCTGTGCCCATTAAAGTTCCGTTAAGGTACCAGTTGGCCGAAAACAAAGCCGGATTCAGTCCTGTTTGGATGGTAAAGGTTCGGGTAGCTTCGTTCGTTACAGGATCCACGCATATGGTTCCGCCTGGTACGATTATGTCTAATAAGGGATAAACCGTGAAGGTGAATTGGGTTTCGTCCGTACAATTCGGGTTGTTGGTAGCTGTAGCATATACGTAAACGGTATAGGTTCCCGGTGTTGAAAAGGTATAGTTGGCCGGTGAAATTAAGCCAACACCACCCGGGCTGCTGTAATAACCAATGTTGTAATTCACGGGTGTGAAATTCGGCAGCGTATAACTTCCGCATTCTTCTGGATCAAAGGTCATTGCAGGTAAAACCGGTGTTTCGGATACCGTTACGGTAAAGAATTTAGTTTCGGAACAGTTGATCAAGTGACCGTCTGCATTTACCGCATAAACACAAATGGTCTGCGGAGTAGCTGCGTTGACCGGGTCGAAAACGTAGCCTGCCGGAACCAGCGGGCCGCTTGGGTCGTTAAAATGATAAGCAATGGAATAACCGGCTTCCGGCTCCGGAGGCAAATGCGTCAGTGGTGGTAAACTGTACGAATCGCAAGCAGTTACATCGTTAAAGTCGGGAAGGTTGATTCCTTTATAAATCCTTCTGAATTCCTTATCAATTCTACATCCCGTTACATTATCCTCATAATAAAGATAAAAGGTCTGGGACAGGTTGAAAACCGTAGTTGGGCTTACCACCGTTCCGCTTCCGTTAGGGCCATTAGGTGCTGTGTAAATCTGACCCACCGGTGGCGCCGGAATTGAATACGGAACACATTCAATGGTATTGATATATTGCTCTAAGCCCGGGAACGGAACAATGTTAACAGTGAACGAAGATTCGTTGGTACACCCATTCGCATCCGGACCACTAAAAATATAATACGTACCAGGACTTAAGTAATTTTCTGAAAGGTCTATGATGTTTCCGGCCGAAAGCGCAACTTGTCCCACCGTTGTAGGGCCTCCTGAAAGCATATAATAATTTCCATTGGTTAAAGCGGGCAGGATATATTCCCCGCAATAAGTTCTGCTTTCCAGGGTGTCCACCGCAGGCCTAGGATTGATGGTAATGTTGATGGCCACATTGTCTGTACAGTTCGGACTGGTTGTGGTAGTCACATAGTAGTAAACAATCTGTGAGTTGGTTATCGGAGTGTTAGGGTCTACGCTGCTTCCCTGACCAAAAGGTTGTGTAAAGTACCCGCCAAGGGTTATGGTCGGCAAAGTATAGCTTCCACATTCGGTTACCGGTTGGAATACCGTAGTATCTACAATAGTAATGGTTACCGGATTATCAATGGAACAGGAGCCGGGGCTTCCGTCCGTATTGGTGTGAGGTGTTTCGTTGTACACATAAATCGTCTGGCTGGAAGTGATGGTGTTTCCGGCGCTTAAAGGTATCTGACCCATTGCAGTTGGTCCGCCGGCTAACGTAAAGTAGTTTCCGTTAGTGAGGGCTGGAAGGGTATAGGAATTACAGGTAAGCACATCGGCAGGATCATCGGTCAACGGTACCGGATGGATGTTGATGGCAAAAAGCCTGTCTACACACGGTACTCCATTTACTTCTGCATAATAAAACATGTTTTGTGTTATGGTAGCGGCCGTGTTATTGGTGAAAACTGTTCCTTCTGGAATTAATGTTCCGCCTCCTGAAGGGCCACCGGCTGCAGTATAAAAAGCGCCGATACTATAAGGTGGTAAAGGAACGGTGAAAGAACCGCAATTGTCCAACGAAGGGATATATTCATCGATTAATGTCAGTGCAAAAAAGGTCTCATTGGTACAGCCATTGGCATCAGGACCGGCAAAAATATAATACGTACCGCCATCCGGAATCACATCTCCTGCAAATAAAGGGATTTGTCCCGGTGTGGTTGGTCCGCCCGGGAATGTGAAATAATTACCATCGGTAATGGCCGGCAGGGTAAACGAACTACATTCCACAGGATCGGGAATATCGCTTACTACCGGTAAAGGGTTGACGGTTATTGTTGCACTGGTAACATCAAAACAACTTGCGTTACCAATGGCTTCCAGTCGTATCCAAACCGTTAGCGTGGTTGTTCCGGCGGGGATCAATATTGAAGTGCCAATACTGTTAATCCCTTGTTGGGCTTCGGATTGGGAATTATAGTAACTGATGATAAAGTCAGCTGCATTTTGTCCGTTCAAAACCTGAGGATCCAAACCGGTCAGGGTGTAATTTTGTCCGTTTGGATTGTCGCAAAGGGTATCGGCGATATTGTTTCCTGCATTGACTGACGCTATTAGCTGTAAATCGAACTGATAAACAGCATCACAAAAATTTCCGGTTTGGGTGTTGAATATTTTTATAAAAACGGTTTCGTTCCCCGGGCTCATATAAGGGTTTGGCGTTGCAATCGGGTTGTTGGCGTTCGCATCGGCTAAACTCGCATAATAGACCACGTCATAGATTGCAGGGTCAATGCCCAGTTGTGTTTCGTTGTTCAGGGTAAGGTTGTACGGATAGGAGGCGCTGCCATTGTTACAAGTGGAAAGATTGATGGGATTCGTTACGGCTAAATCCGTAAAGACTATCGTATCGGTTACCAGACAGCTCCCTTTGGTGGCTTCCACGGTGTAGGTTCCTGCTTGGGTAACGGTGTAGGTTGCATTTACGGCTCCGGGTATAGGGTTGCCGTTTAAAAACCATTGGTGGTTGTAAGTCGCGTCCAAACCCGTTGTCAAATCAAACTCGTCCCCGGTACAGATTGTCCGGTCAGCACCTAAATCGATTGTGGTATTGAAACTGCCACCAGCAATGAATACCGCCGAATCGAAATTGGAACTTACATAATCAGCAATGACCATTTTAAGGCGGTAAGGATTGTTGGGGATGATGGCTGCAGAAGCGTTCAGTACTACCGTGTGGCCTCTCATGTTCAGGGTTGAGGCGGCCGGATTGTTCACATTGTAGACCGAGAACAAACTCGGATTGGTAGAACTGCAGGAGTTGTTGTACTGCGCGTCTTTAATATATTTTACAGAAACCGGATTGCTTGTGTTGGGGATTAACGCCAGGTTTGTAGTGACACCAGTAGTTAAATTGGTTAATTCAAAGGCGAAAATATCGTTAGACAAACATTGGAACTGACCGTATTCGTTGGAAGCAAAAATAAAGTCGAAACTCAGTGAAGTGGAAATCGTCGTGAAATCGAATTCCAAAAAAGCCAAATCGGTTAAAGCTGAGGTGGTGCCGCTACTGGTGTTGCTCAGGTTTTGCAGAAAAGGATCGGTGCCTCCTCCGTTAGCTGTTGAGCCTAAATTGTTGCCAGTATAACTGCCTTGGGTGTCCACAGCATTTCCGCTGCGGATGATAATTCCTTCGGTTATGGGAAAGCCTGAAGCATTTCTGTTAAAATAGGCTACAGCCTGCGGTGAAGAACTCGAGATGTTGGAAACTTCCACGCAGGAATTCCCGATTAACAGATTAACTAAATCAGTGGGTGAGTTTGTGGCATTATCAACGGTTATGGTTTGTGAATAACAAACCATTCCAATAAGGAACAAGAGTATAGTGTATATTCTCTGCATGGAAATGAAGTTATAATTGGAAGGGGTAAATAAAATTACAAAATATAAATAGATTTTCAGACGGTAAACAGAACTTTAATAAAAAACCCAGCGTGTTGTCCGCTGGGTTTTTGGTATAGTAATTAAAGTAATTAATCGTTCAGTTTCAAAACCGCCATAAATGCTGACTGTGGAATTTCTACGTTTCCTACTTGACGCATACGTTTTTTACCGGCTTTCTGTTTCTCCAATAATTTACGTTTACGGGAAATATCCCCACCGTAACATTTTGCGGTTACGTCTTTACGTAAGGCTTTGATGGTTTCACGCGCGATGATTTTTGCACCGATCGCTGCCTGGATTGGAATGTCAAACTGTTGTCTCGGGATCAGTTCGCGCAATTTCTCACACATCTTTTTACCGATGTGGTACGCATTGTCCTCGTGAATCAACGCCGATAAAGCATCTACGTTCTGAGCGTTCAATAACACGTCCAAACGCACCAGTTTCGAAGTACGCATCCCAATTGGGTGGTAATCGAAAGAAGCATATCCTTTGGAAACGGTTTTCAATCTGTCATAGAAGTCGAATACGATTTCCGCCAGCGGCATGTCGAAATTCAATTCCACACGCTCGGTGGTTAAATAAGTCTGGTTGGTAATCTGCCCGCGTTTTTCGATACACAAACTCATTACGTTTCCTACGAAATCCGCTTTGGTAATGATGGTGGCTTTGATGAAAGGCTCTTCCACGCGGTCCAATTTGGAAGGTTCCGGTAAATCCGAAGGGTTGTTCACCACAAATGGCGTGTCCGGATCTTTTTTGGTGTACGCCAAATACGAAACGTTGGGAACTGTTGTGATTACCGTCATGTCGAATTCACGTTCCAGACGCTCCTGGATGATCTCCATGTGCAGCATTCCTAAGAATCCGCATCGGAAACCGAATCCTAAAGCCGCCGAACTTTCCGCAGCAAATACCAACGAAGCATCGTTCAGCTGTAATTTTTCCATGGAAGCACGTAAATCCTCATAATCTTCCGTGTCTACCGGATAAATTCCGGCGAATACCATTGGTTTTACATCTTCGAAACCGTGGATCATATTGGTGGTTGGGGTTTTCGCGTCGGTTAACGTGTCCCCCACTTTTACTTCTTTCGCTTCTTTGATACCTGAGATTAAATACCCTACGTCTCCGGCAGAAATTACGTTTTTCGGTACCTGATTCAGTTTTAGCGTCCCGATTTCATCCGCAAAATATTCGTTGCCGGTCGCCATGAATTTAATCTTCTGGCCTTTTTTGATCTGTCCGTTTTTCACACGGAAAATAACTTCAATACCTCGGAACGGGTTGTACACCGAGTCGAAAATCAAGGCCTGAAGCGGTTCTTCCGGATCGCCTTTCGGTGCCGGGATACGCTCGATAATCGCCGCTAAAATGTTCTCCACCCCAAAACCGGTTTTACCCGAAGCGTGGATAATGTCTTCTAATTTACAGCCTAACAAATCGATAATATCGTCGCTTACTTCCTCAGGATTTGCACTTGGTAAATCCACTTTGTTCAATACCGGGATAATTTCCAGGTCATTTTCCAAAGCAAGGTATAAGTTGGAAATGGTCTGTGCCTGAATACTTTGTGCAGCATCTACAATCAAAAGCGCTCCTTCACACGCCGCAATCGAGCGGGAAACCTCATACGAGAAATCCACGTGTCCAGGAGTGTCGATCAGGTTCAGGATGTATTGTTCGCCTTTGTAGGTGTATTCCATCTGAATGGCGTGACTCTTAATGGTAATCCCGCGTTCGCGCTCCAAATCCATATTGTCCAGTAACTGGGCTTTTTCCTCACGCGCGGTTACGGTTTGGGTAGCGCCAAGCAATCTGTCTGCCAAGGTACTTTTTCCGTGGTCAATGTGTGCAATAATGCAAAAGTTTCTTATTTTCTTCATCGTCATGCTATGTCTTGTTTTTTTACTGCGTCAGTTCGCTAGCGCTCGTGTGGGCGTTATCTCGTTAGAAAAAAACGGGGTCGGGTCTTCCGCTGTATCTTTTATGCCTCCCGATAAAAATCGGGATCCGTAAAAGGATGCCGCTGCAACCCCTAACGCAGCCACCACTCCTTAAAGGTAGTGAATTAATCGGCAAATATAATCTAAAATCATCAGTTTCAAAGTGATGAAATCGTCTTTCTTCCTGCTTCTTTTTTCTTTTCTCTTAAATAATCGTAATTTTGCCGCAAAATGCAGCAGGATGGTTAAGATTGGCAACATAGAATTACCGGATTTCCCTTTGTTACTCGCGCCTATGGAAGACGTGAGCGACCCACCGTTTCGTCGTTTGTGCAAGCAGCACGGCGCCGATTTGATGTACTCGGAATTTATTTCGTCCGAAGGACTGATCCGTGATGCCATGAAAAGCCGTAAAAAATTAGACATTTTCGATTACGAGCGTCCGGTAGGCATCCAGATTTTCGGGGGTGATGAGGAAGCGATGGAAATGTCGGCAAAAATCGTCGAAACCGTACAACCCGATTTAGTGGACATCAACTTTGGCTGTCCTGTGAAAAAGGTAGTATGCAAAGGCGCCGGAGCCGGCGTTCTGAAAGATGTTGACCTGATGGTGCGTTTAACAAAAGCGGTAATCAAAGGAACCAATCTTCCGGTAACGGTAAAAACCCGTTTGGGTTGGGACCACGATTCCATCAATATCGATGAGGTAGCAGAGCGCTTGCAGGATGTTGGTGTACAGGCTTTAACCATTCACGCGCGAACCCGTGCCCAGATGTATAAAGGAGAGGCTGACTGGTCACACATCCAAAGGGTAAAAGAAAATCCGAGAATCACCATGCCGATTTTTGGTAACGGCGATATCGATTCCCCTGAAAAAGCATTGGAATACAAAAACAAATACGGACTGGACGGAATGATGATCGGACGTGCTGCCATTGGGTATCCGTGGATTTTCGACGAGATCAAACATTACTTCAAAACCGGTGAATTATTGCCGCCCCCAAGTATGGAAGACCGCATCCAGGCCGCCCAAAACCATTTGAACTGGTCAATGGAGTGGAAAGGCGAGCACGTAGGGATTGTGGAAATGCGCCGTCACTATACCAATTACTTCAAAGGTATTCACGGTTTTAAGGAATACAAGCAAAAATTAGTTACTACTAATGAAGCGGAAAATTTAGCGAAGATTTTCGAGGAAATCCGCGATGTGTATTCGGATTATCAGTTTGTGTAAATGGTTTTAAAATATAAAAAATCCGTCTAGTTTGAGATTAGACGGATTTTTTTATGTCTCGATTCTTGCTTGTTGCAAAATTTTATTTTTTATTTTTTTGAAACAGAAACCGTGACTTTTTTTTCAAATTGATTTTTTAGTCACAGAAGTTGTGACTTTTTTTTAAAAATTATTTTTTTGTCACAAAGTCTGAAGTGTTAGTTTTTTAAACCTCCACCTTTTTCCATTTCCCTTTTTTGTACAAAACAATACTCGCTAATGTAATGGCAGTTTCAGCGATTGGGATTGCTAAAAACACTCCGGTAGGGCCCATTTTCAGGTATTTTGCCAACAGATAGGCTAACGGAATCTGAAACAGCCAAAACCCGAAAAAGTTTACTTTTGTAGGTGTCCAGGTATCGCCCGCACCATTAAAAGTATTGATAAGTACCATTCCGATACCGTAAAAAATATAACCTAAACTCATAATCTGCAAGGCCTGAACGGCGATGTTGCGAACGGTTTCATCATTGGTAAAAAACGAAATCACCAAATTTCCGAACAACAGGCAGAAGATCATGATAAAGGCCATGAAAATCACATTGTATTTCGCAGTGGTATAAACTGATTTCTCGGCACGTTCCACCTGTTTAGCGCCTAAATTTTGCCCCACCAAGGTAGCCGCAGCATTACTCAAACCCCAAGCCGGCAGGATGAAAAACATCATGATGCGCAAAGCCGTTTGATAACCGGCCGAACCATGATCGCCACCAGTGGTAGCCACCAATTGCGCTAAGAAAATCCAACTGCAGGAAGCGATCACAAACTGTAAAACACCTGGAGCAGCAATTTTAACAATATGTCGGATCTGCTCTAAATCCGGAACAAAATGGGAAATCATTATTTTTAAAACGCCCCTTCCGTTGAACAAATGGTAGAGCTGGTACAAAACCCCGATGCTTCGTCCGGTAGTGGTGGCAATTGCAGCGCCAACCAAACCAAAAGCAGGAATCGGCCCTAAACCGTTGATGAAAATCGGGCACAAAATAATATTACAAAGATTGGCCAGCCATAAGCTGCGCATTGCAATCGCGGCATTTCCGGCACCACGAAAGATTCCGTTGATTAAGAATAATAGCATAATGCACAAACTTCCGCCCATCATGATGCGGGTAAAGTTTACTCCGTAATCGGCGGCTTCCGGTGAGGCACCCATCAACAATAAAATGTCTTTGGCAAAAATAAACCCGATGATACTGATTACGGTGTTCACGGCAAAGGCAATCAGGATCGCCTGCATACCTGATTTGGCGGCGGCTTCCGGATTCTTTTCACCAATACGTCGCGCTACCACTGCTGTGGCCGCCATACTAATGCCAATAGCCAGGGAGTAAATAATGGTCAATACGGATTCGGTCAGTCCGACGGTCTGAATGGCGAAACTGCTGTGTTCCAAATGCCCAACGAAATACAAATCGACCAAGGCAAATACGGATTCCATCATCATCTCCAACACCATGGGAATGGCTAAGAGAATAACGGCTTTTTTGATGCTTCCGCTGGTGTAATCAAACGATTCGTCGCCTTTGACAGCGGTTCTGATCGTGGAAAAAATACGTGATAAAGTATGTTTTGAAGAAGTTGCTTCTGTCATGATAAAATAGGATAATAAGTGAATACTGTCGGACATTTTCTGTCCGAATGAAAAACGGGATGTCCTAAAATATCTTCCTGATAAGGTTAGGACGCGACAAAAACAATCATGGGCGTTCAGTTATAAGGAAACAAATATATAAAAATTAGGAAAGGGAAAATCAGTCCAGCAGATTTTTACTCACACGGCTCGAAGCGATCCACGAGGCCATAAAGCCCAGTAAAACGATGGTGCCCATTACAATAACCACGTTCAGGATTTTAAATTCAATCGGGTAGGCCATGCTTGGGGTAATCATGATCAGGGCGAATTTTTGCTGCAGGAGGACAAACAAAATCCCTAATCCTAAGCCGATGATGCCGCCAAAAAAAGTCAGTAAGCTGCCCTGTAGTAAAAAGACGCGGCGTAAACTTTTGATTTCAGCCCCTAGATTGAAAAGGGTTTTCAGATTCGCTTTCTTGTCTAAAATCATCATGATCAACGCGCCCACCAAATTGAAGAGCGCAATAATAATCACCAGGGTGAAAATAAGGTATATCGCGATGTTTTCGGTATTCAGCATTTTGTGCAAACTGTCGTTAAGCGCGGCTCGGGTTTTAACATTCAGTTTCTGTTGGAAGATGTTGCCGATCTCTGCTAAAGCTTCTTCTTCCGACGCATTCGGTTTTAATTTGAATTCGATCGCGGAAACCTGATTCGGCTGGTACTGTAACAGTTCCTGCGCCAGTGGTAAATCGGTAAAGACATATTTTTTGTCCAGATCGTCGTTAATCGCATAAATCCCGATCGGAATCAGGGAAGATTCGTTGAAGGCTGCTTCCGGATTTTCAATCGGTCCTTTTCCGGGTTTCGGCACAAAGACCTCAAGTGCATTGTTGAAATCGAACAAGCCCATCGAAAGTTTGTTGGCAATGCCGTAGCCTACCACCACTTGCGAGGTTCCGGGTTCCAGCCATTGGCCGGCATAGATTTTTTTCTCGAAAGGATTGACGTTTCGAAACGTGCTGTCCACCCCTTTTAAAAAAGTCACTTCCTGTTTGTCTTTGAAAGAAAAGAGTACGCGTTCTTCAATCACTTTGCTGTACACCGCTATGGTTTTGGAATTTTGAAGCCGTGTTTCCTGTGTTTTGGTAACCATAAACGATTTGCCTTCCAAAGGAAATGCTTTTAGATCCGGATCGGTTTCGTTGGCAAAGGAAAGACTGAAGGTGCGCAGTCCGCTAAACACGGAGAGCACCACAAAAAGGGCCATAGCGCTAACCATAATGCCAATGGTGGCAATACCGGTAATGATGTTAATCGCAGTGCTTTTACTGAAACTAACGGTATACCGACGCGCTATGTAAAACGGGAAATTCAATAGTTAGGATTTCTTTCTTTTGGCCAGTAAATCGCGGTTTTCAATCGGATTCTCTTCTCCTTTTAAGGCGCTGTCGATTTTCTCGATATAATCCAGCGAGTCGTCAATGTAAAACATCAGGTTCGGCACACGACGCAGTTGTTGGCGTACGCGTTGGGCCAAATCGTGTTTGATCAAAGGCGTGTTGGTGCGGATGGCTTCCAGTAATTCCGGGCCTTTTTCGGTTGGGAAGATGCTCAGGTATACTTTGGCAATCGATAAATCGGAGGTAACGTTTACTTTGGATACGGAAATAATCAGGTTGCTGATGCCGTTTTTACGTACTTCTCCCTGTAAAATATCCACCAAATCCTCTTGTAAAAGCGTTCCTATTTTTTTCTGTCTGTTTGTTTCCATCTTGCAAAAATACGATTTTTTTGAGTAGTAAAGTTTATTTCATCAGTTCGCCTAAAAAAGGCTCGGGTCAATGTGGCAAAGAGACAACGTTTTGGTTTTGAATTTTCTTTTTTGTAGCGAAAGGTTTAGGCTTGTTTGCATGCCGTTTTCCTGCTGTCCGCTAACCCGAGCAAAGCGAACTGACGAAGTAATCTCTCCGCTTCGCTGCGAGGATGACGCTTCCATCAGGGCTGGCTAAAAAACCATTTTAATTTTTGCAGACTTTGTGAAAACTTTGCGAACTTTGTACTTCAATAGAAAAACCATGAGAAAAATTGAGCATATCGGAATTGCGGTAAAGGATTTAAAAGCCTCTAACATATTGTTTGAAAAACTGTTCGGTGCACCGGCCTATAAAGAAGAAGAAGTGGCAAGCGAAGGGGTGAAAACGTCTTTTTTTATGAACGGTCCTAATAAAATAGAGTTGCTCGAAGCGACCAATCCGGAAAGCCCCATTGCTAAATTTATTGAGAAAAAAGGTGAAGGGATTCATCATATCGCTTTCGACGTAGAAGATATTGTTGCTGAAATCGAACGTTTAAAAAATGAAGGCTTTGTTGTTTTGAACGAAATTCCTAAAAAAGGTGCTGATAATAAGCTAGTTGCTTTTTTGCATCCTAAAGGGACCAACGGGGTTTTGGTGGAATTATGTCAAGAAATTCAAAATTAATTTTTGTCAGCATAAAAAATAGTGTTAATATTGCAACCTCAAATAAGGCACTGCTTTGTTTGTAAAATCACAGAATAAATAAAAACTGTGAGATAACCGGTCCTATAGCTCAGTTGGTTAGAGCACCTGACTCATAATCAGGTGGTCCCTGGTTCGAGCCCAGGTGGGACCACTATAAAACCCTTGAAAGACAGGGATTTGTATTGAAGAGGTTGCGTTCTTTACTTTATGAAAAAATTAAGATTTTTTTTGAAAAATATTGTGTTATTAAAAAATCTTTCTATTTTCGTAAAAGGGGTTGAGGTTGAGAGATCTGCCCAAATAATGATTAAGTGTAACACTGACAAGAGATTAGAGAAACATTAATTTTATATAAAAAAACAGTTTTCTTTTTTGTCGGGAGATTAATTTTTATATTTTTACGCCCATGAAAAATAACCTACATAGAATAGTATTGAGTTTGGGAGCATTTTTAAATGCATCGGTTGTCTTTTCCCAAGAAGCACCGCCACCACCACCTCCGACACCACCGCCAGGATTACCTGTGGATGCGGGTGTGCTTGTCTTATTAGTAGGTGCCTTAGGTCTAGGTTTTTATTATTATAAAAATATGAGTACAAAAAAAGCTTCAAAGTGATTTGAAGCTTTTTTTATTTTTAGTTTCGTAGTGCCTGTAATCGCGCGACATATTTTCCGATCACGTCAAATTCCAGATTTATCACCGTGCCGATTTCAAAATTTTTAAAATTGGTATGCTCCAAGGTGTAAGGTATAATCGCCACGCTGAATTCATTTTCTTTTGAATTCACCACCGTCAAACTCACGCCGTTTATGGTGATAGATCCTTTTTCAATCGTGATATTGTGTTGGCTTTTGTCGTATCCGAAGGTAAAATAAGTGCTTCCGCCGGCATCTTCAATCTTTTTACAGATCCCGGTTTGGTCCACGTGGCCTTGTACGATATGGCCGTCCAGCCGATCGCCCAGCTTCATGGCGCGTTCTAAATTGATCACATCTCCGGTCTTCCAATTGCCTAAATTTGTTTTTTCAATGGTCTCCTTGATGGCGGTAACGGTGTACAGATCATTGTTGATGGCCACGACGGTCAGGCAAACCCCGTTGTGGGATACGCTCTGGTCGATTTTCAGTTCCTGGGTGATCGAAGAGGTAAGGGTAACGTGAAGGTTTTCGTCCTCTTTTCGAATCTCTCGAATGGTTCCGAGTGTTTCGATAATTCCTGTAAACATAACTAGATTTATTTTGCTAAATTTGCACATCAAAATTAGCAATAAATAACGAATCGGCATGGTTAAAAAAGCAGAGAATATAATTGTCGGAATTTCCGTTGGGGATTTAAACGGCATCGGGGCAGAGGTGATTCTGAAAACATTCGAGGATACCCGCATGCTTGAAATGTGCACGCCGGTTATTTTTGCTAACGTCAAAATCCTTTCCTTTATTAAGAAAGCGCTGCAGATGGAGTCTAACCTGCAAGGGATCGACAAGCTTGAGCAATTGGTTCACGGGAAGATCAACGTGTTGAATGTTTGGCGTGAAGGGGTGAATCTTGAATTTGGCGTGAACGACGAAAGCATTGGTACATATGCTATCAAATCTTTTACAGCGGCAACACAGGCGCTTAAAGAAGGATTGGTGGATGTGTTGGTGACAGCACCTATTAATAAGTATAATATCCAGTCGGAAGAATTTCATTTTCCGGGCCATACGGATTATCTGAACCAGGAACTGGAAGGAGATGCTTTAATGCTGATGGTGCAGGATAATTTACGTGTCGGGCTTTTGACCGATCATGTACCGGTGAACGAAGTGTCAAAACATTTGACCGAAGCGCTGATCCGAACCAAAATCCAGACCATTAACAAAACCTTGGTACAGGATTTTTCGATCAATAAACCAAAAATTGCTGTTTTGGGGTTAAATCCACATTGTGGGGATCATGGTGTAATCGGAAAAGAAGATGATGAGGTAATCAAACCGGCGCTGAAAAAACTTTTTGAAGAAGGTGTGATGGTTTTCGGGCCTTTTTCGGCAGACAGTTTCTTTGGCAGCGGTCAGTATGAAAAATATGATGCGGTAATTGCGGCGTATCACGATCAGGGGTTGATTCCGTTCAAGACATTGTCGTTCGGTAAAGGCGTGAATTATACGGCCGGTCT
Organism: Flavobacterium pedocola; assembly: GCF_053764385.1. Taxonomy (NCBI): domain Bacteria; kingdom Pseudomonadati; phylum Bacteroidota; class Flavobacteriia; order Flavobacteriales; family Flavobacteriaceae; genus Flavobacterium; species Flavobacterium pedocola. The sequence goes on along the minus strand of NZ_JBSNCR010000003.1, from coordinate 333,244 downwards.
GAATAAGATAAGAACGTCACCGGATCACGGAACGGCTTATGAGATAGCCGGTAAAGGCGAAGCAGATTTTAATTCGTTCAAAGAAGCAGTTTATTTGGCTATTGATGTGTTCAATAACCGAAACGAGCATAACGAACTGATTAAAAATCCCTTAAAAACCAAACAAAAACAGTTATAAACAAAAAAATGTTTACAACTCGTTTGAATTTACAATAATTTTATATCTTTGCACGCTCAAAACTGTTGTTATGAATATTGAGAAAGATTTTTTAATTCCGTTTGTCGGGTTAAAGCAGGGAAAACACCAGTTTGAATATCAAATCGATAAAAAGTTCTTTGAAGCTTTTAACTTCGACGAATACAATGGCGTTGCGGTTAAGGTAGAATTGGTTTTAGATAAAAAAAGCACCATGCTGGAGCTTTCGTTCAAACACAAAGGGACTATCAACGTGCCTTGTGACCTGACGGGAGAAGAGTTTGACTTGCCGATTAAAGGAAAACTGAATTTGATTGTAAAATTCGGGGACACCTTTAACAACGAGAACGACGAAATGCTGGTGATCCCTCATGGGGAATTCCAGGTGAACGTGGCACAGTACATTTATGAGATGATTGTATTGTCGGTACCTTCCAAAAGGATTCATCCGGGTGTGAAAGACGGCAGTCTGCAGTCGGAAGCTATCGAAAAACTGAATCAGTTGGCTCCAAAGGAACAGGTGAAGGAAAAAGAAGAAGAAGATAAAACAGATCCCAGATGGGATAAATTAAAACAACTATTAACGGATAAATAATATAGTAAGATGGCACATCCTAAGAGAAAAACCTCGAAAACAAGAAGAGATAAGAGAAGAACGCACTACAAAGCGACAACTCCTCAAATTGCAACATGTCCTGTAACTGGAGAGGCACATTTATACCACAGAGCTTACTGGCATGAAGGTAAAATGTACTACAGAGGTCAAGTTGTTATTGACAAACAAGTAGCGGAAGCTTAATCCGAAAAAAATAGAGAAAACTCTCACTATGTGGGAGTTTTTTTTGTTAAAACCCAAACGAAGTAAATAAGTAGTAATAAAAGAATATGGGTTTGGGAATTTTTTTGTAATTTCCACCACTTTTTGAAATCTTTTTTTCGGAAAGAAAAATACAACTTTTATGAATAAAATAACAGCCGCTATTACCGCCGTGGGAGCCTACCTGCCGGATTTTGTGTTGTCAAACGCAGTTCTGGAGACGATGGTGGATACGAATGACGAATGGATTACCACGCGTACCGGAATTAAAGAAAGAAGAATGCTTAAGGAAGAAGGACAAGGGACTTCTTTCATGGCAATACGAGCCGCTCAGAACTTGATCGAAAAAGCAGGGATTGATCCTAAAGACATCGATTTGGTTTTGATGGCCACCGCAACACCGGATATGCCGGTTGCCTCTACCGGGGTTTATGTTGCTACTCAAATCGGAGCTGTGAACGCTTTTGCGTACGACCTACACGCTGCCTGCTCCAGTTTCCTTTACGGAATTTCTACCGCTTCTGCTTATATCGAATCAGGACGTTACAAAAAAGTACTTTTGATCGGTTCTGATAAGATGTCTTCCATTATTGATTATACCGACCGCGCCACTTGTATCATCTTTGGAGATGGTGCCGGGGCCGTATTGTTCGAACCGAACCACGAAGGTTTAGGTTTCCAGGACGAGTTTCTGAGAAGCGACGGAGTCGGAAGGGAATTTTTGAAAATTGATGCAGGCGGATCGATTTTACCGGCTTCGGAAGAAACGGTGAAAAATAAACAACACTACGTGTTCCAGGACGGAAAAACCGTATTCAAATATGCAGTTTCCGGAATGGCCGATGTAAGTGAAAAAATTATGGAGCGCAATAATCTGTCAAAAGATGATGTGAACTGGCTGGTGGCACACCAGGCCAACAAGCGTATCATCGATGCTACTGCGAACCGCATGGGTCTTGACGACGAAAAAGTATTGGTAAACATCCACCGTTACGGGAACACCACTTCGGCTACCTTACCTTTATTGCTTAGCGATTTCGAAACCCAATTGAAAAAAGGAGATAACATTATATTTGCCGCATTCGGTGGCGGTTTCACTTGGGGAGCCGTGTACCTGAAATGGGCCTATAATAAACAATAAACAACCAAAACCAAATTTAGAATAGTATGGATATCAGAGAAATTCAAAACCTAATCAAATTTGTAGCAAAATCTGGTGCTACAGAAGTGAAATTAGAAATGGATGATTTTAAAATCACCATCAAAACAACTGAAGGTGGCGCAGCTGAAACTACGTATGTACAGCAAGTTCCTATGCAGGCAATCCCTCAAATGGCAGCTCCGGTAGCGGCAGCTCCAGTTGCAGCAGCAGCTCCGGTAGCAGCAGCTCCAGCAGCAGACGAGAACTCAAAATATATCACTATCAAATCGCCAATGATCGGAACGTTCTACAGAAAACCGGCTCCAGACAAACCAATGTTTGTGGAAGTGGGAAGCTCTGTAGGAAAAGGAGATGTAGTGTGTGTGATCGAAGCGATGAAGTTGTTCAACGAAATCGAATCGGAAATCTCCGGAAAAATCGTTAAGATTTTAGTGGATGATGCTTCTCCGGTAGAATTCGACCAACCATTATTCTTAGTAGATCCATCATAAGAAATTTTAAATGCTAAATTTTGAATGATGAATTACTGTCGTCATTCGGAATACTTTAAAATTTAGAATTCAAAATTTAAAATTTCAAAAGATGTTTAAAAAAATATTAATCGCAAACAGGGGAGAAATTGCACTTCGTGTAATCAGAACCTGTAAAGAAATGGGAATCAAAACCGTTGCGGTATATTCAACGGCGGATGCGGAAAGCTTGCACGTTAAGTTTGCTGACGAAGCGGTTTGTATAGGGCCTGCACCGAGTAACCTTTCCTATTTAAAGATGTCCAATATTATCGCTGCTGCGGAGATTACCAATGCAGACGCGATCCACCCGGGTTACGGTTTCTTATCGGAAAACGCTAAGTTCTCTAAAATCTGTCAGGAGCACAATATTAAATTTATTGGTGCTTCTCCGGAAATGATCGAGAAAATGGGAGACAAAGCTACGGCTAAAGCGACCATGAAAGAAGCAGGGGTGCCTTGTGTGCCTGGTTCTGAAGGAATCCTTGAGGATTTGAAACAAGCCAAGAAAGTAGCCAAAGAAATCGGTTATCCGGTAATGATGAAAGCTACTGCCGGTGGTGGTGGTAAAGGGATGCGCGCCATCTGGAAAGAAGATGAGCTTGAGAAAGCTTGGGAAGGTGCCAGAATGGAAGCTGCTGCTGCTTTCGGAAATGACGGTATGTACATGGAAAAACTTATCGAAGAGCCTCGCCACATCGAGATTCAGGTAGTAGGGGATTCGTACGGAAAAGCATGTCACCTTTCAGAAAGAGACTGTTCGGTACAGCGTCGTCACCAAAAATTAACAGAAGAAACACCATCGCCTTTCATGACCGACGAGTTGCGTGAGAAGATGGGGGAAGCTGCGGTAAAAGCGGCAGAATATATCAAATACGAAGGCGCGGGAACGGTAGAATTCCTTGTAGACAAACACCGTAACTTCTACTTCATGGAGATGAATACCCGTATTCAGGTAGAGCATCCGATCACGGAACAGGTAATCGATTACGATTTGATCCGTGAGCAGATTTTAGTGGCTGCAGGTGTGCCGATTTCCGGTAAAAACTATTTGCCACAGTTGCACTCTATCGAATGTCGTATCAATGCGGAAGATCCGTACAACGATTTCCGTCCGTCACCGGGTAAAATTACGGTTTTGCATTCACCAGGGGGTCACGGGGTTCGTTTGGATACGCATGTTTACGCTGGATATACGATTCCGCCAAACTATGACTCGATGATTGCTAAGTTGATCACAACAGCGCAAACCCGTGAAGAAGCGATTTCGAAAATGAAACGTGCTTTGGATGAGTTTTACATCGAAGGAATCAAAACCACTATTCCGTTCCACAGACAATTGATGGACCATCCGGATTATGTTGCCGGAAACTACACGACCAAGTTTATGGAAACGTTTGAAATGAAAGAGTAATTTTTTTCTATATAAAAGCCCAATCGAAAGATTGGGCTTTTTTGTTTATCGGTTGAAAGGCATTTCGTTGATCCAGTTGAAACCGCGGTTGATCAAAAGTAAATCATCGCCTGTTTTTTTCTTCAGATGAATTTTTTCCGATGTCGGGCGGGTTAAAACCAATTCTTTTTTTGTTTCGGTATATCGGAAGGTTTCTTTTTCTTTTTTGGATACTTTTCCGGGATCCAAAGTGATGGTTTGTGTTTTGGGATCAAGATTGTACGTATACCATGTTTTTTGGTTCTCAGCGTTAGTAATGGTGCCCATATTGTACTGATCAAAAACAAAGGAACTATACTTCGTTGTGCTTCCTTTTTCCGGTATCACGGTGTAAATGCCGTACACAGCTGGTTTTTTCTCCATTTCTTCTTTAAAACTGTAATACTGGATGATGAAGTAGGTTGTGATTCCTATGGAAAAAACGACTTTCAGCACTACTTTGGAAATGAAAAACGCTTTGGGTTCTTCTCCGTTTTCAAATCCGTTATGATGGATTCTAGGCGCTGTTGCTGTATTCAGTACAAAGAAATTCACGATGCGTTTGTAATCTGAGGATAGGATGATCAGTGCAGCAAAGAGCATGTGCGACGAACTCAGTTTAACCGGAATGTCGTAACAGAAATTCATCATCACCACATTGGTCATTACTCCCGTTAAGAGTAACGCGCCAAGGGTCATAGTGCGTCGGCTTAGTAGGAATAAGGCACCCAGTACTTCTGCAATCCCGGCAAAAGCGCTATAGGTTTGAGAATATTGCATGAACGCCCAGGCCAGTCCCATTGGGGAGGACGAGCCATAGGTTTGTTCTAAGCGGTGTAATCCGATAGGGGGAAACTGCATCGGAAGAATTTTACTCAGGCCATAAATCAGCATAAAGAAGATCAGGTAAATGCGAAGGAGGACGATGAAATAATTTTTTACTGTCTGAATGTTTTTCGCTTTGCCCATTAGTAACGAAACCGGAAAGGCCAAAACAATACTAAGCATTAGATTGCAGAATGCAGCCAGGTAACTATAGGTGTTATCGCCACTACCGTAACCGTTAACTTCAAATTCATAAGAGATGTTGAAAATATGTTTACCGACAAAATGAACCATCGGTTCCAAAGCGAAGCCAAGTATAAAGCCGAAAATATAGAAGAAATAGTAAACAAGTAAAAGACTGAAAAAATAGTGTTTAAGTTTCATCGAAATTATTTAATACCGAATAAAAATAAGATAAATAGTACATAAAAAACATAAAAAAATCCCAAAGTTTAAACCTTGGGATTTTATTCTGATTGATGATTGTCTTTTTTAGATGCTTAGCTTTTTAGCAATAGTGGCAGGAACACCTTTTTTGTGTAACATGATTGCTGTCGCTTTGTATTTTGCGAATTCTTTACTCATGTATAAATATCCTTTATAATCGTTGGTAGTTCCCCAAGAGTTTTTCACGATATAGTATTCTTTACCGTTTTGGTCTTTTGAGATTCCTACGATGTGCATACCGTGATCGTCAGTAGTAGTGTAGTTGTCAAATGACTTCTGACGCATTTCTTCGGTAACAACCATTTCTTTTTTAGGCCCGTTGAACAAATCTGCTTTTTCTTCAGCGGTCATATCTTCTACTTTTTTCTCCGGTACAAAAGCCACTCCGTTTTTCCAGGAGAAGCTTTTCTCGCTTACGTCACCTGCCCAAGCTACGGAATAACCGTTTTTCAAAGCGTTGTCGATGATGTCCGTTAACTCGTTCATGCGCACGTTGTACACCTGATCGTACGACCAGTTGTCAGGTACCATTAACGTGAATTTTGTATAGTATGGATATTCCTGTAAAGAAGAAATTTCCACATAATCATCCGCGTTGATGCCTACCACTTCTTTAGCAAAAGATTCCGGTGTATAGTTTTTTCCGTTGTATTGGAACGATTTCGGAGCCTGTCCTAAATACGAATCGATAACAGCAGTATAGGCTTTTTCCCAGTTTGGTGTCAATTCCCCATTCGGGTTGCTTACTACGGCTTTCAATACGCCTTCGATCAAAGCGGCCATTTCGGCAAATTTATTTTTATCGGTACCGTAATTCAAACCGGTATATACCGATTGCGGAACAGCACCGTATTTTTTATACATGTTGATTACGTCGTGGAACGCACCACCATCACCCAAAGCAACCGAGCCATGCATTTTTACGTAGTTTCTTCCTTTTTCGATATAGGCATTACGCGCCGAGAAAATCTGAGACAATTCCACCGGTTTTTTGCCCATACGGATCATTTCGGATTCTAAGAAAGAGTTAGCCGAATAGCTCCAGCAGGTCCCTGAAGATCCCTGGCTTTTTACGGAAGTATTTTCGATGTTCACCACATCGTTGAATTTGAACGATTCTTTACTTTTCTCACTCGCATTGATTTTTAACGAGTTTACTAAATTATCCTGTGCAAAGGCTGAAGCAGCACTTACGATCATTGAGGATGCAATCAGGAAAGGTTTAATAGGTAATGAAAGCATATTTTTATTTTTTGGTTTCTGTTATAAGTTGGTAAAATTAGAAAATGTTACAAGTAAAATGGAATTTTAACAGCATTTTATCTTTTTCTTAAGAAAACGCCGTAAAGGTTTTATTTTCAAAAAATTAGCCTTCCGGTAAAGCGATTCGATTGGGCTGATTAAAAGAAAGCAAATAGCAGTCATATTAAGTAAAAAATCCTGATGGTTACATCAGGATTTCAGTTTGTTATAAAGTTTCGCTCAGCCATTTGAAAAATTCGCGTTGCCAAACCAAAGCGTTTTGTGGTTTTAGCACCCAGTGGTTTTCTTCCGGGAACAATACAAAACGGCTCTTAATGCCTTTTAACTGGGCCGCCTGGAAGGCTTCCTGTCCTTGTCCGATCGGTACACGGTAGTCTTTTCCGCCCTGAATGATTAAGATCGGTGTGTTCCAGTTGTTCACCATATTGATGGGGTTGAACTGTGAATACGCTTTTTGTGCATCGGCATTGTTTTTCTCCCAATACGCACCGCCGTGGTCAAAGTTGTTGAAGAAAACTTCTTCGGTAGTTCCGTACATGCTTTGTAAATTGAAAACGCCACAGTGTGAAATGAAGGTTTTGAAACGGTTGTTGTGAATTCCGGCCAGGTAGAACACAGAGTAACCTCCGTAACTTGCTCCCACAGCACCTAAACGTTTTTTATCCACATATGATTCTTTGGCTACATCATCAATGGCTGACAAATAATCGTTCATTACCTGTCCGCCCCAGTCTTTACTGATGTCTTCGTTCCATTTTACCCCGTGTCCCGGCATTCCGCGACGGTTGGGTGCTACTACGATATACCCTTGAGCGGCCATGGTCTGGAAGTTCCAACGGTAAGAATAATATTGGGTTAAAGCAGATTGCGGCCCACCCTGGCAATATAATAACGCTGGGTATTTTTTGGTTTTGTCAAAATTCGGAGGAAGGATTACCCAAACCACCATTTTTTTACCATCGGTAGTGGTAACGTACCTTTTTTCGGTTTTGCTTAACGATAATTTACTGTAAATAGCCGTGTTTACATTTGTGATTTGTTTCCACGCTTTTTTCTTGAATTCATAAGAATAAATCTCCGAGGCATGATTCATGTCGTTTCGGGCCACGATCACTTTTCCTTCGGTGAAGCCCACGATTTCGGTTACGTCAAAATCACCATTGGTGATTTGTCTTACGGTAACGGCAATTTTGGTCAAACCCGGAAAGTTCACTTCAAACAATTGTTTAGTACCGTCCGTTGCGGCGATAAAGTATATTTTTTTACCGTCTTCGCTCCATTTGAAACTTTCTACGGTACCGTCCCAGGCAGCCGTTAAATTCATGTCCATGCCTTTGAAACGTACGATGATGTCGTTTTTGTCGGCTTCATAACCGTCACGTTTCATTTGCAGCCATGTCAGGTTTCCGGTTGGGGAATACAATGGATGGGTGTCATAACCTAAATTGGTTTCCGTTAGGTTTTTTGTCACTTTGGTTTCCAGGTTGTATTCGTATAAATCCGTATTGGTACTGATGGCGTAGGCAGTTCCGGCTTTCTTTTTGCAAACATAAATAATGCTTTTGCCATCCGGAGACCAGATGTAATCTTCGTCACCACCGAAAGGTTTCTGAGGGGAATCAAAGCTTTCGCCTTTCATGATGTCCAGCGGAATGGATTTGTCATTTCCGTTAGCATCCCCGTAAAAAACATGGTTGAAGGTTCCGTCTCTCCAGGTATCCCAGTGGCGGTAATCCAAACCGTTGTATACTTGGGCATCGGCTTTTTTAAGTTCTGGATAAATGTCTTTTCCCAGGACTTTTTCCACCTTAACTTCCTTGTGGGACAACAGGTATTTACCGTCGGAGGATAAATTCTTGTTCTTTACCAGATCTTTGGTGTCGGCAACTTCTACTGCTGGACCGCCGCCAATCGGAATGGTATAAAATTTTGAGTTCGATTTGTTTTCTTCCACGGAAGGGGTCGCGACTTTGTACACGATGTTTTTTCCGTCTTTGGAGAGGCCAATTGGAGTGACACGCCCTAATTTCCATAATAGTTCAGGGGTCATAACCTCCTGCGCTGAAGCTGATAATCCCATCATGCCAAGAGTTAGAATAAGTAACTTTTTCATTGTGCGGTATAGTGTTTTGAAAGAGCAGCTAAAATAAGGAATTTATCCGTAAAGATGCTTTCAGAGGTTTTTTTAACAAAAAAGGCCTTCCGTTACGAAGACCTTTTAAGGGTTAGGATCAGTAGATTATTTCTTGATGAAACGCTTGGTGATTACGTTGTCATTGTCTGAAATCTCCATGATATAGTTGCCGCTTTCTAAGTTAGAAACATCAAGGCTTCCGTTATTGAACTTTCCGTTCATTACTGTTTGGCCTAATAAGTTATAAACTCTGAAGGTTGCGTTTTCTGAAATATCTGTCACAGTCATAGTGGTTGTGGCAGGGTTTGGATATAATTTCACAGTTGCTAATGGATTACTAGCCATTTCAGTATCTCTTGCTGTTGTGGTAATGTTTACCGTGTAATCTTCAACCTGACCGTAAGAGAATGCTTCGCAAGCCGTTGGAACACCGTTGTATTTCATCGAAACACGCATTCTGGTAGTTCCTGTTAAAGCGGTAGCCGGGATGGTGAACGATCCTGAAACCGGAGTGGTTGTAGAAGCGGTTTTGCTCCATACCAACTCGCCAGCATCGGTGAAAACACCATTTTTGTTGTAGTCAATCCAAACCGCATAACCTTCCGGATACACACTTCCTGTCCATGTTGGAGTGATCGTGATGGTTTGAGAAGAATTAAGGGCTGCATTGGTTGTTAACGTTGTAAAGTTTTCATATCCTGCAGTACCGGTTGAAGCATTGTTGATGGTTCCCATCTGTACTCTTCCGATTCTTTCGTCAGCTGTGCTGTTTCCTTGAGAAGTACAGTAAGTTACTGTTGATGACAAGGTGGTTACATTTACAGTGTTGCTTGAAGCGGAAACGTTTCCGGCCGCATCTTTAGCTTTAACTGAGAAGGTATAAGCGGTAGCGGCTGTTAAACCTGTTGCTGCATAAGAAGTTGTCGTAACGGTAGCTTTTAAAGTTGTTCCTTGGTATACATCGTATCCGGTTACCCCAACGTTATCTGTTGAAGCGGTCCAAGATAAGTTTGTAGACGTTTGCGTTGTACCTGAAGCTGTTAAGCTTGTTGGTGCAGAAGGAGCAGTCGTGTCGGCAGTTCCGGTTACTAAATTAACAGTGTAATCTTCCACCTGACCGTAGTCAAAGGCTTCACATGGTCCAGGGATAGCATTGTAGCGCATTGAAACTCTCATACGGGTGCTTCCACTAGTAGCTGTTGTTGGTACCGTAAAGGTTCCTGAAACCGGAGTGGTTGTAGAAGCTGCGTTGCTCCATACCAATTCTCCTGCATCGGCGAAATCCTTATCGTTATTGTAATCGATCCAAACTGCATAAGCTTCCGGATACGCGCTTGAAGTCCAAGTTGGTGTAACCGTAATAGTAGCTGAAGCACCTTTGGTAAGATTAGTTGAAATCGCTGTGAAGTCGGTATAACCTGTTCCGCCTGTTGAAGCGTTGTTGATGGTTCCGATCTGTACTCTTCCGATTAACTCATCCGCTACACTGTTTCCTTGCGAAGTACAGTATACAGCAGTTGCTGCTAAAGTAGTTACGTTAACAGTGTTGCTTGCTGCAGAAACGTTTCCGGCTGCATCTTTAGCTTTTACTGAGAAGGTATAAGCCGTAGCCGCTGTTAAACCTGTTACTGCATAAGAAGTTGTTGTAACAGTAGCTTTTAAAGTAGTACCTTGGTATACATCATATCCTGTTACTCCTACATTATCGGTAGAAGCTGTCCAAGATAAGTTTGTAGTGGTCTGTGTAGTTCCTGAAGCTGCCAAGTTGGTTGGAGCAGTAGGAGCAGTAGTATCCGACGCAGATAAAGTAGTTACGTTAACCGTGTTGCTTGAAGCGGAAACGTTTCCGGCTGCATCTTTAGCTTTTACTGAGAAGGTATAAGCTGTAGCGGCTGTTAAACCTGTTACTGCATATGAAGTTGTTGTAACGGTAGCTTTTAAAGTAGCACCTTGGTATACATCATATCCAGTCACCCCAACGTTATCAGTAGAAGCGGTCCAAGATAAGTTTGTAGTTGTTGCAGTAGTTCCTGAAGCGGCTAAATTAGTAGGAGCTGAAGGAACTGTTGTATCTGATGTTCCTGCTGTAATGGTAAAGTTAGCGTTTGAAACATCAAAGAAAATATGGTTGGTACCTTTTACCATGATACGGTTTTGTGTACCTGCCGTATTAGGAACGGTAATGTTTTCTGTTCCGTCGTTTGGTGTTCCTGCCAATAAAGTAGACCAGGTAGTTCCGCCGTTGGTAGAGATTAAGATATCCACATTGGCACAGTTTACGCCGTTTACTGTAGTACCGGCTACGTTCCAGGTTACCGCTTGTGAAGAACCACCAACCCATGATACTGCTGTATTTGGTGCACTTACACTGAATGGACCGGCTGTTGCATTTACCGTAACAATCATGTCGTCGGAATTGTTTGCAGGACCGCCTGCTCTGTTGTCACGAACCGTGAATCTGAAATTCATCGTTCTTGCCACAGAAGGAACAGCTTCCACAGTGATTTCCGTTCCAGCGGTTGTTGTTGCGCCAGTTAAAACCGATTGCATTCTAGGGAAATAACGTACTGGTGATGTTGACGTCGTGTACGATCTGAAAGTTGGTCCTGATGTTTTGGTAGCACTTGCAGCAGAACTGGCTCCTGTTTGTGCCGATGAAGCATTGTCCATTTGCTCCCAGATATAAGTAAGCGTGTCTCCATTTGCGTCTGTCCCGGTTCCGGTTAACATAAATGGTGTGCTTTTAGGAATTGTATAATCCAAACCGGCTGCGGCCGTAGGAATGGAATTACCTGTTACAGTACTGGTTGGGCATGTTTTGGTTTTAATGTTGTTGGTAACCTGTTGGATGCTGGCAGCATGGAATACAGCGTCAGAATGTGCTTGTATGTCTTGACTGGTAATTCCGGCATAGCCCATGATAGTTGAGCCGCTTCCCGGTTCCACGTTTACACCTGTACCTTCATTATTCATGGAAAAGGTATGGTTGGCTCCAAACTGGTGACCTAATTCGTGTGCTACGAAATCGATGTCGAAATTATCTCCGGAAGGGATTCCGTCAATAGGTGACGTGTAGCCACTTCCTTTCTGGCCGTTTGTACAAACACAACCGATACATCCGGCATTACCGCCACCTCCGTCTTTACCGAACAAGTGACCGACATCATAGTTGGCTTCCCCGATAACGGAAGTAAGAGTAGACTGTAATTCCGAATTCCAGTTATCCAATGAAGAGGATGGGGAATACGGATCCGTTGACGCACTGGTGTAAATTACGGCATCAGTATTTGCTATTAAGTTCATGTGTACGCCGAAATCTTTTTCAAACACACCATTTACACGTGTCATGGTATTGTTGATGGCTGCTAAGGCCAAAGCTTTGGTTCCTCCAAAGTATGCGGTATATTCTCCCGTAACCGACATGGCTAAACGGAAATTTCTCAGTTTACCGTCATCAGCATTCGGTCGCAATGTTTCGTTTGCATTGGTAACAGAAGCTCTCGCATCGTCAATTACTTTACACTCAAAATGAGAAAGCGAGTGCATTTTGTCTGATTTTCTGAAAACAGAATACGTTCTCAGGTCTTGTGAATACGGCTCAATAAAAACAGCCGATTGGTCCGCATTGATTTGCATTGTTTGCAGTCCTAAGGGAGAAACACTGAAATACATCACAGCGGTTGGATTGTCAATTCCCTGTCCTACATACGATTTGATTTCAGGGAAACGCTCTGCCAGACCGGGTTCCATGTTGGAAACTTCAAGGATTCTGAAGCGCTCCATTTGGCCATCGGCATTCGGGAAAGCAATAATAACATTAGATTTGGTTGAGTTAATACCTCGTTTTGGGGAATTAACCAAAGCATTCTTTAATCCGTTAATGTCTAACTCAAACAGATTTTTTGTTGGCAAAGTGGCGCCTCTTTCCGTGGTAACAATAGTACCTTTTTTAGAAGAAGCTTTCCACAACGAACCGTCCTGGGCGAACGTTACATTCGTAAATGCCAGTAAAGCAATTGAAAGTAGTTTGAACTTCATGGTTTTTGGTTGTTAAAAATGATTGGTTTATTAGTTGAAGGCAAATATATTTAACATTTTATTTAAAACAATGCATTTTTTTAACATTTTCATAATCATAATACATTCATAACCAATATTAAATATAGTATTTTTCAAAAATCAAACATAATCATTATTGATTTTTCGATTTTAATGAAAATTCTGTAAAAAAGGTGTTTTTTAGTCGGTGTCGGTTGTTGTTTTAATAATTCTTATCATTCCCTTAAAATGGATATAAATTTTCTTTTTTGTCGAAATTAAAATGGTCCTTTTAAAAAATATGAGTATTTTCACGGACTAAAAATTGATTTTGAGGTGAAAAATAACAACAATAAACTTTTTATAGCCATCATTGTTGCCCTTATCCTGGGGGTGATTTTAGGCGGCATTGTTCACTATCAATTTCCTGATTCTAAGGAAGTTTTCTCGAAAAATATAAAACTGTTCGGAACCATTTTTATCCGAATGGTACAGATGATTATTGCGCCATTGGTGTTCTCAACCTTAGTAGTCGGCATTGCTAAAATGGGAGACATGAAAATGGTCGGACGCGTAGGGGCAAAAGCTATGGGATGGTTTATTTCGGCTTCGCTGATTTCTCTTTTGTTAGGGATGGTTCTGGTAAACACCCTTGCACCTGGAAAAGGAACGAACATTAAAATGGACGACACGTCTTCGGCTTCCGAATTGTTGGAAAAAACCCAATCGTTTTCTTTAGAAGAATTCGTAAAACACGTTGTACCCAAAAGTATATTCGAAGCGTTTGCCACCAATGAAATTCTGCAGATCGTAATATTCTCAATCTTATTTGGTGTGGCTTTGGCTGCTTTCAGTAAAAAAGAAGCCAAACCGATTATAAAATTGCTGGATTCCGTTTCGCATGTGGTACTGAAAATGGTTACCTATATAATGTGGGTGGCTCCGTTAGGGGTTTTCGGTGCGGTGGCTGCGGCAGTGGCGAATTACGGGTTTGAGATTTTCAGCCTGTATGCCAATTACCTTGTGGCGTTTGCCATTGGGATTATCGTATTGTGGATTTTATTGTTGATTGTTGGCTACCTTATATTAGGAAACCGATTATGGGTATTGTTGAAACGTATCAAAAGTCCTTTGCTTATTGCCTTTTCCACAACCAGTAGTGAGGCCGTTTTTCCTAAGATGGTGGAAGAGTTGGAGCGTTTCGGGTGTCAGCCGAGAATCGTTTCCTTTACTTTGCCGTTAGGGTATTCGTTCAACCTGGACGGGAGTATGATGTACATGACCTTTGCCAGTATCTTCATTGCCCAGGTGTACGGAATCGACATGCCGCTGGACAAACAGCTGACCATGTTGTTAGTGTTGATGCTCACCAGTAAAGGAGTAGCCGGTGTGCCGAGAGCTTCTCTTATCGTGGTAGTGGCGACTTGTGCGATGTTTGGAATTCCACCGGAAGGCATCGCTTTAATTTTACCGATTGACCATTTCTGTGATATGGCGCGAAGCATGACCAATGTATTAGGGAATGCCTTAGCTACCAGTGCCGTGGATAAATGGGAGACAAAAACTGAAAACTAATTGCTTAAAAATATTTCCAAATGAAAGAAGATTTTCACTGGACCCAACTGTTAAACCCAGAGTTTTATATCAACCTTGAAATCGCAGGGCACCACATCGGTATTTATGTGGTATTGTTTATTGTATTTGCCGAAACAGGCTTGTTTGCCGGTTTCTTTCTGCCGGGCGACAGCTTGTTGTTCCTTTCCGGAATTTACAGCGAAACCCTGATGCAGGAATTGATTTATATTGAAAGCGAATTCACCAATGTGGCGGTTTTGTCAACACTTGTGGCAATCTCCGGGATCATCGGGAACGTCGTAGGGTATTGGTTTGGTGCGAAAAGCGGTCATTTCCTGTATTCCAAAGAAGATAATTTCTGGTTCAAGAAAAAATATTTAATCCAGTCGCGCCTGTTTTTTGAAAAACACGGTGGAAGAGCGATCATTTTTGCGCGTTTCCTTCCGATTATCAGAACCTTTGCACCGATTGTGGCAGGAATCGTTCAGATGGAGAAAAAGAAATTCATGTTTTACAACATCGTGAGTTCGTTCCTTTGGTCGTTTACCCTTATTTTTTCAGGGCATTACTTATACCGTTACCTTTTGGAAAACCATCAGATTGATCTGAAAAAATATATCGAATTGATCGTCGTGGGAATCATCCTTATTTCCACCGCACCGATTGTTATTAATTCTATAAAGAACAAACTTAAAGCACGAAAATAACCGAAGATGAATGTCAGCTACTGGGAACTGAAAAATTGGTTTACCAATGTAGACTATACCGTGGTAGGAAGCGGTATAGTGGGACTTCATACGGCTTTGCGTCTGCGCGAACGTTTCCCGGAGAGCAAGATCCTTGTTCTTGAAAGAGGCGCTTTGCCGGAAGGCGCCAGTACCAAAAACGCGGGTTTTGCCTGCTTTGGCAGTCTTTCGGAAATCATTGAAGATTTAAAAAACCATACCGAAGAGGAAGTCATCCAGCTTATCCAGAAGCGATGGAACGGCCTGCAACTGCTTCGCAAGCGTTTGGGCGACAGTACGATTGATTTCAAGCCTTACGGCGGGTATGAACTTTTTCTTCAGGAAGATGAAAGTACTTATGCGGAATGTCTTCAGAAATTACCTTTTGTAAACGACATCCTGAAACCGCTTTTTAAAACCGATGTGTTTGCCAAAGAAGTCGATCGCTTCGATTTTAAAGGCATACACGAATACCTGATTTTCAATCCTTTTGAAGGGCAGATTGATACCGGCAACATGATGCAGGCGTTGTTGAAAGAAGCGCATGCGAACAACATCCTGATCCTGAACCAGCAAAATGTTTTGGATTATCAGGATACGGCAAACGGCGTTCAGCTACATACCAATGATTTTAGCTTTACTTCGAAAAAAGTACTGTTTGCCACCAATGGTTTTGCCGGAAAGTTAACAAACGGTGCCGTTCGACCGGCCCGTGCCCAGGTTTTGATTACCGAACCGATACCAAACCTTGATATTAAAGGGACGTTTCATATTGATGGCGGTTATTATTATTTCCGAAACATTGAAGACCGAATTTTGTTCGGTGGCGGAAGAAACCTCGATTTTGAAGGCGAAACCACATCCGAATTCGGCCTGACCGAAAAAATCCAAGACCGTTTGGAATCGTTGTTAAGGGAAGTGATTTTGCCGAACACCGAGTATAAAATCGCCCACCGTTGGAGTGGGATTATGGGCTTAGGCTCGCATAAAAAACCGATAGTAGAACAGCTTTCATCAAACGTGTATTGTGGTGTCCGTCTGGGCGGAATGGGCGTAGCCATAGGAAGTTTGGTAGGGCAGGAATTAGCAGATTTAGTATAATGGCAACCAAGAAAACTACCAAAAAAACACCTGCAAAGTCAAGCGGTAAAACCCAAAAGCGAAGTTTTATGGCAAGGGTGACGCGTTTTTTCTTTAAGCTTTTTCTTTGGGGCTTTGGGCTTTCCATCTTTTTTGTGGTACTGTTCAAGTTTGTCCCTGTTCCTTTTACACCATTGATGGCTATCCGCGCCATTGAAAATACTCAGGCCGATAAAGAAGTGTATTTAAATCACGACTGGGTGCCGTTGGAAGACATCTCCGTAAACCTTCAAAAAGCGGTTATTGCCAGTGAAGACGGTAATTTTCTGCATCATAACGGTTTCGATTTTAAAGCTTTGGCCAATGCCTACGAAAGCAATCAGAAAGGAAAAAAATTAAAAGGGGGCAGCACCATTTCCCAGCAAACCGCTAAAAATGTGTTTTTATGGCAGGGCAGAAGTTACCTACGTAAAGGTCTGGAAGCCTATTTTACCGTTTTAATCGAACTGATTTGGGGTAAAGAACGCATCATGGAGGTCTATCTCAACAGCATAGAAATGGGCAACGGGATTTACGGCGCACAGGCAGCCACCGAATTCTGGTACCATAAAGACGCCAAAGATCTCACCAAATATGAAGCAGCAGGCATTGCGGCTATTTTACCCAATCCGCGAAAATTTAAAGCGGTTAATTCTTCTTCTTATACTAGTCGACGAAAAGATAAAATCGTACGGGTAATGCGCCATATCGGTAAAATCGATTACGATAAAAAATACGACTGATGAAAACCGTATTGATCACAGGAGCTTCCGGCGGTATCGGGAAAGCCACGGCGATGCATTTTTCCCAAAACGGCTGGCATGTTATTGCGACCATGACCTGTTTTGACCACGGAAAAGAAACAGTTGGTTTGCCCAATGTGAGCAGCTATATCATGGATGTTACCTGTTCGGAAAGTATTGAAGCTGCCAAAAGTAAAATTCTTGCGGATCACAAAACCATAGATGTAATCATTAACAACGCCGGTATCGGGTACCGCAGTTTTGTGGAGCTTTCGGAAGATGAAAAAATCAAACTTATAGTCGACGTGAACTGGCTGGGCGTGGTGAAAGTCTGCCGGGCTTTTATTCCGGTGTTTCGCGAGCAGCAGTTTGGTCAGTTTATCAATATTTCCTCGATTGCAGGCTTGGTGAATTTACCATTGGGCAGTTTCTACCATTCCACTAAAAAAGCGGTGGAGAGTTTTTCCGAATGCATGGCTTATGAATTGCAGCCGTTTAATATCAGCGTGAGTACGGTTCAGTTTGGTAATGCCCCAACAGCTTTTCAGAGCCAGGTGATGAAATCGGAAACGGGAGGCATTCCTACGTATGAGCGCATGATGCACAAGATCACGGGCATTTTGCACAAGAAGACCAAAAAGAACACCAACCTGACACCAAAAATTACCCAAACCCTTTTTGCGGCGGCCAATAACCCGCGTACCAATTTTACACGCTACACCATTGGATTTGATGCGAACGCCATGAGTTTCTTGCGTTCCACCTTAGGGTATAAGTTATTCAACCGTATCGTTCGGAAGTCGGTTTTGGGATAGGAAATGCTGTAACATCTTTTAGATTTCCTCGTCTAATATTTACGTAATTAATCAAAAACTATACACATGACATCACATGAAATCGATTACCATATTTATGGTGAAGAAATGCAATATGTTGAAATTGAATTAGATCCGCAGGAAGTTGTAATTGCCGAAGCCGGCAGTTTTATGATGATGGAAAACGGGATCAAAATGGAAACTATTTTCGGGGACGGTTCCGGACAACAACAAGGATTTTTAGGGAAATTAATGACGGCCGGAAAACGCGTTTTAACCGGAGAAAGTTTGTTCATGACCGCTTATATGAATCAGGATGGCGGAAAACGTAAAGTATCGTTTGCTTCTCCTTATCCCGGAAAAATTGTAGCGATTGATTTAACGAAATACCAAGGGAAATTCATCTGCCAGAAAGATTCATTTTTGTGTGCGGCTAAAGGAGTTTCTGTAGGGATAGAATTCTCAAAAAAATTAGGCCGTGGATTGTTCGGTGGTGAAGGTTTCATCATGCAGAAAATCGAAGGCGACGGTATGGCGTTCGTACACTCCGGAGGAACTTTGGCCCGTAAGGAATTGCAGCCGGGCGAAGTTTTAAAAGTAGATACGGGTTGTATCGTTGGTTTCACAAAAGATGTAGATTATGATATCGAATTCATCGGAGGGATCAAAAATTCCGTTTTCGGAGGCGAAGGATTGTTCTATGCTACCTTACGTGGACCGGGCGTGGTGTACATTCAGTCGTTACCGTTCAGCCGATTGGCGGATCGTATTATTGCGTCTGCACCCCAAGCAGGTGGAAGCGGCAGAGACGAAGGCAGTTTGTTAGGTGGTTTAGGACGAATGCTGGATGGGGATAATAGATTCTAACGTAAAAGATTTTTTTAAGCAAGGAGGTGTAGCTTTACTTATTTTGGCTATTGTTGTTCTTATGATTTTTAATTCAGTTTCTGAGCTTGATAAGAAAAGTGAATCAGAACAGGAAATGCTGAATTCAGGGAATCAGTCTGAGAAACCAATTGTTATTGGAAAAATATATAAAATTGTTTCTGGAAAGAATTATACAGGTGCAAAATTTACGTATTATTTTGATGGGAAGAGAGAAGTTGATGAAGACGGTATTTCTTATTATGATGAATCTTTATTGGGAAGATTTTTTCGGGTAAGTATATCGACAGATGAGCCGAATGAAATAGACTTGTATACGGATTATGAAGTTACAGATACTCAAATGATTAAAAATGCTGGATTTACATTAAAAACAAAGTATAGATTCGATATTTCAACAGGAAAGTACATCTCATATAAAGAATATGAATAAAAAAAGCGACCAACCCGGTCGCTTTTTTTATTAGAAAGAAATCTTGTTATTTCTTCGTCACAGGCAATTTCGTAATCCCCATATTGTACAGGGTAAACGCCTGAATGTCCACATTTTCCTGAATGGTAGCGGCTACCGATTTTCCTGCGCCATGCCCTGCATTGATGTCAATACGGATCAGCGCCGGGTTGTTTCCGGTTTGCTTGTCCTGTAATTCCGCGGCAAATTTGAAACTGTGTGCCGGTACCACGCGGTCGTCATGATCGCCTGTAGTGACCATGGTTGCCGGATATTTCACGCCTTTTTTAATGTTGTGCACCGGAGAATACCCTTTCAGATAACCGAACATTTCTTTGGAATCTTCCGCCGTTCCGTAATCGTAAGCCCAGCCTGCTCCTGCAGTAAAGGTGTGGTAACGTAACATGTCCATAACCCCTACAGCCGGTAACGCTACTTTCATTAAGTCCGGACGTTGTGTCATCGTGGCACCTACCAGCAATCCTCCGTTGGAACCACCTCTGATGGCTAAGAAATCTTTCGAAGTATACTTGTTGGCAATCAGGTATTCGGCAGCAGCAATAAAGTCGTTGAAAACGTTTTGTTTCTGCAGTTTCGTTCCGGCATCGTGCCATTTTTTACCATATTCACCTCCACCGCGTAAGTTCGGAACCGCGTAAATACCGCCATTTTCCATCCAGATTGCATTGGCAATGCTGAAACTTGGGGTTAAACTTACGTTGAAACCGCCGTAACCGTAAAGCATGGTTGGGTTTTTACCGTTCAGTTGCAATCCTTTTTTATGGGTGATGATCATCGGGATTTTGGTACCGTCTTTTGAAGTGTAAAACACCTGTTTGGAAACATAGTCTTCCGATTTGAAATCCACTTTCGGTTTTTCATACACCTGTGAAGTTCCGGCTTTTGGTTCAAACGAATAAATCGTTCCCGGTGTAATATAGTTGGTGAACGAATAATACAATGTTTTTTCTTCTTTTTTACCACCGAAACCGGCAGCTGTTCCAACACCCGGTAAAGTAATTTCGCGAACCAGTTTTCCGCTGTAATCGTATTGTTTTACCAGTGATACCGCGTCTTTCATGTAATTGGCAAAGAAATACCCACTCCCGGTTGAAGGAGACAATACGTTTTCGGTTTCTTCGATGAAAGGCTTCCAGTTTTCCGGTTTCGGATTGGCCGCATCAACTGTCATTATTTTTTTGTTCGGGGCTTTCCAGTCGGTTACGATGAACAGTTTGGTGCCTTCGTTTTCAATAATATAACTCGAATTGCTGAAGTTGTCCACTATGGTTACAATCGGGCTGTTTTCCTGTGTTAAATCTTTGATGTACAATTCATTTCCGTACGTGGAATTGGCCGCGCTGATGATTAAATAACGGTCGTCCTCGGTAACGCTTCCGCCTACATACCTTCTTTTTTGGTCAAGGCCGAAGATAAGTTTGTCCTCTTTCTGCGCTGTTCCCAATTTGTGGAAATATAATTTGTGCTGATCGGTTTTAGCCGAAAGTTCGCTTCCTTTTGGTTTGTCGTAACTTGAATAATAGAAGCCTTCGTTGCCTTTCCAGGAAACCCCGCTGAACTTCACATCCACAAGGGTGTCTTCCAGGATTCTTTTGGTAACGGCATCCATGATGATGACTTTACGCCAGTCGCTCCCGCCTTCTGAAATCGAATAGGCTACTTTGGACCCGTCTTTGGAGAAGTCCAAGCCGCCCAACGACGTAGTTCCGTCTTTGGAAAAGGTGTTCGGATCCAGAAAAATTTCCTCTTTTCCGGCAGCATCTTTTCGGTACAATACCGACTGATTCTGTAAACCGTTGTTTTTATAGTAATACGTATAGTTGCCTTCTTTGAACGGCGCACTGATTTTCTCGTAATTCCAGAGTTTTTCCATGCGGGACTTGATGGCATCGCGGAAAGGGATTTGTTTTAAATACCCGTAGGTTACTTCGTTTTGTGCCTTAACCCACGCGCCGGTCTCTGCGGAACGGTCGTCTTCCAGCCAGCGGAACGGATCGTTTACCTTGGTGTCGAAATACGTATCGGTATGTTCAATTTTTTTGGTTTCAGGATATTTTAGTTTTCCTGTACTTTTTGGAGCTTGTGCATTCATGGTTAAACTGCAGATAACCGCTGCAGCAGTAAGTGAATTCTTCATGCGTTGTTTTTTAGTTCTAACAAATATAAATAATCTGAGATTTCAATACCGAAAAAAGCTGGCCAAACAGCTAGCTTTTCAGTGTTAAAATTTGAAATCGATTCCCAAAACGATGTTTCTTCCGATGTTCGGAATACCGTCGGTTTTCAGTCGGGACAAATGGGAGATATAGGTTCGGTTCAAAAGATTGTTCGCGTTAAGGGTTACGTCAAATTTGGCTTTTCCTAGGTTGATTGTGCCGCCCAATCCTAAATTCAGCAGGGTGTAATTCACCGATTTCGTTTCGAAAACGCTCACATTATTCTGATTGAAAACATAATCCACATTTACCAAAGCGTAACTTTTTGTCAGCCACGAAGTATCGTCAAATTCCGTGCGAAGCGTGTTGGAAAATTTGTTAGCCGGAATTAGCGGTAAATAGTCACCGTTGTCTTTTCTACCCGTCACCGTTTCAAAACTGCTCACAAAATGCAGCCAGTCCAGCGGATGTGGGTGCAGGTGCATCCCAACTTCGCCACCGTACAATGCTGCATTGTCCTGTAAGTAGTCGAAAACATCATTTCCGTCAATCACTGAGCCGTTTGGCGCAAGAAAAATATAATCGTTGATGTGGTTGTAAAAGGCGTTGGCAAAAAATTCAAAATGCGCGTTACCGTATTCAAGGTTCAGGTCGGTCTGGAGGTTTTGTTCGTTTTTCAGATTGGCGTTCCCTATTTCGTAACGGTTGCTGCCTTCGTGTACGCCGTTTGAGGTTAATTCCGCTAAATTAGGGGCGCGGAAGCCTGTAGCGACATTCAGACGAAGTGTGAGGTTCTCCTTAAATTTGGTTTTGTAACCTAACGAGGCATTGAAACTGTCGAATTTTTTGTCGATGGCATTGAAATAGCCTTCTTCGCCTAAAACACCATGGGTTTCCGTAGCAATTTTTCGGTTATCATAGCGGATGCCGGCCTGTAAGGTGTGGTTGTCCCATTCGTAATTGGAAGTGATCAATGCGCCAAAATCAGTAGTTGTGGCATCCGGAATCAGTAGCTCTTCCCCGTTGTTGGTGTTGGTTTGTTGTAAACCCTGAACCCCGATAATGGTTTCCAGATTTCCGGATTTTGGCAAATAATATTTCAGGTTGTAACTTGCGGTTTTGAGTTTCATGTGCAGCGCTACTTCGTCTACGGCTTCCAATTCTTTACGGTTGTTATAGGTATAGCCTAAATCTGCTTCGAGTTTCGAATTTTTGAAGAAATATTTCTGATGCCAGCTAAGCATATGGTTGTCAATGTCCTGCTTCGGATAGAGCGGCGTTCTGAAATGTGCCGGTTCAAGATCTTCTTCGGGTAAACCGATATTCAGGTTGTTGTAATTGTATCGGAATTCTGTCTGATATTTTACAGTAGAGTAACCTATCCCGATTTTATAATCCTTTTCGATAAAACGGGTATTGACGATGCGGTCGCCGGAAGGGATTTTATAATCGGCATGGGTAGCGTAACTGGCGCGGGTTAAGAATTTCCAGTTGTCCGAAGAGGTTTTGATCCCGAACGAAGAATTACTCCCTTGGGTGTTCGAGAAGAATTTCTGGTTGAAGTTTACTGAAAAGGTATTTGGTTTGGCAAACTTTTCCGGGTTGAAATACAGTACGCCGCCCAAAGCATCCGAACCGTATAATAATGAAGCCGGTCCTTTAATGACTTCGACGCTTTCCACGCCTGCATCGCTCATGCCCAAGCCGTGTTCTTCCCCAAACTGTTGGTTTTCCAAACGAATTCCCTGCGAATACACTAAAACCCTGTTGCCGCTTAACCCGCGGATTACCGGTTTCCCGATGGATGTTCCGGTGGAGATTTGTGCAACACCCGGAATTTTGGCTAAGCCTTCCGCTAAGGTAGTAGCGCCGTTTTGTTGGAGTGTTTTCACGGACTGATGTTCCACTTTCATCACGTTTTGCGATTGGAGTTTGTTGAAAACCGTGGAAATGATCATCTCGTCCATGTGGGTGGCGGTTTCCTCCAGGGTTATATTTAGAACTGTTTCTTTTTCAGAAAGTGTTACCGTTACCGTTTTGTTGGCATAGCCGATGGACGAAAAACCTACGCTGAAGTTTCCGGTGGGAAGATTCTCGAAAGTATAGTTTCCGTTGGCATCCGAAAGGGCGTCTTTGTGCAGTTCAGGTAATGTAACGGTTGCATTTTCAATGGGTTTGTCATGATGGTCCTTGATGGTGCCAATGAGTTTGTTTTGCCCGAAAGCAAGTATTGAAAACCCTAATAGCAATAGGGCTGTAAGATAAGATTTCATGTTTTTTTAGTTTGATTTATTGTACAAAAAGTCATGCCGATACTTCGACAGTAATAATTATGCAATAAAACAGGGAGGCGCCCGGAGGCTGAAGAAACTGCCGGAAAAGACAATCGGTTTTTCGGTATTGAAAAACGAAACACTTTTCGCAACAGCATAGTGATGGAATGAAAAGGAGAAAAATGCAACCGGAGTGAAATTGCCCAGTGAAAATTCACATACGAAACAGTCGTCAAAATCATGATGGCTGTGGGTGAATTCGGTTTTGGAGGCATCGTATTGATGCTCGCAATGTGCCTCGGTAAACTGCTTGATCAAATGCTCATACGAGTGCACCGATTGGAACAATATTGCGAACAATATGCTAATCAGTAATGAGAGACTTATATTTTGCAGTTTCTTATTCATTCTGAACAAAGATAGTATAAAAACAAAAAATCCGTTCAACTTTTGTGTCAAACGGATTTTAAATATTTATTTCTTGGAATTATACCAACTGGTTGGCTACAAGATATTCAGCAATCTGAACGGCATTGGTTGCGGCTCCTTTTCGTAAGTTGTCTGCTACAATCCACATGTTCATGGTGTTCGGCTGGCTCTCATCACGACGGATTCGTCCAACGAATACATCATTCTTTCCTTCCGCATATAAAGGCATCGGATAGGTAAAAGTGTCAATGTTGTCCTGAACGGTGATTCCCGGTGTGTTGTGAAGAATGGAACGTACTTCGCTAACTTCGAAATCGTTTTCAAATTCCACGTTAACCGCTTCACTGTGGCCTCCAACAACCGGAACACGAACAGCAGTAGCAGTTACGGCGATGGTTTTGTCATCAAGGATTTTTTGGGTTTCACGCACCAGTTTCATTTCTTCTTTGGTGTAACCGTTGTCTTCGAAAACATCACATTGCGGAATGGCATTTCGGTGGATCGGATATTTGTAAGCCATATCACCTTGAACACCGGCATATTCGTTTTCCAGCTGACGAACCGCTTTCACTCCCGTACCCGTTATGGATTGGTAAGTCGAAACAATAATTCGTTTGATGTCGTATTTTTTATGAAGCGGCGCCAAAGCCATCACCATTTGAATGGTCGAACAGTTAGGATTGGCAATGATTTTATCGTCTTTGGTTAAAACCGAAGCATTGATTTCCGGTACCACTAATTTTTTGGTCGGATCCATTCTCCATGCGGAAGAGTTGTCGATTACAGTTGTGCCTGCTTCAGCAAATTTCGGAGCCCACTCTTTCGAAGTGTCACCTCCGGCGGAAAAAACAGCAATCTCCGGTTTCATATCGATAGCCGTTTGCATGCTTACCACCTTAAACTTCTTCCCCTTATACTCGATTTCCTTGCCCACGGACTTCTCGGAAGCTACGGGGATCAATTCGGTTACTGGAAAATTTCTTTCGGTTAAAACCTGAAGCATTACTTCGCCCACCATACCAGTGGCACCTACAACGGCTACTTTCATTTTACTTAGTGTGTTTTATTAGAGTTATTTAAGTTGCAAAATTAACACAAAACGTTTGTTAAAAAGTATTAAAGCCAAAAAATCACAAGAATAATTTTAGGACAAAAAAAACCGCCTCTACAGACGGTTTAAGTTAGAATATGTTGTGTAGCGGATTATTTTTTCAACAAATCACGGATTTCACCCAATAATTCTTCCTGAGTTGGGCCTGTCGGTGCCGCCGGTGCTTCCGGTTTTTTCATCTTGTTCATCGCTTTGATGATCAGGAACATTACAAAAGCCACAATGATGAAATCAATAAGCGCGGTGATAAAAGCCCCCCATTGAATGGCTACTTCAGCGACAGCCGGGGTAACCACTGCGCCGGTTGCATCTTTAACTTCGGCAACGGCTTCCGTAATTACTAATTTTTTATCGGCTAAATCGATACCGCCCATTAAAATTCCAATAATTGGTGCAAACATTTTTTCTACAAAAGCGGTAACAACTTTTCCGAAAGCGCCCCCCATAACAAATGCGATGGCCATGTCTACCAAGTTGCCTTTCATGGCGAATTCCTTAAATTCTGAAATAAATCCCATAGAATATGATTTTAGTTAAAAATTCGTTTCACACTAAAGTAGTAAAATTCGGGTTACAATTTGTGTTTTTTGAACAAAAAGTGATTTATTCCTTATAAAAAACACGTTTTACACGATGCGAAATGCTGGTCAGGATTTCATACGGTATCGTGCAGATGGTTTCCGCCAGTTCGGTTACCCGCGGTGTTTTTCCGAAAACGATTACCGTGTCGCCTTCCTGGCAAGAAATATCCGTTACGTCGATCATTAGCATGTCCATACAGATGTTGCCTACGATTCGGGCTTTTTGATGGTTGACCAATACATAGCCTTTTTCGTTGCCCCAGCTTCTCGGGATGCCGTCTGCGTATCCGATGGGAATGGTGGCGGTTCGGGTAGGTTCTGTAGCCATGAATCTTCGGCTGTAACCCACGCTGTCCCCAACCGGAATGTCTTTTATCTGAAGGATGATGGTTTTTAAAGTCCCTACGTTTTCCAGTTGCTGCATTTCTTCTGTATCATTGCCCACACCGTACAAACCGATGCCCAAACGGACCATGTCGAATTGAAACTCGGCAAAATTGTAAATGCCAGAAGTGTTTAAAATATGACGGATCGGATCAATGTTGAGTTCGTTCCTTAATCGGGAAGACCAGTTGTCGAATTTCTGAATCTGTCCTAGCGTAAACTCACGGAATTCCGGAACATCGCTCGACGACAAATGCGAGAAAATACTTTTTACTTCCACCAGATTGTTGTTTTTCAGTAAACCGATAAGTCTTTCCAGGTCTTTTTCTTCAAAGCCCAGACGGTGCATCCCCGTATCGAGTTTGAGATGAATAGGGTAGTTGTAAAGGTTCTTCTGTTGTGCCAAAACGATGAATTTCTTCAATACCGAAGCCGAGTAGATTTCAGGTTCCAGATTGTAAGCAACCATAGCGGCAAAGGCACTGTTTTCCGGGTTCATCACTATAATCGGCATGGTGATTCCGGCGTTGCGCAGCGCGATTCCTTCATCGGCAAAAGCCACGCCTAAATAATCGATTTTATGATGCGCCAACAATTTTGCAATTTCAAAACTGCCGCTCCCGTATCCGAAAGCTTTTACCATCGCCATCATTTTGGTGGTCGGTTTCAGCTTTGATTTGTAAAAATTCAGGTTATGACTGATGGCGTTCAGGTTGATTTCCAGAACGGTTTCATGGGTTTTCTCTTCCAGGAGTACTACAATTTCCTCAAACTGAAAACTTCGGGCACCCTTGATCAGAATGGTTTCGTATTCAAATTCGTGTGCATTGAAATGTGCTACAAATTCCTGCGTCGTGGCAAACGGGATGAAATTCGGAAAATCCTTCAGATGCTCCGAAATGTTGTCGCCAATCCCGAAAACACGCTCGATACGATTGTTGGTCAGTAGTTTGGCCACTTTTGAGTATAATTCTTCCGCAGTAAATCCGCTTTGGAAAATATCGGAAAGGATAACCGTTTTCTTTTTATGCGTTTTGTGCTGTTCCAGAAAATCCAGTGCGATTTTAAGCGACTGGTAATCGGAACTGTAACTGTCGTCGATAACCGTGCAGTGGTTGATGCCGTTTTTAACCTGCAAACGCATTTCCACAGGATACAGATTGGCAAGGCGCTCCTGTATGGTTTTGGCCTCATAACCGAAGTAGAGCAACGCCATCAGACAGGTAATGCTGTTTTCTTCCGAAGCTTTGTCGTGAAACGGAAGTGTTATGGTAAACGTTTCGTTTTTATGGTGGATTTCAAAAGACGAAGCGGTTTTTTTAGTGATTTTTGCATCAGCGGAAGCGTTGTCAAAACTCCAGGTAAACGCTTTAGTGCCGGGCTTTAAAAACGATTCGATTTTGTCGTTTTTCTGAAGGATTACTACCGGTGTCTTATCGAAAAGTTTTAGTTTTTGCCTGATTTTCTCTTCTTCGGAAGCAAAGCCTTCGTTGTGCGCCGATCCGATATTGGTAAGCACACCCAAAGTCGGCTGTATGATTTCGCCTAACTTCTCCATTTCGCCCACTAAGGAAATCCCGGCTTCAAAAATGCCCAAATTGTGTTTTTCGTTGATCCCGATAACCGAAAGCGGCACCCCGACCTGCGAGTTGTAACTTTTCGGGCTTCGGATGATGTTGTATTCCGGGCTCAGTAAAAAGTTCAGCCATTCTTTTACGATGGTTTTTCCGTTACTTCCGGTAATCCCGATGATAGGAAAATCAAACTGCTGACGGTAAAAAGCGGCAAATTGCTGTAAAGCATCCAAGGTGTTTTCCACCACAAGGAAATTGGCTTTGTCCGCCAGTTTTTCAGGAATACGGTTCACCACAAAATGCTGAACGTCTTTTTCGATCAGTTCCGCAAGGTATTGGTGCCCGTCGTGATGGTGCCCGACCAAGGCAAAAAACAGCGTACCGTTATTGTTCTGCAGTGAACGGCTGTCGATGGAAACGTTGTCGATGGAACATTTCTCGTCCTTCCCGGACCATTTGGCGTGAATGACTGGGATGATATTTTGGATAAGTAGACTCAAAACTTATTCAGCGTTGTTTTTGGTTCTGGAATGGTTGTTTTCTTCTTTCTCCGCCTGTTCTCTGATTGCGTTGAAATAAGCGGCACGGCTAAGCGGCTCGTATTCTTCGGTTTCGCCTAACAATACCAGGCTGTCGCTTTGTGCCTTTCGGAAGCTGTAGTTGGCTAAATTTCCGGTTCTTGTACACACGGCGTGTACTTTGGTCACGTATTCGGCTGTTGCCATTAGAGCGGGCATCGGGCCAAACGGATTGCCTTTAAAATCCATGTCCAGTCCGGCGACGATCACGCGGATCCCGGAGTTGGCCAAATCGTTGCAGATCGATACAATCTCATCGTCAAAAAACTGAGCTTCGTCAATTCCCACCACATCGCAGCCTTGTGCCAAAATACGGATATTGGCAGCGGCCGGAACGGGGGTGGAACGGATTTCGTTGGCATCGTGTGATACCACCATTTCGTCGTGGTAACGCGTATCGATGGCAGGCTTGAAAATCTCTACCTTCTGCTTGGCAAACTGGGCGCGTTTCAGTCTTCGGATCAGCTCTTCGGTCTTGCCGGAAAACATCGAGCCGCAGATCACTTCAATCCATCCAAATTGTTCTTTATGATTTACCGTATTTTCGAGAAACATTTTGTAATTTTCAGACGCAACAGAAGTTATTTCTGTTTAGATTTGTACAGAAACAAAAATATCAAAAAAACATTGCTTTACTCCATATAAACCCAAAAGTTATGAAGAAAAAATTAGAAGCCGAATTAATTAGTATTGCGCACCGAATTTTAAAGCTTAAAGGAAAGGAAGACGTCGTTTTATTGCATCAGGAAGCCCAGAAATTGTTTGAGAAACTATCGATTTTGCGTTTTTACGAAGAAAATTTCGAAGCCCTGAAACCAACTCTGACACATGAGGAACTGGAGGAAAAGATTGAATCGGGTTATGCTGACATAGCGGAGGTTAAAGAGGAAGTACAGGCAAAAGTTGAAGAAGTTGCTCTTGAGGAAACCAAAACAGCAGTTCCAACTACGGAAGAAATTCCGGTAGAGGAAGAGAAAATTCTGGTGGGCCAGGTCGATATAGACGAAAACGAAATCGAAGAAGAACCGGTGGTAGTTGCAGAAGAGGAGGAAGCTGAAGAAATCATCGAACCGCTTTTCGAACCGACAGCCGAAGAAGCTGTTGAGGAGCAAAAAGAGGAAGTAAAAGAAGAAGAAAAACAACCGCAACAGATTTCTTTTGAAGATTTGTTGGGTGACGCTTATAAAGAACCAGAATTCGTAAAGGTAGATGATGTGCCGGCCCAGGTAGAAAAAGTAGCCGACGTTGTTTTTGAGAAAGCCGAAGAACCGGTTGCCGAAACAAAACAGGAAGAGCCCATTGCGGAAGCCACTAAAAAAGAAGAAGTAATTGCTGCTGCGAAAGAAGAAATCGCTAAAGGCAAAGAAGATTATAAAGTCGCAGCGCTAAATCTGAACGATAAATTCAGCAAAAGTATCACACTTGGCCTGAACGACCGTATCACGTTTGAAAAATACCTGTTCGATGGCAGCGGCGAAGACCTGAACCGCGTAATTTCCCAATTGAATACGTTCAACACGTTAGGTGAGGCGAAAGATTTTATTGAGGATTTGGTAAAACCCGATTACAACAACTGGAAAGGGAAAGACGAGTTCGTAGAGCGTTTCATGGAGTTGGTGGAGAAAAAATTTGCTTAAATGGGAAAGCTGTATTTGGTACCCACCCCAATTGGGAATCTCGAAGACATGACCTTCAGGGCGATTAAAGTACTGAAAGAAGTCGATTTGATTTTAGCCGAAGACACGCGTAACAGTGGTAAACTGCTCAAACATTTTGACATTGCTACCCAAATGCACAGTCATCACATGCACAACGAACACAAAACCGTTGAAGGTATCGTGCGTCGTTTGCAGGCCGGAGAAAACATCGCCTTGATTTCAGATGCCGGAACACCTGCGATTTCCGATCCCGGGTTTTTGCTGACCAGAGCCTGTGTGGAAAATAATGTTGAGGTAGAATGCTTACCGGGCGCCACGGCTTTTGTACCCGCTTTGGTCAACAGCGGATTGCCCAACGATAAATTCGTGTTTGAAGGTTTTCTGCCAGACAAAAAAGGACGTCAAACCCGTTATCTGGCATTGGCCGAAGAAACAAGAACCATGATTCTGTACGTTTCCCCACACAAATTGGTTAAAACCTTAGCGGAATTTATCCAATATTTTGGTGCCGACAGACAAGTTTCCGTTTCAAGGGAATTGTCTAAACTTCACGAAGAGACCGTTCGCGGTACTGCGGAAGAGGTGTTGAAACATTTCGAAGCCAAACCGCCGAAAGGGGAAATTGTGGTGATTGTAGCGGGAAAAAATAAACCTTGATGAAGACTAAGAAGATTTTTCGGGTTGGTTTTTTGTTAGTATTCTTAAATGGTATTCTCTACTTTGGGTTACTGCCATTTATTCAAAAATCAGCAAACAGTCATATGAGTGCTGCAGATTTTTTTACTATTTTGATTTCATTAGTTGCCATTGTTTGTTTGGTCGTTGCAGTTATTCGGTTTCTAATGAGAAAATCAAACCTCCTTACTTACAGTTTGTTACTATTTGCCGTAAACCTGATTTTATGGCTTCCTAAAATATATAACATTGAATGTGAAGGATGTGCAATGAGTGGTTAACTTTAATCACATTTAGCGGACATTAAATTTAAAGAAATGGACACACATAAAATAACTACAACCTGGCAAGGAAAAATGCAATTTGATTCCACCAACCCGAGTGGCGACACCATGCTGATTGATGCCGGCCCGGAAAACGGAGGCGAAGGGAAAGGTTTTCGTCCGAAGGCGTTAATGCTTTCGGCTTTAGCAGGTTGCACCGGTTTGGACGTTGCTTCCTTGTTGGAAAAAATGAAGCTGGAAGTCGATGAATTCCGAATCGATACCGAAGGTTATTTAACCGAAGAGCATCCGAAAACGTATCATGCCGTTCGTTTGGATTATCATTTTTACGGAAGTAACCTGGAGGAGAAAAAACTGGAACGCGCGGTAAACCTTTCCGTGGAAAAATACTGCGGGGTGATGGAAATGTTCCGTCAGTTTGCCAAAATCGATATTAAAATACACTACCATCATTAATATATATAAGCCAAAATAAATCCTTTTCTATAATCCAAAATCCTGAATATGCGCTGGACTCTTAAACCCGACCCCAATCCCGAAACCGTAGCTCAACTCGCTGCGGAATTAAACGTAGATGCACTCACGGCTAAACTGTTAGTGCAACGCGGCATTACCACTTTTGACGAAGCCCGTCATTTTTTCCGACCGAGTTTAAACGACTTGCACGATCCGTATCTGATGAAAGACATGGACAAGGCTGTCGAACGGGTGGAAAAAGCTATTGCTAATGAAGAAAATATTTTAGTTTTCGGGGATTATGACGTCGACGGAACCACAGCGGTTTCCCTGATGTCATCCTATCTGCGAAGTTTTTACCCGAATGTAGCGACTTACATTCCGGATCGCTATAATGAAGGTTACGGCGTTTCGTATCAGGGCATCGATTTTGCCGATGACAACGGATTCTCTTTGATCATAGCGCTTGATTGTGGCGTGAAATCCATCGATCATGTTGCGTATGCCAAAGCCAAAAACATCGATTTTATCATTTGCGATCACCACCGTCCGGGAGACGTTTTGCCTGAAGCGGTTGCAGTATTAGATCCCAAGCGTGAAGATTGTACCTATCCTTATGATGAATTGTGCGGTTGCGGTGTCGGTTTCAAACTGATTCAGGCATTAGCGGCCAATCGAAACCAAACGATTGAGGATTTGGTACCGTATTTGGATTTGGTAGCGACGGCCATAGCAGCAGATATCGTTCCGATTACCGGAGAAAACCGTGTGCTGGCCAAATTCGGTCTGGAAGTCATCAATAGCAATCCGCGTCCGGGAATTAAGGCGCTCATCCAAAATCTGAAAAGACAAACCCTGACCATAACCGATGTGGTTTTTGTAATCGCACCGAGAATCAACGCCGCCGGACGTATCAAACACGGCAACCATGCGGTGGAACTGTTGACGGAATTTGATTTGGAACAGGCAGAGGAATTCGCGGCACAGATTGAAATTTTCAATGCCGACCGACGCGATTTAGACAAACAAATAACAGAAGAAGCGTTACAGCAGATTCTCACCAATAACGAAGAAGACCGTTTCACCACCGTAGTGTATCAGGAAGACTGGCACAAAGGCGTGATCGGTATCGTAGCCTCCCGTTTAACGGAAACCTATTATAGGCCAACGTTGGTATTTACCAAAAGCGGTGACAAATTAGCGGCTTCGGCCCGATCGGTCAAAAATTTCGATGTGTACAACGCTTTGGAAGCCTGTTCGGAACACCTTGAACAGTTTGGTGGGCATATGTATGCGGCGGGTATGACCCTTAAAGAAGAAAATTACGAAAAATTCAAGGATGCGTTTGAACGCGTGGTTTCCGAGACGATCCATCCGGAGATGTTAACACCTGAAATCAGTATAGACGCCGAGGTAAGACTTTCCGATATCAATTCGAGATTTTTCAGGATACTGAAACAATTTGAGCCGTTCGGACCACAGAACATGACGCCAATCTTTATCACCGGATCCCTTAAAGATACGGGATATGCCAAAAAAATTGGCAGTAACGAAGAACATCTGAAACTGTATGTGAAACAGAACAATTCTGAAGGTTTTGGTGCCATTGGTTTCGGATTAGGACCTAAAAAAGAACTGATCGATAATAAAAAAAGTTTTACAGCCGTTTTCTCCGTGGAAGAGAACGAGTGGAACGGAACGGTTTCGCTGCAACTTCGCGTGAGAGATATCAAAAATGACTAAAACCAGAGACCCTTTTTCATCGCTGCGCATTAAGGAATTCCGTTGGTTCCTGGCCATGCGACTGGCTATTGTACTAGCCTGGTCGATGCAGTTTGTGCTGATCGAATGGGAAGTTTACAGCATCACCAAAGACCCGTGGTCGTTAGGATTGATCGGACTGATGGAAGTAATCCCGGCGATTTCTATGGCGCTTTTTGCCGGGCATATCGTGGATCAGCGTGAAAAGCGCGGTTTACTTTTGAAATGTTTTTCGGCATTGGCAATAATCAGTATTTCATTATGTTTTTTAATACGCGATGGGGTTTCGGCCACGTTGTCGGAAGAGGCTGTTTTGTACGGGATTTACGGCTTGGTTTTTTTAGGCGGAATCGTGCGGGCTTTTATCATTCCATCTGTGTTCAGTTTACTGGGCTTGATTGTGCCGAAGAAAGAATACACTAATGCAGCGGCCTGGAGCAGTTCGACCTGGCAGATTTCAGCAGTTTTTGGACCGGCACTTGCTGGTTTTGCCATTGGTTGGATCGGTGTTTTCTGGTCGATGGTTTTTGTAGTTTGTTCTATTCTTACCGGATTGCTGATTCTTACCCAAATCGAATCCAAACCGATTTTGAACCCTAAAATTGGCGAACCGATCACCAAAAGTTTAAAAGAAGGTATTTCATTTGTATTTCAGAATAAGACGATATTGAACGCGATTTCCTTGGACATGTTTGCCGTGCTTTTTGGAGGTGCTGTTGCTTTGTTGCCCGTATTCGCCCAGGATATTTTAAAAGTGGGTTCGGAAGGTTTTGGTATTTTACGGGCCGCACCGGCTATCGGAGGACTGATTACCATGTTGGTGGCGACTTCCATGCCGCTGAATCATAACGCCGGAAAAAAATTGCTTGTGGCGGTTTTTGGCTTTGGGATTTGTATTATTGTTTTCGGTTTGTCGACCAATTTCTGGATTTCGGTTGCAGCCTTGTTTTTGAGTGGCGTGACCGATGGGATTTCCGTGGTCATCCGTCAGACCATTCTTCAGATGTATACGCCGGATCACATGCGCGGGAGGGTGTCTTCCGTGAATTCCATATTTGTGGGTTCTTCCAATGAATTAGGCGCTTTCGAAAGCGGTTTGACCTCCAGACTGATGGGTGTAGTGCCGGCCGTGGTATTCGGAGGAATCATGACGCTCGTGGTGGTGGGGAGTACCGCAATCTTTTCTCCTAAATTCCGTAATCTTAACATTGAGAAAGATCTCGAAGAATAATTTTATTTAGAATCATTTTAAATAATTTGTATATTTGTTGAAATTCGAAAACGATGCAACAGTTACAGGAAATTTATCAGAATGATTTGGGAATCGCTTTTTTCTGGTGTACAAAAGATAAAATCCTACAGGAAAAAATACAATTGGTTTTTAAGGAAACCGGTTTCTATCTTTCGACTGCTGATTTGATGAAATTCGCCAAAGAGCTGGATATGACTTGCTCCAAAATCTGTTGCACGGATTGTGAACTCCGAAATAATTGTCAGCGTTACCTGCTGCGAACCCCTTTTGATGGTTTGGAATTGGCTGTTTCTTCTGATGAAGCCTTGCTGATTAAAGATTTGGTGGAAGGAACTTTATTTCAATTGCAGTTGAATACTTACCTTAACGATAGCTGCAAAAACTAAAGACTTTTCAGAACATAGGTTACGATGCCCCAAATAATCAGTTCGTTGTCTTCGGTGACTTTAATAGGCTCATAAGTATTATTTTCCGGCACCAGAAAAACACAGTCTTTTTTTATTTTGATGCGTTTTACGGTAAATTCCCCGTCGATAAAACAGACCGCTATTTTGTTGTCAGTGGGTTCCAGGCTTCGGTCGATAACCAAAATATCGCCATCGTCGATACCGGCACCTATCATGGAATTACCGCTGGCCCGCGCATAAAAAGTTGCCTCTTTGTGTTTGACCACGACAGCATCCAGACTGATTTTTGTTCCGTCGAAATCGGCAGCGGGAGAAGGGAAGCCCGCTTTGATGCCACTACTCACAAAAGGTACTTCCGAAGAATTGTTTTCCTCCGGCTGAAAAACGCTTAGTTTGGTTTCGTCTGCTAACATTTTACGGTGATGATCTCGTTGATATTGGTGGTGTAATTCTTGGAAAGAAAATTTTGGTTCATAATCCAGGTGTGCTGTAAATCCTGATTGCCTAAACGGATTTTACGCTCGCCGATTTTCGTATGGTAGCGGTCGATGGCTTCCATGAGTTTCTGATGCTTTGGATTTTCTTCTTCGAACAAATGATATTGTTTCTGACTTTGCGAAATGATTTGCGTTACGATTACGCCGGCTTTCATATACACCTGTTTCGGTTCGTAAATTTTGTCCAGCATTTGGACTGCCAGATTACTGATGGTCAGATTGGAGTTCGTGGCAAAAGGGAGGGTTTCCGTTCTGCTGAAATACGTTCTTCCCGTTGTTTTATGTGGATCCTTGGCTAAAAACACATTCACCGAATAACAACACGAATTTTGTTTGCGGAGTTTTTCGGCACAAACCGATCCGAAAGTCGAAACCCGTTCTTTCAAATCCTGAAGTTGGGTCAGTTTGGTTTTGAAACTTCGGGTGATGGCAATGCTTTTTTTGGTTTCCAGCGGTGCATCCAAATCCAGTACCGCATTACCTTTAAGCTCACTCAGCATGCGCCTGCCCAATACGCCCATGGTAGTTTTGATCCAGGTTTCGTTTTCAGGCTGAATGAAATCGTAAGCGGTTAAGATTTTTTTCGCTTTCATTTTTTTGGACAACCGATACCCAATACCCCAAACATCCTCAATTTTAGTCCATTTCAGTGCCTTTAATCGTTTTTCGTCTGTGTCAATTACATGTACCCCGAGTGTTTTTTCGGGAAATTTTTTAGCAATCCGATTGGCAATTTTGGACAGCGTTTTATTCGGGGCAATACCTACGCAAACCGGTAAACCCAGCCATTTATAAATTTGCTTTCGGATTTGTAAACCATAATTATGATAATCGTTTATAGCAAGCCCGTTGAAATCCAGAAAGGCTTCGTCGATGCTGTAATCTTCAACATTTGGGGTGTACTGGCGCAGGATGTTCATCACACGTCCGCTCAAATCCCCGTACAAAGTGTAATTGGAGGAAAACACACTGATGTTATTTTGCTTCAATTGCTCCCGTACCTGAAATTCCGGAGCACCCATCGGAATACCGAGTGCCTTGGCTTCTTCACTACGCGAAATAATGCAGCCGTCATTGTTGGACAAAACCACCACGGGCTTGCCCACATACTGCGGCTGGAACACACGTTCACACGAAGCGTAAAAGTTATTACAATCAACTAAGGCATACATACCGTAAAGGTACGGAGAAAATGAAAAAAGGCTGCCCAAACTTATGAACAGCCTTTTTCTATTGTATAATGATTTTTTTAGAACAAATCCATCAAAGCGGAAGGGAAAACCCCGATTGCAATGTTCAAGCCCATCGCCAAAACGGCAACGATGTAAAATTCGAAAGGAACTTTTGTGGCTTCCTCGGAAGCTTCTTTCGTGTACATTGCACTGATTACTCTGAAATAATAGTAAACCGCCAACATGGAATTGATTACCCCGGCTATCACCAAGACCAACCATCCGGCGTTTAACACCTGATTCAACAGGAAGAATTTTGCAAAGAATCCCGAGAAGATCGGAATACCCGCCATCGATAATAAAGCAGCGGTTAAGATGCCTGCCATTAACGGGCTTCTTTTTCCTAAGCCGTTGAAGTTTTCGATGTCTTCGTTGTTTTTTCCTTTACAAACGTACAAGATCACGGTGAATGCGGCGATACCAGCCAAACCATAAGCAGCAGTATAGTAGAACAAACTTCCGGTAGCACTTTCCAGGTTCAACAAGGCCATGATCATGAAACCGGCGTGTGAAATACCGGAAAACGCTAACATTCTCTTGATATTATTCTGGCGTAAGGCCATAAGGTTACCCACGGTCATGGAAGCAATGGAAACGATCACGATTACTAATTCGTATTCAAATTTCATGTTGCCGTTCATAGCCTGATTCAGTTTGAAGAACGTTGCCATAGCAGTTACTTTTGCTAAAGTACTCATGGTTGCGGTAGTAAGGGCAGGTGCCCCTTCGTACACGTCCGGCGCCCAGAAATGGAACGGAACGGTCGCAATTTTGAACAACATTCCCACGGTAATCATGGAAACTCCGATATAGAACCAATCCACAGTAGTAGCGGAATTGGAGGCCTCATAAATCATGTTCATGTCGAAAGATCCTACGGCACCGTAAATCAAGGCGATTCCAAAAAGGATGATCCCTGAAGCAAACGATCCCATCAGGAAATATTTCATACCCGCTTCGTTACTTCTGATGTTCAAACGGTCGCTTCCTGCTAAAATGTACAGAGAAATCGACAAGACTTCAATTCCTAAAAAGAACATCGCTAAGTTTCCGAAAGAGACCATGGAAACGGCTCCTGCCAAAAGGAACAATTTGATGGAAACGAAATCGGAAATCTTGGAAGCGCGGTCCTGATAGAAGTTAGCGCTTAGTGAAATCAGGAAAATCGTCAGCACTATAAACAAACCGGAAAAGGTTACGGTGAAATTGTTCACCACAATCATGTTGTTGAAGTGGCTTTCGTTTACCCCGAAATCGGTTACGGTTAGACCCAATGTTGCAATTAAACCTGCAATGGTTACAGGAATAATGGCTTTTCTTAAGTTGAAAATTTCAGCTAAAAGGACGATAACGCCTAAAACTGCAATTGCTATAAGTGTATTCATTCTGTAGGTCTAAATTATTTAACGTGTACTAAAATTTCCTGGATGCTTGGTGTGATGAACTCGATAATCGGTTTCGGGTACAATCCGAAGAACAGTAAAAAACCGATAATGGCCACAAATACAATTCCTTCTGATACTGATACATCAGCAAAAGTTTTTGCATTTGTTTCTCCTAACATCGCGTGCTGGAACATTCTTAACATATAAAATGCCCCTAATATGATTGTGGTTCCACCGATGATGGCGAACACCATGTTTTCTGTAAACAAACTGTATAAAACGGTAAACTCACCCACGAAGTTGAAGGTTCCCGGTAAAGCCACGGAAGCCAATACCAAGATTATGAACATCGAAGCGAATTTCGGCGTCTGTTGACGGATACCGCCCATTTCACTGATGGTTCTGGTTTCATAACGACGGTAAATTACCTCGGCAGCGAAGAACAAACCAACGATTACAAAACCGTGTGCGATCATCTGTAAAACCGCTCCGCGTAAACCGTCCATATTCAAGGCGTAACATCCTGCAGCAATTAAACCAACGTGTGCTAAGGAGGAATAGGCCAATAATTTCTTTAAATCTTTTTGTTTCAAGGCGACGATGGAACCGTATACTACGCCTGCAAGTGCCATACCGATGATGATGTACTGCAATTCTTTAGCTGCATTAGGGGCAATCGGCAACTGCCAACGCAATACGGAGTATAATCCCATTTTAAGCATGATACCGGACAACAACATCGTTCCGATAGTCGGTGCTTTCTGGTATACATTTGCCTGCCAGGTGTGGAACGGAATCAATGGGATTTTGATCGCATAAGCCAAGAAGAAGGCCATGAAAATCCAGAATTCTTCCGTAGACGATAAATTCAAGCCAACCAAAACATCCCATTTGAAACAACCTGCTTTTTGGTATAAATAGATGAAAGCCGCCAACATGAACAACGATCCTGCGAAGGTGTAAATGAAAAATTTAATAACGGCTTTTTTGCGTTCTTCCGCATCGTCATTCCCCCAAATCAAGGCGATGAAATAGATAGGGATCAACGAAAGTTCCCAGAAGATATAATATACAAATCCGTCCGATGCCAAGAAGGTACCAACCATAGCAAAAGCCATGAACAGCACCAAAGCATAGAAGTTTTTAGCATTGTTGAAGTTGTTTCCGAAACCGGAAAGGATGATCAACGGGGTTAAAGCCGTGGTTAAAAGCACCATCGCTAAGGAAAGCCCGTCTGCTTTTAAAGCGAACAATACGTTCGGGTTTTTAATCCATTGTGCCGAAAAACTGATGTCGGTCCCTTGTGAAAACTGATTGATAAGGGCCAGCGAAACACCCAAGGCGGCCACACTGAAAAACAAGGCTACTTTGGAAGCAATCGCATTTCCGGAAAAATACGTGGCTACGGCTCCGATGAATAAAAGTATGAGTAAAATAGTTACGTCCATTTTTATGAGATTATCGTACGAAGAATAAATAATACACTACCGAGCAAAGTCCGAATACAAAGGCGAACAGATAGAAACCGATGTTTCCGTTCTGTACTTTTTTTCCTTGCAGGGCCAAACCATCGGCCACGGTTCCGAAACCGAAAACCACATTGGCAAGACCTTTTTCGATATAGTCACGGGAGAATTTCGCCAAAGCGTAAATCGGTTTTACAATTACGGCCATATAGATTTCGTCCAAATAGAATTTATTGGCCAAAACTTTATGTAAGTCCTGAACTTTGTCGTCTGCTTCCGGAACTTGTTTTTTGCTGATATACAGGCTGTAAGCAATGCCGATTCCGATCAAAGCACCCACCGTGGCAATTCCCATCAGCATATAAGCGGTGTTATCCAAATGATGTGCTTCGTGTCCTTTGAACAACGGAGCCAAATAGTGGTTCAACCAGTTGCTTCCCGGTAAATTAATAGCACCACCCACTACTGCTAATGTTCCTAAAATGATTAGGGGAACCGTAATTAAAGCCGGGCTTTCGTGTAAATGGTGTTTTTGTTCTTCCGTACCTCTAAACTCCCCGAAGAAAGTCAAGAACATCAAACGGAACATATAAAAAGCAGTCATGATCGAAGCGATAGAGCCTAAAACCCATAAAGCCGTATTACCATGGAAAGCCGTTAATAAGATTTCATCTTTAGACCAGAATCCTGCAAAAGGGAAGATTCCGGAAATGGCTAACGTTGATACCAACATGGTGATGAAGGTAATCGGCATCGCCTTGCGTAAACCACCCATGTTTCGCATGTCCTGCTCACCGTGTAAAGCGTGGATAACCGAACCGGATCCCAAGAATAAACACGCTTTAAAGAAGGCATGTGTAATTACGTGGAACACCGCTACTTCGTAGGCACCCAAACCTAAGGCCAAGAACATTAACCCTAATTGGGAAACCGTTGAATATGCTAATACTTTTTTGATATCGTTTTGAACCAAACCAATGGCGGCTGCTACTAAAGCGGTAAAAACCCCTACCACAGCAATCACCATTTTCACATCCGGTGCTAATTCGAAAAGGAAGTTTAAACGGGTGATCATGAAAATACCAGCGGTTACCATCGTGGCCGCGTGGATCAAAGCTGAAACCGGTGTAGGTCCCGCCATCGCAT
Organism: Flavobacterium pedocola; assembly: GCF_053764385.1. Lineage (NCBI taxonomy): Bacteria > Pseudomonadati > Bacteroidota > Flavobacteriia > Flavobacteriales > Flavobacteriaceae > Flavobacterium > Flavobacterium pedocola. The sequence continues at coordinate 292,782 of NZ_JBSNCR010000003.1, read as the reverse complement.
CCGGTAGCCAGGTGTACAAAGGAATCTGAGCCGATTTACCGGAAGCACCGATGAACAAACAAAGTGCCGCCGTAGCAATCAATGCTATATCCGTTGTTCCTTTTCCTGCTAAAATAGCTTGCTTGATGGTCATGAAATCCAAGGTGTTGAACAAGTAGCCAAGGATGAAGATTCCGATAAGGAACCCTAAATCCCCGATACGGTTCATGATGAACGCTTTCTTAGCCGCATCGTTATACTCCTGGTTTTTGTACCAGAAGCCGATAAGCAAATAAGAACACAATCCAACACCTTCCCATCCGATGAACATGATCAGTAAATTGCTTCCCACCACCAACATGATCATAAAGAAAATGAACAGGTTTAAGTAGGAGAAGAATTTGTGTGTATTCTCATCGTCGTGCATATAGCTGATCGAGTACATATGAATCAACGAACCGATTCCTGTAACGAACAACAACCATAACAACGACAACTGATCTAATAAAATATCAAAACCAATGCTGAATTTTCCCATCGCGATCCAGTCAAATAAATGAATAGGAGGGATTGCCTCTTTGGTGGCATTCACCTGCAAAAAGAAAATTACAGTGGCAATAAAAGAAGCCACAACTGCCAAGGTTCCCAAAACGCCGGAACCGGTTCTGCCGAAGTGCTTCCCTAAAAATACATTAGATAAAAACCCAACAAACGGGGCCAACAATAAGAGTAAAACTAAACTTGTCTCCATTCGGGCTTATCCTTTTAAATTCTTTAAATTATCAATATCCACCGATCCGTGGTTTCTGAAGATCGATACCAGAATTGCCAGTCCAACGGCTACTTCGGCTGCAGCCACCGCCATCGAGAAGAATACGAACACTTGTCCGGAGGCATCCTGATGGTACGTTGAAAAAGCTACTAACATCATGTTGACTGCATTCAGCATAATCTCGATGGACATGAACATGATGATGGCATTTCTTCTTAATAAAATCCCGAAAACGCCTATGCTGAATAATAAGGCGGACAGGTATAAATAGGTTTCTACCCCAATTTCTTTTAAAATCGTTTCCATATTATTTAAGGCTTTTTTCTTTATCTTTTTTGGAGATCAATACCGCTCCGATCATCGCTACCAATAACAATACGGAAGCAAATTCAAACGGTACCATATACTCGTTTAACAATACTTGGCCCAATACCTTGATGGACTGGAAATCTTCTCCTGAATAGTAGTAGCTTTCCACCACCGGTTTGGTGCGTAATAAACCTGCCAATAATACCAATCCAACCAAGCAGAACGCTATGGTGGCGGCAATTTTGGCGGCTATCGGTTTATGTGATTCGTCGTCTTTGTTCAGGTTCATCAACATGATGGTGAACAACATCAAAATCATGATGGCGCCGGAATACACGATGATGTGTACAATGGCTAAAAACTGAGCGTTCAGTAATAAATAGTGTCCGGCGATTGAAAAGAAACAAACGACCAGAGACAGTGCACTGTGAATTGGGTTTCTGCTGAAAATGGTCAATAAAGCAGTTCCAAGTGTAATAGTGGCTAAAGCGTAAAAAATAATTTCTCCCATTCCCATATTAACGTACCTGATTTTGACGGTTTTTCATAGCCTCAGTAAGCGGCATAACCAATTTATCTTTTCCGTAGATGAAATCTTCACGGTTACTTGCAGAAGCTACCATAACTTTGGTTTCGGTCAAATAAATGGCGTCTTTCGGACATGCTTCTTCACATAATCCGCAGAAAATACAACGCAACATGTTGATTTCGTAGATTTCGGCATATTTTTCCTCACGGTATAACAATTCTTCTCCCGGTTGTCTTTCCGCTGCTTTCATGGTGATGGCTTCGGCAGGACAGGCAACGGCACACATCCCACAGGCTGTACAGTTTTCTCTTCCTAACTCGTCGCGCTTCAGCATGTGCTGACCTCTGTAAACAGGGCTTAATTCACGTTTTTGTTCCGGGTATTTGATGGTTACTTTTCTTTTGAACAGGTGACGGATGGTAATCATCAATCCCTTAAAGATCGCAACCAGATAAAGGCTTTCCCAAAAAGTCATCTTCTTGTTGGAAACCTCTTTTTTCTTTCCTGATAATGAAATGGTATCTAATGACATGCTTTCAAGTTTTATTGGGTTAGTACAATTACCAAGCCCGTAATAACAATGTTTGCGATCGCTAACGGAATCAACATTTTCCATCCTAAGTTCATCAACTGGTCATAACGGAAACGCGGAACGGTCCAACGGATCCACATGTAAAAGAAGATGAAGAAACAGATTTTAATAAATAAGGCCATGATGCCTAAGATGTTCGCCGCATTTACGCCCCAGTTCTCCACTGCCCACTGGAATCCAGGGTAGTTGTAAGCACCGAAGTATAAAATGGAGATGATAGCCGATGAGATAAACATGGACGCATATTCCCCAAACAAATAGAAGCCCATTTTCATGGAAGAATATTCCGTATGGTGACCACCGATAAGCTCGGCCTCACATTCTGCTAAGTCGAAAGGCGTTCTGTTGGTTTCCGCAAAGGAACAAACCAGGAAGATTAAGAAACCTACCGGGTGTTTGAACACGTTCCAGGTAAACCAGCCGTCGTTCCAGAAACCGGATTGCTGTGCCGCGATTTCACGTACACTCAACGTACCGGTTGCCATAATTAAGGCGATAATGGCCAATCCCATGGCCACTTCGTAGGAAATCATCTGGGAAGAGGCACGCATGGCACTCATTAACGAGAATTTATTGCCGGAAGCCCAACCTCCAATCATGATACCATATATGCCAACAGATAAAACCGCGAAAATGTACAACATTGCCACGTCAATATCCGTAGCCTGAAGGATTACGGTTCTGCCTGCGATTTCCAGTTTGTCACCCCAAGGAATAACGGCACTGGTCATTAAGGCCATCGACATCGAAATCGCCGGTCCTAAAGTGAATAGGAAGGTGTTTTGTGTGGTTGGCATGAACTCTTCTTTGGCAAATAATTTTAAACCGTCGGCTAAAGGCTGTAAGATACCTCCTTTACCAGCACGGTTAGGACCTACACGGTCTTGTAACCAGGCAGCGATTTTGCGTTCTGCCAGAGTGGAATACATCGCCATAAACATGGTTATTGCGAAGATTGCCAGGATAAAAATCCCTTTTTCTATGATAATTGCACTGTCCATGTCTTATGAGTTTGAATTACCATTACCGTTTTCCGGAACCTCCACCATACTGATACGTTTCTGGTCCTGATCGCGTCCTTCCAAAATGTGTTTCTCCGTCTGGATTTCTACTTTTGGTATATTCAACGCATAATTATTTCTGTTGATAACCGAGAATTTCTCGAATTTACGAGGTCCTTCGATTACCCAATCGTTAACGTCTTTTTTGTCGAAACGACACGTGTTACAGATGAACTCTTCCACTTCATGGAACTCATCTTTACGGGCTGTTACACGCTGAATTTCGTCACCGAACATCCAAACGGTGGTTTTTCCGCAGCATTTGTCGCAGTTTCTATGCGCATTGTAAGGTTTGTTGAACCAAACTCTCGATTTGAAACGGAAGGTTTTATCGGTTAAAGCGCCAACCGGACAAACGTCGATTACATTTCCGGAGAATTCATTGTCTATGGCTTTGGATAGACAAGTTGAAATTTGCGCATGATCCCCACGACTGATTACACCATGAACTCTGCCGTCTGTTAATTGGTCTGCGGCCAATACACAACGTTGACACAAAATACAACGATTCATGTGCAGCTGAATATTAGGGCCGATATCTTCCGGTTCGAAGGTTCTTTTTTCTTCGACAAAGCGGGTTTCTGATTTTCCATGCTGGAAACTCAAATTCTGTAAATCACACTCTCCGGCCTGGTCACAAACAGGACAATCCAACGGGTGGTTGATCAGCAAAAATTCGGTAACCGATTTTCTTGCTTCTTCCACACGGGCAGAATTTTTACTGTTCACTTCCATTCCATCCATCACACCGGTTACACAAGAGGCAACCAATTTAGGCATAGGAGTAGGGTTGGCATCACTACCTTTCGATACTTCTACCAGACAACAACGACATTTACCGCCACTTCCTTGTAATTTGGAGTAGTAGCACATCGCCGGCGGTACGGACTCGCCTCCAATCATTCGCGCAGCCTGCAGGATGGTGGTCCCCGGTTCTACGTGTATTTCCTGACCGTCTATTGTTACTTTCATATTGCTTTTGTTTAAAGCGAAAAAATTACTTTTTTCAACTTTCGACTTGGGTTATACTATTGTTTTTCCAACTAAGTGACGCACTTTTTCGAAAGGCTCGTGCACAAAGTGATCTCTGTTTTTTACTTTTTCCGGGAAACGAACGTGGTATTCGAACTCTTCTCTGAAGTGGCGGATCGCCGCCGCAACAGGCCAGGAAGCGGCATCCCCTAAAGGACAGATTGTGTTTCCTTCGATTTTGCTCTGAATGCTCCACAACAGTTCGATATCTTCCTCACGGCCGTGACCGTTTTCGATACGGTGTAAGATTTTCTCCAGCCAACCTGTTCCTTCACGACACGGGGTACACTGCCCACACGATTCGTGGTGGTAGAAACGGGAGAAATTCCAGGTGTTGCGAACGATACAGGTAGTGTCGTTGTACACGATGAAACCTCCGGATCCTAACATGGAACCTGTAGCGAAACCTCCGTCCGATAACGACTCATAGGTCATTAGTCGGTCTTCTCCGTTAGCGGTTTTGAAAATTAAATTCGCAGGAAGAATCGGCACCGAAGAACCACCTGGCACTAATGCCTTTAATGGTCGGTCGTTTAACATTCCTCCTAAATATTCGTCGGAATTCATGAATTCGTCTACGGACAAACCTAATTCGATTTCATAAACCCCTGGGTTTTTAATGTGTCCTGAAGCGGAAATCAATTTTGTTCCGGTAGAACGTCCAATTCCGATTTTGGTGTATTCTTCTCCGGAGTTCAGTACGATCCAAGGCACTGCAGCAATGGATTCTACGTTGTTTACCACGGTTGGGTTCGCCCATAAACCACTAACAGCCGGGAAAGGCGGTTTGATTCTTGGGTTTCCTCTTTTGCCTTCCAACGATTCGATAAGTGCTGTTTCTTCACCACAGATGTAAGCACCCGCGCCACAATGAACGTGCAAGTCTAGATCGAATCCGGTTCCTAAGATGTTTTTTCCTAACCATCCTGCCGCATAAGCTTCTTTGATGGCTCTTTCAAGAATTTTGTAAACCCACATGTACTCCCCGCGGATGTAGATGTACGACAAGTTTGCCCCAAGAGCATAACTTGAAGTGATCATTCCTTCGATTAATAAATGCGGAATGTATTCCATTAAGTAACGGTCTTTGAATGTACCCGGTTCGGATTCGTCGGCGTTACAAACTAAATGTCTTGGTTTTCCTGATTTTTTGTCGATGAAGCTCCATTTCAATCCCGTTGGGAATCCTGCGCCACCACGACCGCGTAAACCGGAAGTTTTTACTTCTTCGGTCACTTCGTCCGGGGTCATCTGTTTCAACGCTTTTTCCACGGAAGCATATCCTCCGTTTTGGCGGTACACTTCGTAGGTTTTGATACCCGGAATGTTTATCTTATCTAATAATATCTTTCTTCCCATGGTATTATTTATCGTGTAACGTTATTTTACCGGCTCTGCAGTCGGTGATTAACTGATCTACTTTTTCCTGGTTTAAATTCTCGTGGTAGAAATCCCCGATTTGCATCATAGGCGCATAACCGCAAGCACCCAAGCATTCCACACCCACTACGGTAAACATGCCGTCAACGGTAGTTTCACCTTCCTTGATGCCTAATTTGTTGCAGGTGTAATCCATTAAGTCTTCCACACCGCGTGTTGCACAACAAGAAGTACGGCAGAATTCGAACATGTATTTCCCGATCGGTTTTTGGTTGAACATCGTATAGAACGATACCACTTCGTAAACTTCAATCGGTTGAATGTTCAGGATTTCGGCTACCTTGTCCTGCAGTTCGTAGCTCAACCAGTTGTCGTGAGCGTCCTGTACTTCGTGCAGCACAGGCAATAAAGCCGATTTTCTTTTGTCTTCCGGATAATGACTGATCAGTTCGTTGATGCGGGTCATTAATTCCGGCGTGATATTGATATCCTGTTTGTAGATATATTTTTCCATAATCATTAAGCGTCTAATTCTCCGGCGATAACGTTCAAACTCGATAAAGTTGCAATGGCGTCGGATAACATCTGTCCTTTTACCATATCGTTAAATGCCTGATAATATATAAAACAAGGTCTTCTGAAATGTAGTCTGTACGGGGTACGGCTTCCGTCGGTAATCAGATAGAAACCAAGTTCTCCATTACCTCCTTCTACCGCGTGGTATACTTCGGTTAACGGAACCGGAACTTCACCCATTACGATTTTAAAGTGCCAGATCAGGGACTCCATGGTAGAATATACGTCTTCTTTCGGAGGCAGGTAGTATTCCGGAACATCCGCGTGGAAAGTGCCTTCCGGCATTTTAGCCAAGGCTTGTTTGATGATGCTCAAGCTTTCCCAAACTTCCGCATTACGAACGCAGAAACGGTCATAAGTATCTCCCGATTGTCCTACCGGTACGTTAAAGTCGAAATCTTCATACGAAGAATATGGTTGCATCATGCGAACGTCGTAATCTACTCCGGCAGCACGTAAGTTAGGTCCGGTAAAACCGTAGCTTATCGCTTTTTCCGCAGAAATAGGTCCCACGTTGATGGTACGGTCCATGAAGATACGGTTACGGGTCAAAAGGTTTTCGAATTCCTGCCAGATAGGAGGGAACTCTTCTAAGAATTTGTCCAGTTTTTCCCAAACCGCCGGGCTCCAGTCTCTTTCGAAACCACCGATACGGCCCATGTTGGTCGTTAAACGCGCGCCACAGATTTCCTCGTAAATCTCATAGATTTTTTCGCGGAACTGGAACACGTACAAGAAACCGGTTAAGGCTCCTGTATCTACTCCTAATACGGAGTTACAGATGATATGGTCTGCGATACGCGCCAATTCCATTACGATTACACGCATGTATTGTACACGTTTCGGCACTTCAATGTTTAAGGCTTTTTCCAGGGTCATCCACCAGCACATGTTGTTGATCGGTGCCGAACAATAGTTCATACGGTCCGTCAATACGGTGATTTGGTAGAAAGGTCTGTTTTCAGCGATTTTTTCAAAGGCACGGTGAATGTAGCCTACGGTTCCTTCGCCGTCTACGATACGCTCTCCGTCCATCAAAAGGATGTTCTGGAAAATTCCGTGGGTAGCCGGGTGCGTTGGCCCAAGATTCAAAACCGAAAGTTCACTTCCGTCTTCGTTTCTTCTTTTCTCGATTTCTTTGGCAAATCGGGCTTCCGGCGTTAATAATAGATCTGACATTTGGGTTGTTATTTCAGGTTACTATTAGCAATTTTGTTTGGTTCTTCCGAAGAAACGATCGTCTTTGTCGGTTCTTCCGCCGTCTTCCAACGGGAATTCTTTTCGCATCGGGAATACGGTCATTTCATCCATGTTCAAAATACGTTTCAACTGTGGATGCCCTTTGAAGATGATACCGAAAAAGTCATAGGTTTCTCTTTCCATCCAGTTTGCTCCCAAGTATAAAGGAGTAACCGAATCGATTTCCGGAGCATCTGCATTCAGGTAACATTTAATACGGATACGAACATTGTCCACCCAATTGTGCAAATGGTACACCACGGCAAACTGGCGGTCTTTGTCATAATCCGGGTAATGGATCCCGCAAAGGTCGGTTAGGAAGTTAAAACGCATCGTAGCATCGTCTTTTAAGAACTGCATGATTTCCAGGATGGAATCCGGTGCTACTTCAAAGGTTAAGATATCGTGGATCTGAACAAAATCGGACACTTTTAATCCGAAGTTTTCAATCAGTTTGTTTTGGATTACTGAGGTTTCTAAAGCCATTTTACTTGATGTTATAAGAACCTAATAAGTCTTTGTATTCGTCGGAACTTCTTCTTCTTACTGATTCACTTTTTACAATTTCCTGTAATTTCATGATACCGTCTAAGATTTGTTCCGGTCTTGGAGGGCAACCCGGTACGTATACATCCACCGGAATTACTTTGTCGATACCCTGAAGTACGGAATACGTGTCGAAAACCCCTCCGGAAGAAGCACAGGCACCTACAGCGATAACCCATTTCGGTTCAGACATTTGTTCGTAAACCTGACGTAAGATCGGGGCCATTTTTTTAGCGATGGTTCCCATTACCAGCAACATATCGGCCTGACGCGGAGAGAAACTCATACGCTCGGATCCGAAACGCGCCACGTCATAGTGGGAAGCCATGGTTGCCATGAATTCGATACCACAGCAAGAAGTCGCAAAAGGTAAAGGCCATAACGAATTCGCTCGCGCCAATCCTACCACGTCGCTTAATTTGGTAGCAAAAAAACCTTCTCCGGCATAGCCTTCCGGTGCGTCTACCATTGTATATTTTGATGAATCGCTCATTTTTAATATTTTAAATTTTAAATCTTGAATGATGAACTAAGGTTTATGTCTAATTCAAAATCCAGCATTTAGAACACTACCTTTATTCCCATTCTAAACCTCGCTTCTTGATCACGTAGTAAAACCCTACGACCAAAAGCCCCATGAAGATCCCCATTTTGGCTAATCCTTCCCAGCCCATCGCTTTGAAGTTTACCGCCCAGGGATACATGAAAATCACCTCCACGTCGAAAAGAACGAACAGGATGGCTACTAAAAAGTATTTAACGGAAAAAGGAATACGTGCATTTCCTACGGACTCGATTCCGCACTCGAAATTCTTGTCTTTGTTTGCGGAATGTCTTTTTGGGCCCAAAAGTCCCGAAATTACTATTGTAGTACCTACAAACCCTGTAGCTAAAAGCAGCTGCATAATGATTGGAATGTAGTCGATTTGGTTAGTTTGCATGTTTTTACTCTCTTAAAAGAAAATGAATTCACAAATATACATTCCTTAATTTTATACACAACGTAATTTTTTGATGAATTTCGCGTTTATACTCTTTTAAAGTTAAAACATATTTAGACTAATTACAAATAATTAACACCTTGTTGTTAGGAGTTTTCAGAAAGTTCTTAATAAAAAAAACCACCCCGATTTGGAGTGGTTTGTACATTCAGGTAATCAAAAATATATATTAATCTTCGATAACAGCTACCTGAGCAGCTACCTTACCTTTTCTTCCTTCTTCTTCAACGTAAGAAACTTTTGTTCCTTCGCTTAAGCCTTCAGCTTTTAAACCTGTTGCGTGAACGAAAATATCATTTCCTGTTTCATCGTCTGTAATGAATCCATATCCTTTGGATTCAATGAAAAATTTTACTTTGCCTGTGCGCATTCTGTAATAAAAAAAAATTAATAATATTCCAAAGATAGACTTTTTTTTAAACCAAACAAGTTTTTAGTAAAAAATTTTCAAAAAAAATGTTTAAGTATTGAAAAGTCCGAACAAAAGTTAACTATTTATTAGAAAAACAAAAAAGCGACCAACAGGCCGCTTTATCGTTAAGAATTTAAGTTTAGCTTTATGAATAGTTCATCCAGCTGCTTGTTGTCGATCACGGATGGTGCATCAATCATTACGTCTCTTCCGGAGTTGTTTTTAGGGAAAGCGATGAAATCACGAATGGTTTCCTGGCCGCCTAAAATCGCTACCAATCGGTCTAATCCGAAGGCTAAACCTCCATGCGGCGGTGCTCCGAACTGGAAAGCATCCATTAGGAAACCGAACTGGTTTTTCGCTTCTTCATCGGTAAAGCCTAAATATTTGAACATCAGCTGTTGTGTTTCTTTGTCATGAATACGGATCGATCCGCCTCCAATTTCGTTTCCGTTCAACACCATATCGTAAGCATTGGCTCTTACAGCACCCGGATTGGTTGCTAATAAGTCGATGTCTTCCGGTTTCGGTGAGGTAAAGGGGTGGTGCATCGCATGGTAACGTCCGCTTTCTTCGTCGAATTCCAATAACGGAAAATCTACAACCCATAACGGAGCAAATTCGTCCGGTTTGCGTAAACCTAAACGCGTTGCCACTTCCATACGCAGCGCACTTAATTGTGAACGGGTTTTATTTGCCGGTCCAGACAATACAAAAATGATATCACCTTGTTTGGCACCGGTAGCTTCCGCCCATTTTTTCAAATCGTCCTGATCGTAGAATTTGTCTACCGAAGATTTAAGGCTGCCGTCTGCTTCCAATTTACAGTAGACCATACCTGAAGCTCCAACCTGTGGGCGTTTTACCCAGTCGATTAAGGCATCGATTTCTTTTCTTGTATAGGATGCTCCGCCCGGAACCGCGATTCCGACTACCAATTCCGCAGTATTAAATACGCCAAAATCTTTATGTTGAGCCACGGCATTCAATTCACCGAATTCCATTCCGAAACGGATGTCCGGTTTGTCGTTCCCGTAGGTTTTCATGGCGTGATCGTAGGTCATTCTTGGGAATTTGTCTACTTCGATCCCTTTTATCTCTTTTAATAAGTGTCTGGTCAGTCCTTCGAAGATGTTTAAGATGTCTTCTTGTTCCACAAAGGCCATTTCACAGTCAATCTGTGTGAATTCCGGCTGACGGTCCGCACGTAAATCCTCATCACGGAAACATTTTACGATTTGGAAATATTTGTCCATACCGCCCACCATCAACAATTGTTTGAACGTTTGCGGGGATTGCGGTAACGCGTAAAACTGTCCCGGATTCATGCGCGAAGGCACTACGAAATCACGAGCCCCTTCCGGCGTGGATTTAATTAAATATGGTGTTTCTACTTCGCAGAAATCTTTGGCTGAAAGATAGTTGCGTACTTCCTGCGTTACTTTGTGACGGAACAACAAACTGTTCTTTACCGGATTTCTTCTGATGTCCAGGTAACGGTATTTCATACGGATGTCTTCCCCGCCATCGGTTTCGTCTTCGATGGTGAACGGAGGTGTGATGGCTTCATTTAATACGGTCAGTTCCGAAACCAAAATTTCGATGTCCCCGGTCGCCATGTTGGGGTTTTTTGATTCGCGCTCGATTACGTTTCCTTTTACCTGAATTACGAATTCACGGCCTAAGGTTTTGGCTAACTCAAAAACGGCTTTATCGGTACGGCTTTCGTCGAAGATTAACTGGGTAATCCCGTAACGGTCACGCAAATCCACCCAGATCATGAATCCTTTGTCGCGTGATTTTTGCACCCATCCGGCTAAAGTAACCTCTGTATTTATGTTTGCGGCGTTCAATTGGCCACAGGTATGACTTCTGTACATTTCAAAAAAAATTTGTCGCAAATTTATGTTTTTATTTCCGAGTTTGAAACTTAGAAGGTTAATAAAGGAAGTAATTTTAAATTTGTAGGAAAATACTTGATTGTGTTAAGTTTTGCTCAATGTTACGAAATTGTTAAGCAAAAGTTTCTTTTGTGTAAAATATAATTGTAAATTCGTTTTTATAATTGCTAACCTATTAAAACACAAGCGCTATGAAAAAGAACTTAATTGCAGGATTGTTACTGTTTTCAGGAGTATTATTTGCACAAAATATCGAACCTAAATATGAGATTGTCGGAAAGACGGTGAAAGCTACCTATTATTACGATAACGGTCAGGTGAAACAGGAAGGGTTTTATAAAGATGGCAAATTGCACGGAAGTTGGGTTGCTTTTAACGAAGACGGATCGAAACAATCCATTGGAGAATATACCGACGGAATGAAAACCGGAAAATGGTTTTTCTGGAATAACAATAATTTAGCAGAAGTTGATTATACGAAAAGTAAAATCTCCGATGTTAAAAAATGGTCTAAAGACGGGTTGGCACACAGAAATTAATCACGGTCTGTAAAGCAGAAAAGATTAAATCTGTTTGTAGGATTAAAACACCACCGTTTTTAAAGAGGAATGGCTGTTACAGAGTAGTGACAGCCATTCTTGTTTTTTAGAAGAGAAATGTTTTAATAGTATAAGCTGAAATATTCCCAATCTGTAGCAGTATAGCAGCTTTGACCGTTTTCCATACGCCCCTGATTTATAAAACGCCACATATAACATTTGCGCTGAAAAGGAACATGATTGATATTAAGGCTGGTAGTGGTAAATATATTTACTGGGAATGTGATTACCGAGAGTGAGGTTCCGGATCCCTGACCATCAAGTCCGCAATAATCCAAGGGCTGAATTTCGATAGACGAAGAGGTATTGGAACTATAGACAGCATTGCTTATATCCCATGTAATAACTGAAGTGTTGGCAATTGTAGGATGTTGTGAGGCAGTCACTGTAAAATCAAAAAGACAAGTAGGTTTTGTGCCTCCTCCTTTCAGTGTTGCATTTTGTTTTTCCGCATTTTTTACTGCAGACTGGTTTTCATAAGAATCAGAATTGCATCCGGTTAGACCAATTAAAGCGATTAAATAAATAAGTTTTTTCATGAAAATGATTTTTAGTTTAATTCAAAAATATAAAAAAACCGCTACAAAACAGCAGCGGCCTTTTCACAAATTAAATTAACTAATCATTACATTTTATGGGTTGGGGTGAAACCGTCTTCACTGATTTCATTCGCCACATATTCTTCTGTCATTAAAGCCGCATAATCTTTGGTTTCCCCTTTGGTGAATTTATGTACGATTCTGTCCATCACATCATAAATAACCGGTACTACGACAAGAGTAAGGAACAAGGAAGAAATCAATCCTCCGATGATTACCCAAGCCAAGCCATTTTTCCATTCTGCACCCGCTCCGGAAGCTAAGGCAATCGGTAACATACCAAACACCATCGCGATTGTGGTCATCAGGATAGGGCGTAAACGAGCGTGGTTCGCCTGAATCAATGCCGTATGCACCGTTTCACCAGCCGCTCTACGTTGATTGGTAAAGTCTACTAACATAATCGCGTTCTTACACACCAATCCGATCAACATGATAATACCTAATATGGTAAAGATGTTCAGGGAATTGTTCGTCAATCCAAGGATCAGCATGGCTCCGATAAGCGATAACGGTACCGAAAACAATACCACAAACGGGTGAACATAACTGTCATATAAAGCAACCATCACTAAGTATACCAATACAATCGCCGCTAATAATGCAAATCCTAAAGTACCGAAACCTTCCGTCTGGTTTTCCATATCCCCGCCCCAAACGTAGTTGACACCGGTTGGTTTGTGAATTTTTTCAAATTTCGCCTGCCAGTCTGCTGCCACACTACCTCCGGGACGTCCCACGGTTTGTGCTTTGATCGTTACGGACGCCGTTCTGTCACGACGCTCCAATTGGCTCGGTCCTGAACCTTCTTTCACTTCTGCGAACTGGGATAATTTGATTTGTTGCCCCACAGCGTTGGTAAAGGTCAGGTTGTTTACATCGTCAATATTTTTACGGTTGAAATCGTTGTATTTTAAGTTGATGTCGTATTCGTATTCTCCATCACGGAATTTGCTGTCTGTATTTCCGCTGAAGCCGGTCTGCATGGTCATTCCCACCGTTTGAAGGTTCAAGCCAAGTGCCGCCATTTTATCACGGTCTACTTTTACGTTGATTTCCGGGTTTCCGGTTTCTACCGATAAACGTATTTCAGAGGCTCCGGCAATGGTGTACAATTCTTTTTCGGCTGCTTTGGCAAATACCATTGCGCTGTCTAAACTGGTTCCGGTTACCACTAAGGCCAACGGAGCTTCTTCCGCAGTACCCATGATACTCATACCAACCGTTCTGATTTTAGCGCCCACCAATTCTTTTTGTAACATACGTTTGATTTTGGCCGCATATACATAAGAATCGTCTTCACGCTCGTCCTGATCCACCATTTTTACACGGATTTCCGATTTGTAAGCGGTAGCCTGTGTTCCGGAAAATCCTTCAGAGGTTTGTCCTACTGTAGTGATCAGACTGGTTACATCTTCCTGTTTTTTAAGGAAAGCTTCTGCTTTTTGGGTCATGAAGTTGGTTTGTTCCAGAGAAGCGTCTTTCGGCATTTCAATCTGCACTAAAAATTCTCCGGCATCGGAACGGGCAAAGAATTCCCCTCCAACATAACCGCCGCCCATCATTATCATAGGCGTTGCAAAAAACAATATGGTAATTCCAACGATAATTCCAACTTTTCTGAAAGTAGTTGCTAACGACCATTCCAACAATCCGCTGATAAAATTCGTGAAACGGGTCAATCCGGCCTCGAAAGCCAAAATGATTCTTCCGAACAGGTTTTTTCCTTCAATGTGCTCCAGTTTTCCGAAACGGGAAGACAACCAAGGCACGATGGTAAAGGAGGACACTAGGGACAAAAGGGTGGAAATTACTACGGTCACACAGAACTGGGTAATAATGTTGGACACCAACCCGGTACTCATCGCAATCGGAAGGAATACCACCACGATTACCAAGGTGATCGACGTTACGGTACCACCGATTTCAGCTGTTGCATCGTAGGCGGCACGGACACGGTTTTTACCCATTTCCATGTGCCTGTAGATGTTCTCGAGGACCACAATCGCGTCATCCACCAGGATACCTACCACTAATGAAAGGCCTAATAAGCTCATTAAGTTTAAGGTATAGCCCATCAGTACGAATCCGATGAAGGTGGCAATCAACGACGCCGGAATGGAAACCATTACGATTAACGAGTTACGCACACTGTGTAAGAAGAACAACATTACCAAAGCCACCAATAATACGGCTAAGATCAAATCGTGGATTACGGAATCCGCAGCCTGTAAGGTAAATACCGAACTGTCGTTGGCGATATTCAGTTCCAAATGGTCTTTCGCATAATCTTTTTTCAACTGCTCCAACAATACTTGAACGTGCTCACTTACCTCTACGGCATTGGCATCGGATTGTTTGATAATCTGAAGGATGATTGCGTTTTTCTGGTCTACACGGGCAATTTTTTCCGCGGTTTTTTGAGCATCCTGCACATCGGCGACATCGCCTAAACGTACCTGGGATCCATTGGCACTGGCGATTACCAGATTGCGCAATTCTTCTACCGTTTTATATTTTCCGGCTAAACGGATTAAGATTTTCTGTTCGCGCGTTTGAATGTTTCCCGTTGGGAAGTCAAGGTTAGAGGCCAAAACAGCCTGTTGCACCTGCGGAACGGATAATCCGAAACCTTTCATTTTGTCGGCATCCATGTTCACCTGGATTTCTCTTTCCGAGCCTCCTACAAGGTTGATCTGTGCCACACCGTTTACACGGGACAAAATCGGTTTGATTTTTTTATCGATTAAGTCGAAAAATTCAGCCTCTTCCATTTTAGCGTTTGCCCCGATGGTCATGATCGGTAAGTCGCTCAAGGAGAATTTACTTAAAGACGGTTGTTTTACATCATCGGGTAAATCCCCTAAAACGGCATTTACTTTTCGTTGAGCGTCGTTTAAGGCCACATCGGCATCGGCATCACTGGTAAGCTGTACCGCAATGGTCGATAAACTTTCATAGGATTTGGATTCGATTTTTTTGATGTTTTCCATCGAGGAAATCGCATCCTCAATTTTTTTGGTCACGGTATTTTCCACCTCACCTGGGGAAGCACCGGGATATACAGTAGCGATACTGATTACGTTCTGTTCGAATTTCGGGATCAATTCGTAGCCTAAAAGACTGTAACTGAACAAACCTCCAAGGGTAAGGATCGTAAAGAGTACGACTACCAGCGACGGACGTTTAATGGATATTTCTGCTATTTTCATATGTGTCTTATTCTTTGAGAGCCAAGAGTCAAGAGCCAAGAGTAACTTTTGTAGGCAGTTTAACTCTTGTTTCTTGCTTCTTGTTTCTAAATTATTTTAATACCGTCACTTTGGTTCCGTCAGTCAGGTTGATCTGTCCGCTGGTGATGATGATTTCCCCGTTGGACAATCCTCCTAAGATTTCAACCTGCTCTCCGAAGATTCTTCCGGCGGTTACTTTTTTCAGTTTTGCACTGCCGTCTTTTTCCAGTACGAAAATTTCATTGGCGCTCACACTTCCTACGAAAGCCGTTCTCGGTACAATCATAAGCGGTGTTTTGTCGGTTGTGGTCGGAACGAAATTCGCGGTACCGTACATTCCGGCTTTCAAATCTCCGGATGGGTTGTTGGCGATTTCAATTTCCACGGCGAAGTTTAAACTGGCATCGGCTTTCGGAGCAATAAAAGTGATTTTTCCGTTGAAAGTTTTATCAGGGAAAACCGTTGCTGTTACGTTAACCGGACTGCCCACTTTTAAGCTGCTCACCTGGTTTTCGTTAACCGTTACTTTTAATTTCAGTTTGGAAACGTCTACGATTTCGAACATTTGTGTGGGTGGCATACCGCTTAGGATGGTTCCCACTTCAATGTATTTTTTGTTGATGATCCCGCTGAAAGGCGCTTTGATTCTTGTGTCGCCCACATTGATGTTGGCTTGTGTAAGTCTTGATTTGGCATTGATCATGTAGATTCTTGCCTGATCCAACTGCTGTTTGGTAACGCCGCCGGTTTTGTAAGCGCTTTCAAATCGGTTGTAATCGCTTAAGGCGTTCTGATAATTGGCGTTAGCGGTTTGGGCTTCTACGTTGATGACATCGCCACGAACCACAGCAAGGGTTTGTCCTTTGCTTACACGGTCGCCTTCTTTTACCAGTACACTGATTACTTTACCTGATTTTTCAGCTGCGAAATTCAATTCCTGAGCCGGGGCAAACGTACCGTTGGCTACGAAATCCTGGTTTACGGCTTCGGTTTTTACGGTATCGATTTTTACCACAACACTAGCGTTGTTTTCAGCCACTACGGCTGTTTTGGCTTCGTTGCTGGCTTTGTTTTTGCTTAATATGAATCCTATTAATCCTAGTGAGGCCAATACGATTACTCCGGTGATTATTTTCTTATTCATGGGTGATTAGTTTATTAGATTTTTTAAAGCTCCTTTCGATTTGATGATTTGTATTTCTGCCAGTTTGTATTCCAATTGTGCAGTAGTGTAATTGTTCTGGGCTTCCGATAAGGCGTTTTCAGCGTCTAAAAGTTCGGTTAACGAAGCCAGACCGTTGATGTAATTGTTTTTGGTGTTTTCCAAAACGGTTTTCGCTAAATCTGCGTTTTCTTTTTGGGTTTTGATGTTGATGATGCTGTTGTTCATCTGGGTTTTGGCATTTTCAAAACTGTAATTCAAAGCCAGTTCGGTGTCCTTGATGTCTTCTTCAATTTTCTTAAGGCTTACTTCTGCCTGACGAACTCTGGAACGTGTGCCGAAACCTGTGAAAACCGGAATTCTTAAGTTTAGGGAAACCGAAGCGAAATCACTCCAGAAAACCTTGTCTTCCGAAAAAGTGGCGCCCCAAGGGAATTTGTCTCCAAAGCCCTGATAACCGAAGTTGCCGCTTAAATACAGGTTAGGGTAATATTCCGCCTGATAAGCTTTCTTCTGGAAGGTAAGCAACTGCTCCTGTTTTTTCAGTAAAGCCATTTCGGTTCTGTTACTTGTATCGGCTTTGTCCGTGAAGGCTTCAGCAGTTACTTCTATAACATTGGCCGGTAATTTGATCTGCTGATCCATCGGCATACCGATTAAAAATTTCAAAGTGTTTTTTTGAAGTTCCACCGCATTCTGCAATTGCTGACGGGTTGCCTCAATGTTGCTGACTTTCACTGAAATACGATCCAAATCGACTTTTTTGGCCAAACCGTTATCAAACTGTCCTTTGATGATGTCGCGGACTTTTTTGGTGCTGGCTAAGTTGTTTTCCACGATGGCCAGTTTTTGCTCGTAAACATAAACCTGATAATAACTCGAAGAGACTTTTTCGATAACCTGCTCTTCGGTTAACTGTTGGTTGATACTGTAAAATTCACGGGTGCTTTTTGCGGCACGTAAACCTGTAAAAACAGATTGGTTGAAAAGGTTTTGGGTTACGTTTACCGAGGCGATGCTGCTCCATTTCTGTCCCAATTCCACTACCATGGTTTCATCCCCAATGGTAAAAGCGGTTTGCTGGATGATGGGGTTGTTGGTAATTCCTCCGTTAAGCGTAACCTGTGGTAAGGCCATGGCGCGTACTTCAGCGATCTGATGGTTACTGTTCTCTACGTTTAGTTTTGCTTTTTTGGCTTCGGCTTTATTTTCAAGCGCATAGGTAAGTGCGTCTTTTAACGTAAGTTCTTTGACGTCCTGTGCCTGTGCTGAAAAGGCTAAGGCTATCAGTGTTGTGATGAATATGTTTCTCATGTTATAGATTGGGATTTTGTAAGTGTATTTCAAGTTCTTCTATTCCTTTCGGCGTAGCAAGTGCGCGGGTGTGGTATTCCAATGCTTTAAGTTCCAGTTCCTGTGCTTCTCTTTCCGACATGGTGTTTTCGTTGATGCTGAAGATCAGGGTGTAGTAAAACTCAACGGCGGTTTTGATATCGAGATCTGCACGGTATAAACCTTCGCGAATTCCTTTTTCAATATTCTTTCTGAAATTGTCGCTGCAGAATTCGATGCTTTTTTCGTGAATTTTGACAAAAATCGACGGGTAATGTTTTTTCAACTGATACACTGGGGAGGTGTCATACGATTTAAACATCTCTTTGAACATTTTCTGGATTTCAAAATTTTCTTCAATGGCGTTGAAACCTTTTTCGGTGATGATGTTGATTTTCTCGTTAACATCGTTATGGATTCTTTCAGTAGTTTCCTCCACTAAAATTTCTTTGTTGCAGAAATATTTGTAGATGGTTTTTTTGGAGATACACATTTCTCCGGCAATGTCGTCCATAGTCACGCTTTTAAAACCCAGTTTTAAAAACATTTCTCTGGCTTTGGACGTGATTTTCTCTTTCATAGTCTGTAAAATTATTTAGAAGCGTTTGCTGATCAAACCGTTTTTGAGTTCAAAAAATTCAGAATTGTGATGCAAATTTATCACGGAAACTTTTAACACAAAAATAGTTTCCTTAGTTTTCACATTTATTTAACATTGAGGTTAAGTGTTGTAAACATTGGGTTTAAAAAGGGTTTTGCTTTGTATAGTTCCATTAATTGGTAAACTCCCACCATTTTGGAAAATTCTGATTGGCTTTCAGGTACGTGATTTCTCCAATTCTTGGGGTTACCAGTTGAATGTCAGTCTCTTGGCTTAATTGCGAAATGCGTTTTAACGGTTCGTCCCATTCATGGTTGGCTAAGGCAAATTTTGCCGAATGCACCGGGAATAACTTCGTAGCTTTCAATTCCTGTGTGGCTTTGATCACTTCCTCGGGCATCATGTGGATGTGTTTCCAGCTTTTGTCATACTGCCCATTTTCCAAAATAACCAAATCGAAAGGGCCAAGTTCGGTTCCTGCTTTAGCGAAATGACTATCGTAACCGCTGTCACCACCAATAAATACATTCATGGAAGGTGTTTTCAGGGCGAAAGACAACCACAACGACTGATTGCGTTTTAAACCGCGGCCGGAAAAATGGCGTGCCGAAACTGTAGTCACTGTGAAGCCTTCTTCTAAAGCAAACGTCTCGTGCCAGTCTTTTTCAATGATTTGTTCCGAAGTGAAGCCCCAGCGTTCCAAATGCGCTCCGGTACCTAAACCACAGATTACTTTTTTAATTTTAGGCTGAAGTTGGCTAACCGTTTTATAATCAAGATGATCCCAGTGATCGTGAGTGATGAACAAGTAATCGATAGCCGGAAGGTCTTCAACGGTATACTGGTTGGTTCCTTTAAAGGCTTTGGTAGTAAACGAAACCGGGGAAGCGTTCGGGCTCAAAACCGGATCGACCAGGAATTTTTTCCCGTCCAATTGCATGAAATACGAAGAATGGCCAAACCAGATCATGGTATCTTTTTGAGGATCCAGTGTATGAAGGTTGGTTTTGATCACCGGGATTTCCTCCGTGGGCTGCTTGCGTTCTTTTTTAGCAAACATAAATTCTTTCATCACGGAATAAAACGTAGCATCCTCCGTAAGACTGGGTGTCGGGCTTAGGTTCTGAAAAGCGCCGTTTCGGTAGTTAGGCGATGCTTTTATGGTTTCCAGACGAACGCCTTTTGGAGCCGTTCCGAAAGCTTTAGTGTTTAAAAACCAAACGGTTAGTAAGGTGATGAATAATAAGGTTATGAAGAATAAAGTCATTTTAGTTGCTGTTAAATTACAGGGCAAATGTAATCAGGAAACTTTGGATACTAAAAAAGTTTCCAAGTTTTTATAAAAAAATTAACATTTGAAAAACTGTTTAATTTGAAGTACTTTAGCGGAAAATTTGTTGTATGCATTCCATTTCGCAGTATCAGGCCTTTATTACCGAGCATTTTTCCGCCATTTCCATCGAACGTGAACCTAAAAATTTATACGAGCCCATTCAGTACATTTTGTCGTTGGGCGGCAAGCGTATTCGTCCCGTTTTAACGTTAATGGCTTCGGAAGTTTTTAATTCTGAGTACAAAAAAGCATTGGCAGCAGCAACAGCCGTGGAAGTGTTCCACAATTTTTCTCTGATTCATGACGACATCATGGACGATGCGCCTTTGCGTCGCGGGCATGAAACGGTGCATGAGAAATGGGATATCAATACCGGGATTTTATCGGGCGATGCCATGCTGATTTTGGCGTACCAATACTTCGAACAATACGAACCGGCGGTTTTCAGGGATTTGGCAAAACTCTTCAGTAAAACGGCCCTGGAAGTTTGCGAAGGCCAGCAATGGGATGTGGATTTTGAAAACCGCGATGATGTTACCATACCGGAATACCTGAAAATGATCGAATACAAAACCGCAGTTTTAGTGGGTGCTGCCATGAAAATGGGCGCCATCGTAGCGGAAACTTCGGAAGAAAACGCGAACCTGATTTACGATTTCGGTCTGAACCTTGGGATTGCGTTCCAATTGCAGGACGATTATCTGGATGCGTTTGGCGATCCGCTGACGTTCGGAAAACAGGTGGGGGGCGACATCATTGAAAACAAAAAAACGTATCTTTATCTTAAGGCGATTGAATTTGCCAATCCCGACGGAAAAGAACAGTTGAAACAGTTGTTTTCGATTCAGCCGAGCGATAACACCGATAAAATTGAAAAGGTAAAAACGCTTTTCAACCAGACGGGCGCAAGTGAGGCCACGCAGGAAGCGATCAAAGACTATACCTTCAAAGCTTTTGAAATGCTTGACAAAATGCAGATCGAAGCCAATAAAAAAGACGTTTTAAGAACTTTCGGGGAAAACCTGATGGGCCGAAAAGTATAAGCTATATGTATGTAACTCCTTTAAATACCGATCTTTTACTTTCTGAAGCCCAGAAAGAGGAGTTGTATGTAAAATTGGTGGAACAGATCAACAAGGATTTTACCTTTGCCAACGAGAGCATGGATTTTCCCACCGATGTTTCACCTATTGATCTGAAATTGCAGCTCCATGAAAAAGTCTATCGTCTGATCCAGTACAAATTTGCCGAATACCTCAATTTGCTCTACATCATCGATGTTTCGGAAGAACAGGTGAAAAAACTCGACGGTTCCGATTTAGTCGATTTATCCGAACAGGTTACTTTCCTTATTTTAAAACGCGAATGGCAGAAAGTGTGGTTCCGTAACCGCCTTTAAAATTCAGTTTCTTTTTGTATTTCGGGCTGTTTTTCTTTAGAAATAAACGCGTACAAAAGGCATCCAGGCCTGACTGTAAACATAATTCTTTTCGCTGTACAGCACATTGAATCGCACGCCAACCGTTACATTGTTGGTCTGATAACCGGCTCCTAAAAACAAAGCAGTGTTCCAGAATTCATCCTTAATGTCCGGATCGAAGGTGGTGTAAGTATTGTTCACCCGAAGTTGTTCGAGTTCGGCAGAAAGCTGTACTTCCGGGACAGGGTTGAAGATTTGTAATAGACTGACCCCGTATATGTTGGAATTAAAATATTCTTTGTCGCGTGCATAGCTGTATTGTAAACCTACACCGGTCGCGTAGTAGTCATTTACCTGGTAAATCGCTATCGGGGAAACCATAATGTTGGAATAACGGTTGCTCACACTTAAGCCAAAACCACCACCGAAACGAACGTTCTCCCAAAAATCTTTTTTTTGAGGTGTTTCGTCACTATCCTGTGCTTTTATCGTACTGGTAGCTGTTAAAAAAAGAAAGGTAGCGAGAAAGAATGTTAAAAATTTACTGATGTTTGTTTTCAAGTTCATCATTAAGAAGAATTTATGATATAAAAGTATGAAAAACATTAGAAGATTATTATAAAGTATTGTACTTTTGCGGAAAATTTTTTAACCCAAAATCGTCATTCGACCGTATTATGGATAGGTTTTCCTTTTTAAACGCAGCACACACGGCATTTTTTGCCGATTTATACGATCAATATTTACAAAATCCGGATAGCGTAGAGCCAAGTTGGAGGAGTTTTTTCCAGGGGTTTGATTTCGCCAATGAATTTGGTGAAGGCCCTGTGGAACAGCTTACACACATGTCCAACGGGCAAATGAAGGTTTCCGGAGATTCCGAAAAATTACAGAAAGAATTCAACGTTTTGAAACTGATCGACGGTTACAGAACCCGCGGTCACCTGTTTACCAAAACCAACCCGGTTCGTGACAGAAGAACATATGCCCCGGATTTGGCTATCGAAAACTTCGGTTTGTCAGCGGCGGATTTAAATACGGTTTTTGATGCCGCGCGCATTGTAAACT
The DNA here is from genome assembly GCF_053764385.1 of Flavobacterium pedocola. NCBI lineage: Bacteria > Pseudomonadati > Bacteroidota > Flavobacteriia > Flavobacteriales > Flavobacteriaceae > Flavobacterium > Flavobacterium pedocola. Next base: position 270,106 of record NZ_JBSNCR010000003.1, on the reverse strand, counting down.
TAAACCCTTGTTCACTTCAGGACATCCTGAACCACCTGAACAAAGTATATTGCGAGTCTATCGGGGTGGAGTACATGTACATCCGTGAACCGAAAGTAGTGGAATGGATCCAACGCCGTTTAGATATCAACGATAACCTGCCGAATTTCAATGCAGACCAGAAGAAAAGAATCCTTGCTAAATTAAACGAAGCAGTTTCTTTCGAGAACTTCCTTCATACTAAATATGTTGGACAGAAACGTTTCTCTCTGGAAGGAATAGAGTCTGCCATCCCTGCTTTAGATGCTTTAATCGAAGCAGCAGCCGATAAAGGCGTGGAGCAGTTCGTAATGGGTATGGCACACCGTGGCCGTTTGAACGTATTGGCGAATGTTTTCGGAAAACCGACGCAGGACATCTTCTCTGAATTTGACGGAAAAGATTACGACGATGACGCACTGTTCGACGGAGACGTAAAATACCACTTAGGGTTAACCGCAGACCGTACTACTCAAAACGGTAAAAAAATCAACATCAATTTAGCGCCGAACCCTTCGCACCTTGAAACGGTTGGAGCTGTAATTGAAGGAATCACAAGAGCAAAACAAGACAAATATTACGCTGAGAACCCATCCAAAGTATTACCAATTGCTGTTCACGGAGACGCTGCCGTAGCCGGACAGGGAATTGTGTACGAAATCATCCAGATGGCGAAGCTTGACGGATACAAAACCAGCGGAACCATTCACATCGTATTGAACAACCAGGTTGGATTTACCACGAATTATCTTGATGCACGTTCCTCAACGTATTGTACGGATATCGCGAAAGTAACCTTATCGCCGGTACTTCACGTAAATGCAGACGATGCGGAAGCTGTGGTACACGCGATGTTGTTCGCTTTGGAATACCGCATGGAATTCGGAAGTGATGTGTTCATCGATTTGTTAGGATACAGAAAATACGGGCACAACGAAGGAGATGAGCCTCGTTTCACCCAGCCAAAATTATACAAAGCCATTTCCAAGCATCAAAATGCAAGAGACCTTTATGCAGATGCATTAAAAGCAGAGGGAACTATTGATGGTACTTATGTTACTTCTTTGGAAGCGGAGTACAAAACCAGATTGGAAGAGAGCCTTGAAGCTTCCCGTAAAAAAGATTTGACGGTAATCACCCCGTTCATGCAGGACGAGTGGAAAGGATTTGAGCAGGTACAGGCAGATGTGATGCTTCAGAAGTTCGAAACTAAAGTAGACAAGAAAGTATTGACCGATGTGGCGAAAACCGTAACGGAACTGCCATCGGATAAAAAATTCATCAGCAAAATCACCAAACTGATTTCCGACCGAAAAACCATGTTCTTCGAAACGGACAAATTGGATTGGGCGATGGGCGAGATGTTAGCTTACGGTTCCTTATTGACGGAAGGGTACGATGTTCGTATTTCCGGACAGGACGTAGAGCGCGGAACCTTCTCACACCGTCACGCGGTAGTGAAAGTAGAAGATTCCGAAGAAGAAGTAATCTTATTAAACCACATCCCGAACAAAAAAGGAAACTTCTCGGTGTACAATTCGCACCTTTCCGAGTACGGGGTTTTAGGTTTTGAATACGGATATGCCTTAGCAAATCCGAATGCCTTAACCATTTGGGAAGCACAGTTTGGAGACTTCGGAAACGGAGCGCAGATCATGATCGACCAGTACATTTCCGCAGCAGAAGATAAATGGAACAACCAGAACGGCTTGGTGATGTTGTTGCCACACGGGTATGAAAACCAGGGAGCAGAACACTCATCAGCACGTATGGAGCGTTTCCTTCAGTTGTGTGCGAACCACAATATGTATGTAGCGGATTGTACCACGCCGGCAAACTTCTTCCATTTGTTAAGAAGACAGTTGGTGACCAAATTCCGTAAACCGCTTGTGGTATTTACACCGAAGAGTTTGTTGCGTCACCCGGAAGCAGTTTCTTCTGTGGAGGAATTCGCGAACGGACAGTTCCAGGAAGTGATCGACGATGCAAACGTAAATAAAGCCGATGTTAAAACGTTGGTGTTCTGTACCGGTAAATTCTACTACGACTTAAAAGCGGAAAGAGAAGCAAACGGCAGAACCGATGTAGCCTTGGTACGTTTGGAGCAATTGTTCCCGTTACCGATCGAGCAGATGAAAGCCATCATCGCGCAATATCCGAACGCGGACGATTTCGTTTGGGCACAGGAAGAGCCAAGAAACATGGGAGCTTACGGCTATATGCTGATGAACTTCCACGAAGTGAAATTCAGAGTGGCTTCACCGAAAGCATACAGTGCGCCGGCAGCTGGAAGTTATGTACGTTCTAAGAAACGTCATGCCTCTGCCATTGCGATGGTTTTTGATAAAACCTTATTCCAATAAAAATTGTATTTTTGAGAATTCTATAAATAACAACACCTATAAAATTATATAAAAGATGATTTTAGAAATGAAAGTCCCTTCACCGGGAGAATCGATCAAAGAAGTAGAAATTGCTACTTGGTTAGTAAAAGACGGAGATTATGTAGAAAAAGATCAGGCAATTGCTGAGGTTGATTCTGATAAAGCTACTTTGGAGTTACCAGCGGAAATGAGCGGGGTTATCACCCTTAAAGCAGAAGAAGGTGACACGGTAGCAGTAGGTGCAGTAGTTTGTTTAATCGATACCGATGCCGCAAGACCGGAAGGTGGTGCAGCAGCAGTAGCGGAAAAAGTAGCTGAGGCTCCAAAAGCAGAAGCAGTAAAAGCAGCTCCGGCTCCGGCTGCTACAACATATGCCACCAGCGCACCGTCGCCGGCAGCAAGAAAAATATTAGACGAAAAAAGCATTCAGCCTTCCGATATCACAGGAACAGGAAAAGGCGGAAGAATCACTAAAGAAGACGCGGTAAACGCTACAGCTTCTATGGGAACGCCAACAGGTGGTTCAAGAGGTTCTGAAAGATCAAAATTATCGATGTTGCGTCGTAAAGTAGCAGAGCGTTTGGTAGCGGCGAAAAACGAAACGGCAATGTTGACGACATTCAACGAAGTAGACATGAGCGCGATTTACGCGATTCGTGACCAATATAAAGAAGAGTTCAAAGCGAAACACGGTTTAGGCTTAGGTTTCATGTCGTTCTTCACCAAAGCGGTAACCCGCGCGTTACAATTGTATCCGGACGTAAACTCCATGATCGACGGTCAGGAGAAAATCTCTTACGATTTCTGTGATATTTCGGTAGCGGTTTCAGGTCCTAAAGGCTTGATGGTACCGGTAGTGCGTAACGCAGAGAACTTAACGTTCAGAGGTGTGGAAGCGGAAATCAAACGTTTGGCTATCCGTGCCCGTGACGGTCAAATCACCGTTGACGAAATGACAGGCGGAACGTTCACCATTTCAAACGGTGGTGTTTTCGGTTCTATGTTGTCTACACCAATTATCAACCCTCCACAGTCTGGTATTCTTGGAATGCACAATGTGGTAGACAGAGCGATCGTTAAAAACGGTCAGATCGTTATCGCTCCGGTAATGTTCGTAGCCTTATCGTACGACCACAGAATCATCGACGGACGTGAGTCTGTAGGATTCTTAGTAGCGGTAAAAGAAGCGTTGGAAAACCCAATGGAAATCTTGATGGACAACAATCCTAAGAAGGCTTTGGAATTATAGTCATTGCGAGGTAACGAAGCAATCTCTTGATAAATAGAAAATCCCGTCTTTTAGGCGGGATTTTTTTATTGCTGCTATGAGCCGGTTTGGCTTTTCAGTTTTTTATATTCGCGGATTAACTCTTTGAGCTGTCGGTTTGAGGTAACGTCGATTTGTTTGTCCGACAGAAAATGTTTGAATCGGAATTGGCTTTTATAATTTTTTGAGATGATTTCCTGATCCACCACAAAGAGCTCATTCCTTAAATGTTGTTTTTCGTTTTCGAGACTTTCCAGGCTTTCAAATTTATCTTTTAAGTCCCTGCGAAAAGTAGTGGTATTGAAAGGAATAGAATTTAAAAGTTGCATTTGTTTTTTAGACTTGAAATCTAAACTGGCAATAATTTTAAGGGCAATTTCTTCAATCTCTTTCTTGGATAAGGTGTCCATTTTTGCAGGCAGAAAGGATTCCGGTTTGTATTTTTTCTTTGTCATATTTTCAGTTTAGGTTTTTTAAGCCGGCGCATAAGCTTTCGGGGCTTTCTGCCCGTGGCTTTTGTTGCTGCTTACGTTTACAAAGGTACCGAAAAGATAAGAAGAAAAAACCTTGCTTAGGAGAAGAAATGCGAACACAGGCATTAGAAAACCCAATGGAACTTTCAATGGACAATAATCCTAAGAAGGCTTTGGAGCTTTAATAGGTTTGGTTTGTAAATATTGAATCCCGCTTTTGGCGGGAATTTTTATTTTTTAAATCTAACATCATTTGTAATCTTGTTATAAAGATTCAAAGTAGCGGAATCTTTTTCTTTTAAAAGTTTTAATATCTGATCCTGCTCTGCCGGATCGTAGTTAAAACGTGTGTCGTGAATAACCCAATACCAGTCTTCTATAAATTTTGAATTATTTTGGAAGTCATATTCAATAATTGAACTTAATATCGCTTGTCTTGTAAATGAGCCATCAGTTGGTTTTGTTTTAAAGTCTTCTTTAAAAATACTCAACGCTTTTTTGTTGTCAATTTGTATCAATAAATCAGTGAGAAAATATTTGAAGGGCCAAGATACATGCTCGTTTTCCCAATAATAATAACAAGTTTTGAAAACCCTTTCTTTATCCGGATGCTTTAGCAATCGTTCATACTGGGAGGCTATGAGAAAACTAATCAGGTATTTATAATCTGATGTATCGTCTGTTTTATAGGTGTTGTTATAAAATTCGATTGATTTGGGATCCATAATAGCAAATAGTTCTTCCATGGTTAACCTTTCCGCAATCATTTTAAGAGCATTTATAGGTTTGTAAGAAACGTTCGTTTCTAAGTAATTGTATTCCTCTAGTTTTTTATGATAGGGGTATTTTAAACTGATTGGGTTTTTACTTTCGATTATATTAATTAAATCATCAACCGAGTCTGAACTCATTATTAAGTTATGAGTTGAACTTTCTCTGAAATAATATTTATTTGTTAAAGTTAAAATTTCTAGTAATTTTCTTGGCTCATTGAGTAAGGATTCATAATCTTCTAAGGACAAAGTTTTTAAAAATTTCCATTTCGCCAAATAATTAGTGTTACAATATTTTAAAAACGCTTCATAATCATTTGAAGTAGTAAACGTTTTATTATAAATAATCTCATAACATTTTAAAGCGAAATCCTTATAGGACGTTTTCTTAAAAACGTAATTGACGCCAATTAATTCATCGCTTTTCTTTAGCAACGATTTTTGATTATAAGTGTACTCATAAGAGGGGAAAGTAAAATAGTCAGTTGTATTTAAGTAGTAAGGTTGAATCAGTCTTGTGTTTTCATCTAAATCCGAGCCAAACTGTGATAAGTATAATAGTCCTAAATAAGAGGTTTGGTTTTTTTTCAAAACCATTTTTTTGGCAATATTTAATAATTTATTATCCCTAATGCTATCAATGCTGTATTGATAATAATTGGCATGATAAACCCAATATGGTAAAGAAGCTAGATAACCTGACCTGTTGCCTTTGCCTTTTTCGATTACTGTTGAGATTGCATTAAAATAATGTTCAGGTACTACCTTTTCAAAATCGACCAGTTCTAAATCACTATTAAGTTTGTCCCAAACTCCGGCTAATATAACATTTGTTACGTCTTCGGGATGGACATATTTTGTTCCAATGCTTTTTGCACATGATGTTAGAAGGTCACTGTCGCTGTAGTTTATTAAGTGGCTGTCGTGGATTATGTGGGCAAATTTTCTAACCTCAAATTTTGGACAATCCCGAAATAAATGTTTATCCTTCTCATGCATAATTTTAATTACTTCAGCTACTGCTTCTTGGCAGGTTTTAGGATAGGTGTTTTTTTGGGGAGTATTTTGTGCCAAAACGGTATTGGTAAAATATATTCCCAGAAAAAACAAAAACACTATATTTTTTTTCAGTCGGTTCATAAAATTACGTCTGGCATCTTGGCGTTATATAAGCAGTGTTTTTTAGTAATTATATAACTCGTTTAGCATTTTTATTTCTTCAAGCTCTTCATCAGTTATATTTATTTTTGCTTTAATTGGGTCAAAAATGGGGTTGGGATTTTTTGTGATAGCCAAATAAATACTTTTTGTTAAAGTCTCTTTTGTATAGTTGTCTTTTTCTTCCATCATTTTTTCAAACAAAGCAGTTGTCTCTTGTGTTGGGTACTTAGATAATGCTTTGCAGATATAAATCCAAGCAACAGTAGAGTCGTATATATTTTTCTTTTTTTGAATAGTGACACATTTTAAAACTGAATTGTAAAAAGAAACATCAGGAAATTTTTCCACAGCAGATAGAAAACTGCTTTGATAGCCTTTTTTATTGAAAAAAGAAGCTATTAGTTTGATGTCTTCAGGTTTTTGGTATGCTGCCAGTAAACTTAAAGCAACACCACTTTTCTCCTTTATGACTAATGATTTGATCGTTTGGTAATTTTCAGGAGAAGTTTTAAGTTCTGCAATGGCATTTAATCTTGATCCTAGCTTAATAGATTTATCACTAATTAATAGACTGTCAAGCCTTTTTTGTTGTACTTCATTTAGTTTGTAGTTACTTTTCCAAGCGTTCCCGGAAATTAAAAAAATCCAAAAGTCAGTGACATACACTTTTCCTACAACACATCCCCATCTTTCGCGGATAGTTGTAGTGTCTTTCAAATTTTCTAAGACAATTCTAAAACAATTTTCATTTGATTTTTCAGCCAGCGCATTGAATGCATAGTGCCTAACATTTCCATTGTTGTTTTGGCATAATGAAATTAATTTAGTGTCGTCAGCAATCTCTATTAGTTTATTGAATAGAGAATCTTTAATGAAATAATTGTTGCGCTCATTTCTCCCCCAAACAATAATGTCTTTTGCAGCTATTTTTTTGACAATTGCATCAATTTGATAAATGTTTTCCTGAACCTTCTTTTCTTGTGCATGAAGATTTAGAAATAAAAGACAAAAAATGAAAGTATATAGTTTCATTGAATTAATGATTGATGAAGTTTGTTATAAAGTTATATACAACGTTATATCGGCTTTACAAAGACACGGATTTTTATCACTGATGATTACAAATATACCGAAGATTTAAAAAGGAGAAAGTATAATAAGGGCAAAGCCTTTCCAATCCAGTCCCTTCCATTACGCACTGAAGCCCCACTAACTCAAAATCGTTGTTGCCAGTAGTGTTTTTTAGCGTTAATTTATCTTTCGTTATGGAATAAACATATTCTCTTTTTACATCTTTCATTGGCTTATCCTTATTGCCTGTTAAAACTGTGTAATAATAAAAAAAGCTTATTGTATCATTTTTATATTTTTCAATATTGTAGGGTCTGAATGCTGTTTTTGGATTTGGAATGTATTGTTTTTTTGAAAGTTTACTTTTATTGATATAATAAAATGAGCTTTTAGAAGTAAATACAATAATAGCTTCTTTACTGATTTGTGCTATGTAATAAATTGTTTTAAGAGTAATAATCTTTGATTCTTTTCCTTTTGACTTGTAAAAAAGAGTAAATGAATTATTTTGCAAATAATAGGATATACTGGTTGATTTGTCATCATCCAAATTAATTCTTTCAGTCAGACTGTTGCGGACATTTTTCGAACTGGGTGCGTTAACAATCTGACTTATACGTTTTCTGTCAACGGATTTGATTTCCCAATCGCAATAATTTTCTTTATAAACTACTGTTTTTTGATTCCTCTTAATATAGGGTAGGTTTTCAATAGCATATTCTACCAGTTTAAGTGTAATTTGAGGGTCAAAAGAAGTAGAGACTTGCCTGATTACTATTGCATTGTCTTTAAGAATGTCTTTTTCAGGCTCCCCATCTGCATAAACTTTTTTAATATGATCTTTTCCTTTGTCAAATGAAATGAAATATGCCGGTTGACATTGTCCCACGTAGTAATGGTCAAAGTCTAAAAAAATGGTTTGGGAGTAATTCAGTTTCCTGGAAAATTTTTCGACCAGTTTTCCTAACAGAAATACTTTGTTAAATTCCTCGTACGAATAACCGCTTTTTAACCTCACAATTACATTTGAATATTTTCTTACTGCTGTGAAATCCTCATGAGCGAAGACTTTTACAGAAGAGAAAAATAAAATAAAAATGATAACATTTCTTAACAGTCTCATCTTTGTAATATTACTGGAGTCTCATAAATATAAACAATAAACAAGTTTTCAGCAAATATTCCCCACAAACCTGATTGCGCGGATTTACGTCGTCAGTTTGGCTAAAGCCGTGGGTAGTTACCTGTTAACGCAGTAATGTTAGCGCGGATTTGCAATCCGTGCTGCCGAAAACAGGAGAAGCTTAAAAGCATGCTGGTTTAGCCAATGTTATAGCTGTTGTTTAGTTTTTTTGAATTTGATTGTGGGCACGGATTGCAAATCCGCGCTATCGTGGTTGCAAATCCGCGCTATCGGGGTTCTTACATTGCAGATTTAGCCAACCATTGTAAAACCGCTGTTAGAGGTTGGTATACTTTCTTAATTCGTGTTGAAATTCATCTTTTAAACTTTCAATTTTTTCTTTTGTCGTCCATATTGAACTCATTGCAGAAATTGTCGGATAAATTGTTCCGCCTTTATAAATTGATGCATCAGCATCAGCTTTTGCCGTTCTATATTTTTTCCATTCTACAATTGATTTATCAAAAAGTTTTTGATTTACAAATCCTTTATGATTTTCACCTCGCATTCCTTTAATTTTTGTTATTAACTCAGACAATTCATTTTCTATATACTCAAAGTCGTTAGCCGATTTAATATTCATTTCAATCTGGCTTTCAGGAGCATTAGGGTGAAGAAGCTGCCAAATGAAATCATTTACATGCTCTAGAAAAATTTTAGAATTTTTAAAGCATCTTATTATTTCATCCTTATCAACTTTGACACTAGTAGCAAACTCATGGCAAAAAATATGTCTTAATTCAAAAGTTTTTTTAATATCAGATATTATTTGATCTGAATTATTTCGAAATAATTCAGAATTTTTATTGGTATGTTCAGATATACTGTCACGCTTGAAATTTTTAAGTGTTTTAGTAAAATCAATTCCAGCTAAAGTTGAAAGATTTGAGTTTATATCATCATAGTTGTTACAGGGTAAAATGTGTGAAATGAATTCTCCAATTGTCACTGTTTTACTTTGAATAGCAAGAATTATATCAAAATCAAACTTCACATTTTTAGATTGATTGAATTGTAGCGCATTTTCATTAAAAGGTTTCCCAAAATCGATTAACTCTTTAATAACTGAACGAAAAAATGCTTCAAAACATGCTACAGTTGCTATAGGAATATATTTAAGTAGTTCACTGTGTAAAACTTCATCATTATTTAAAAATTGTGCAAAAGCAATTTCAATGTTATTGAGTCGTAGGTTTATGTCATGACGAGAATTAAATTCTGTCCTTGATTTTATGCCATTAATTTCATTGATTAAATTGCGTTTCATGTAAATTCAGTTATTATTGTTAAATACTTGGCTCTTTTACGATATATAATTAAATCTCACTTTTATAGAACCGCTGCTATGTGAAGTTTTTATTATAGAAATTAATTCTTTTTCTTAAAAATTGTTCAATCTGAATTGTGATTTCATTTCCATTAGTTGTTGATCTTATATCTAACTGTCTTCTTACGTTGAAACGGTTAAAATTTGAATATATGAGATACTCTCTAACAACATACTTAAAGAGTATTTCAATCTCTTTGACATTAAATTTATCTAAACCATCAATCAAAAATTTACCTTGAGGATTTAAATTATTGTTGATGATAATTTTTATTTCTAATTCAAATTTTTCTTTTGACGTAATTATAATTTTATATTTACTCTGTTTGAAAACCTTTTCTAGGGTGTCGGTATTTCTATCGTCAATTATGTTTTTTAGTAAATACTTTAAATCTTTAAAAATGTGTCCTAAGCCGTTTCTCTCAAATTTATCTAATTTAATCCACCACTTTTTAAATTCTAATAATTCAAAATTTGACAAATGTTTCAAATAATTGTATTTGTTTAAATACTGGATTGATTCATCTCCTATCTCTGATAATGCATTATAACGTATAAAAAATAGTTCTGAATTTGATAATTGAGCTCTTAAAATTTTTGAATATTTTACCTTGTACGCATTAGGAATATCTTCCTTGTCAATTAATTTGTAGAGTTGGTATAATGTTTTAAAGTAAGTTGAAAATATTTCTTCATTCATGTTGTAAATAAGTTCAAAATTACTCACTGCATTTCTCTTATTTTTTGTCAGAGAGAAGCTTGCATTGAATGTATTGTATAATTCTTCTTTTTTACTATCAAAAAAAGATTTTCCTTTTCTTTGATTTCCAAATACATCATAAAATTCAATTGTTTCAATATTTCTATTATGCAGATTTAATAATTCATAGAAAGTATTTTCAAATTGCTGTATTTGAATTAATTCTCTATTAATTTTTGAATCATTTAGCTGACTCCTTAGTGTGTCAATAAGGAGTATTAAACCTACAAATGAAAAAATGGTTCCTATAAAGCCACCTATAAAATCACCTATTTGTGCAAATTTTTCAAGATCAACACATCTTTCATTATAATATAATAATGAAAAATAGGAAAAAGTATTAGTTACAAATTTTGTTAAAAGATATATACCAAGAAGTATTGAAGAAACCCAAAGAACCTTTATTAATCTATTCATTTTATTAAATTTCACTTAACCTATAAAATATACAACATCCAATGGGATAAGTGAGCTAGACCACAAACTTACCCATAAATAACCACCCCCACAATCACCAAATCTGGTGATTTTTTAAAGAGTTAAAGAAATGATGTATAAGCCTTAATTTCAAAATAAAACCGCTGCTATGCACCTCTTTTCTTAAAATGTTAGTGGCGGAGGAGGAGGAACTTTAACTTTTAAATTTGGTATAAGCCTATAAAATTCTTTTAATAATTCAGGTTGGATTTTCTCATAATTACTTTTTACAAAATCATGCAAAATTTCATTAATGTCTTCATCTTCGCTTATCCAATAAATTTGTGTATTTGTAATACTTGATGATATAATTTGATTTACTTGTTCACTTGAAAAAGAATCAAGCTTAGATATTTTTTGTAAAAGTCTTCTTGATGTATAAAAATTAGGACTTCCATCTAGTTCCGAAATGAGTAAATCCTTTTCTAATTCAGTTGCCAGTTTAATATCTGGGAAGACATCTTTAAAAAAATCTGATAATGTTTTGTAAAATTTGATTTTACTTCCTTTCTTTTTTGTCCATTCATTTAATAAAAAGGCATTGAAATTTGAATTGTTTATCTCAGAAAAATAATCTTTATCATCTGCAATGAAATACAAATCATTTCCTTCTTCCACATTTTCAAGTAACGATTCCCAATTTAAGGCATCACCATATGATTTGTTTTTTCCAGGAGGGTTGCCCAAATCGTAGCGAAGTTTGCTTTTTTCGACAAGGTCATTAGTAATTTCAATATAGTTTGATTTATTGAAAAGTAGGTCAATGATTTTATCAGCCTTTAGAGAAGAAGTTTCAATTGCTGACATTACATTTTTAAGCAAGTTTTGTTTTTCATGCTCATACTCTTTCATTATTCTTTTTAAGTTTTCAAATTCTTTGTACTCTTTACAGAATTGAGGGAATTGATTGCTTATTTTGTTTAAATTAAATGTTTTAAGAGCATCTGCAAGTTTATTGTCTCTATTTCTTTCAAACTCATTAATGACTTGTTCAGGTAGATATAATTCAAGTTTGTTATTATCCAATAATACAAGAAGCTTATTTAATTCTTCTAAATCATCATTTGAAAAATGATAAAATTTTAAATAAACATTTGTATCGATAAAAAGATGTATTGCCATAATGTTCTTTTAAAATGTTGTATAAACACAATATACAATTTCCTGCAAACATTTCCCACAAACCTACCCAAAATTCCCCACCCCCATAATCACCAAATCTGGTGATTTTTCAAGTAGTAATTAAAAAAATGATGAGCACGCCTTATTTCAAATTAAAACTGCTGTTACCTGCTGTGCTTGCTATTTTAAAACTGATTCGATACTTTATATTCGATATTTGTATTGTTGGCATTTATCACTTCAATTCGTAGCCCTCTAAAACCTACAGTTTTGCTATCGGACAAATCATATTGAAGTTCCTGTGTAAAAGCTGGCCTTGCGTAATCATCTGCAAATTCGCGATAGATGAATTTTATTCCATTTCCAACTTTACCGTTATAAATAAATTCCTGTCTAAAATATTCTTTTGATTTAACCGGCGTCGAAGTTTCTGTAACATTAATGGGATTGTTGAGTTTTACAATTTCTGCGCCCATTTCGGTCTTTACAAAAAACATTTGTTCACCACCATCTTTAGAAATTGCAATTCCAAATGAATTATTGTTTTGCGATTCATAAAGAAGATATTTTTTAGTTTCATACTTATTTAAGAATAGTTCTCCTTTCTGGATTTCTTTGGTCAAGTCTCCAAGTTTTACTTTTCTATCTTCATTTATTTGTAATGCTTTATAAATATATCCCGTTTCCTTAGTGACTAATGAGATTCCAATTTCAACCTTTGTAATTGCATTTAGTTCAGGATAAGTTTTATCTAAAGGAATTTTATTGACCAAATTCATTTTTGTACCACATGAAATGAAAAATAGTACTATTAGAATGTAGAAATGTCTCATATTTTACTGTTTTTGGTTTAGCATAGCAGGTAACTTATAATCAAACACAATATACAAATCCCCGCAAACATTTCCCACAAACCTACCCAAAATTCCCCACCCCCACAATCACCAAATCTGGTGATTTTTCATAAACATTATAGACTATACCAACACGCCTTCCTTTCAAACCAAAAACTGTGTCAAAAAAATATTTTTCAAAATTTTGACACAAAATGCGTGTCAAAATTTTTATTTTTGAAAAAATGACACAGTTTTTGTGTCAAATTAATTTTTATTTAAAAAATGACACGCATGGAAAACACCACTACCTTAAAAAATATATTGGGTTTATCGCAAATAGAAATCTCGTACTTATTAGGGATCGAGCGGAGTCAATGGTCCATGTACGTGTCCGGCAAACGCGCCTTGCCCTTAGCCGCGACGCAACAACTAACGGCGCTGCTGAAACAGGTACAGCAAGCTAAAAACCCTTCCAAAGAAAGCCGGGAAATCGCCAAAGCGGAGCAGAAGAAAATGCAGGAACAATTGCAACAGGACTATCTTGCGGTACAAATGAAACAGTACAAGGTGGCTAAACAAATCACTGCCCTCGAAAACAAAAGAGCCGAATGTTTTGCTGCCCTGGAAGTAGCCGCATTTTTAGAACACCAAACAGAGTATCAGGCTAAAAAAGATTTGGCAAAAGGCATTAGGGCAAGAGTAGCCGGTACCCTGAGAACCCATAATTTGTATGTCCTAACCGAACTGCAGCTCAAAAAAGAGAACCTCGAAATGTTAAAAAACAGTCTTGAGCAAAAAATGAAGGAAAGTAAAAACGAACTGTAAATCAATACACTATGGTTTAATTTTTAAAGAAATATTTTCTTACAAAATGTTAAAATTCAGAAAGTGATTTGGCTTCCTGTTTTTTTGGCATCGCTTTTGAAAACCGTAAGAATAGTAGTAACTTTTAAAATTTAAATTATGTATTCATTGAACAGAATTACCACAGTAGCCGATTGCGATGTATTGTTAACCTGGGCCACCAAAGAAAAAGAAGAACTGGCGCACAAACGCTACACCGAGCAACGCTTTACGAACACCTACAGCACTACTTCTATAGAGATTGAAGCTGTTTTACAAGGGGTGCTTACGGAAATAGCCTCCGAAGAAAACATCATCGCCGTTTTGCCCGAGGGGAAACAAAAAGAAGAGCATGTGAAAAAGAAGAAACGTCTGGAATACAAAAAGTTCCTGCTGGAAAACCGAAAAGAGAGTTATGGGGTGGTGGCCTTACTGGAAAACGAACTCGACCTGGAACGTCTCAATAAGGAAATAGCTGAGGTCGATGCTTTTATTGCAGGGGTTACCGCGCACAGAAATGCCTTGTAACCCAACAAAAAATCCCGCCCCGATATAATCGGGACGGGATTTTTTTAAATTCCTGCGAAACCTTTGTTGTCCGAAAATTTAATTCTTAATGAATTTCGCTGTCGTTCTTACACCATTTTCCGTTTCCATCTGCAGTAAATACATTCCGTTTGCCAAACGTTCAATAGTGATTGGGCTATCAAATTTTGAAAGACCATTTAGTACGATTTTACCCGTTACATCAAAAATTTTAAAACTAAAGTTGGATGCAGTATTTGCAGTTGTTACTTTGATAAAGTTGCTTGCCGGATTGGGATAGAGAATAGTTTGTATACCGTCAAATTCGGAAGTGCTTAGGTTGTCCGTGGCTAGTTTCACTACCCAAAAATCGTCATTGCCGTGGTTTCCGGTAACGTCCCCATTGTATGAATTCGTTCGCCCGGTTAGTATGTAGCCGCCATCGGTGGTTTTTTCAATACAGCTTGCCTCGTCATAACTGCTGCCGCCTAAGGTTTTTTGCCATTGGATAGTGCCCAGTTCGTCTAACCGTACCACCCAATAATCCCAGTCCCCTTGGTTTTGTGTGACATCTCCGTTGGTTGATTTACTGTTTGCGACTACTATAAATCCACCGTCTGGTGTTTGCTGGATGTATTTTGCCTGGTCCGCATTTACACCCCCTAAGGTTTTTTGCCAAAGGATAGTGCCGACCGCATTTAATTTTACTACCCATGCATCATAATTCCCATGATTTCCGGAAACATCACCATTGTTTGAAAAGGTATAGCCACAAACGATGTAGTTACCATCTGTAGTCTTTTCGAGGTGTTGCACGGCATCACTACTGCCGCCCCCTAAGGTTTTTTGCCAGGTGATGGTGCCTCCGGAATCTAATTTTACCAGCCAAATATCGGTATTGCCATGATTTCCGGAAACATCGCCATTGTTTGAATTTGTATTGCTGGCCAGAATATAACCTCCATCAGCGGTTTGTTGTATACTTCCACCTAAATCATCGTCCGTTCCTCCCAATGCTTTTTGCCATTCGATAGCACCGGTTGCATTCAATTTCACCACCCAAATGTCTAATCCTCCATGGTTTACGGTTAGGTCGCCATCGTTTGAATGAGTACCACACGTTACGATATACCCGCCATCTGAGGTGGGTTGAATATCATAGCCCTGATCATCGCTGCCGCCCCCTAAGGCTTTCTGCCACTGTATCGTTCCGTCCGCATTTAACTTTACTACCCAACAGTCCCATGAAAAACCACCATGATACCCTGTTACATCGCCATTGGTTGAAGCTGTACGTCCAGTCAGTATGAAGCCGCCGTCCGGGGTTTTTCTGATCCGTTTAGCCCAATCTTCTCCGGAGCCGCCTAAGGTTTTTTGCCAAACGATAGCCCCGGTTGCATTAACTTTTACCACCCAGGCATCCGCATCCCCGTGATTTCCGGAAACATCCCCATTGTTGGAATAGGTGTAGCCGGCCATTACATATTCACCCGCTGCTGCTTCTACAATACAATGGGCGTATTCATTACCCATTCCACCAAGTGCTTTTTGCCATTGTAGGGCAGGCGCTTGTGAAAAAGTATTTACACTGAATAAGAGTAGGGTTAGTTGGTATAGATAAGTTCTCATGCTATTAATTTTATTGTTTTTGATTGCTAATGTTTGTCAGCCTAAGCTTTACTTTTTAATGAATTTTGCTGATGTTTTTATACCGTTTTCCGCTTCCATTTGCAGTAAATACGTTCCGTTTGCTAAATTTTCAATAGTGATTGGGTTATCAGATTTTGAAAAACCCTTTTGTACTATTTTACCCGTTACATCAACAATTTTAAAAGTAAAGTCTGATGCCATATTTGCACCTGTTATCTTAATAAAGTTGCTTGCCGGATTGGGGTAGATAATAGTCTGTTTGGTTTCGAATTCGGAAGTGCTTAAGTTTTCAGCGGCTAATTTAACCAGCCAAAAGTCAGTGGAGCCATGATTGCCTGAAGCATCGCCGTTATTGGACGATGAAGAACCTGCCACTACTATGCCACCATCAGCAGCCTGTTCGATAGCATAGGCCTGATCGGAGCCACTTCCGCCAAGATTTTTTTGCCAGATGACCGTGCCGGAAGTACTAATTTTCAGCACCCAAAAATCATTCAGGCCATTGTTATGGGAAAGGTCACCATTGCTTGAAGTAGAATAGGCGCTTACCAGATAGTTTCCGTCCTGTGTTGGTATTATTTCCGTTGCGATTTCATCCGCAGAACCCCCCAGGGAATGTTGCCAGACTAAGGTACCGCTACTGTCAAGTTTTACGATCCAACAATCTCTACCGCCATGGTTAACCGTAACATCACCACCTGCTTGTGTTGAAAATCCTGCGAAAACATAACCGCCATCAGTAGCTTGTATAATACTATAAGCGAATTCCTGACCAGTGCCACCAAAAGACTTCTGCCAGATCAAATTCCCTGAAGCATCTAATTTTACGATCCAGCAATCGTCGGATCCATAGTTAAGCGTAGCATCGCCATTACTTGATCTTTTAGCACCTGCGACAATGTATCCGCCATCTGTGGTCTGTTTAATGCTGAAGGCCTGATCCAGTAACGATCCTCCCAAGGGTTTTTGCCAAACAATCCCTCCTGCTGCATTTAATTTAACTACCCAGTAATCGTAATCCCCATGGTTCCCGGTAACGTCCCCATTGGTCGAGCTTGAATAGCCGGTTAGTATCAGTCCGCCGTCATTTGTTTCCTGAATTTCACCCGCGTAGTCATTAAAAGAACCTCCCAGGGATTTCTCCCATAGTAAAGTTCCGTTGGTATCAAGTTTTAGGATCCAGTAATCCATGCCGCCTTTATTATTGGTAGCATCGCCATTGTTTGACATCGAATTTCCGGATACAATAAAGCCCCCATCAGTAGTCTGAATGGCACTTTTTGCCAAGTCCATACCCGAACCGCCAAAAGATTTTTGCCAGATGATAGTGCCGGTATCCGTTACTTTTGCTACCCAATAATCAAAATCCCCATGGTTGGTGGTAACGTCACCATTAACAGAAGTGGTATACCCTGAAACGATAAACCCTCCGTCACTGGTTTTTTTAATACTTTGCAGTATATCGCCATTCGTACCGCCAAGCGATTTTTGCCATTGTAGGGCAGGAGCCTGTGAAAATGTGTTTACACTAAATAAGAGTATGACTAGTTGGTATACATAAATCCTCATAATGGTAATGTTTTTATTTTTTTGGTTGATGTTGTTGCTTTTAAAGTTGGTTTGGAATTTTTTGCTGACAAATGGTAGCTACTGAAGCTTACTCTTCTCCTATAGTGTTATGATGTTCGGAAATGTCTAATCCGTCAAGTTTAAGTAACCCTGATTTCTTAATGTTTGAAATTTCATGTTTTGAATTCTTGCCATTAAGTGTTTCATAGACGTCTTGTTTTCCTGTCAGATAATTGATCTCTTTAACGGATTGGCCCTCATGCGAAATATCATACGATACTTCTTCATAGCCTATTAAAAACCAATCATTATCCTGATATCTGAAATAATAGGACAAGGAAGAGCGGTAGGTTCCTCCTGTAGAAAAGGATAATTTTAAGGTGTTTTTCCGGTTTCCGATTTCGTCGAAAGCATCTGCGCCCTGAATACCCCAATTGCACTTTCCAAAGACTTTGGAGGTTTTAAAATTGGTGGTTTCCGTTCCGTTTTTTGCCCCGAATTTTATAAGTAATTCCTTTTTATGAAAGGGTTCTCCCATGCACTCGGCTTCCTTTGGAATCGTTTCTTTATCCTCCTCAATTACATAAGCTTTATCAAGAATAGTATCGTTATTAAAATCTGTTGCGCAGGACCCGACTATTTTCCATCCGGCCGGCGGGAAATGTTCACTAACAGTCGTACTGTTTATTGCAGCGTCTTTTTTTTCGGAAGGCTTGTTCTCAGCCTCTTTATTTTTAGAACAACTCATCGTAATTCCAAAAGAAATCAGGAGTAGTAATTTATAGTTCATCTCTTTTTTGTTTGGTTGCTAGTGTTTCCGCATTTTGTAAAACCGCGGTTAGCTGTAGTTCCAATTTTAGTCAACTTGGAGGTAAATCAGAAAAAATTGGGGGATTTTATATTTTTCATGCCAAGCAGTAACATCAATATTGCCTTTTGCAACTTCACAGTATCCTAAATTTCCGGCATTTGGGTTTTCGTTTGGCGGCGTTATCAAAGCAATCTGGATTTCTTTTCCGATTTCAACATCAATTTTATTTGAATCTCCTGTTATCTCTCTTAATTCAAAGGTTCCGTCCGGAAAAGCCTTATTGATTTTATATGTTTTTTTATGCATGAAATTTTTGAAAAAGAATCCGATTTTTTCAATGTCAAGCACTTGTTGGGCCATTAAAGTAAATTTAAAATCGTTGCCAATTTTGGCATGACCTTCTTCTTTTGAATTTATGGCCACTTTTTCAGAATGTATTTTTCCGTTTTTATATTCCCGGATAATGATTTTATATTCTTTGTTCAGGACTAAATTCGGGTCTTCAAAATGAAATTTCAGTTTATTTATTCCGGAGAACAAATTAGCTTCAAGTTCATCCTTTGTTTGGGGGGCATCAAATTCTGAAATTAATTGAATTTTGCTCTGAGAATAGAGATTTGAAGTGATAAAAAATAAAGCTAAAATTGTCAAGAATTGTTTCATAAAGTTTGTTTAGTTGCTAACGTCCCCCGCCATTTTATAAAGCCGCAGTTGTGCGACGTTTATATTATTCGCAGGTTGATTTTAAGGTTGTCTTTCCGTTTTCTTTAACCATTTTGTATCCATTATCTAGCATGGGCTGAAAACTTTTTCGTCCGGTAAATTGCCAAAGGGCATATCCATACTGACATTGATTAATTATTCCGGCCTTGTATTCCTGCAACATTAGCTCCTTTAATTCATCCCAATAATTTTTAGGCGAGTGGATAAATAGGATCAATGGATTAAATTCCGGGTCAACGAATTCTTTTTTATAGTATTTTTTTATCCGCGCAATACTAGGGAAGCCATATTTCTTAGTAATCGCTATCATCCTTTCAGTATGTTGAGCATCCATTGGACTTATATATTTTTTCCAAATCTGTTTTCCAATACTGTCTGATTCAAATTTTCGTTTTTTCATTTCTTCAGCTCTCAAATCATCAGGAAGATTTTCAATTCGGTCGGTTTCTGATTTGTCAAAGGTTTTAAAAACGATGTACTCACGCATGGTTTGGTCATAGCCATACATAAACTCCATTTCTTCTACTAAACTGTTAATGTCCTTTTGCAAAAGTGAGTCTTTGGCCGATTGTGAATAAATCGCATTACTTACTAATAGGCTGAAAATTAATAGTATTGATTTCATTTTCGATGTTTTTTATATGCAACACAACGTCCCGCCGGTTTTATAAAGTGGCGGCTTTTTATTACTGATTTTCGAATATTGCGAAAAGTTTGATTGCTTCCAGTTCGTTCTATTGCGAACCGATGCTAGCCATTTTATAAAACCGCTGTCAGCCGTTCGGTTTTATCGAATTTTTTTAAATATGAATTCAGTGTTTTCGTTTTTCAATTTTAAAGTACTCTGATTTAACTCGTATTTACCTTGAAATAATTTTTCTCTTTTTGTTGTGTCTAGGGTAACACCTGTTCCCGTTTGGGAGTATAATTTCTCGATATAGTCCTTTGGATATGAATTGAATACTATTTTTTTACTTTTTGTATCATAACTATATCTGCCTTTTCTGTCCATTTCTGTTTTTCCGAATTCGACCGTTTGAAAAGCATCCCCTTCAAAATATATTTTATAAAATTTAGTATTCCCTTTTTGAAGTTGCCATACTCCGTAAAATTCATTTTTATCAAATTGAGCGTTATTAACGTAAGACAAAAGGGAGAAAAAGCCTATAAAGACTACAGGAATATAAATGAATTTAAATCTTTGGATTTTATTTATCCAATTTGGCATATTGTCTTTTTGGTACAAACTTGGTTCGCTAATGAAATATTTGATCAATAAAGGAAATTCCGATAAAAAGATAAATAAACCCATACACGTTAAAATGATAGCCATTATAAAGGCATCAAAATCAACATTAAAAGCAATATCGACCGCAACAATATTTGTCATTATGCATAAGAACAGAACAGAACCAAGGCGAACGGTCTTTCTAAAAAACAGGAAAAAGGAAGCGGTAATTTGTGATAGTGCAATAAATACAGCATAAGGATAGGAATACCCAAAATAAAACCAGACTAATTCCATGCCGTCTAATGCGCCAACTGGAGTGTCATAGGTTATTAGTGGCGTAGTAAATTGCGTTCCGATAATTTTTGCAAACCCATAAATTAAAAGCATTGTGGCCGAAAAATACCTGCAAAATGTGTATAAATAATAATGTAGTTTATTCGTTGGTTTCATTAATTTTGCTTGTTTACTAATTTTGGTTTGTTTTTTTCTGCGTTGCACTAAGCTGATGGCTAACGTCCCGGCGGCTTTTTAAATTTCAAGCTTAAGAGTTTGACCTTCTACAAATTGTCCTTTTGATTTACTGATTTTTATTTTCTGTTCCGCTGTATATCCCAAAGTTTCACCACTTTTAAAAGTGATGTCACTATTGATTACATAGGCACTGATGTTACTTAAAAAGCCGTACATTTCTTCCAAATCAAGTTTTGCATTTATAAATTCCATTTCAAGTTTATTAAATGCATTTAACCCATAAGTGTAGGCACTATTTCCATGCTCACCTTCTCGTAAGCCGATATAAACCCAAAGATCAAGAGGTATTTGGTCTGACTTCAGTGCTTCTGCACTTTCCAGGTATTGTTCCTTTGGTATCAGTAAAGATTGTGAACCTTGATATATTCCAATAGCATTTGATGTGGCAAGAATTGACGATAAAACTTTTGTCAAAATTTTAAAACGTTCAAATTCACTGGTATTGCTTGATAGTATTGAGACGATTGCATGTGAATTATGGTTTTCCAAATCTTGTTCAGCAGAAACCCAATTATAAGAATATTGCGCCGTTCCCTGAATATCTCCCCAAGGAATTTGAGCTGGCATGTTTGCAATAATAATGGTTTCTCCTTCTATTGAAAAACTTCCGGTTGCATTATCTCCGCTAATGTTTGAAACATTACTGTTCCAATTGTTCTTCAGATAATCAATTACTTTGTTGAACTCCAAAGTTTCGTTATTGTTAAACATTGGCATTGCAAGAAGAATGTTATTGTCTGTATTTTCTTTTTGCTGATTTTTCTTTTTAAAAAGGTCAAATAGCCCCATACGTATAGTTGTTTTTTATTTGATGTTTATTAAAGTTGCCTACCACTCATAAATCTAATACAATAGTATAGCCTTGGTATGCTTGCCTACAAACCTAAACATAAAAAAAGACTTACACAATCACCAAATCTGATGATATTTTAAAATCTGGTTAGAGATTATATTATAACGTTTCCATTTCCAACTAAAAATCCGTGTGGAACAAAAATTGAAAACAAGAAATATCTCTTAAACAAAAAATCCCGTCTCGTTCACATGAACGAGACGGGATTTTTTTATGATGGGTATTGGGGTTATTGTTTTACAAACTTAACTGTGCTTTTCTGTTCGTTGGATTCCACGGTCAGGAAGTAGATGCCACTCATTAAGTGCGAAACATCAACCGTCGCTTCCGTAGCAGAACAGTTGTTTTTAAGTACTGTTTTGCCTGTCACATCCGTAACGGTTACGGTCTGAAGGCTTGCAGTGTTTTTAGAAGCAATCGTTAAAAGCCCTTTGGTAGGGTTCGGATACGCCACAAAGCTGTTGTGGTTGAAATCCGAAACGCTCATCGTAGCCACGAATTCCGTAGTATAGGTATTGGTTACAATCGCCGGATTGAAATCGAAATAAATCGATGCGGTATTCGGGATGATATCGCCAATGGTATAGCCTGGTTTCGGTTTGATCTGGAAGGTAACTTGTCCTTTTCCGGCAGGAAGTAAATCGATACCGTTAAAATTCCAGTTTAAGGTAGTACCTGTTCTGGTCAATAGGAAAGGATGGCTCGCATTTACCATTTTAACTGAAGTCTCGTCCAGTTTAGCATCCAAAACATCATTAATTCTAACGTTTTCCGCGTAATATGTACCGGTATTTTCAAACTGAATCGTATAGGTCAGGTAATCATTTGACGTAAAGGTGGAATGTACGATTTTACCGCCATGGCTTTCGGTTTTATCGTTCGGGTCATAAGAACCTACAATAATCTGCGTCAGGTTGTAGGTATTGTTGTTAGGGTTAACGTCATTGCTGATATTGCTAAGCGTTCCGTTGCTGGTCAGTAAATCGTTAAGATTCACCGTAGGAATGGTCGGAACCTGCATAGTTACAATAATACTGCGGGTTTCGTTAGGCTGTAAATTGGTAAAATCGTACGTGAAACCGGTGGCCGTTGGCGTGGTACCGGCTTGTGAAACCGCTGTTATGGAAACCGCGTTTGGTTTTGTAAACGTAAGCGTACCGGAGGCAACAGCCTGATTCCCGTTATTGGTGTAATAGATTATATTTTTATAGGTAAAGCCTGGTCTCGGAGGCGCTCCGTAGGGTGAAACGACAATGACAGCGTCCGCGTAAGGAAGTTGTGTTACCGGGAAATTCAAGATGGTAACGCCGGAACCCGGAGTAAAGGTAACATTGTTGTAAGCGGAAGGCGATACACTATAATATGCACTATAATTGCTGTTGACAAGGAAACTGAAATTATAACTGTTGGCCGCATTGGATTCCTGAATGTAATACGTTCCGTTTGTGGAGGCCGCAGTATTGATAGTGCCGTTGTTCAATTGGTACTGGAAAGTCCCTAAGTTGAAATTAAGCTCACCTGAATCCTGTGTCCCGTTGTTGTTGGTGTCTAAAAAGGCATTTAACAAAAAGCCTTCGTTGGCAATGGTAACGGTTACGGCTGCTGTATTGGAGCAAGCGTTAGGGCTTGGAATCGAACAAACTTTATAGGTTAGGGTGTAGGTCCCTGGTGCTGTTCCCGGCAATACGCTTATGGTTCCGTTAGCATTGATGCTGAAACCGGACGGAAGGGTTAAAGGGGTTATGGTTACCTGATTAATGTAATTTGGAAGAATAGCTGTATCATATATAGAATCATTAGCCAACACAGACGTTGTTGAAGTGCTGATACCTGTGCTGTTCGGATAAATGGTAATCGCGTCATTCGAAGCAGTTAGGGTTGGGGCCTGAATAGTGATGGTGGCAGTGGTTGTCTGGTTGGCTGAATCGGTAACCGTAACCTGAAACGTTCCGGATTGTCCCGTAATAGCAAGCGATTGACCTGTCGCACCCTGTATAGCGGTCCCGTTATGACTCCATTGAAAAGAATAAGGAGGTGATCCGGCAAAAACTTCCACAAATAATGAGCTTGTCGGGATGTCCTGTGTTGCCACGATGTTTGCTGAGTAGGTACAGTTTGGTGTGCCCATAGTTGAAAAAGTATGGGCTGTTGACCAGGCACTTGTTACCCCCGGAGAACAAACGGCTCTTACATAAAATTTGTATGCTGTACACGGCGTCAGTCCTGTTAGGACATACGGGTTAGTATTGCAGGGAATTCCTGTGTTGTTAGGGGTTGGTGCCGCTGCGTTAGCTGTTGCTAAAAACACTTCCCATTGGGTTTCCCCCCCGCCTGAGGCCCAGGATAAATTAGCAGTAGTTGCGGTAATGCTTGATACAGTCAAAGTTGTCGGGGTAGGACATTGACCATAAGAACTATACAGCGCACTGAGTGATAAAATCAGTAACAATAAGTATTTTTTTATCATAATTATGTTTTTAATTAGTTACAGTTTGTTGAAGGGTAAAGGTAAGTTGAAAACCTGTAACGCAAAAACGTTATTTTGTTACATATGTAGGAAAAAAGTTAAATTACTGTTTGTTTATACTGCTGGTTTCTAGTGCACTAATGAAATTTGGTGGCGCCGTCATTTTTAAATTACTTTGCAGTCCAAATCAACGGATATGAAAGAAAAGAAGAAACAGGCCGCCATTGGTTTTATTTTCATCACGATGCTGATCGACATCATCGGGTGGGGTATCATCATTCCGGTAATCCCGAAGCTGATTGGTCAGCTGATTCACGGCGATATCAGTGAGGCGTCCAAATACGGCGGGTGGCTTACGTTTGCGTATGCGATTACCCAGTTTGTTTTCGCGCCGTTGATCGGAAACCTGAGCGATAAATTCGGACGCCGCCCGGTGATCCTGATTTCGTTGTTGGGATTTGCCTTTGATTATGTGTTGCTGGCCTTAGCGCCCACCATCACCTGGCTTTTTATCGGAAGGATTATCGCCGGATTTACCGGGGCCAGTATCACTACGGCTTCCGCTTATATCGCAGACATCAGCACACCGGAAAACCGCGCCAAAAACTTCGGAATGATAGGTGCCGCTTTCGGATTGGGCTTTATCATCGGGCCGGTTTTGGGAGGTTTGCTCGGGCAGTTTGGGCCAAGGGTTCCGTTTTATGCCGCTGCCGTGCTGTGTCTGCTGAATTTTCTTTATGGCTATTTCATCCTTCCGGAATCGTTAGAGAAAGACAATCGCAGGGCGTTTGACTGGAAAAGAGCAAATCCGGTTATGGCTTTTATCAACCTGAAAAAACATCCGTCCCTAATCGCTTTGATCTTATCGATATTCCTTTTATATGTAGGGTCACATGCGGTACACAGTAATTGGAGTTTCTTTACCATGTACCGTTTTAACTGGGACGAAAAAATGGTCGGGATTTCCCTAGGAGTGATAGGGCTTCTGGTAGCCTTGGTTCAGGGAGGTTTAATCCGTTGGGCTAATCCTAAATTGGGGAACGAGAAAAGTATTTATTTCGGGCTTGGGTTTTACACCATCGGTATGTTCCTTTTTGCCATGGCCGGACAAAGCTGGATGATGTTTGCGTTTTTGGTGCCGTATTGTTTGGGTGGAATCGCAGGACCGGCTCTGCAGTCTATTGTTACCAGTAAAGTGCCGATAAATGAACAAGGGGAAATCCAGGGGACATTGACCAGTATGATGAGCGCCTCCGCTATCGTGGGGCCTCCGTTAATGACTAATGTGTTTTACTTTTTTACGCACAAAGAAGCGCCATTTGAATTTGCAGGGGCACCTTTTTTACTGGGAGGTATCCTGATGCTGATCAGTAGTGTGATCGCCTACCGTGCTTTGAGGGTAAACGTTAAATAAAAGGTTGTTTGCTGCTGCCTCAAAACAAGCAATTATTTCAGATAAAGACAGTGGTTGTAATAATCGATTATAGCTTTACCTTTTAATAAGATGTCCGCACCGATTATACCGTGAACGGGTTTTGCTTTATAGAGGCGTAAGGCTTGGTTCACGTGGCTTAAATCAAAAATCACCACCGCGAAATCTTTGGTTTTCCATCGGGAAAGCTGAAGGGTGTTGTTGGTGGCCATTTGGGTGTACATGCCGGTTGCGCCTGCGCCTGCCGCCTGAGTAGGGGAATCCTGGGCGGTTAAGTTGAAAAAAGCCACACTTTCAAAACCGATGCAGCTGTTCGAAGCGCCGGTGTCCAGAATGAAACTGCCTTCCACGCCATTGATTTTTGCTTTGATCAAAAGATGCTGGGTTTTCGAGAGTTTGAATTTGATTTTCTTGTAGCCTTTTTTCTTTAGTACTTCCTGCAGATTCTCCATACCTCAAAAATACACAAAAACTGAAACTATCTTCGTAATTTTGCAGCTTCAAAAGAACTTTAAACTTGAAATTTTGGATTTAAAACCTGTTTTTACCGATACGCATACCCATTTGTATTCCGAAGAATTTGCCGAAGACCGCAACGAAATGATCCAGCGCGCCATAGAAAAAGGCGTGACCCGTTTTTTTGTGCCGGCGATCGATTCCACTTATACCCAAAAAATGTACGAGCTGGAAAAACAATATCCGGAGCATATTAAGTTGATGATGGGCTTACATCCTTGTTATGTAAAAGAAAATTACGAAGAAGAACTCGCGCTGGTGGAAGCCGCATTAGCCAAACGTCAATTTGCCGCCATCGGGGAAATCGGGATCGATCTGTATTGGGACAAAACCACGCTGGACATTCAGAAAATAGCCTTTCAGAAGCAGATCCAGTGGGCCAAAAAATATAAACTGCCGATCAACATCCATTGCCGTGAAGCTTTTGATGAGATTTTTGAAGTTCTGGAACTGGAGAAATCCGACGAGCTTTTCGGGATCTTTCATTGTTTCAGCGGCACGTATGAGCAGGCACTTCAGGCGATTTCGTACAATATGAAATTAGGGATCGGCGGCGTGGTGACCTTTAAGAACGGGAAAATCGATCAGTTTCTGCATCAGATCGACCTGAGCCATATCGTGCTGGAAACGGATGCGCCTTATCTGGCACCGGTGCCGTACCGCGGAAAACGCAACGAAAGTGGCTATGTAACGCTGGTGGCCGGGAAGCTTTCCGAAATTTATCAGCTGCCCATGGAAGAAATCGCCCGTATCACTACTGAAAATTCCAAAGAAGTTTTCGGTATTTAACCAAAAAATTCCCTTAGATTCATAAAAAATTCGTTCTTTTGTGAATTGTTAATGAATTAACCAAAATGCCAACAAAATTCGATTCGATTCGTCAGTTCTACGACAGTGAGGTAAATGACGCCATTCAGAGTATAGCACATCATCCGATGATGAAGGCTCTGATGAGTTTTACGTTTCCCGATTTAGACGAGTCGGCATGGATGGAGCAGCTCAAACGCACCCATTCCATTCGAGATTTTCAGGTTAATTTTATTTACCAGTCGATTCAGCGTGTGCTGGAACGCAGCTCGGAAGGCCTTTCTACTTCCGGTTTTGAAAAGCTGGATCCGAGTCTTTCCTATCTTTTTATTTCCAACCACCGCGACATCATCTTAGATACGTCTTTACTGAATGTAAGTTTATACGATCACGGACAGATCATGACCGCTTCGGCTATCGGTGATAATCTGGTACAGAAAACATTTTTGCTGGCCTTGTCCCGTTTAAACCGAAACTTTTTGGTGCGCAGAGGCTTGTCCCCGCGTGAATTGCTGCAGAGTTCTAAACTGATGTCGGAATTCATGTATCATTTGCTTTCGAAGGAAAACCGTTCCGTTTGGATTGCCCAGCGCGAAGGAAGGACCAAAGACGGTAACGATGCGACCCATCAGGGGGTATTGAAAATGTTCGCCATGGCTTCCGATGAGAAGAACGTGATGGAGTTTTTCCGAAAAGTACGCGTGGTTCCGGTTTCCATTTCTTACGAATATGACCCGACGGACGCCTTAAAAATGCCGCAACTGATGGCAGAAGCCAACGATGAGGTCTACATAAAAGAAAAGAACGAAGATTTTATCACGCTGATCAGCGGCATTATCGGGCAGAAAAAACGCATTCATATCCATGTGGGTGATGTGCTTGAAAACGAATACGATAAAATCATCGCGGAAAACGATAATACCAATAAACAGATACAGGCCCTGGCGCAGGTTATCGATGATTCGATCCTGTCTACCTACAAATTATGGCCGACCAATTTTATCGCTTACGATTTACTGCACAATACCACTACGTACGCGACTAAATATACCGAAAAAGAAAAACAGCTTTTCGAAAGACGTCTGGAAATGCGACTGGGCAGTGAAAAAGAAGCCTTGCGCGACAGTTTCCTGGCCATGTACGCCAATCCTGTGATTAATAAAATGAAATACGGCAATGTCGACTAAACCGAAAATATTGTTGGTCTACACCGGGGGAACCATTGGAATGGTAAAAGATTCCGAAACCGGTGTGCTGAAAGCCTTCAACTTCGACGAATTACTACACAACATCCCCGAACTGCGCTTATTGGATTGCGAAATTGAGACGTTCTCGTTCAAAGATCCGATCGATTCTTCTAACATGAACCCGGAAAAATGGGTAGCCATGGCCGAAGCGGTGGAAAAAAATTACGATAAATTTGACGGCTTTGTCATTCTTCACGGTTCCGATACGATGTCGTATTCGGCTTCAGCGTTGAGTTTTATGTTTGAGAATCTGGCCAAACCAATTGTATTTACCGGATCCCAGCTTCCAATTGGGGATTTGCGTACCGATGCGAAAGAAAACCTGATTACCGCGATACAAATTGCGTCCCTGCGTCAAAAAGGGAAACCCGTAATTTCTGAAGTGTGCTTATATTTTGAATATAAATTATACAGGGGTAACCGTACTTCCAAAGTGAGTGCGGAACATTTTAATGCGTTTACGTCGCCTAATTATCCCGAACTGGCCGAATCCGGTGTGCATTTAAAAGTGAACAACGAATTGCTGCTGAAAAAGAGCGGCAGTAAAAAAATGAAAGTCAATAAGGATTTTGACAGTCATGTTATGGTGGTGAAGATGTTCCCGGGTATTAACGAAACGGTACTGAAAGCGGTGCTTTCCATTCCTAATTTGAAAGGAGTAGTGCTGGAAACCTACGGCTCCGGAAACGCCCCTACCGAAGACTGGTTCATCAGTACATTAAAAAAAGCTATTAAAGGCGGGCTTCAGGTGGTGAATGTTACGCAATGTTCCGGAGGAAGCGTGAATATGGATAAATATGAAACCGGTATTCAGCTCAAAAAAATCGGTGTAATTTCCGGTCACGATATCACTACAGAAGCTGCTGTAACCAAACTGATGTACATGCTGGGGCAAAAAGTTCCCGCTGCAATTTTCAAAACGGTTTTTGAAACGGCCATCCGGGGAGAATTGTCCTAAAAATTTTCATCAAAAACATTGACAAAACCAAATAAAAGTCGTTATTTCGCATTCTCAAATTAGAGAGGTGTCCGAGTGGTTGAAGGAGCAAGCCTGGAAAGTTTGTATATGGGTAACTGTATCGAGGGTTCGAATCCCTTCCTCTCTGCGAAATGTAAAGGCAATCGAAAGATTGCCTTTTTTTATTACCTTAGTGTTGGAAAAAATATAGTATGAGAAATTTTTGGCTGTTACTGATCGCTTTTTCTTCTTTGCCCGTTTTTGCTCAGGATCTTGAGGTTAAAAAAGACACGGTAAAAACAAATTTGCCGGCGGTCGATTCCCTCTACCGTGAGGATCAGTTTTACTGTTCGTTGGCCTATAATATCGTACAGGCAAAACCATCAGGGTATTCGCAACGCGGTTTTTCACCTTCGTTTTCGTTTGGTGTGCTGCGTGACATACCGATAAATAAAACCAGGACTTTTGCCATTGCGGCAGGTTTGGGATATTCCTTTTCAAGCATCAAACACAACCTGACTGTTACCCAGCCCACAGGGGACGAAGTGGTTTTCGAGGTGGTGCCGGAATCGTCCTTTGATAAAAACAAACTCGAGTTTCACACACTTGATCTGCCTCTTGAAATCCGTTGGCGCACGTCTACACCTGAAAGCCATAAGTTCTGGAGGATTTATACCGGATTCAAAGCGAGTTATGTATTGGCTTCTAAAGCGGTTTACAAATCACTGGAATCAGATTATAAAGTAACGAATATTGATGCGTTGAACAAGTTCCAGTACGGTATCTATATCAATGCAGGGTATAATACCTGGAATTTATATGCGTATTACGGATTGAGCCCTATTTTCAAAGAAGGGAAGACTTCCGGAAGAGATCTGGAATTGAAGTCGTTAAACTTAGGGCTGATGTTTTACATCTTATAACCAAAAATACCACAGCCCTATTTGCGGCAAGGCGCCCACAAAAATACCAATCAGGATTTCTTTAACCGAATGGGCGTTCATGTATAGTCTTGAAGACGCTACACAGCCAATCATCACTACAGAAAAGGCGATAAGGTTTAAAAACGGAATGCCGAAATGCAGGGAAATGCCCATGATAAACAGACAAAGTCCTGTAATCCCAATCATGTGGATGCTCACTTTAAAATGCAGCACCGATAACAACAAAGCAAAAAACGTACTGATCAGCGCGCCCATGTAGAAGTAATAGAGTTCCGGCACGACCAGTGTGGAGAAACTGTGCTGGGTCAATACCAGGAAAAACATGGCCTGAAACGCCAACGGCAGACGTCTTTCGCGGGTTTCACTAAGCATCACCCCGGATTTTATCATCCCTAACGATTTCAACAGAAAATACATCGACAGCGGCAGGAAAACCGTTAAGATACTTATCTGGATCAGTGTAAGCCAGATTTCATGCGGATAGAAAAAACCTCTGGTGACAAAAAAGTAAAACAAGGCCGCATACACCGAAATGAAAAGCGGGTGAAAAACATAGGAAAAAAAAGGAAGCAGTTTCTTAAAATCCATAAGCCTATATTTTCTTGCGCATACGGGCCACCGGTATGTCCATTTGCTCGCGGTATTTGGCCACCGTTCTTCGGGCAATCGGATAGCCTCTTTCTTTTAAGATATCGGCTAATTTATCATCGGGAAGTGGTTTGCTTTTGTCCTCTTCTTCGATGACCATTTGCAAAATTTTCTTGATTTCTATCGTTGAAACATCTTCGCCCTGATCATTTTTCATGGCCTCGGAGAAGAACTCCTTAATCAGTTTGGTGCCATAAGGGGTTTCCACGTATTTACTGTTGGCTACACGGGAAATAGTGGAGATATCCAGTCCGATCAGGTCTGCAATGTCTTTCAGGATCATGGGTTTTAGCTTGGTTTCGTCCCCATCCAGAAAGTATTCCTGCTGGTAAAACATGATGGCATTCATGGTTACCAAAAGGGTTTCGTTGCGCTGTTTGATGGCATCGATAAACCATTTGGCCGAATCCAGTTTCTGTTTGATAAACTGTACCGCGTCTTTTTGGGCATTCGATTTGTCCCTTGAATCTTTATAGGTCTGCAACATTTCCTGATAGTCTTTGGAAACGTGCAGCTCCGGTGCATTTCTGCCGTTCAGGGTTAATTCCAGTTCCCCATCGGTTACACGGATGGAAAAATCAGGAACCACATGTTCCACGGCTTTGGAATTGCTTTCAAACGAACCGCCCGGTTTTGGGTTTAATTTTTCTATTTCGTCGATGGCTTTGCGGAGCTGCTCCTGAGAAATATCGAATTTCTGTAATAACTTTTCGTAATGTTTTTTGGTAAACGCCTCAAATTGGTTTTCAATGATATTGATGGCCAGGCTTACGGAATCCGTTGGGGTTTTGTGACGCAATTGCAGTAACAGGCATTCCTGTAAATCGCGCGCGCCTACTCCGGCAGGTTCCAACTGATGCACGATGTGCAGGATTTGCTCGACTTTCTTTTCATCGGTGTAAATCCCTTGCGTAAAGGCCATATCGTCCACGATGTCCTGAATGCTTCTGCGGATGTAACCCATATCGTCAATACTTCCGACCAAGAATTCAGCGATTTCTCGCTCCTCATCCGATAAGATGAAGGTATTCAGCTGGTTGATTAAATCCTGATGAAAGCTCACCGGTGCGGCAAACGGCAGGCTGCGGTCTTCGTCGTCATCGCTGTAATTGTTCGCCTGAAGTTTGTAGTCCGGGGTTTCGTCGTTGCTCAAATATTCATCGATGTTGATTTCGTCGGCATCTATTTTCTCGTTGTCGTAATTGTCATCAAAATCATCGTAGTCGTCTTCCGAAGTATAGTCTTCCGTGTCCAAAGATTCTTCTTTTCCGGATTCCAGGGCGGGATTTTCCACCATTTCTTCTTTCAGACGCTGTTCAAAAGCCTGCGTAGGCAATTGGATCAGCTTCATCAGTTGGATCTGCTGAGGCGATAATTTCTGTGATAATTTAAACTGTAGATTCTGTTTGAGCATTCTGTTTGTGTATTCGGTTATTCCTGAATTTGGTTATTTGTTGCTGCTAAAAAAAACGTAACCAATCAAATTTACGAAATTCTATTTTCAAATAAACAAATAACCAGATCCACAAATTATTTTATTAAAACTCTGCGTTTTGCGGGGTTCTAGGGAATGGAATTACGTCACGGATGTTCGACATACCGGTCACGAACAATACCAATCGCTCGAAGCCAAGACCGAAACCGGAGTGTACGGCGCTACCAAAACGGCGTGTGTCCAAATACCAGTATAGTTCTTTTTCATCGATGTCTAAGGCTTTCATTTTCTCTAAAAGCACGTCGTAACGCTCTTCTCTTTGGGAACCTCCAACGATTTCGCCAATGCCCGGGAATAAGATGTCCATAGCGCGTACAGTTTCTCTTCCTGGTTCCGTATTGTCGTTCAAACGCATGTAGAACGCTTTGATCTTAGCCGGGTAATCAAATAAAATTACCGGACATTTAAAGTGTTTTTCCACTAAGAAACGTTCGTGCTCACTTTGTAAATCAGCACCCCATTCCTCGATTAAATACTGGAACTTTTTGTTTTTATTCGGTTTGGAGTTTTTCAGGATGTCTACTGCTTCGGTATAGGAAACACGTTTGAAGTTGTTGTCCATAACAAAGCTCAGTTTTTCCAACAAACTCATTTCGCTTCTTTCCGCCTGGGGTTTTGATTTTTCTTCCTCGATCAAACGCTGTTCTAGGAATTTCAAATCGTCTTCACATTTTTCAACCGTATAACGGATTACGTATTTGATGAAATCTTCCGCCAAATCCATGTTGTCTGCCAGGTTGTTGAAGGCCACTTCCGGCTCGATCATCCAGAATTCCGCCAAGTGACGTGATGTGTTGGAGTTTTCGGCACGGAACGTTGGTCCGAACGTGTAAATCTGGCCTAAGGCCATGGCATAGGTTTCACCTTCCAATTGTCCGGAAACGGTAAGATTGGTTTCTCTTCCGAAGAAATCTTCTTTGAAGTTTACTTTGCCTTCTTCGTTTCTTGGTGTTCCGTCAAACGGTAACGCGGTAACACGGAACATCTCTCCGGCACCTTCCGCATCAGAACCTGTGATGATAGGTGTATTCACATAGAAAAAGCCTTTCTCCTGGAAATACTGGTGAACAGCAAATGAAAGTGTCGAACGCACACGCATAATCGCTCCGAACATGTTGGTACGGATACGCAAGTGTGCATTTTCGCGTAAGAATTCCAAGGAGTGTTTTTTAGGTTGCATCGGATATTTTTCCGCATCCGAATCCCCTAAAATCTCAAGTTTGGAAACCTGGATTTCTACTTTTTGTCCAGCACCCTGGCTTTCGGCTAAAGTTCCCACTACGCAAACGGCAGCTCCGGTTGTGATACGTTTTAAAGTTTCTTCAGGGGTGTTTTCAAAATCCACCACACACTGAATATTATTGATAGTCGAACCGTCGTTCAACGCGATAAACTGATTATTTCTAAATGTTCTAACCCATCCTTTTGCTTTTACTTCATGTAATCCCGGGGTGCTGTTAAGCAGGTCTTTAACTTTAGTGTGTTTCATCTCTTTTAAGATTTTTGTTCCAGCTTTCCTTTTAAACTGAAATTTTAAATAAATAAAAAATTAAATGCCTGCAAATGTAGTAAAAAGCTGGATGAATTTAACCTTTCGGGATTTAGATTTTAGAAAAGATTAAGGATTGAAACCGTATCTTCGCAGTGAATTCAAACCTAAAGAAAATGAACTGGATTTTATTGGTCATTGCGGGCTTTTTTGAAGTGGGTTTTGCGTCCTGTCTGGGAAAAGCAAAAGAGACTACCGGAACAACGTCAACCTTATGGATGGCAGGTTTTTTTGTGTGCCTGACCATCAGTATGGCATTGCTTTATAAAGCAACACAAACCTTACCGATCGGAACGGCTTATGCAGTCTGGACCGGTATTGGTGCCGTGGGAACGGTTTTGGTCGGGATTTTTGTTTTTAAGGAACCTGCCGATTTCTGGAGGGTTTTCTTTTTAACTACGCTTATCGCTTCTATCGTTGGATTGAAATTTGTCTCGACACATTAAAAGCCTAAATCAAGCACAAAAGTGAATTTTACCGAGATATTGTCTTCAAATCTGGGGAACTGATAATGACCGTAACGGTAAAAACCGGAGAACCCAAGCCCTTTGTAAATGCTGTTAAGTTCCAGACCGGATTCGAAATAACCATTCTCTAAAGTCTTGAATTCGATGCCGGCATGCCTTTCTTTTTGCTGCATGTTACCCCAGGCTATTCGGCTGACAAGTACGGGGATCGGTTTTATTTTACCGGCAATTTTAATTTTTCGCAACGCATGTTTAAAATGGAACGCGGCATATTCATCGGAGAAAAATTCGTTGAAGCGCATAGTTTCGAAACTGTTTTTACCCGATATGTTCAAACGTTGTAAGATGGCGTCTTTGTCAAGGCTGTTTGGGGAAATACTGAACAAATGCGTGATGGGAGCATTGCCATAGGCGAAACCGCCCTGAAACAGCAGCGATGTTTTTTGACCGTCAAGGTATTTTTTTTCATATTCTGCCCTGAAATCCATTTTTCCGAAGCTGACATCGTTGTCCAGAATATCCGACAAGGTTTGCGTGAACTGGAGCGTAAATTTTGGAAAACGTTTTTCCGTTTCAATCCTGCCATTCGGGGTTTGCATATAGACACTGAACGGGTTCCATTGCAGGGAGGCCGTGGCGGTGGTGATGTTAAAGGAGGAAAGTACTTCACTGCCGTTATCGAACAAATAACCGAATTTAGGTTCAATGTAACTGTGCGACAATACCCAGATGCTTTCCGTTTTGGGGATTAGCCGGGTTTCGATATAGCCTTTCCAGGTTTGGTGGTTGTAAAAAGTCGTTAAGTTCAACGGCCGCGGATCGTACAATCGAAATTTACGCCGGTCTACTTCGAAAGCGGTACTCGCAATTTCCCGAATGTCGTCCGTATAAGAGCCGCCTACCCAGGAATTGGAAAATTTGCCTACTCTTATGGCACTTCCCAAACTGTATTTGAATGCTTCGTCTTTAAGGCCGTAAGCGCCGTAGCCTTCTATTCGGAAGGTTTTGGAGAATTTGTCGTTGGTAATTCCGCCAGCCCCAAATCGAAACCCTTCGTAATTGTTGTACTTGATCAAATAGCGTAAATCAATATCGACTGGCCCCACCGGAAAAAAGCCGTTGATCACTTTGCGGCCCAGCTGGATTTTTTGTTCGTAACGTTCTTTGGTCACCAGGCTGTCCAGTGCGGAATACGTTTCGATACTTCGCAGGTCAAGACTGTCTTTGCGGTACGGTACCCAGTAATGTTCGTTTCTGGATATGGCTTCTTCTTTAACTTCAACGCCCACATACTGGTGTTTGATGGACACCGGGGCATTAAATTCAATTTCGGAGTTTTTGGATTCGGACAGGATGTAGACAAAATCGGAAGCTTCTTTCTTTTTCTTGCCGAAATTCAGTACGTCTTCGTCTTCCTGGTCTTCAAATTTTATGGTTTCCCCGAAAATCTTAATGTCGCCTTTGTTGTTTCCTTTGGTAATTTTCAGCGATTGTTTCTCCGGGAACCAAACGTTTTCCTCTTTGTAGTAATTGTAATAATTGGTGGCGCTGATGTCCAAAACGCTTTTGATTCGGTAAATGGTTTTGGCTATGGCGAAGTTTTCTTTGTCGATGTATATAACGCCTTCGAGCTTTACTTTTTTGCTCTTTTTCTTATGTTTGAAATGGATCATGAAGGCTTTTCGGTTGCCAATAAAAACCGTGTCGAGGATTTTAAAGTTATAAACGGTCAATCCTTCTTTGGAAACCGGACTGACGTACTTGTTCTCGAACAGTTGGATCCTGTTGTCGTAATCTGTAAAGGACTGGAGTTTTAAGCTGATGTATTCGTAAATGGGCTGTTTGAACCCTGCCATTCGCGTGGCAAGAACCGTTTCTTTTGTTCCCTGTTTTTGATTGAATCGGAACTCGGACACTTTTTCAGTCTGATACAAGTGCTGTTTTTGAATGATTTTTTTGAATTTGAAACTGGAAGAGTCAATTTTGAGCAGGCGTGAACCTATTTTTTCATACGCAAAAACGGAGTCGATTTTTCCGTTGATTGAATCCGGGTTGGCGGTGATTATCAGTTTGTTATAGGTTTTGAATTGGAAGCTGTTGAGTTTCTTATGCGGATTGTTAACGTCTTTGTACAGGATAGTATTGGCAACAATCTCCAGTGCAGGGTTTTTTCCAACCACCAATTCGTCCAGCTCCAGGGTTTTGGGCTGAAGGCTTACCGGATAGAATTTTTTGTTGGCTTCCAGTTGGATTTTTTCCGGTTCAAATCCGGTATAAGAAACGGTGAAATGGCTAAGGTCGGAGGTGTTTTCTATGATGAATTTTCCGTCCACATCGACGATAACCGTTTTGTCATTGCTCAGGTGAAGGGTAGCAAATGATAAGGGTTTTTTAGTGGCTGCATTGAGAACAATACCGGAAACAGGTTGCTGTGCCTTCGCCAGAATGCAGAAAAAAAGCAATAAAATTGAAATAATTCTTCTCAAATTCAGAAAAAACAGCTGACCGTTAAGGTCTTGGTAAAGATAGGAAATAAAAAATCCCGACAATAATCGGGATTTAAAATTATACTTTCATGATTTCGGCTTCCTTAATCACTAAATGTTCGTCAATTTTTTTGATGAAAGCATCGGTAAGTTTCTGTACATCTTCTTCAGCGGTTTTGCAGATGTCTTCCGAAGTTCCTTCTTTCTCTAATTTTTTGATATCTGTGTTGGCATCTTTACGGGCGTTTCGGATACTGATTTTAGCATCTTCCGCTTCCGCTTTGGCTTGTTTTACCAGGTCTTTACGACGCTCTTCGGTTAACGGCGGCACACTGATGATGATGTTGTCCCCGTTGTTCATCGGATTGAACCCTAAATTGGCAATCATGATGGCTTTTTCAATAGGCTGTAACATCGATTTTTCCCAAGGTGTAACCGTAATAGTTCTTGCATCGGGAGTATTTACATTGGCAACCTGGGAAAGCGGGGTTTGCGAACCGTAATAGTCCACAAAAACACCACCTAACATTTGTGGAGACGCTTTTCCGGCGCGGATGTTTAAAAATTCTTTTTCAAGGTGTGCCACTGAACCGTTCATGGATTCTTTGGTGCTATCTAATATAAACTTGATTTCTTCCGTCATCGTACTTAATTTTTAAAAATCTAAATTAAACATTAACAGTTGTTCCCACCGTATCGCCTTGACAAACTTTTAACAAATTTCCTTCTTTGTTCATGTCGAAAACGATAATCGGTAATTTATTTTCCTGGCTTAGTGTAAAAGCCGTGGTGTCCATAATGTTCAGTCCTTTACTGATTACATCGTCAAAGGTGATCTGGTCGTATTTTACGGCATCGGCATTTTTTTCCGGATCGGAATCGTACACGCCGTCCACGCGGGTGCCTTTAAGGATTACATCGGCATCTACTTCAATACCTCTTAAAACGGCTGCAGTGTCGGTTGTGAAATAGGGGTTTCCGGTTCCTGCGCCAAAGATTACGATTCTGCCTTTTTCAAGGTGGCGTGTAGCTCTGCGCTTGATATACGGTTCTGCGATCGCTTCAATTTTTAAAGCGGTTTGTAATCGGGTCGGCATACCGGCTTCTTCCAAAGCGCCTTGTAACGCCATTCCGTTGATTACCGTTGCCAACATTCCCATATAATCACCCTGAACACGGTCCATACCGTTACTGGCTCCGGCTACACCTCTAAAAATGTTTCCTCCTCCGATCACAATGGCGATTTCAACACCGTGGTTGTGAATTTCTTTGATTTCAGCAGCATACTCAGCCAGTCTTTTCGGGTCGATACCGTATTGTCTTTCACCCATTAAGGCTTCACCGCTTAGTTTCAGAAGGATTCTTTTATATTTCATTTTGTGCTTTTATTGTTTTCCGATGGCCGAATAGAACTCGTTTCATCAGAACTGAATTGTTTAGTGGTGCAAATATAACCATAATCTGTTTTTTTAAAACAGGTTGGTAAAAAATTATGCGTTAAGGGCTTCGTAGGATTTCCTGGCGGCCTCATATCCGATTTTGAAAATCTGGTCCATCTTGGCTTTATTGGTTTCAAAGGTTCCGAAATTCGCCAGTTCCTCGGGTTCGATTACCCAATCGCAAATGTTGAATTTCTGGGTGTTGGAGTTGGCGGAAAACAAATCGAAAGCCCTTGCGGTAACTGCTTTTATGGAAGTGATGTCTTTGTTTTCGATTTTTTGTAGCGGACTCACATACACGCCGATCAAAGTGTCGCAGCGGCCCTGTAAAATATCGGTGGGGAAGTGGTTCAGGATACCGCCGTCGCTGTATAAACTCCCGTTGATTTCATAAGGAGATAAAACGCCCGGAAAAGAGGAAGACGCCAGTACGGCATCGACAACTTTGGTGTTGGCATCAAAAATTTTGAGCTTTCCTTTTACCAGATCGGTAGCGGTAATGTGGGTGTGTATTTTTAAATCACCGATTCGTGTATCGCCAAAAATAGCATGGAAATACAGTTTGAAAGCATCCGAATCGATAAATCCGGCTTTTTTAAACGTAAAATGCTTCCAGTTGAAGAAATAAATCGATTTGAAAAACTCCAGTATTTCTTCCGGGGATTTTCCTCCTGCGTATAAGGCCCCCACGATGGCGCCTGCGCTCGTACCCGCAATGTGAGAGGGCTTGATGTTTAGCTCTTCGAGAAATTTGAGCACTCCCGCATGGGCGAGGCCTTTGGTGCCGCCTCCGGAAAGTACGATTCCTATTGATCTTGTTTTAAAATCCATTAAGTCTACCGTTTGAGCGGAACAAATTTAATTTTTTTAAATTTTTTGGTTTTCAAATATATGGGTTTATTTCTTGTAAGTGACAAATGAAGTAGTGGCAGACGAAAGTTAACAGTACGTTCGATACCTTTTAAAATAAAAAACCACCGAAATTCATTTCCGGTGGTTTTTGTTTAGTGGGCGGAATTATTTTAAGACGATTAAAGAAGAGTCTTTTTGATTGCCAATACTTATTTCTAAATTGTACACACCGCGTGGGTATTTTGTCATGTCACATTTGTGTGTGAAATCCGTTGTTTTCTTCTGTGCTTTTTCCTGATAGATCAAAATGCCGTTCATATCATAAATTTTTATGGTAACCTCACCGGTTAAGGGAGCCGAATATTCTAAACTGAACTCGCTTATTACCGGATTCGGTACAATTTTGACAGGATAAAAAGTCTGATTGGCATTTTTCGCGGCCGCTTTATTGATACAGAAAGAATCAATTACCACATCGTTATTGTCTACGGAAGTCACACAAAGGCTGTTATCGGTAACGTCCATTTTACAGAAGTTGTATTTACTTTGGTAGGATTGGATAAACCAGGTTGGAGTACCTGCATATAAAGGCGCACCTGCACCACCGCATACAATCTGACATCTTCCATCCGTTGCAGCACTTCCGTAAGTACTTACAGGAGCTGTAGTGCTTACATTTCGGTTAATTGGCTTGGTTCTTTCGTACATGTGGTCATGACCGTTCACAATTAAATCCACTCCGTAATCGTCAAAAGCTTTCCACCAGGTATTGAAATAAGCGTTCATTTCGCCTGCGTGGCTTCCGATGGTATAGAAAGGTTTGTGGAAGAATATCACTTTCCAACGTTTGTTCGCATTGGCCTGTAAGGTACTGATTAACCAATTGTACTGTGCGGTATCGTTAGGGCTTTCTGAGTTTAGGGAGATGAAAACAGCATTACCATAATCAACAGCGTAGTATAAAGTTGTTCCCGTTGTAGGGACCGATTTTGGTAATTCGAAATTATTCTGATAATCCGGCACACTAGCTGCGTCATGGTTACCTAAAGAGTGGAACACCAGATTGTTTTCTACAAATGTTTTGCCATTATCAAACCAACTGTCCCAATCACTAATGGAACCTCCGTTGTTTACGATATCTCCGTTAAAGATGGTAAACGCTGCGTTTTTAGCATGTGCCAAAGTCGATACCTGATTCCAGATGCTCATACCCGAACGGCTATCACCAATGGCCAAAAAGCTGAAGTTTGTTGTATTTACCGGTGGAGCAGTTTTATAGGTTTTTTGCGCAGTCCAAGTCCCGGCTTGGGAATCGTATAATTGGTAGTAAATTGTTGCATCAGCTGTTACAGTCGGAAAAGTATATTTGAAGAATTTATCAGCATAACCTGTACGCATTGCTCCGTTGAATTCTCCCTGCTCATAAGTAGTTGTGTAGCCCCATTTGATTTTATCGGCTGTACCGGTATTGCGCCAGTTGATGGTTAAACCTTCCAATGGGTTTTTGTTACTTCCCCAACGAATGTGTTTAATAGCAGCTGCAACGGATCCGGTATTGCCCTCCAATGACATGTTAAAGCTGATATCGGAACTGTTTTTGGCATTTTGGTGAATTTCCACTGCAATGGTGTTTGCCCCGTTTACAAATTTGTTTTGGGCTAAGGTTGTGGAAAGATAAGTACTGCCGTCATCGCTACAGGCAGTAGAGGCAAGTGTAGTGTAAGAAATTGTTCCGGTAGGCATATTGTTTCGGTAAACTTCCGTACCGTTAATGTAAACTACCACACCGTCATCCCGTTTTACTTTAAGCGTGTAATTCGTAAAAGCCGTTACATTGGCAATGTTTACCACTTTTCTGAAATAAGTGGTCACATATTTTTGGCTCGAACTTGATCCATAACTAACAACGGTTGCTTCATCTCCGTCGCCATAGCCAAGTTCTGCATTTCCGGAAGGCCATGCGGTGTCATTAAAGGAAGTTCCTTTCCAGCTCGTGCCTTGATTGGATCCGTTTGCTAAATATTTCCAGCTGGATCCTGTCGGGATTAATGTAGTTTGTGCATTGCTGATTTGCATTGCCAGAATAAAGAATAATAAATTCCAATAGGTTTGTTTAGTTTTCATGGTTTTAGTTTTAAGCAAAAGTATGCGATATTTTTAACACAATTTAACAATATTTTTATTATAAAGTTATTTTTGGGTTAACTTGATGGTTAAAGTAAATATTTGGCTAGATGTAAGTTATGTTTCTTGTGCCAATTATGAGTTTGTAAGTATTCCGGTTTTCTTTTTTGAATTAACTTTGTAGAATTAAATTCTACGGCAATGAAAAATTTGATCGAAACCAGTCTAAAGAACAGTTACAGTTATTTGGGATACAGAAAAAAAGTGGCCGATTTGCTGGCCGATGGAAAATCGTCCGGGAATGAGCAGTCTGAGGATTTACTGCATTACAGTCAGCTCAATGAAACCCGTATGAACCGTCTGGATAAAACCATTGCAGTTCCGGATGAGGTGAAGCAAAAACTGCAACTACTTAACAAAAACCATGTTTGGCTGGTATTGGCAGAAGGCTGGTGTGGTGATGCAGCACAGTTATTGCCGATTATGGAGAAGATGACCGAACTGGCTCCCAAAATAGATTTAAGAATCGTTTTTCGGGATGAAAATGAAATGCTGATGCAGGAATTTTTAACCAATGGCGCCCGTGCCATCCCAAAACTGATCATGCTCAATGCCGAGAACCATGAAGTTATGGCGGCCTGGGGACCAAGACCGGAAGCTGCCGCCCGACTTATCAAGGAATACAAAGCCAAATTTGGTGTAGTCAATGAGGAAGCCAAGATTGCCCTGCAGAAATGGTATCTGGAAGACAAAGGTTTGTCTACAATAGCTGAAATCGTTAAGTTGATGGAAAGTATTGATTAAAAAAAGAAAAAGGTAACGCCCAGGGAGAGCGCTTCGATTTTTTCTCTTTCATGAACCGGAAAATCCATTTGGGTGTATTCGATAAAAATGGCACCCTGAATGATTTCGTCCATGCTACCTACACCAATATTCACTCTTTTGTAATCACCGGATGCATCACCGCGACCCAATGCAAAGGATTTTCCGTAACCGGCCTGCAGGCTCAGAAATGCGTTTTTGCTGATTTTTGGACTGGCTCTGAAATTTAGAAATATCGGAACAGCAACAAGTTGTTCGTCCCAACGGGTTGTCAGTCCGGAATGGAAACCGAGGCCTAAAACTTTTTTGTAATCGTAGCCATAGCCTATTAAAGCATTGATTCCTGCCGGTAAAATCGATCGGGCGGCATCATCATCTGGGGAATTGCTCAGATCATATACTAAAGGAATCGAGAACTCCAATTGTCTGTAGGAGTGTCGGGAAAGTATGTTTTTTTCGGACAATAAAGAATCGCTCGAAGTTTGTGCCTGTACTTGGAGTCCTGAAAGGAGAAGAAATAAAAAAAGGACAAAATTAAATTTCTTCATGGTGATAACTATTTGAAGTTATCCTCAAAGTTAGTGATTATTAATGAGTTGTCTACAGAAAATTCCCCGATTTTTGTTCGGCGTAAAGCGGTTAAATGCGCCCCTGAATTTAAAGCCAATCCAAAGTCATAAGCAAGCGAACGGATATACGTCCCTTTGCTGCAAACCACCCTGAAATCGATTTCCGGTAGTGCAACACGTGTAAGTTCCAATTCCATGATTTCCACTTTTCGGGATTTGATTTCCACTTCTTCCCCGGCACGCGCGTGTTCGTACAAACGCTTTCCGTCTTTTTTGATGGCGGAAAAAACCGGTGGGATCTGGTCGATTTCGCCAATAAAGCTCAAACGGACCTGTTCGATTAATTCCGGAGTAATGTGATCGGTAGGGTAGGTTTTGTCGATTTGGGTTTCCAGGTCATAAGAAGGTGTAGTGCCACCGATATAAAAAGTTCCGGTGTATTCTTTTTCCATGCCCATCAGCTCGGGGATTCTTTTGGTGAATTTTCCCGTACATACAATCAATAAACCGGAAGCCAGTGGATCCAGTGTCCCGGCGTGTCCGATTTTGAATTTTTTAGGCAAATGCAGGTTTTTGATCAAAGCCCATTTTACCTTGTTCACCGCCTGAAACGACGACCAGGTTAAGGGTTTGTCCAACAGTAATATCTGTCCTTCCTGAAATTCCTCTGCCGTTTTTACCATGGTTTATTTTAAGAAAGAAAAGTAAAGTAAAAGTCCAACACCTACAACAATGCGGTACCAGCCCCAAGGCTTAAAGCCGTATTGTTTGATGATGCCGATAAAGAATTTGATGGCCAATACCGCCACGATAAACGCGACAATATTACCTATCAGAAACATTTTGATGGTGTCGGAAGACTGTAGGATCAACTCGTAACCTTTCATTTGGGAATGTTCGTA
Organism: Flavobacterium pedocola; assembly: GCF_053764385.1. Classification (NCBI taxonomy): domain Bacteria; kingdom Pseudomonadati; phylum Bacteroidota; class Flavobacteriia; order Flavobacteriales; family Flavobacteriaceae; genus Flavobacterium; species Flavobacterium pedocola. Next base: position 226,794 of record NZ_JBSNCR010000003.1, on the reverse strand, counting down.
GGTTTTGATGAAAACCGAATAACAAGTCACGGCCAACATCGTCGGAACCGCTAAGAAAAAAGAAAATTCCGCTGCTGCCTGACGTGTCAAACCTTGTTGCATCCCTCCGATGATGGAAGCTGCAGAACGGCTTGTGCCTGGCATCATTGCAAGGCATTGCCAAAAACCGATGGTTACCGCTTTTTTAATGGTAATCTCTTCTTCGTGGGCTACCGTTGGATTTTTAAAGAAATTGTCTATAAAAAGTAAAATGACTCCGCCTACTATCAAGACGATGGCGATGGGAATCGGGTTGCCTAAAACAGCTTCGATTTTATCGTCGAATAATTTTCCCAGAACCAAAGCAGGAATCACGGCGCAGGCCAGTTTGATGAAGAAACTCATTTTGCTGAAATCGAAAAACTTCTTCCAGTACAACACTACTACGGCCAGGATAGCACCAAATTGTATGGAAACCTGAAACAGTTTTACGAAATCGTCTTCCTGTATACCGAAATAAGAACTGGCAAAGACCATGTGCCCTGTGGAAGAAACCGGTAAATACTCTGTCAATCCTTCAATAATGGCAATGATTAGGGCCTGAAATACATCCATTGTTATTTATCCGATTTTTTGAAAATGGAATAAATCGTGATACCGAACCCGATTAAAACAACGGTAGGCGCCAGTTTAATGCGTCTGAAATTGAAAATAGCGTCACTGAAAACCTTCGGGTCGTCACTGCCGCCGCCGGACATTAAGATAAAGCCCAGGCCGATAACAGCCAGTCCGATCAAAAGCGTTTTATAGTTGATGCTTTCAAAAAGAAAGTCCGGTTTTTGTTTGTTTTCCATAATGTTATTGCTGGAGGAAAATCAAATCCTCGTTATTTTTTACTGTTTTTGGAATCTGCATCCTGAACACAGGTTTCTTTAATAAAGATCGTCGGTTCTTAAATTTAAAAAACGTTGTGTGGCAAAAAAAGTGCTGATCCATGTAATGATAATCCCGATCACCAAAATACCAAGCGAGATAACGGCCATCGAAAGGTAATCTTTACCGATACCAAGACTTGGGAACAATCCGTCTACATAATAGGTCAAAGCGATAAGCGCGATTATGGCCAAACCGGAACCGATTAATCCCAAACGGATGCTTCTCCAGATGAACGGTTTGCGGATGAACGATTTCGTGGCGCCCACCATCTGCATGGTCTTGATAATAAAACGGTTGGAATATACTGATAAACGAAGCGAGCTGTTGATCAGTAACATCGCGATAACACCGAATACACTGCTGATGATCAGGATCCAGAAACTGATTTTTTTGATGTTTTCGTTAGCTAAATCCACCAAACGTTTGTCGTAGATCACTTCCGCAACCATGTCGTTGGCTTTGATATCGCTTTCAATCTGTTTGATTTTGGAGGCTTCCACAAACTCTCCTTTTAAGTGAATGTCGAAGGAATTCGGTAATGGGTTCATGCCCAAGAATTCAAGGAAATCTTCTCCTACAATGTCTTTGTTGTTTTTTGCGGCATCTTCTTTGGAGACAAAAACGTAATCCTTAACGTATTTGGAGCCTTTGAGTTTAGTGTCGAAAGCTTTTAGGATGGAATCATTGGCCTCGTCTTTGAAGTAGACCGACATCGGGATATCTTCCTTGAAACTGTTGGAAATTTTTTCAGAATGGATTACGAAGAAACCCAATGCTCCCAAAAGGAACAGTACTAAAAAAATACTTAAAACCACAGAAAAATAAGAAGAGATAAGACGTCTTTTTTGAAACTTCTCAAATGATGCACCCATAAATAACTGAATTAAGCCGTAAAAATAATAAAGAAAATCGTTTTTCACCTTTATAACGGTCAAAGTTTTAACTTTCTTATAATATAATGTAAATTTGCGCCTCATAAAACTCAGTTACTCTGTAACTCAGCAACTCAATACGAATGACTTGAGCCTGCGAAAGCATGACTCCTTTATAAAACAATATTAAACAGGAATGAAATACTTTCACAACGAAATCGAAGCCAAATGGCAGCAATACTGGGCAGAACATCAAACGTTTGCCGCTAAGAACAATTCTGATCAGCCGAAATATTATGTTTTGGACATGTTTCCTTATCCTTCCGGAGCCGGATTGCATGTGGGGCATCCGCTGGGGTACATCGCCTCGGATATCGTAGCCCGTTACAAAAGGCATCAGGGTTTCAATGTGTTGCATCCGCAAGGTTATGATTCGTTCGGATTGCCGGCAGAGCAGTATGCGATTCAAACCGGTCAGCATCCGGAGAAAACCACTAAGGAAAACATTGCGCGTTACCGTGAGCAGTTGGACAAAATCGGTTTTTCGTTTGACTGGAGCCGTGAAGTACGTACGTCGAATCCGGATTATTACAAACATACCCAATGGATTTTCATTCAGTTGTTCGAATCGTATTATTGTAAGGATTCTGATAAAGCTTGCCCGATATCCGAATTGATCGACGTTTTCCAACAAGAAGGAAATGCAAGAATCAATGCAGTTTGTGATGACGATACACCATCGTTTACAGCCGAAGTATGGAATTCCTGGTCACCGGAAGCACAGCAATTGATGCTTTTGAAATACCGATTAACCTATTTGGCAGAAACCGAAGTAAACTGGTGTCCGGCTTTAGGGACCGTTTTGGCAAACGACGAAATTGTGAACGGTGTTTCTGAGCGCGGCGGCCATCCGGTAATCCGTAAAAAAATGACACAATGGTCGATGCGAATTTCGGCCTATGCAGAACGTTTGTTGCAAGGTCTGGAAACCATCGACTGGACGGAATCCTTGAAAGAATCGCAAAGAAACTGGATCGGAAAATCCGTGGGAGCTTCTGTTACGTTTAATTTAAAAAACCACAGGGAGGTAATCGAAGTGTTTACGACCCGTCCTGATACTATTTTCGGGGTAACGTTTATGACCTTGGCACCGGAGCACGAATTGGTGGCAAAAATCACTACTCCGGAGCAAAAAGCTGAGGTTGAAGCTTATGTGGAAGCAACAGCAAAACGTTCAGAAAGAGAACGTATGGCCGATGTAAAAACCATTTCCGGAGTATTTACCGGAGCGTATGCAGAACATCCGTTTACCAAAGAAGCCATTCCGGTCTGGATTGGCGATTATGTGTTGGCAGGATACGGAACCGGAGCAGTTATGGCCGTACCGTGCGGAGATGAAAGAGATTATGCGTTTGCAAAACATTTCAGTCTACCAATTGTAAATATTTTGGAAGGCGTTGATATTTCCGAAGCCGCTCATGCCGATAAAAACACTACGATTTTAGCTAATTCCGAATTCTTAAACGGGTTAAGCTACAAAGAAGCGACTACAAAAATTATAGCAGCATTAGAAAAGATTGGCGCAGGAACTGCAAAAGTGAACTACCGTTTGCGCGATGCGGTTTTCTCCCGTCAGCGTTATTGGGGGGAACCTTTCCCGGTATATTATGTGAACGGTATGCCGCAGATGATTGCAAAAGAACACTTGCCAGTAGTATTACCGGAAGTAGAGAAATATTTGCCTACCGAAGACGGACAGCCACCTTTAGGAAACGCTTCCGTTTGGGCTTGGGATAGTGTGAACAATGCGGTAGTGAGCAATGATAAAATTGACAATCAAACCGTATTCCCGTTAGAGTTGAACACGATGCCGGGTTGGGCAGGTTCTTCTTGGTACTGGATGCGTTACATGGATGCACACAACGAAAGCGATTTTGCAAGCGAAGCAGCATTGAAATACTGGGAAAACGTAGATTTATACATCGGTGGAAGCGAGCACGCGACCGGACACTTGTTGTATTCGCGTTTCTGGAACAAATTTCTGAAAGATCGAGGATTTGCGCCAACGGAAGAGCCGTTTAAAAAACTGATCAATCAAGGGATGATTTTAGGGATGAGTGCCTTTGTGTACCGCTCGGAAGATTCCAAAACGTTATATTCAAAAGGACTGATTGCAGACAAAAACGTGCATCCGATTCACGTGGATTTATCATTGATTAATGATATTACCAATGAATTAGATATCGAAAAATTCAAAGCACATCCTTTGTATTCCGATTATAAAAACGCAGAATTCGTTCTGGAAAGCGGCAAATATATTGTAGGACGCGAAGTGGAAAAAATGTCCAAATCCAAATACAACGTAGTCAACCCGGACGACATCTGTAACGAATACGGTGCCGACACCTTACGTTTATACGAAATGTTTTTAGGGCCATTAGAACAAGCAAAACCCTGGAACACAGCAGGAATCACTGGTGTGTCTGGCTTCTTGAAAAAACTATGGCGTTTGTATTTCGACGATAACGGTTTAATCGTAACCGACGAAGAACCAACCAAAGAAATGTACAAATCGCTACACAAAACCATCAAAAAAGTAACGGAAGATATCGAGCATTTTTCGTTCAATACTTCGGTTTCACAGTTTATGATTTGTGTGAACGAATTGTCACAGCAAAAATGTCATCATAGAGCGATTTTAGAGCCGTTAGCGATTTTAGTTTCACCTTATGCGCCACATATTGCGGAGGAATTATGGAGTGCGTTAGGGCATAAAGGTTCGGTTTCAACGGTAGCGTTCCCGAAATTCGAGGAGAAATACTTAGTGGAATCTGAAAAAGAGTACCCGGTATCCTTTAACGGAAAAATGCGATTTACCATCAAATTGCCACTGGATTTAACCGCGGCACAAATCGAGGAAATCGTAATGGCCGATGAACGTACCCAAAACCAACTTCAAGGCAGAACGCCAAATAAAGTAATTATCGTTCCTGGGAAAATCATCAACCTTGTAGGGTAAAACGATTTCATTTATAAGATTAAAATCCCAAATTCTAACAAGAATTTGGGATTTCTTTTTGTAACCTTTTCCTAAATTTACGTATAATCACTAAATACCAAAAATGAAAAAGTACGAAGTGCACGTTTTTAAAAAAAGTTGCGGATTTGGAAGTGCCAAAGACGAATTGGCCGAAGAAGTGGAGCAATTTTTAAACCAAAAAGCTGGCTTGGGTTATGAAACCGTAAGTATTTCTTTTACCTATTATCAAGCTACGGAACTGGTTGCGTTTGTAACGATTAGTAACTAAACTGTCAAAATAACACGATTGCTGACATTTGATAAATTGGTGCTAAATTTGATAGTAATAGTATAAATGTTAAACATCATAAAAAAATAAATACTATGGGATTATTGTTAATGGGAGTTATTATGCTGGCCAGTTGGCTGGTGAGCAGCAGGCTCCAAAGTAAATTCGAACATTATTCGAAATTGCATTTGCAAAACGGAATGAGCGGTGCCGAAATCGCCGAGAAAATGTTGGCCGATCATGGTATTACCGATGTGCGTGTGATTTCCACTCCGGGACGTTTAACCGATCACTACAATCCGGTGGATAAAACCGTTAATTTAAGTGAGGCAGTTTACAACCAGCGTAATGCCGCAGCCGCAGCTGTGGCCGCTCACGAATGTGGTCACGCGGTGCAACACGCCACGGCTTACAGTTGGCTGACGATGCGTTCTAAATTGGTGCCGGTAGTGTCGGTTACGTCTAATTTCGTGCAATGGATCTTGTTAGCCGGTGTATTGTTGATTAATACTTTTCCGCAGTTGTTGCTTTTGGGAATTGTAATTTTTGCCTTCACCACTTTGTTTTCCATTATTACCTTGCCGGTAGAGTACGATGCCAGTAACAGAGCCTTGGCGTGGCTGGAAAACAAGCACATGTTGAATCAGGCCGAACATGCAGGTGCAAAAGACGCTTTAAAATGGGCGGCAAGAACCTATGTGGTTGCGGCAATCGGTTCCATTGGGACCTTGTTGTACTATATCATGATTTTCATGAACAGACGTTAATCAGTTGTTTTATAAAAAAAAATCCGTTACGCGAGTAGCGGATTTTTTTATTTTGGAGCGAAGGGTTCGGGATTTATCGGCAGTCCCTGTTCCCGCCATCCGCTTTATCTCGTTTTGAGAACGAGATCGCTCCTGTCGGGGCTGTATAGGTGTCGGTTTGCCAGTTTTGAAACGCTGGAGGCAAAGGGTTAATTCTTCAGGATTTCTATTTTGTAATAGTAGGAAATCGGATTGTTGTTTTCGTCGGGATTGTCTGTTTCTTCCAAAAATAAGGTGGTGTCATTCAGCCAAAAAGAATCTCCAATAGTGCAGAGCAATAGTTTTGTTATCTTTTTAAATTCCTGATCCAGTTCAATTATTTTTTCAAATTTCCCGTTTATTTCTTTTTGGATAAAAGAAGCATAGCATTCCTGTCCTTCAAAATACATGTTGAGGCGGATTTTTTTGCTTTTGGAAGACACGATGTAATCAGGATTTCCGGTTGTTTCGGTTTCTTCTCCCGTAGTCAGGTTAAAGCTTACGTCGGTAGTATGTCCGCCTTCGCATAAAAGAATGTCTAAACTTGGATAATAGGCAATGAAATCAAAGAAGTCGTCTAAACCCTTTAGTTTTTTCGTTTTAACATCCATAATTTCGGCTACCATAATTCCCGTGTCGTTAAAAACTATCTTTTGGTTTGCATCATCCCAATCACCAAATCGCACTCTGCCTTCAAGCATTCTTTTGGCTACCTGAAAATCGGTTATTTTTTCCGGTTTCTCTTTTTGGGGTTTTGCTTGCTGTTTGTTAGCTTCAAATGCAATCGAATCTATTTTAGTGATAACGAGGCTCCATTTTTCATTTGTCTTTTGAAGTGTCTCTACGGTATCGTTGCTGATCAATATGGTGCTATCGGTTTCTTTGCTTGTTAAAGCGTCTTTCTCGCTGGATTTCTCATTGCAGGAAAATAAAAGTAAAAGAAGCAGCTTTATTCCTAAGAAGTTTTTCATTCTTTTATTCGCGTTAAGGGATGTGTTTGTTGAATGTTGCTGAAAACTATAACTGAATCTGGCGTTCAATCTGCTGTTCCAGTGAAATATAGGTTTCCGTTCGCGATACCCCGTCTATCGATTGGATTTTTTTGTTCAGCAACTGCATCAGGTGTTCGTTGTCGCGGCAGATAATCTTAATTAGGATGCTCCAGTTTCCCGTGGTGTAATGGCATTCCAGCACTTCAGGAATCTTTTTCAGTTCTTTTACCGCTTCCGGGTTACGGGCCGCTTTGTCCAGATAAATCCCGACAAAAGCCATAGTGCTGTACCCCAAAACCTTAGTGTTTACGATGAATTTGGAACCCGAAATCACACCAGCCTGTTCCAATTTCCGTAACCGCTGGTGAATGGCTGCTCCGGAAATTCCGATTTTGTTGGCAATCTGTAAAATAGGTTTGCGGGCATCTTCCATCAGTTCGCGAAGGATCTGTTTGTCGATACCGTCGATTTCAATTTGTAAGTGATTTAATTTCATTTTTTTAAATATGAAAGCAGTTGCGTGTTTATCGGTTTAAATATAATGATAATTTTTTGTTAAAAGTTAATTTTTTTCAAAAGTGTACAATTTTACGCATCTATAAATAAAGATAAGTTTCGTTTTAGGTATTTATCAAATCAAATTACACAGTAAACCCCCAAATCTGGTAAAATGAAAAAACTTAAACTTACATTAGTCGCCATCTGTGCTGTTTCGCTGCAAACAGCTTTGGCCGTTCCTGTCAAGAGCATTGAGACGGTGCAGGAGCAACCCGTTTCGAAAACCACAGTCGAAAACCGTATTTCGCATCTGATGCAAACCTCGGTGGATTATAACGATGTGAAACTGGTCAAAAAAACAGCGTTGCAGGAATTGCAGGCTGATTTTCTGGCGTTCATGTCGAAAGCAGAATCTGATTTGGCCGGTGTCAAAAATGCGTTGACCCAAAAGAATTCGGATTATGAGGCGTTGAAATCGGAACATCAGTCGGTTAAATCCCAATTAAATGATATCAGTCAGGGCGGTGGTCAAATCACCCTTTTTGGAATTGGGATGAGCAAGGACCTTTATCATGCCATCATGTGGTCGCTGGTATTGGTATTGATCATCGCAGTTGGTTTCCTGACCGTTCGTTTTAAAAAGGCCAATGAAGTGACTCAGAATTCAAAAGGGATTCTGCGCGATCTGGAAGATGAATTTGAAACGTTTAAAAGAAATGCGATTGAAAGAGAACAAAAACTGCGCCGTCAGTTGCAGGATGAAATCAATAAGCAGAAATCTGAAAAAAAGGTAGAAGTTAGTTAAAAAAAGCCCCGATCATTCGGGGCTTTTTGATTATTTGTATCCTTTGTAATCCACTGGTTTCTCAGTGAAAATTACGCCGTATTCTTCCAGTTCTTTCAAAATAGGTTCGTAGACTTCTTTTTTAATCGGCAATTGTACACCCGGGGTTTTGATGTTGCCGTTCAGGATTTGAAGGGTTGCCATTGCTACCGGTAGGCCAACGGTTTTAGCCATGGCTGTATACGTTTGGTCGTCACCAAGGCACACCATGGTAGAGTCAATCTGTTTTTTCTGTCCGTTGGATTCGTAACCGAATTTGTGGTACATCACGATCATGTCTTTATCATGTTCTTCCAAAGTCCAGCTGTCAGTCAGGATTTTTTCAAGAATCTGTGCCGGAGTGGCGTGTTTCAGGCCTACAATTTTATTGGCATTGAACAGGTCAAGCTCCAGCAATTTATCCCACATCACATCGTCCTGATCGATTTTTAACTGATGGCGTAATTTGATTTCCACAGAATCGGAAGGATGATATGGTAAAAACAAATTCACGAATTCACGGTAGCTCATCGTTTCGGAATCGTCGATAGTGTAAGTGTCATCGGTCATGCCTAACTGCACGAACATGTCCCACGCTTTTGAGTAGCCTACGCGACGAATGGTGCCGCGGTACACGGTTAAAGCATCGTCTAAGCCGTAAACGCTTCTGTATTTCAGGGAATCACGGTTGGCATAACCTTCGAATCGGCCATAGCCATCCACTTCCAGAAATTCGGTTCTTCGGAATAATTTATGATACGGGATATATTTATAAGTGCCTTCATGAATGAATTTCGCAGCCCCGCCTTGTCCGGCCAAAACCACGTTTCGGGGGTTCCAGGTAAATTTGTAATTCCATAAGTTGTTGTCGGACTCCGGAGCCACTAAACCACCGCAGAACGATTCAAACAAAATGGTATGACCGCCTTCTTCACGGATTTCATCCAATACTTTCATGGCGCTCATGTGGTCTATCCCCGGATCCAAACCGATCTCGTTCATGAAAACCAGGTTGTTCTCCTTAACTTCAGCGTCCAAAGCCTGCATCGCATCGGAAATGTACGAAGCGGTGACCATGTGTTTTTTGAATTGCACGCAGTCTTTCGCTACATCAATGTGCATGAAAGCCGGTAACATGGAAATAACAATATCAGCTTTTTGGATTTCCGCCTGACGTTGTTCGATGTTCGCAATATCCAATTGGATAGGCGTAGCGTTTTTATGGTTGTTGGTTTTGCGTTGTGCCAGTTCCAACGATAAATCGCCAATAGTCAGGTGTAAATTTTCGGCGTCGGATTTGTCTAAAAGGTATTTAATAAGGGAAGATGCCGAACGGCCGGCTCCGATAATAAGTATATTTCTCATGGTTTTTTGCAATAGGTTACAAATGTATGAATTTGGACCAATATTGTTATATTTTTATGCAAACAAAAAACCCGTGTAATTCACGGGTTTTTTGTTTTATTCTAATTCGCCTTCCAGTTCTTCGAGCTCTTTTTTGTCTTCTTCTTTTGATTTTTGGATGGTTTGCTCAAATTGGACATCTTTGGCGACTTCTTCTTTCACAAATAATTCTTTTCCGATTACCACTACTAGGCAAATAACAGCCGTGAAAAGCAATAGTTTCGGAAATGTTTTTTTGGTTTTGGAATCTTCCTGCTTTTTTAAGCTTAGGAAACTTAATACAAGCGCTATGATTATAGGTAAAATGGCAAGGGTTCCTAAAGGTAATACGGTGAAAACGATACTTAAAACCGTAAAAAAGACCGACAGGATGAGTAGTGTTTTTTTCATTTGGATTTGTTTTTATAGTCCGGATGCGTTGTTTAAAGTCAATTGCCCGGTTCCGACCGGAATACTGAACTTGATTAAAGCAGGGATTTTTTTAGCATCGGCAGTGAGCCAGATTAAATTTTTGTCTTTTCCGCGTAAGGCTTGAGTTTTGGCGCCAATGGAAATTTTGTAGCAGTCTTTTTTGCCCAGATTCCCCGCGTTGGTGCTTTCGATTCCCATGTATTTAATATAAACGGGTATTTCTTTTTCGTCAAAAACAATGGTAAACGAAAGGGTTTGTCCGGCTTTCATTTTTGCGAAATCCACAGTTCGGATTTTATATAACAAGCTGACCACGTCCTGAGAAGCGGGATTGATGTTGAACGTACGCACGCGCTCCGGCATATTCTTTTTGTTTAACGTACTGGTGATGGTAGCGCCGTTATTCTTGAATACATACTTTTCTTTTTTCGTGTAGCCTCCCTCACTGATGTTTCTCTTGTAAAGGCTTGGGCGGAAGGTTTTCGGGTTTACATACGATTCATACAAATCGCGGATCTTAAAAAAAGAGTCCCATTTACTAAAGGTTGCCGCCTGACAGCTTAAGTGCATATAACTGTTTTTGGAGGTGGTTACCGTTTCGGTTTGCATGGTTACCTGTGCCAGTTGGGTCATTAGTCCACTCATGTTGTACGAAGCGGAATAGGTTAGTTTTTCTCCCGATTTAATGGTTTGTCCGAGGCAAGTGATTGAAGAAAGTATTGCTAGGGCAAAAAATAAAGTAGTTGTTTTTTTCATTTTTTTTCACAAATTCAACACAAATGTATGATTATTTCTTTATCAGGGTTTTTAGTTATCAACGATAACAGATAAATTTGTTTTTTAGTATTTTAAAGTAGTTATGGATAGAAAAATAATAGCCGCTGCAGCCTTTTTAGGGTTGACGGGAATCGTTTTAGGGGCTTTCGGAGCACACGGGCTGAAAGAAATGCTCTCCGAAGTACAATTGGGAACTTTTGAAACCGGTGTGAAATACCAACTTTATCACGCGCTGTTTCTGTTATTCATTGGGCATACAAACCAATTGAGTGATAGGTCCAAAAAGATGATATTTTGGTTGGTGGTGGTGGGTGTGGTTTTCTTTTCCGGTTCGATTTATCTGCTTTCCACAGCGGGAATGACCGGTCTGAATACTAAAGTCATTGGTCCTGTTACCCCGTTGGGCGGTTTATTGCTGATAGCGGCCTGGAGTATCCTGTTTATTAAAATTCTGAGTAAAAAAGCAGAATAATTGGTTAAAAAAAACATATGTGAAATTAAATTTTTAATTTTGCGTTCTTAAAAACAAACAAACAACACATTATGAATGTTACCAAATCAATTTCATTAGAGAAATACGGAATTAAAAACACGGTTGAGGTAGTTTATAATCCGTCGTATGATTTCTTGTATAATGAAGAATTAAATCCGGGCTTAGAAGGGTATGAGAGAGGGCAGTTGTCAGAGCTTGGGGCAGTTAACGTAATGACGGGAGTTTTTACCGGAAGGTCTCCAAAAGATAAATATATTGTAAAAGACGATGTAACTAAGGATTCTATCTGGTGGACATCTGAAAAAGCGGTTAACGATAACAAAGCGATTTCCACGGATACCTGGAATGCTTTAAAAGAAACTACGGTTAGCCAGCTTTCAGGCAAGAGATTGTTTGTGGTCGATGCCTTCTGCGGTGCTAATGAAGATACACGTCTGAAAGTACGTTTTATTATGGAAGTGGCTTGGCAGGCACATTTTGTAAAAAACATGTTCATCCGTCCGACAGAAGCGGAATTAGAGAACTTCGGTGAGCCGGATTTCATCGTAATGAATGCTTCAAAAACAAGTTTCAAAGACTATGCGGCACACGGATTGAATTCTGAAGTATATGTTGCCTTCAATCTTACCGAGAAAATCCAGTTAATCGGAGGTACTTGGTACGGTGGGGAAATGAAAAAAGGTTTGTTCTCCATGATGAACTACTACCTACCGTTAAAAGGAATTGCTTCTATGCACTGTTCGGCTAATAAAGGTAAAGACGGTGATGTTGCAGTTTTCTTCGGATTATCTGGAACAGGAAAAACAACGTTATCCACAGATCCAAAACGTGAATTGATCGGAGACGACGAGCACGGATGGGACAACGACGGGGTTTTCAATTTCGAAGGCGGATGTTATGCAAAAACCATCGATTTAAGTAAAGAAAACGAGCCGGATATCTACGGAGCCATCAAAAAAGATGCTTTATTGGAAAATGTTACGCTTGATGCTAATGGGGTAATCGATTTCAAAGACGGTTCGGTAACGCAAAATACACGTGTATCGTATCCGATCGATCATATTGAAAATATTGTAAAACCGGTTTCTAAAGCAGGTCATGCTTCTAAAGTAATCTTCTTAACGGCAGATGCTTTTGGGGTAATGCCGCCAGTTTCTAAATTGACACCGGAACAAACCAAATATTACTTCTTATCCGGATTTACAGCTAAATTGGCCGGAACGGAAAGAGGTGTAACCCAGCCAGAGCCAACCTTCTCAGCTTGTTTTGGTAAAGCATTCTTATGTTTGCACCCAACTAAATACGGTGAAGAATTGGTGAAGAAAATGGAAGAGCACAACGCTACTGCTTATATGGTAAACACCGGATGGAACGGAACAGGAAAACGTATTTCCATTAAAGATACCCGTGCAATCATCGACAGAATCTTAGACGGTTCTTTAGAGACAGCAGAAACAAAAGTAATCCCGGTTTTCAATTTAGAAGTGCCTACAGCTTTGGAAGGTGTGAATACCGAAATTTTAGATCCAAGAAATACATACGCCGATGCTTCCGAGTGGAATGGTAAAGCGGAAGATTTAGCTGGAAGATTCATTAAGAATTTCGTGCAGTACACGGACAACGAAGAAGGTAAGAACCTTGTACAGGCAGGTCCTCAATTGTAATCACAGAATTAATGATATAAAAAAATCCCAACTTTTCGGTTGGGATTTTTTATGCTTTAAACGTTTGCCTCAGATTCGTTATTTTTAGTAAACTTATAAATCTGTGTATTTGCAATAGTTGTTTTGTCTTGAAATAAAAAAGCAGCCAACCGGCTGCTTTTCGTTTTTGTATAGTGTAATGTTATTTATCCTTAGCTTCTTTGTTTGCTTTAGTAATGTATTTTTCCAGCGCCATGGTCATCGACGGGGTTTCCGGGGTTGGTGCCATGATGTCTACGCGTAAGCCGTGTTCCAAAGCCTCTTTTTGCGTAGTGCTTCCGAAAACCGCTATACGGGTGTTGTTCTGCACGAAATCAGGGAAGTTTTTAAACAACGATTTGATTCCGGTCGGGCTGAAAAATGCCAAAACATCGTAGTATACATCCGCTAAATCCGAAAGATCGCTCATTACGGTTCTGTAAAAAGTACCCGGAGTCCAGTCTACTTTCAGGTTGTTCAGCGTTTGCGGAACGTCAGCGTTCAATTGGTCGGAAGACGGTAAAAGGAATTTCTCGTCTTTGTATTTTTTGATAAGCGGCGACAAATCAACAAAATCTTTTTGTCCCACATATATTTTACGTTTTCTGTACACTACATATTTCTGCAGGTAAAACGCAATAGCTTCCGACTGGCAGAAATATTTTAAATCTTCAGGAACTTTATAACGCATTTCTTCAGCAACTCTAAAGAAGTGATCGATAGAATTTTTACTGGTTAAGATGATGGCAGTATAATTGTTTAAATCGATTTTCTGCGCTCTTACCTCTTTCGCAGGAACGCCCTCTACGTGAATGAATGGTCTAAAGTCGATTTTGATTTTCAGCTTTTGCTGAAGTTCAAAGTAAGGTGAATTCTCCACTTTAGGCTCTGGTTGGGAAACCAGTATAGTTTTCACTTTCATATTTAAAAAATAACTATTATTCTAAAATTTTGTAAACCAATAATACATGAAATAATAGGGCGCTATTTCAAGTGCGCAAAGATACAAAATAAAATAGAAGAACTTACTTAGAATTAAGTTTTGATAATTTTTTAATGAAAAGAAATATGTTATAATGTTTATTGCTAAAATAACACCTAAAATGCTAATTATTAATGTTTTTGATAAAAAGTTATTGTAAAACAACAGGATGTTTACCGGCAATATCATCATTCCGATGTAGGCGCGGTAGTTCACTTTTTGTAAATTAAACTGTTCGTTGAATTCTTCAATGTTAAAGGTGGTGGCAATAATCTTTTCGATCAGGTATTTGGAAAGGATGAAAACGCCTAACAGGGTGATAATCTGCAGGTAAGACACCCAGTTGGTCTTAGTGGTCAGGTCGAAAACACTCAGGGTAAGCTGAATCAGGAAGGCAAAGGAAATCAGTTGTACCACAAACATCGAAATGGTGAACCAGCTTTGCATGTTTCCGCTGTCTTTGTAGATTTTCAGGTATTTGTCGGAAATGGCAATGCGTACGAACTCGTTAAAGCGCACTTCAAAAATAGCTCTGTTTACCGCAATCAGAATAAAGCTTACCACAAAAAGTATGGTAGCCCAATCTTTGCTTTCCGCAGCCCGTTCGTTTAAAATTAAATCCATCATTACGGTGGTAAAAGTACAAATTTTTACTACTTGCCATACATCTGTTAGGTGTCTTTGCCTTCATTTTTTAAATTCCTTTCGGGCAAAAACCCTGAATGAGTTGCATTATTATAATTTTATTGTGAAAGTAGCGGTAGAAAAGCATTATTTTTGCATCCAAAATTGTCCAAGATGAGTAAAAGCGTCGTTATCATTCCAACCTATAATGAAATTGAAAACATCGAAAGTATCGTTAAAGCGGTATTTTCATTGGCCACTCCTTTTCATGTCCTGATTGTAGATGATAATTCGCCGGACGGTACAGCCGAAAAAGTAATCGAGCTGCAGAACGATTACCCGGCACAGCTTCATCTGGAACGAAGAGCAAAGAAAGCAGGTTTGGGAACGGCTTATGTGCACGGTTTCAAATGGGCGCTTGAAAGAGATTTTGAGTACATCTTTGAAATGGATGCCGACTTTTCCCATAACCCGAACGATCTTGAAAAATTATTGAAAGCCTGTGAAGAGGGTGCAGATATGGCCATAGGCTCCCGTTACATCACCGGGGTGAATGTGGTAAACTGGCCGTTGAGCAGGGTGTTGCTGTCGTATTTTGCCTCCGTTTATGTGAATATGATTACGGGGATGAAAATCCACGATACCACTGCCGGTTTTGTCTGTTACCGAAGAAGGGTGTTGGAGGCCATCAATCTGGATAAAATAAAGTTCATCGGTTATGCGTTTCAGATTGAAATGAAATACCGCACTTTTGTCAATAAATTTATAATTAAAGAAGTGCCCATCATCTTTACCGACCGTACCAAAGGACAGTCCAAGATGAGTAATGCCATTATCAAAGAGGCTATTTTTGGGGTGATTTCACTGAGAATACGAAAAATGCTAAACCGTTTATAAGAGCATGAACCACACACTGATAAAAAACGCGAAAATTGTAAATGAAGGCATTATTTTCGAAGGCGATTTGCTGATCGAAAACGAATTCATTAAAGAAATAGGGGAAAACATCAGCGCAAAGCCTAACTATATCGTTGTCGATGCAGAGGGCAGTTACCTGATTCCCGGGGTTATCGATGACCAGGTGCATTTCCGCGAGCCGGGGTTAACCCACAAAGGCGATATTGCTTCCGAATCAAGAGCTGCCGTAGCCGGTGGGATTACTTCTTTTATAGAACAGCCCAATACCGTTCCGAACGCCGTTACGCAGGAATTGCTGGAGCAGAAATACCAGATTGCGTCCCAGAGTTCGTTTGCGAATTATTCGTTTATGATGGGTGGTACTAATGATAACCTGGAAGAAGTTTTAAAAACAAACCCGCGCAATGTAGCCGGAATCAAATTGTTTTTGGGTTCTTCAACAGGAAACATGCTTGTGGATAATGAAGAAGTTCTGGAGAAAATTTTTTCCAGTACGCCCATGCTGATTGCGGTGCATTGTGAAGACGAAGCGACCATCAAAGCCAACCTGGAGCAATACAAAGCCGAATACGGAGACAATATCCCGATGGAATTCCATCATCTGATCCGCAGCGAGGAGGCCTGTTACCTTTCGTCATCCAAAGCAATTGAACTGGCTAAGAAAACAGGAGCGCGTTTGCATATTTTCCATGTTTCCACAGCTAAAGAAACAGAGCTGTTCACCAACAAGATTCCGTTAGAGGAAAAGAAAATCACCGCGGAGGTTTGTGTGCACCATTTATGGTTTACCAATGAAGATTATAAAACCAAAGGCACTTTGATCAAGTGGAATCCTGCGGTAAAAACCCAAGACGATAAAGACGGGCTTTGGAAAGCTTTGCTGGACGACCGAATCGATGTGATTGCCACCGATCACGCGCCGCATACCTGGGAAGAAAAACAAAATCCGTATACGTCAGCACCTTCGGGAGCGCCATTAGTGCAACATGCTGTAGTGGCGCTGTTTGAATCGCATCTGCAGGGGAAAATTGCCGTGGAGAAAATCGTGGAGAAGATGGCGCACAATCCGGCGAAAATTTTCAAAATCGAAAAACGCGGTTTCATCCGTGAAGGGTATTTTGCCGATCTGACCATTGTAAACACCACAGCGCCCTGGACGGTTAACAAAGATAATGTGCTGTATAAATGCGGTTGGTCACCTTTGGAAGGAACTAATTTTAAATCAAGGATTTCGCATACCTTTGTAAACGGTCATTTGGTGTATACCAATGGTAAAGTAAAAGAAGAGCGTTTCGGACAACGATTATTATTTGAAGTGTAGATGAAAAAAGTAGTACTGCTGTTTAGCTTGATGTTGCTGTTTTCCTGTGCTGATAAAGCCATGGAAAAACCGGATAACCTTATTGAGAAAGATGTGATGATTGACATACTTTTCGATATCGTCGTTTTACAGGCGGCCGAAAGTACCAATGCTGCCCAATTTGCTCAGAAAGGATTAAAACCCAATGAATTCATTTACGGAAAATACAAGATCGACAGCGTGACTTTTGCTAAAAGCAACCGTTACTATGCTTCCGATCCGCATAACTATCAAAAAATGTTTGCCAAAGTTTCCGAACGTATTAAAAACCAACAGGAAACCTTGAACCAAAAAGCAATCGAGCAAACCGGAAATCCTATTGCGCCTTCCGATGCGCCTGCGATACAGTAACGAGGTAATCGTTCAGGGGTAAAAAAGGATAATCCAATTGGTTCATGATTTTGGAATTATCGTAAATATCCAGCGAATGTGATGATTTTGAAGTGGCTCTGGTAAAACTTCTTCTTCGGAACAATAGTTTAGAAAACAACCAATCCGCCCGCCAGGCGATGGACGTCATATAAGGTCTTGCGTAAATGTAAGGCCTTTTCTTTTGCATGGCATCGGCTATGGTGTTCAGTAAATCCTGCAATTTTACATTCTCGGAAACGATGGTGAAGCGTTCGCCAAAAACGTTCCCGTTCATCAAACCAATCATGATTTTAGCCACATCATCTGCTGTAGTAATTCCGGTGGAGCCTTTCGTGTAAAAAGGGAAGCCGTTCTGGATTTTCTGCAACAATTCCCCGCTGCCGGAAGTGCCAAAACCTTTTCCGAAAATTACGCCAGGGTTGACCACTACCGCTTTCAGTCCCTCCTGGGTACCACGCCAGACTTCCATTTCTGCACCGAATTTGGTCAGGGCATAATCGCCGTGGTTTTTCTCCGGATTCCATTCGGTTTCTTCGGTGATGATGGTTTCACCTTCCTTGGTATCGCCTAAAGCAGCAATAGAACTCACATAACAGAATTTTTTCACCCCGAAATCCAACGCGCAATTCACCATGTTGGCCGTTCCTTCTATGTTGACTTTTCGCAGTTGTTCTTCGTCTTTTGGATCAAATGAAATCAGGGCAGCACAGTGGTAGACGGTGTCAATGTTTTTGAAAGCCATTTCCAGGGCCGGGACGTCGTTGATATCCGCTGCAACCCATTCGATTTTTTCAAACACATCCAATTGGTGCTCCATGCGGAAAAGATTCTTTGTTTTTTCGATGGAGGCCGAAGAACGGTAAATAGCCCGAACCGCTTCGTTTTTCTGAAGCAAATGCAGTAGAAGATGTGCTCCTACCAAACCGGTTCCGCCTGTAACTAATATCATGATAGCGAAATTACGAATTATGAATTACGAATTGCGAATTTTTTTCGATTAACCAAGATAAACAAATAACCAAATCAACTTTAAATTTTATCTTTGCGGAAATTCAGGATACAAATGAAAAATTTTATTGAAGAAGTGACTTGGAGAGGAATGCTCCACGACGTAATGCCAGGCACAGAAGAACATTTGATGGAACAGATGCGTGTGGCGTATGTGGGTATTGATCCAACTGCTGATTCATTGCATATAGGACATTTGGTGGGGGTAATGATGTTGCGACATTTTCAGTTGAGCGGACATAAGCCCGTAGCGCTTGTAGGTGGGGCAACCGGAATGATTGGGGATCCGTCAGGGAAATCGAATGAACGAAATTTGTTGGATGAAGCTACTTTACGCCACAACCAGGATGCTATAAAAGGGCAATTGGCACGATTTTTAGATTTTACATCTAACGAATCAAACGCAGCCGAATTGGTGAACAACTACGACTGGATGAAGGATTTCTCCTTTTTAGGATTCATTCGTGATGTCGGAAAGCATATTACCGTGAACTACATGATGGCCAAAGATTCGGTGAAGAAAAGAATAAGTGGCGACAGCTCTGAGGGGATGTCTTTCACGGAATTTACCTATCAGTTGGTGCAGGGTTTTGACTTTTTGCACTTATACCGCACTAAAAGCTGTACACTGCAAATGGGCGGAAGCGATCAGTGGGGGAATATCACTACCGGAACAGAATTGGTGCGTAGAATTGAGGCTGGAAAAGCGTATGCCTTAACCTGTCCTTTAATTACCAAAGCAGACGGGACCAAATTTGGAAAATCAGAAGGCGGTAACATTTGGTTGGATGCCGAGCGTACATCTCCGTACAAATTCTACCAGTACTGGCTGAACACTTCGGATGTTGATGCCGAAAAATACATTAAGATTTTCACCTTTTTAGATAAAGAGACAATTGAGGCGTTAAGTGCAGAACATAATCAGGCACCGCATTTGAGAGCATTGCAGAAAAAACTTGCGGAAGAAATCACCGTTATGGTACATTCTAAAGAAGAGTTAGAACATGCTATTGCGGCTTCCAATGCGTTTTTCAGTCCATCTATGGATGAACTTAAAAAACTGGACGATAAAACTTTTTTAGAAGTTTTTGAAGGGGTGCCTCAGGCGGAAATTGCCATGGCAGATTTGGAAGAAGGATTGGATATGATTGCGGCTTTGTCGGCTAAAACTGGATTCCTGGCCTCTAACAGTGATGCAAGAAGAGAGTTGAAGCAAAATGCGATTTCCTTAAACAAGGCGAAAGTTGGCGAAGACTATAAAATCACCAAATCCGATTTGATTAACAACCAGTTTTTGTTAGTGCAAAAAGGAAAGAAAAATTACTACGTAATCAAGGTTAAATAACCATCAGGTTGCAACCGCGAATATCGGAATGATCAAAACGTCCCAACACTTCGAAAGAATGGTTGGGATATTTTTTGCCCAGATCCTGCGTGGCAATAAAGGAGCAGGAATTTACATTGGCCAAATCAATCACGTTGATCCCGCCGGTTTTGCCTTCTGCTACATAGGAAAGGGCGTCTTCGGTATCGCGGATTAAAATTTCCATCCAGGGTGGACATTCGAAAATCCCTTCGCCTAAAGAATATGCCTGTGATAATAATTCGGTCATGCCGTATTCCGAATGAATTTCAGAAACCCCAAAGCCTTTGCAAAGGATCTCGTGTAATTCTTCCCGGATGATTTCCCTACGTTTGCCTTTCATCCCGCCGGTTTCCATAATGATGGTGTTTTTCAGCTGGAAGTTCTGTAGTTCAATTAAATCCAGCAAAGCATATGTTACGCCAATTAAAAGTACATTCTGGCCGGAACTGTCCAGTTCGGTCAGCTTTTGGATCAGTTCGTCGTAATTGTGCAGGTAAAAACCGCTGTCAGGTTGGTTGGAACGTTCAATTAGATCTTCCACCATGTAAATTAACGAAGAACCTTCGCGTTCCAAATAGGAAGGGAGTAGTGCTAAAACCACATAATCTTCAATATTTCCGTAAAACTGCGAAAAGGCCAGTCGAAAGCTTTCGTTGTAAAAATCCAGATCCGTAACCAAATGACGGCTGGTGGCCATACCGGTCGTGCCGCTGCTGGTAAAAGTAATCTGTACGGGTTCCGCAGTGCTTAAAACATCGTGCGATTTGAAAAACTGTATCGGTAAAAATGGAATTTCAGTTAATGATTTTACATTGGTTTTGTCTTTCTTCAGCAGTTCACAAAAATTTCGGTACACAGTGTTGTTATCGTATTGGTAACGAAATACTTTGAGCGTAAGTTTCTCAAATTCTTTTTTGGAGCCGATGTAAAAAATGTCTGAAGTGCTAAACATGTGGCAAAGGTACAAAAATAAAAAAGCACCAACTTTCGCCGGCGCTTTCTTTGTAAAGTGAAAAGGAATTATTTGATTACCAGTTTTCTGGTAGCTGTCTTTCCTTCTTCAGTAATTTTAACCATGTAAATACCAGGGTTTAAGGAAGCAACGCTGATGCTTTCATTAGCAGTGGTGGTGTTCAAAACCTGTTTTCCAACTACATCATAGATAACCACGGTTTTAACACCGTTAGCGTCTGTGGTGATGTGTAAGAGGTCGTTTGCAGGGTTAGGGTAAATATTCAGTCCGTCGATGCTGTTTGTTTCTTCGTTCTCAATTTTTGAGAAATTTATCAATTCCAAGGGGAAAATTGGGGAGTACTCTCGCTGATTTGAAATTCTTTCGTTGTTTGTTATGTCAATATAAGAACAATCACTAATCGTAGCTGTAAAATCAGAACCGGTTGAGGCTAGAAAACCATCACTCAAAAGAACTGTGTTTTGAGAGGTGAATTTTACCGAAATGTCCGGGCCGATCACTGAAGTTGTGGTTAATAAATTAGATGATTTTCTCAGATGCAACATATACTGATGTTTGTTTATGAAATTCTCAGTGATGGTTTCGGTTGCATGGCAATCATATTTGAGAATGGTTTCTCTCAGGATGTCTTCACAGGTGTGACAGAACTTTTGTTGAGTACCTAAATCTCTCATAAGGCAAGTTTGTTCAGAACGGTACCAGCCTGAATTGGTATAATTGGCGCCCAAGAACATGCCTACATTGCAATTTGGGGTATTGACACAAGTGGCATTTTGATTGATTAAGTACGCCCAAGGTGCTTGGTTGTTGGTTGTTTTGTCCGTGACATTTCTGTCAAAAAAGATAGGGAAGCTGCTTGGTGTAACATTTGCCCCAAAAGTTTGATCGTATTCGTCTCCAAGTACCCCAAATGTGTGGCCTAATTCATGTTTTACAACGCTTCGCATGATAGGGCTCCCACAGAACCTGGTTGTGAATACATATTTTCCGCCGCCACCTGTATAGTAATTGTTGTTGAAATAGGCTATGACAAGGGAATTGCTGTTGTAATTTGGCAGGGTAGCGGTTAAGTTATCCATCCGTGTTCGGAAATCGTTGTATACGCTTATATCACTGATCGCAGGATTATAGGTGGCTCCTCCGCAAAAATAGGCAGTTGAAGGGCTTCCTGTGCCCGAATGTTGAAAATATGCAAAGGGCTCGCCTTCTACTGTTGCAAGAACCTTTACGGTCGTTACTTTGAATTTATCCCGTAGGGCGTTGAAAGGAGGTGTTCCGGGATAGGTTGTTGGATTGCTTGGGTCACCAAACATATCATTGATAAAGGTGGTGACAAAGTTATCAAAATTTGACATGGAAGTGGTTGTGAATCCTTGTGAAACCATAAAGATTTCTATGCTGGGATCATTGCCCTGATATACCGTGGTTATTGTTTGGCTGTTTCCTTTTAAAGGGAAAATAAAAGCTAAACAAAATAAGAATTTTACTATTTTCATCTGTGTAGTGAGTTGGTGTTTAAAATGCTTTAATTATTTATTGATTCGCTAAACTTGTAGGTTCGCTAATACATTAAATCACTAACACTATTTTTTTTGAGCCATTTCAAGAACCATTTTCTTTAATTCTTCGATTTCCTCACTTTGTTTTTTGTTTATTTTGTTTTGTTCAATGATGTAAAGCGTTAATTCTTCTATTTTCTCTTGTTGGATTTTTGCCATTTCGCCAAGTTCAATACCTTCTTCTTTTACCTTTTGTGCAGAGGGTACGTTTGGTAAGTGGCCTTTTTCAGCAATATGTTTTTCGATTTCCTCAAGTGTAGGTAATTTATACTCTTTATTGAATACATAATCAGCCCAGGAAGATTGTAGGTTTACACGAACTACTTCTGCTAAAATGCCTCCTTTTACAAACAGGTTGTAATTACTAAGGCTTGCACCGCCTGCTGTTGTTGGATAGTTACCAAAGTTATAACCAACGCCTACTTTTGCGTTAAATTTTAGTTGGTCATTTGCGAAATCACCCCAAATTAATGGTTTGTCAAATTGTTCGTTATCTATTAATAATTTTTCTTCGGCGTTTAAGCCAACATAATTAACATTTCCTATAAATATGTTTTTAGAGCCGGTAAGTTCTTCACCTGAGCCATTTCCGATCAGTAGATTTTGGTTACCGATACAATAGCTTCCGGCTCCATTCCCTAAAAATACGTTGGAATAACCGACCGAAAAATCACCTGAGTTAGTTCCCAAAAAAATGCTATAACCGGCTGTGGCTCCATTTCCGGAATATGCACCTACGAAAGTGTTTGCGTTGGGAGAGATAGTGGATGAACTAAGAGTATTGCTTCCTGAAAATGATCCGATATAAGTATTGCTTTGGTATGAGGTTACACTGTTTTTTCCGGCCTTCCATCCGTAAAATGTGTTTCCGCCTGCGCCTGTTGTGGTACCGGCGTCTAAACCGCCACTTGTTCCCAATGCATTCGATTGTACGTTTTGACCAAAAGTGAATAATGAAGTCAGTGACAGTAATGTCGTAGCTAAGAGTTGTTTTGTTTTCATGTTTGTTTTATTTTAGAAACGGATGTAAATTTAATAGGATTTTTTTTATTTTATTAAAAATAAAAAGAGAAAACGTTTTGTTGCTAAAATAAAAAAGCACCAACTTTCGCTGGTGCTTTCTTTATAAGGTAAAAAGGAATTATTTGATTACCAGTTTTCTGGTAGCAGTTTTTCCTTCTTCGGTAATTTTAACCATGTAAATACCAGGGTTTAATGAAGCAACGCTGATGCTTTCATTAGCAGTGGTAGTGTTCAATACCTGTTTTCCAACTACATCGTAGATAGCCACGGTTTTAACGCCGTTAGCATTTGTAGTGATGTGTAAGATGTCGTTTGCAGGGTTAGGGTACATGCTTAAACCTTCAATATTGTTGAAACTTGCTGTACCTAAAGTAAAGTTTACTGTAGTGGCTACTTTTAATTCATCCACCATTGTGGTAGGTGTCTTGTTGTCGTCCTGACGTAAGAAGAAAGAAGCTACACTTGTATAAGCCGCAGCCGGTGTTATAGCAGCAGTAACTGTTCCTGATCCGCCAATAGTTGGGTTTTCAACCAAAGTAACAAGGTTCGTTGTGAAATTGTAACCTAAAGTCAAGTATTGGTTGTTGAACAAATCTGAAGCTTCAGGAGTGTATAAGTTCGCTGACCAAACTACAGTCGCGGCACTTGTGCCCGCATTTACTCCAAATTGGTATTGTGTGCCGGCTCTTCTGATCCAAACAGTTGCATTGAAAGTTCCTGTTGAAGATGTAAAGCCTGCGAAATAAGCAGAATTACCATCACCCATAGAAGCGAAATCCGTTACTTTTACTAAGAAAGAAGCGTAAATAGTTCCTGAGGTTGTGTCAGTAAATCTTGCTTTAGTGTCACTTCCCGTTCCGGAAAACGTTACCGAATTTCCAGTTGAAGTTATACCTGCATATGATAAGTTTCCTGTAGTAGCTAAAATTTCATCCGATCCGGTTGAGGTATTTGTCCATTGCTGTGAAGTGCTCAAGGCTGTGCCTACAGTATAGTTGAAAGGTTCGTTAAACGGCAGAGTATTGTCGATTTTACACTCTGGAGAAGTTACTGGTTTGGTTAAATTGCAAGTCCCGCTAACTGTTAATGTTACGTTTGTACCCTCAGGGATGTTTGTAATAGTGATATTTCCGGTTGCTGTGGTTGAAGGGTTGTCTCCACCAATAGTTCCGACATTTGAAGATAAGTTATAGGTTCCTGAGTTACCTCCTGTAAAAGGTATTGTTGCGTTGTATGTGTCGATAGCTGCTGTTGTGGCATCACAAGCGGCTACTGCTGTTCCTAAAGCTAAGCTGCATGGGGTGGTTCCCATCCAAGTGGAAGAAACATAAATAGCGTCAACTGTTTGGTTTTGTGATGCGTTGAATTGTCTTAAGTATACTTTTTCAATGGCTCCGTTACCGCTTCCTGAAATTGAAACTTCCGGTGCTCCGGCAGCAGCTTCAGAAGCTGGAACTCCCGTTGCTTTTACCCAAAGGCTTGCGTTTCCGGTAGCTGTGTTTTCGTATTTTAAAATTACTAGGTAGGTAGTTCCTAAGGTTAATTCAGTAGGAGTACCGGCATAAGTACCGGAAGCAACATTGTTGCTAATACCGATATTGTATTTTGTTACGGCGTCAATTGTAGAAGGTTTTACCCAAATTCTGGCAACAAGGGGGCTTGCGCCGGTATTGGTTAAGCCAATGAAGTAACCTGTGGTTGCATTGGTTATGTTTACAAGGAAAGACATGTATATGGTGCTTCCGTTTGCCGGGACAGATGAAAAGGCTCTGTTGATGTCTTGTCCAGTGTTGTCTACTTTAGCAGCATTCCCGGATGCAAAACCTGTGATGCTACCGCCTCCATCATTGTAACCAGCATATGATAATCCATTTGAAGCACCAACGTCGATTTTTTCGACACCAGCACCGCTGTATTCTGCCCATTGTGTGGTTGGATCTGGTGTGCCGGTCGATGTTAAAACCGTATTGTCAGGATAATTAAAACTTTCGTTCAGATAAGTGGTTTGTCCGAAGGAAAGAGCACTAATTGTTAAAGTTAACAATAACGCGTAAATTTGTTTCATATCGAGATGATTTTTAAAAATTGGACAACAAAGATAACTAGTATTTACGAATCTGTAAAACTTTTAATGTGAAATTATAGTTAAGTTGTAAAAAACGGCAAGCTGTAATTATCTCACAATCAGTTTTCTGGTAGCGGCTGCTTCTCCTTCTTTGATTTTGATAATGTACACGCCGGCAGAAATGGAACCGATAAACAATTCTTTATTACTGATGGTGGATTGTAAAACACGTTTTCCCAATACATCGAAAATTTCCACTTCTTTCTCCAGATTGTTCTTGGTGGAAATGAAGATGCGGTCCCCTGAAACCGGATTCGGGTAGATGCTTAAACCTTCAATGGTGTTTTCCTGGGTTTTGTTCACAGAAGATGCTTTACTCTCCTGAGCCTGAACACTCACGGAAAATAAAAAGCAAACGAAAAGAATAATATAGAAGTAGTTTTTCTTCATGTGATCCAATATTGTGTAAATATATAAAAATATTTTCAAATAGTATGCCAAAAAAAACGCCCTTTCGATGAAGAGCGTTTTTTGTAATATATTGGTGTAATTTATTATTGTAACAAGTTAACCCCGTTAACAGTTGCCCAAGCTCCTGGTGTAAGGCTAGCTCCTGTTGAAGAAGCACTTGTAGTGTATTGACCTGATGGGAAAGCTACTGTAAAAGTATCAGCTCCTCTACCTGTTTCCGGTGTAGCCCCAACGATTTTTACGCCGTTCATTTTAATTTTACTTCCGGTCACTTGATCGGTGTTGGTTGCAGCATCCTGAATTCTTACTGCTACAGCGTTAGCGTTAGTTGTATAACCTTCGATCAAAACGTTAGAGTATTCTCCGTTTCCTTGTTTTTTGAATTGGATAGCATCATACTCAGCAGCACCGTTTTCAGTTAAAGTTCCGGCAGCTCTTTTTAAAGTGATGTTGCTTACTTTTGGCCAGAATGAATTGTTAACAGATTTCGCTTCGATTTCCATTCCAAAGTTTCCGGTTCCGGTTTGGTAAGCATACCAGTTGGTGTTTGCTTCACCTTTCCAGCCATCTTGCCAGTCGAATGAATCGTCATAGTTTCCGTAAGAGATTAAGTTTTTAGCACTTACTGTTCCACCGTAAAACTCATAACCGTCATCAGCACCTTTGTAAGATACTAAGTTTTCCAATACTGTTCCTGAACCTACAGAGTAGAAAGAGAAACCGTTCATTTCACTTGTTCCGTCTGTAATTTTCTTTCCAGCGTATTCCACACGTACATATTTTAAAGATCCACCGTTGTGTGCAGCGTTTGTTCCACCGTAAGGTAAAGCTAAACCGTCTTCAGATGTAGCAGTTGTTACACCACTTGCACCAACGATCGGAGCATCTCCGTACATGATAATTCCTCCCCAAGATCCTGGTGTCATGGAAGATTCTGTGAAGACAACCGGCTCAGCAGCTGTTCCGTTGATGATTAATTTACCGCCGTTTTCAACCACTAAAGCATCTACACCATTAGCAATGGTACTTGTGATAGTAGAACCTGCATCGAAAGTTACAGTAGCTCCAGATTTAATGCGTACGATTCCTGTTAATGTATAGTTTCCGTAAGCATAAGTTTTATTAGTTGTGATGTCTCCTGTGATTTCACCTGTTGCAGGTGTTACCGGAGTTGTTGTTTCGTCGTCTTCCGAACAACTTGTGAACAATACACTTAATACAGCTAAACTCAATACTAATTTTTTCATTGTGATGTTTTTTATTTTTTTAGCAAATGTATAGGGGGCTAATAATCTCAGCGTTAGCGAAGTATTACTAAATTTTTAAGGATTTTTGGGAATGTAAATTTTCTGTAAACAATAAATCCTGCCGTAGCAGGATTTATCAGACTACACTGGTGTTTGCCAGTATTAGAAAGAATAACTTAAACTCAAACTTAAACCAACACCTTTTTTATATTCTTTTACTACCAAAGAAGGTTCGGTGATATTTACTTTGCTTTCGTCGCCCAATTCAAACCGTTGGTACGGATTCAGAATGTTATCGGCTGAGAATTTTGCACTGATGTTATCCGTCAATTTGCTGGAATATACAAAGTCTAATTTGTGGAAAGGCATTTCATAAATGTGATCAATTCCTGCAGTTCCTACGGCATAGATGCTTTTTCCTTTTACGCCATATACTAATGAAACAGTGTTTTTAACTTTCTTTCCTAAATCGAATTCGTATTTGGCATCGGCATTTAAAACCCAGTTGGAAGCTCCTTGTAATTCTCTTGTCGGATTGTTTTCCAATTGATTGTCATCCGCGATTTCAACGTTGGTTTTCATCACGGAAGCATTTAAGCCAAGGGAAAGGTTGTTTAGGTTTTCCGATAAATGTGCCATGTTGAAAATGAATTCAAATTCCGCTCCGTATAGGTTGGCTACTTTTGAGTTTTGGAAAGTAGTAATCTGCGTTGCACTCGGTTTGTAGATTCTTTCGATCGGATCCTTAATGTTTTTTCCGTAAAGACCTACGGCTACCATATCTTTTCGGTCTGAGAAGAACTCGTATTTTAAATCAGCATTTAAATTTTTGGTATCCTTTAAGTTGCTGTTACCGGTTTCAACCGTTCCGTCAGGATTTACAAACTGGATCGGTAAAACTTCCATCATTACCGGTCTTGTAACGGTCTGTGAAGCTGCAAAACGTAAATTCGCTTTTTCTGTTAACGTATATTTTGTGTTTACAGAAGGAAGGAAATAGTTTTTGGTTTCTGTAATTTTTCTGTACGGACTTGTGAAAGCATCTGAAATCGAACGGTATTTTATAACACGGTTTGACGCTTCAAAACGAACCCCTCCGTTCACTTCGATTTTTTCGGATAAGTTAAAGAATACATTTCCGTGGCCAGAATTTACAAACTGATTCAGTTTTACTTTATAATCTGAAGTAGACTCTTCTCTTTCGAAAACCAATCCGCTTTCAATATCGGACAGAATTTGGTCATTGATATCGTTCAGGGATGTGGTCACGGTATAACTTCCACTTAAAGCTCGGGTTGAGAAGAATCGGTATTTGGAAGTAATACTGTTTCGATAGGAATTGAAACCTAAGGTCAAGTTGTTGTTTTTGCCATTGATTTCTTTACCGAATTTAAGTTTGTATTCCAATAAACCGCTTACGTAATAATTTCCTTTGATTTTGAAATGCTGACGGTTTAGTGTGTTACCTCCGTAGGAGTTTTCAAAAGAACCGTCGTTGTTTAATTTTCCGTCAAGGAATTTTCTGTCCGGTAATTCGTAAAGTGTTTTTACGTATGATAAGCCTCCTTTTACGTTGTGTTTGTCGTCAGAAGTAATCTTATAGCTTGTCAATAATTGGTTGTTGAAATAATCCGATTGCTCAAACTGATTAGTTCTAACCAAACGGTTTGGTGTTGATTTTTGATTCGAAAGTACACCGTATTGGTCTTTAACTAAACTTTCGGTGGTTCTCATGTAGATCGAATTGGTAGCCACCTGAAAACGATCGGATTTGAATTTCAAACCTACTAAGGTTGAAGCATTGGTTTGGTAGCTGAATGCCTGTGAGAATAAATTGTTGTTGTACTCCCCAAGACCTTCGATAAAAGAGCGTTCCGCCCCTTTTCTTACCTGGTATTTGTTGTCTCCGTTTAATGAAATTAAATAAGAGAAAGAACCTTTTTTAAGATTGAATTTGTCGGAATGGCTAAAACTGATGCTGTTGTTGATCGGAGCGCTAACTTTATCTACATTCCAGGAACTGTTTTTGTACCCTTCTTTGTATTCTGCAGCCGTTAATCGGTGAGCGCCGATTGATCCGTAGGCAGAAGGCAATTCTCTGTATTGTTTCTGAATACCAAAAAAGCCTTGCGTGTTGTTGGAGGTTTCGGTTGTTAAGAAATCACTTCCGTTATTGTTGGTTACATAACCAAAGCCAACACTGAATTTTGTTTGGGAAGATTTGGGTTCGCTTGTGGCAATATTAATGGTAGCCCCTGCAAAATCTCCGGGAATATTAGGGTTGAATGTTTTGTATACTTCCAATACACCTACAATATCCGTTGGGAATAAATCCAAAGGGATGATTTTTTTAAACGGACTGTTGGAAGGTGCTTGTAAATCATTGATCAATAGGTTGTTGTATCGGTTTTCCAATCCTCTTACAAATAATCCTCTTGATTCTGCTTTTGTGATTCCGGTAATCTTGGTCAGACCTTCTTCTACATCACTGATTCCTTTTCGGGATAATTCCTGTGCCCCGATGGACTGTTTGATTTCCACCGCTTTCTTTTGTTCGGCTAAAAGAGCGGTTTCTTTTTCACGATTCTGTTCTACCTTGATTACTACATCTTCTAGTTCCACACCTTTAGAACCTAAGGCCTGATTGAATTCAAGTGTTTCGTTAGCTTTAATCGTAAAAGGGATTTCCACGCTTTCATAGCCCAGGAAAGAAATTACCAGGGTATGGTTTCCTTCCGCTACGGAAAGGATGTATTTTCCTTTTTCATCGGTGTTAACACCGTTGGATGTTCCTTTGATCATAACAGTGGCAAATGACAATACTTCATTATTCATGTCTTTGTCTGTTACGGTTCCGGTCACGGTTCCTTTTTGTGCAAAACCTAAAAGGGTGGTAAATAAGGCGACAAATAAAAATTTCAATTTCATTAGTATGTGTTATTTAATTCGGTGCAAAGGAACTCCGGGCGCGTTAATCGAGTGTTACTCAGTTGTTATTGTTTTGTTTGGAAGACATTACCAAATCGTTAAGACATTAAATAATCGTTAACAGATGTGATGCGCCGTACAACGATTTGTATTATCTTTACCTTTACATCCCGAAAACACACTATAGTGTCAACATTTATGAAAAAGAAAGACATTAAGATTTTATTGGTTGATGACGAGCAGGACATACTCGAAATTGTTGGGTACAACCTGACTCAGGAAGGTTACCAGATCGTAACTGCAAGCAATGGGAAAGAAGCCATTGCCAAAGCAAAAAAAGAATTGCCCCATTTGATTATCATGGATGTGATGATGCCGGAAATGGACGGGATGGAAGCCTGTGAAAACATCCGTAGGATGCCGGAACTGGCTAATGTGATTATCACGTTTTTAACCGCCAGAAGCGAGGATTATTCCCAGGTAGCCGGTTTTGATGCCGGAGCCGACGATTACATCGCCAAACCGATCAAACCGAAAGTTTTGGTAAGCAAAGTAAAGGCCTTGCTGCGTCGTTTGAAAGACGAGGAGAAAAATAGCGATGTGTTGCGAATCGGTGATATCGAAATCAACCGTGAGGAATATAAAATTGTCAACAACGGAGAAGAAATCATCCTGCCGAGAAAAGAATTCGAGTTGTTTTACCTGTTAGCGTCAAAACCAGGGAAAGTATTCAAGCGCGAAGAAATCCTTGATAAAGTTTGGGGTAACGAAGTGGTTGTGGGTGGAAGAACCATCGACGTGCATATTCGTAAACTAAGAGAAAAAATTGGTGAGGACCTGTTCAAAACCATAAAAGGAGTTGGCTATAAGCTGGAGCTGTAAATGAGCATAAATTTTAAGAAATCATACAAATTTGCGATAAAATCATCGTTTTACGTTAGCGTGTTCACCACGGGTTTTGTTGCCATTTTATTGTATCTTTTTTTTGAAATTAATTACAAATTTATCGGGTTTTTCGCTTTGGGAACCCTTTTGTTTTCGTTTTTCATGCTGCAGTACCGGGTGGAGAAATTCATCTACAAGCGGGTGAAGAAAATCTACGACGATGTGTCGCTCCTGGATTCCACTACCCTGAGAAACCAGCCCATTACCACAGACATGGCGACCTTAACCCGTGAAGTGCAGAAATTTGCCACGGATAAAAAAATCGAAATCGAAACCCTTAAAATCCGTGAAGAATACAGGCGTGAATTTCTGGGGAATGTTTCCCACGAGCTTAAAACGCCTTTGTTTACAGTTCAGGGTTATCTCTCCACCTTGCTCGACGGTGCCATGAAGGATAAAACCCTGCTCAAAAAGTATTTGCAGCGTGCTGAAAAAGGTGTGGAACGGTTAATTTACATTGTGAAGGATCTCGACATGATTACCAAACTGGAAGTCGGCGACCTGAACCTTGAAATTTCCGAATTCAATATTGTTGAAGTCGTGCAAAACGTATTCGATCTGTTGGAAATGAAAGCCGACGAGAAAAACATCCTACTGATGTTCGACCGAAAATATCCAAAACCGGTGCTGGTTCGCGGTGATTATGAGAAAATCGAGCAGGTTTTGATCAATCTGATCATGAATTCCATCAAATACGGTAAGCAAAACGGTACAACGGAAGTCAGTGTGGAGGATTTGGTGAACAATAAAATCATCGTTCGTGTAACCGATAACGGGGAAGGGATCCAGAAACACCACATTCCGCGTTTGTTCGAGCGTTTCTTCCGTGTCGACAAAAGCGGTGCCCGTTCAGAGGGTGGTTCCGGTTTAGGGTTGTCCATTGTAAAACACATCATCGAAGCCCACGACGAAAGGATTTATGTAGACAGTAAGCACGGCCACGGTTCGGAATTCTCCTTTACACTGGAAAAAGCAAAATAGTGTTTCAGCTGAAAACGCGGAACATTTTTTTCCAATCCACATCATCACTTTCAACTTCTTTCAATCCTTTGTACAAATCGATTTTCAATAATTGATCGATGGTGAAACCTTCTTGTTTGCAGGAAGGGACCAAACCTTTCTTTTTGAGTTTTTTGGCTAAATATTCCTGCTCGTATTGTCCCGGTGTGGGGATGAAAAAAGCCTTTTTACCTAATTTTGCCAAATCCATAATAGAGGTATAGCCCGAACGGCACAGTACCATTTTACTTTGGTTTAAAGCCAGTTCCAATGCTTCGGTATTCATGTAATTGTAATAGGTGATGTTGAAACGTTTCGTGATTTTTTGTTCTTCTTCCACCACACCGCGTACAAAAATGACATTACCATCGTAGTCTTTCAGTTCATTCTTCAGTTTGTTTTCCAGCAACGTGCGTTGGGGTTCCGGTCCTGAAAGCAGGACCATTAAATCGTATAGCGGCTGCGTTTCCTTTTTTTTCATACGGCTGATCGGACCTATATAGTTTACCGCCAAAGATTGTTTGTCTAGATGGCCTAGTTTTCCGGAGAGATTTGGTTTGCCTTCCACATCGGGTACCCAGCATTCTTTAAATTTTCGGATAAAATAATGATGTATTTTGGTAGTCAGCCAGGAAGTATTGCCGGTTAATACATTCAGTTGGTGCGTGATAAATACCGAAGGTACTTTTTTGGAATGCACGCCCAGACGGTTGTCGGAAATGATGCCTTCTATATGGTGTGCCGTCAGCCAGTTTTCAACGGTTTTTTTTTCATTTTGGACGGCAGCCTGTAGTTTAGGAAGCTGTTTGAAAAGTTTCCATTTGAAGTTTTTGCCCTTCTCTGCATACTCGATTTTATAGGCAGGAAGTTCCAAAGCGGTTAAATGCGGGAATTCTTTTTTCAGTAACGTCAGGGCAATACCATCGGAAGCCAGAACCGGTTCGAAGCCGTTTTGTTCTAAAGCTTCAATAACAGGAATGCATCGGGTGGCATGGCCTAATCCCCAGTTTAGAGGTGCAACAAGAATTTTTCTTTTTGACATTTTTTTTAGATAATCGGCTTTGAAATTGCTTAACTATTTCGTAATCAATTTGTTTCGGTTAAATTTATATATTTGCTGCGAAATAATTAAGTGCAAAGTAACGCTATTTTTTTTGGCATATATTTCCTTAATTTTACCAAAATTTTAAATTAGCTGTGGGAAGTAAAAATAAATTAAAAAGATTCAACGAGAATGCTACTTTTGATAATGTGTTTCAACCGACACGTGAGGAAGTGACAAACGATCAGTTTTCGTTGAAAGGCAAGTGGAATAAAGAAGTATTTAAAAACAACCATCCGTTAGTATTGGAGTTAGGTTGTGGTAAAGGGGAATATTCGGTAGGATTGGCAGAACGTTATCCGGATAAGAATTTTATCGGGGTGGATATCAAAGGGGCACGATTTTGGAGAGGGGCTAAAACAGCAGTGGAAGACGGAATGAACAACGTTGCCTTTTTGCGTACCCAAATCGAACTGATTGAGAATTGTTTTGCTGAAGGAGAAGTAGATGAAATCTGGATTACTTTCCCGGATCCGCAAATCAAATACAAGCGTACTAAGCACAGACTGACCAACTCTGAGTTTTTGCAGCGCTATAAAAAAATATTGAAACACAACGGGATCATGAACCTGAAAACCGACAGTGAATTCATGCACGGTTATACTTTAGGTTTGTTGCACGGACAAGGGCACGAGGTGATTTATGCGAATCATAACGTGTATAAGAATGAAGGTTCTCCGGAAGTGGTAACCGCGATCCAGACTTTTTATGAAAGTCAGTATTTAGAGCAGAATAAACCGATAACCTACATACAGTTTAAGATAAAATAAATGAACTACTTTTTGCCGCTCATATTAGGGTTTACGGCTGCTTCGGTTGGAGTGGCTCCTCCCGGTCTGCTCAACATGACCGCGGCAAAAGTTAGTGCGGTAGACGGGCGAAACAGGGCCATGATTTTTGCTTTGGGCGCCAGTGTAACCGTACTGTTTCAAACCTATGTGGCGGTCCTGTTTGCCAAATTCATCGACCGAAATCCGAATGTGGTCATCCTGCTTCAGGAAATTGGTCTTTTTATTTTCATCGGCCTGACCGGGTATTTTTTCTGGGCAGGGAAGAAGAAGAAAAAAGAAAAGGAAGAATTAAAAATGAAGAGCAAAACCAGTCGTTTTTTTTTGGGGATGCTTTTGTCTTTCCTGAATTTACTGCCGATTCCCTACTATGTGTTTTTAAGCGTCTGGTTCTCAAGAAAAGGCTGGTTTTTCTTTAACCAATCGTATATCTGGCTGTTTGTTTTTGGTACGGTGGTAGGCTCCTTTCTTATGTTTTACCTTTACATCCTGTTTTTTAAGAAGAAAGAAAGCGATAAGCCGTCTTTTTTAATGACCAACGGGAATTACATCATCGGAACGGTAACCGGAATCATCTCTATAGTGACCTTGTTGAAAATCTTGAAAAGCTAAATGGCTTCCGATAACGAGAATTTCTTCGAACGGGTATATGAAGTGGCCCGTCAGATTCCTTACGGCAGAGTAACGTCTTATGGGGCGATAGCCAAAGCGTTAGGGGCGGCGCGTTCTGCCAGAATGGTGGGCTGGGCGATGAATGCTTCCCATCTGAAAGACGATATTCCGGCCCATCGCGTGGTAAACCGAACCGGTATGCTTACCGGAAAACATCATTTTGACGGTACCAATCTTATGCAGCAATTGCTCGAAAGCGAAGGCATTAAAGTCAAAAACAATCAGATTGTCGATTTTGAGAAACATTTCTGGCAGCCTGAAATCCGGTTTTAGGTAATATTTTTACAAAACTTTTAGCGTTTTGGGGTTCCACTATTAAACTTTTCAAGTTATCTTTGCAATCGAGAATCAGTCTTAATAAAGATTTGATTCCTAAAGATTTAAGCATTCTCAAATAAAAATGAAATTAGACAGAAAAGAAATTCTTAGTGCTTTGGAAACCATTTCCATAGCCGGGGAAGGAAAAAATATGGTTGAAAGCGGTGCGGTTCAGAACGTGATCACTTTCGGCGACGAAGTAGTAGTGGATTTATTGTTGACCACGCCGGCACTTCACATTAAAAAACGCGCTGAGGTAGACATCATGAAAGTGATTCATGAAAAAGTTTACGACAAAGCGAAAGTAAAAGTAAACATCAAAGTAGAAGCTCCCGAAAAACCGCAAATCAAAGGAAAATCCATACCGGGCATCAGCAACATCATCGCTGTTTCTTCCGGAAAAGGAGGGGTTGGGAAATCTACCATCACTGCCAATTTAGCGGTAACGTTAGCGAACATGGGCTTTAAAGTCGGGGTTCTGGATGCTGATATCTACGGGCCGTCCATGCCGATCATGTTTGATGTGGAAGGTGCAAAACCGATCTCCGTTGAGGTAGACGGGAAATCCAAAATGAAACCAATCACTGGTTATGGGGTTGAAATCCTATCCATCGGATTCTTCACCAGTCCGGATCAAGCGGTAATCTGGAGAGGGCCAATGGCTTCAAAAGCTTTAAACCAAATGATTTTCGACGCCGATTGGGGCGAACTGGATTTCATGTTGCTGGACTTGCCACCGGGAACAGGAGACATCCATTTATCCATCATGCAATCGTTACCAATTACGGGCGCGGTTGTAGTAAGTACGCCGCAAGCTGTTGCCTTAGCCGATGCTAAAAAAGGCGTGGCGATGTTCCAGAACGAAAGCATCAACGTGCCGGTTTTGGGGATCATTGAGAACATGGCCTATTTCACACCGGAAGAATTACCGAACAATAAATATTACATCTTCGGAAAAGAAGGTGCCAAAAACCTTGCAGCAGATCTGAATGTGCCTTTCTTAGGTGAAATACCGATCGTACAAAGCATCCGTGAAGCAGGCGATTACGGGCGTCCGGCAGCGTTACAAACCGCTACACCGGTACAACTGGCCTTCGAAACTTTAGCAAGAAGCGTAGTGGAAGAAACCGTTCGTCGTAACGACAACCTTCCGCCAACCGAAGCAATTAAAATAACCACTATGGCGGGTTGTTCTGCCGTGAAAAAATAATCGGAAAATGATGAACACAGAAGAATTAAAGTCAACTATTGAAAAAGCGCTGGAGGAAATCCGTCCGTTTTTAAATTCTGATGGTGGCGACATCACTTTGGTCGAAATCGAAGAAGACAAACACGTAAAAGTGCGTTTGGAAGGCGCTTGTACTTCGTGCAAAATCAACCAGATGACTTTAAAAGCAGGAGTGGAAACCACGATTAAAAAATACGCGCCGCAAATCGAAACGGTTGTAAACGTAGCCTAATTTTTTGGGCGTGTTCTCGTTAAAAAAAACGAGGCCGGGCTGTACGTTATATCTTTTATTCTGCTTCGCGCCATAAAAGGATGCCACTCCCATCCCTCACGCAAACCTGATATTAATCATGTTTGGTGTTTTTAGAACGAATTAACTTTGTCACTCAGTAACTTAGTTACTCAGCAACTTAAGAAAAATGATTGAAACAGATATACTCATCATCGGTGCAGGTCCTACGGGACTTTTTGCCGTTTTTGAAGCCGGACTTTTAAAACTGAAATGCCACATCATTGACGGTTTGCCGCAACCCGGCGGTCAGTTAACGGAATTGTATCCTAAAAAACCCATTTTTGATATCCCGGGTTTCCCTTCTGTATTGGCGGGGGATTTGGTGACCAATCTAATGGAGCAGATCAAACAGTTTCAACCGGGTTTCACTTTAGGCGAAGTAGCCGAAACCATTCAGAAACTGGAAGACGGTACTTTTATCGTAACCACCAACAAAGGAACGGAGCACAAAGCCAAAGCAGTTGCCATTGCAGGTGGTTTGGGAAGTTTTGAGCCCCGAAAACCGCTAATTGAAGATATCGAATTTTACGAAGACAAAGGCGTAGAGTACTTTGTTAAAGATCCGGAATTGTTCCGCAACAAACGCATCGTAATTGCGGGAGGCGGGGATTCTGCTTTGGACTGGAGTATTTTCCTTGCGGATGTGGCTAAAGAAGTAACCTTAATTCACAGAAGAAACGAATTCCGTGGCGCTTTGGATTCGGTGGAAAAAGTGCAGGAACTGAAGCATGCCGAAAAAATCCATTTAATTACACCGGCCGAAGTTGTAGGCCTGAACGGGGCTGAACATCTGGAATCCATCGACATCGACGAAAACGGTGCGCACCGTAACATCAAAACCGATTATTTCATACCTCTTTTCGGACTGACACCAAAATTAGGCCCGATTGCACACTGGGGCTTGGAAATAGAGAAGAATGCCATTGTGGTAAACAATGCTTTGGATTATCAAACGAATATAGAAGGTATCTACGCGATTGGTGACGTAAACACCTATCCTGGAAAACTGAAACTGATTTTGTGCGGTTTCCACGAAGCAACCTTAATGTGTCAGTCGGTATATAACAAACTGAACCCTGGAAAAAAATATGTGTTGAAATACACCACGGTTTCCGGAGTAGACGGTTTCGACGGAACAAGAAAAGAGGCGGAAAAAGCAGTAGTTAAAGCAATAGACTAATTTATGTCACAAGATGTTACTATCAAAATAACGGACCGAGAAGGTGTAACGCACGAAGTACAGGCACCTACCGATATGAACATGAACATTATGGAGCTGGTTCGAGCTTATGAATTGGCGCCGGAAGGGACTATCGGGATCTGTGGCGGTATGGCGATGTGCGCTTCCTGTCAGTGTTATGTGCTTAACGATGTGGAACTGCCCGAAAAAGCACCCGATGAAGAAGCCATGCTCTGGGAAGCTTATAACGTAAAAGATAATAGTAGGTTAGGTTGCCAGATTCATATCACACCCGAAATTGACGGTTTGGAAGTGGAATTGGCGCCGGAATCATAAATAAATATAACTGAAAAAGTCCCGATAATTCGGGACTTTCTTTTTATGTAGTAGCTAAATGCTTTTCGTTAATGTGTTCTTCAATAGCATCCCATAAACCGATGCGTTTTTCCAGTGCCTGAATCGAAATAGCTTCCACTTCTTTCCATTTCTGGTGGTCGTCGCCGCACAATTCGGTAATCATTTTCATTGCCATTGGTCCGTGATCGTCGGCGTCCAGTTCGATGTGGCGCTCGAAATAATAGATCAGTTTGGATAAATCCACTTCCGGGAAATTCGCTTTAAAATTTTTCAGGATTTCCGTGAACATCTCCGGGATCAGGTCTTCTCTTCCAAAGGTAAAGGCAGCAGCAATTTCATGGGCCTTACCCTGATCGATCACGCGGAACGTAAAATCAAGAAAGTCTTTTATTTTCGGGTTCAGATCACTGATTCGGATCGATACAAAAATGTTCTGCATGGCAATCACGCTCTCCAGAAAAACGTCAATGTCTTTAGTGTTGGCACCACAGGCTTTCATGGCGTCCAGATACATTTCGAAATGGCTTTGTCTATTTCCGTCTAAAGTGATATCGGATTCCTCAGCCAATACGATTTCATTGATAAGATAACGCATTTCAGGATTGGCAGAAGCGAACCAAGGCGTCGTGGTGCAGGTGAGTTTCATCTGTAAAGCCTTTAATAGGGACATAAAATCCCAAACCGCATATACGTGACCTTCCAGAAAATGACGCAAATCATCAATGTTCTGGATTTGAGCATATAGCGAATGGTTTAGCAATTGCTGCTTCTGTTGCTGAATAGACTTATTTATGGACTGGATATTCATGGGGCATCTTTTAATTATATACGAAAACTCTAAAATTTCGGTTTTTGTTTTCGCACTGCAAAAATAAAAAAGCTTCCCGTTTTAGAGAAGCTTTTAACATTGAATTTTTCAGAAAGGCTTGTTACATTTCATCATCGGCGGTAGGACCATACATTCCTGGGAATTTAGCGTTTAGCGCTCTAAGAAATGCGGTTAGTTGTCCGCGGTGGTGAATGGTGTGGTTCATGACAAACATGCGGTAAACCGAAAGTTTCGGCATGGTGAAATAAATTGTTTCGCCATTTCTCATGGTCCAGTTTTCCTGAAGGGTTTCGTTGCTTACTTCGTGCATCAGTTTTGTGGCTTCTTCGATGTTTTTATCGTAGAAAGTCAAAAGGTCACTAACCGATTGGTGCTTGGGAGCCACATATTTGAATTTTGAAAAGTCAAGTTCAGGATGCAAAAAAGTAGCCGGGATCCAGGTTGGGATTTCGGCAATATGGTTGGCCAATTGGGAAAGACTCATTGCTTTTTCGCTGGACTTGTAATCAAAATGTTCTTCCGGCAGGGAAGCCAGTAATTTTCTGGTGTTTGCCGTTTCGTGAAGAAATTCCGGAAGTAGAAATTCGTTTAGTTTCATAAGAAAAGTTTTATTTCAAATGTACTGAAAATAAAAAGAGAGCCTTAAAAGACTCTCTTAAATATTTGCGGATAGTATCTATTATTTGAATGCAGAGAAACCGGTCACGTCCATTCCTGTAATTAACAAGTGGATGTCGTGCGTCCCTTCGTAAGTGATAACCGATTCTAAGTTCATCATATGTCTCATGATCGAGTATTCACCGGTAATTCCCATACCACCTAACATCTGACGTGCTTCACGTGCGATTTCAACTGCCATGTTCACGTTGTTTCTTTTTGCCATTGAAATTTGTGCGGAAGTTGCTCTTCCTTCGTTTCTCAATACACCTAATCTCCATGTCAATAACTGAGCTTTGGTGATTTCAGTGATCATTTCGGCTAATTTCTTTTGTTGTAATTGTGTCGCTCCGATTGGTTTGTCGAACTGGATACGTTCTTTAGAATATCTTAAAGCGGTATCATAACAATCCATAGCAGCACCGATAGCACCCCATGCGATTCCGTAACGGGCAGAATCCAAACATCCTAGTGGTGCACCTAAACCGGATTTGTTCGGTAATAGGTTTTCTTTCGGAACTTTTACGTTGTCAAAAATAAGCTCTCCGGTTGAAGAAGCTCTTAACGACCATTTGTTGTGCGTTTCAGGAGTAGTGAAGCCTTCCATGCCTCTTTCTACCACTAAACCGTGAATTCTTCCTGTTTCATCTTTTGCCCATACTACAGCGATGTCTGCAAACGGAGCGTTGGAAATCCACATTTTGGCACCATTCAATAAATAATGGTCGCCCATATCTTTGAAATTCGTTACCATACCACCCGGGTTGGAACCGTGATCCGGCTCCGTAAGACCGAAACATCCGATCCATTCTCCGGTAGCCAATTTTGGCAAATATTTCATTCTTTGCTCTTCGTTTCCGTATTTCCAGATCGGATACATTACCAAAGATGACTGAACAGAAGAAGTTGAACGAACTCCGGAATCTCCACGCTCGATTTCCTGCATGATCAATCCGTAAGAGATTTGATCTAAACCGGCACCGCCGTATTCAACCGGGATATAAGGGCCAAAACCACCGATTTCCGCTAAACCTTTAATCAGCTGTTTAGGGAATTCCGATTTTTGGGCATATTCTTCAATAATTGGAGATACGTCACGTTTTACCCACGCACGCGCAGAGTCACGTACCAATTTATGTTCATCTGTTAACAAGTCGTCTAACAGGTAATAATCAGGAGCTTGAAATAAATCTGGTTTCATCGTTGTTTGTTATTTTGGTTCACAAAAGTAAGTAAACAAATTTAACTATTCAATGGCATACTGTTATAATTTTTGAGCGGATTTAACGTTGTTGGGAAGGATTCATTTGTTAATGCGTATCCGAACGATTACTTTTGTGAAAATTTTTTTATAATTTGAGATGAGATTTCTTAGCCTTTTAACAGTTTTATTGATTTCTTTTGTTGGATTTTCACAGAGAAAATCAACGTTGAGCGATGAGCAGTATGCTGTTTTGTTTTCCAAAGTAAGGCTGTTAATCAATTCCAATACCGACAGTGCTTTTATCGTTTCCGACCGAATTGAACTATCGGACAATTTTTCACATAAGGCATTTGCTTATGGCGCCAAATCCTATTTGTTTCAAATCAAAGGTGATACGGTGCAGTCCAATCTGTATTATAAAAAATCGACAGAAGCCCTTAGCCGGGTGAAGCCTTCCAGAGATAAGACCAAATTAAATGCCTATATTTTAAATTATAAAGGGTTGACCAATTGGAAAAGAGGTAATTTCAGTGAAGCACTCCAACAATATGAGGCGGGTATGAAAATGTCCCGATCGGCAGGTGATGTCATGCAGATTGTAAAGTTCAACAACAATATTTCGGCCATCAACGGCGAGGTAGGGAATTACAAAATGGCGATCAAAGCCAGCAAGATTTCCGAGCAGATTATGAACAATAATCAGGGGCTGTACACACCAAGCCAGTTTCGTCAGGGAAAAAGCAACATCAATTGCAATCTCGGAAACTTTTATCAGGGAAGTTATGTGGCGGAAAAAAAGGATGAAAAACTTCTGGATTCGGCGGAATACTTCTATAAAAAGGCCATACTGTATTCTAAGGATTTGTTCAATAATAAAGTAATGGCGCAAAAGAACCTGGCCAATATCTATTACTATAAGAATAATTTAAAGGAAGCTGAAAATATTTACCAGAGTGTTTTGCAGTTAGCAAAGGAGAACAACATGGTTTCCGAGTATTGCAATGTAAATTATAATCTGGGAGATTTGTATTTCGGCACCAAGCGTTACAAACAGGCCTTGGTTTTCTTTAAACGCGTGGATTCTATTTATCAGAAGGATAATACCAATGCATTGGAATATGTCCGTTCGAATTATTATCAATCCAAAATTTATAAAGATTTGGGAGACAAAGAGAATGCGGTAAAGCACTCAGAAATTTATCTGGCCAAATTTGAGCAGTTTGAATCCGATTTGAACAATGAGGTCTTAAGTGTGAACAATCATTTAAGCAATCAGGATCTTAAAAAGGAAATGATTGATTTACAGCACGATCTGTCTTCCGATATCCTGATTAAAAAAATAGTTACCTGGTCTTCTGTTGTTCTAGCATTCGGGCTGGCTCTTTTTGCTTTTAAACAGTATCGGGATAAGAAAAGAATCAATGAAAAGGTCAATCGTCTGATAACAGAATTTAAGAATAAAGCGCCGGAGATTGTTCCTGTTGCTGAAGTTTTTGAATCAGAACCTGTTGAAAATGAGATTGCCGAAGAAGGAGTCCTTGAAGTACCAGCTTCGAATTCGTCTATGTTGAGTATCGATGAAGAAAAGGAGAATGAAATTGCGGCTAAATTAAAGGCGTTAGAGCTTAAAAAAGAATTCCTGAAACCTAATTTTACGCAACAGGCTGTTGCTAAAAAAATAAAGACCAATACTACGTACCTTTCTTATGTGGTGAACAAAAGATTTGGTAAAACGTTTAGTGAGTATTCCAATGAGTTGAAAATCAATTATGTGATCAATGAGATGATCCAGAATCCAACCTACAGGAAATATTCTACACAGGCGATTGCAGAGAGTGTGGGCTTTAAAAATGCAGTGTCTTTTACAAAATCTTTTAGCAAACGTACCGGTGTCTCTCCGACACAATTTGCTAAAAGACTATCAGGGAATTATACTTCTGAGGAAATTACATAGGATCTGTAATAATGATAATGTTATCATTATCATTTGGTACTCCGTCTCCATTGTTGTTTGTTCCTACAGGTTCCCCTTCCATAGGGAGTCCTCCTGTTTTTGTTCCGTTTGAACCACCTCCGCCTTTAATGCTTTTTTTCTGAGTATTTGATATTTCATTTTCTGTGAAATGATCAAAGCTGATTGTTGTTTTTTTCATGTGCTTAAGAAATTATAAAGGTAAATTAGGAATTGTCGGATCATTAGGATCGATAGGAATGTCGTCATTTCTAGTTCCGTCCCCATTGTTGTTGGTTCCTACTGGTTCTCCTTCCAAAGGAAGATCACCGGGCTTTGGTCCGTTTGGCCCCCATCCGCCCCTGATGCTTTTTTTTTGGGAATTTGACAGTTCGATATCTCGGAAACCATCAAATACAATTGCAGTTTTTTTCATGATGAATTTTTTTGATTGTTGTTACACAAATTTAAAAGGATATGTTTTTGTATAAAGCGTATTTTTTTATTTGAAGGTGTGTTTTTGTTTTTGGTTTTGTAAACGGTTGAAAATCAATTTTTATGTACGAAAAAACCAATGCATAATTTATAAATTATGGGTGCATAATTTAAAAATTATATACTGTTACGCTTTTTTTTGAGTTATTAAATCTGAATTTTTGTAGAAGATTTGAACGAAGTTATTTACAGAATAAGATTTATATATATGACCGATCTAGTAAAAAAGTATTTAGACAAAAACAATTATGGTGATCAAAAAGACAATTTTGAAGACCTGTACAATTCCCATCCGAACTACCCAAGCGTATATGCCGTAACCGATACCTTAGATGTTTTATCGGTAGAAAACCTTGCTTTAAAAATCCCGAAAGAGCAATTTGACGAATTGCCGGATTCCTTCCTGGCGCATTTTGAAACGGAAATGGTACTGGTGTCCAAGAAGGATAAAATGGTTGAAGTGGAAACGCAGTCGGCCAAGAAGAGAATCACTACCGATGCTTTTATTCAGGGCTGGAG
The DNA here is from genome assembly GCF_053764385.1 of Flavobacterium pedocola. Taxonomy (NCBI): domain Bacteria; kingdom Pseudomonadati; phylum Bacteroidota; class Flavobacteriia; order Flavobacteriales; family Flavobacteriaceae; genus Flavobacterium; species Flavobacterium pedocola. Next base: position 183,402 of record NZ_JBSNCR010000003.1, on the reverse strand, counting down.
CGGGATGATTCTAGCCATAGAACCAAATGCGGCCACTTCGGAAAGCAAAATTCAGAATGCTACCTGGATCAAGTATCTTCTACCCGGGTTGGCCTTGCTGACCTTGTCAATGGTGCTGAATAAATTTTCAATTGAATCTTTAGTCTTTATCGTTACTTCATTAATAGGAGCTATCCTTAGTGTTTTTATCGTGAGGGAGAGTTTCGGGCTTAAAAATGAAGCCGTATCAAAATTATGTAACCTTGGCACCAATACCTCTTGTGATTCGGTTATCAAATCCAAGAAAAGTAAAATCAACAATTGGTTAAGTTTTTCGGATTTGCCGTTTGTTTTTTTTGGAGTTAACCTGCTTGCTGTAATACTTTTTCCTGAGGCGGTGACCAAAATAATAGGGTTGATGAGTTTGATTTCCTTTCCGATTCTTGCGTATTCGGTTTGGATACAGAAGTTTGAGCTGAAAAAATGGTGTCTGTTGTGTTTGTTGGTTGCCGCGGTGGTAGTTGCGCAGGGAATTGGCTTTGTAGTTTTCCACGCCTTCGATTTACAGCTGACGGCTCCGGCACTTGGGTATTATTTTTTACCGCTAGTGTTGTTTTCATCACTTTGGTTTTTTGTACGTCCGATGCTACAGGGGAAAATCGAAGCCGAAAAAATGGTAAATGAGTTGAAACGTTTTAAACGTAACCCTAAGCTTTTCCAAACCTTGAGCAAGTCCATTCCCGAAAAAGAAGGTTTTCAGCAGCTGGAAGGTTTGCGCTTCGGTACGGAAGCCGATATGGACCTGACGCTTATCTTAAGCCCGAGTTGCGGTCATTGTCACAAAGCTTTTAAAGATGCCCTTGACTTGCATAAGCAGTTTCCGGAGCGTGTTTCTTTTCAGGTATTGTTTAACATGAACCCGGAAAACAACGACAATCCCTATAAAGTAGTGGTGGAAAGCATACTGACCATTAATAACTACAGTCAGGAGCGTGCCAAAGACGCTATTATCGATTGGCATATTAACCAGCTGGGACTTGAGGCGTGGAAAGAAAAATGGCTGGCGAACAGTATCGATATGAAGGCAAATCATCAACTGTACTTACAGTATGGCTGGTGTCAGAAAAATCAGTTCAACTACACACCGGTGAAAATAATTAACGGGAACCAATTCCCTAACGAATATGAAATCGCTGAGTTAAAGTACTTCCTTAATGATTTTTCAAAAGAACAAAATACCCCGACAGCGGAACCAGTAGCGGTTCCATTGTAAAAAAAATAAATCAAAAATCCTGCGCAGGAGCAGACGCAAACCCAAGTGTCTTTAAACGATTGGGGAAAATCAATTTTTAAAACTTTAAATCATGTTAAAAAACATTTCAAATTTCAAAGATGCTCAAAAGCTAACAAAAGACGAGTTAAAATCTCTTAACGGGGGTTGGTTAAGCTATCCAGGTGATGGTTGGGGTAACGAGTGCCCTTGGAACATGTGCATGAATTCTTTTGGAAGATGCTCAGCGATCGCTTGTCTATAATTTAATAAAAGAAATTATGTTAAAAAACATTTCAACCTTAGAAGGTGCTCAACTATTGACAAAAAGCGAGCAAAAAGAAATCAGTGGTGGTAAATTGCCTCCTCCTCCTGCATGTCAAGTTGGTGGATACCAAACCACTTTAAATCAGTGTGTGTGCCGTAATGGTGGCGTTTGGCAATCAGCAACACAAACTTGTTCTAACGGTCAGTACACTGGTTGGGTATGGGAAAATGCAACAGGTTGTTGCTATAATTTCTCAGGAGAATAAGTACAGACTTAATTAATGAGGTACTGAAGTTTTAAGGTTGCTTTAATTGCGGATATATAATAGTAATACAAGACACTTTGATTTTCAAGTAGTTGTTTTCGCGACAGTGACTCTTAAGACCCGGTATTGAAATTATTTTAACTGCCCGATGCATTTCGGGCAGTTTTAAACCCAGTTAAAAAAACATTTTGAAAGAAAGTGTTTTAGCAACTGAACAAAGAAGAACAACAACCATAGAAGGGAACCTAAAATTATAAAGTTTGGGATTTGCCGGAAGGTTTTTTGTTATAGTGTATCCTAAGGATATTGGGATTTCCATCAGATTGATGGGTAGTCTTGCTAATAATAGTAGTAATTGATAGTTAGCTGCCTGAAAGCAATTTCAGGCAGTTTTTAAATCCATTGCGATAATACCGAATGAATTGTAAATAAATTCCTTACTTTAAAAGAAAGTAACGTGTCATTTTATTTATTTTTGCCCAAAACCAGAAAATCCGAGTGAAAAAATTTCCCAACTATATACAGGCAGACCATAAAGACTGTGGTCCCACTTGCCTGAAGATCATTGCCAAACATTACGGCAAGACATTTAATATACAGCAACTTCGGGATTTTAGCGAAACCACCCGCGAAGGAAGTAATCTTTTATTTCTGAGTGATGCTGCGGAGAAAATGGGTTTCCGTACGCTGGGGGTTAAACTTAATTTAGAGCGTTTGGATGAGGCGCCCCTTCCGTGTGTACTGCACTGGAATAAAGAGCATTATGTGGTTTTGTATGCTGTAAAAAAAGATAAATATTTTGTTTCCGATCCCGGTTTTGGCCTGTTGGAATACAACAAAGCAGATTTCATTAAATTCTGGATAGGCAATAATGCCGATGCCACCACTCAGGAAGGTATCGCTTTATTGTTAGAGCCAACTCCTAAATTCCATAGTTCAGCCTTAGAAAATGAGGAAAAGAAAGGACTGGGCTTCGGCATGCTGTCCCAATACCTCTGGCGCTATAAAAAGTTTTTAATGCAGTTGAGTTTTGGCTTGCTGGCGAGCAGTTTACTGCAGTTGGTTTTCCCATTTCTTACGCAAAATATAGTCGATATCGGCATCCAGAACCAGAATATGCATTTTGTCTATCTGATTCTTTTTGCCCAATTGTTCCTTTTTGCCGGAAAAACCGGTCTGGAATTGATCCGAAGCTGGATTTTACTGCATTTGTCCACGCGAATCAACATTTCACTGATTTCAGATTTTTTCATCAAACTGATGAACCTGCCCATTTCTTTTTTTGATGTCCGGATGACAGGAGACATTATGCAACGTATTGGCGATCACCGACGCATTGAACGTATTTTGACCACTTCGTCTTTGAACGTACTGTTTTCAGTCATTAATATGGTCATCATGGGAGGTGTTTTGGCGTATTTTAATTTGCAGATATTTTTAGTGTTTTTTGCCGGAAGCATCTTGTATTTTGGTTGGATTACCCTGTTTTTAAAGCGAAGAGAGGCTTTGGATTACAAGCGGTTCACCGAAGTAAGCCAGGAGCAGAGCAAAGTCATGGAACTCATCAACGGGATGCAGGAAATCAAACTCCACAATGCCGAAAAGCAGAAACGCTGGGGATGGGAATATGTTCAGGCGCGACTTTTCAGGGTTTCCATTAAAGGATTGGTGCTGGAGCAGACTCAAACCATAGGATCATCGGTAATCAATGAGTTGAAGAATATTTTTATCGTCTTCTTATCGGCCAAACTGGTAATCGACGGCGACATATCTATGGGGACCATGATGGCCATAAGTTCTATAGTCGGCAGTTTAAACGGGCCTATTACACAGCTTATCGGGTTTGTCAGAGAGCTTCAGGATGCAAAAATATCCTTGGCACGATTATCGGAAATTCATGAGAAAGAGGATGAAGAGCAGGATGAAGTCAATCAAACTAAAGATATTCCCAAAGACGAAGACATCCATATCAACAATCTGTCGTACCGTTATTTAGGTTCGGATACCCCGGTACTGGAGCATCTCAACCTGACCATACCGGCCAAAAAAGTGACGGCAATTGTTGGGGTGAGCGGCAGTGGTAAAACCACACTGATGAAATTACTGCTCAAGTTTTACAACCCGGAAAAAGGGGAAATCACCGTTGGGAAAACGCAACTTAAAAATGTATCACAAAGGGCATGGCGGAATCACATTGGAGCCGTAATGCAGGAAGGGTTTATTTTTAATGACACCATAGCCAATAATATTGCAGTCGGGGTTGACACCGTTGATAAAAACCGATTGCTGTATGCGGCCGATGTAGCCAATATCAAGGACTATATTTTGGAACTGCCTTTGGGGTTCAATACTAAAATCGGCTCGGAAGGCTTAGGGATGAGTACCGGACAGAAACAGCGTTTGCTCATTGCAAGGGCGGTGTATAAAAATCCGGAAATTTTGTTTTTTGATGAAGCCACTTCGGCTTTGGATGCCAATAATGAGAAAGAAATCATGCGAAAACTGGATCTTTTCTTCGAAAACAAAACGGTGGTGGTTATTGCCCATCGTTTGAGCACGGTGATGAATGCCGATCAGATTGTGGTGCTGGATAAAGGTAAGATCATCGAAATGGGCAATCATTCGGCTTTGGTGGAACAGAAAGGAAATTATTTTGAATTGGTTAGAAATCAGTTACAGTTAGGGAATTAAGATGGAAGCGAAACACGACGATACATTTGAATTAAGAAGCGAAGAAGTTCAGGACATACTAACACGTGTGCCTCACTGGATGATCCGCTGGGGAAGCGTTTTGATTTTAGGAATCATCCTGATGTTGTTTACCATGTCCTGGTTTTTACGTTATCCGGATGTGGTCGCCACGGAAATCATTATTACCACCAATATTCCGCCAGAGAAACTGGTAGCCAAAACTTCCGGACGCATTGAGGCCATTTTAGTAAAGGACAAATCTTCGGTTAAAAGCAAAACACCACTGGCCATTATTGAAAATGCGGCCAATTATGAAGATGTGTTTCTGCTGAAATCACTGGTGGAGAATCCGGCCTTGCAGAAGAATTTCCCTTTTGAGAAACTCAGTAACGCACAACTGGGCGATATTGAAAGCGCTTTTGCCATTTTTCAGAAAGACTACACCGCGGAACGGCTAAATACCGATTTAAAGCCCTATCAGGTGGAAGGAACAGCTAAGAAATCGGAAAGTGGGCAGCTGCAGGAACGTTTGAACCTGTTGATGCAGCAACAAAGCATCAACGAACAGGAACTTAGGTTGCAGAAAAACGAACTCACCCGGTATACGACCTTGCACAGTAAAGGCGTTATATCCGATCAGGAATTTGAGACCAAAAAACTGAATTACCTGCAATCGGAGAAGAGTTTTAAAAACCTGTTGTCGTCAATTTCCCAATTGAAATCCTCGCTCATCGAAAACCGAAGAGCCGTAAAAGGAAATGAAATCGGCGGAACGAAAGAAGCAGTAAATCTGGACCGTAATGCTACCCAATCCTTTTATCAGCTGAAAAAAGCCATTAGAGACTGGGAACTTAATTACGTTTTGATGTCTTCCGTGGAAGGAGAAGTATCCTTTTTGCAGGTTTGGGTGGAAAACCAGACCATTACTGCCGGAGAGAATGTTTTTTCCGTAGTACCTAAAAACGAAAGAGGTTTTGTTGGTAAAGTGAAAGCGCCGGCGTTAAATTCAGGGAAGATCAAAGTAGGGCAGCAGGTTAATATCCGTTTGGCCAATTATCCGGATCGTGAATTCGGTGTTTTGAAAGGAGAAGTGAAAAATATTGCTTTGGTTCCCGACAAGGATGGCAATATCATGATGGACATCGCTTTGCCTAAAAATCTGAAAACCAATTACAAGAAAGAAATACCGTTCCAGCAGGAAATGAAAGGCAGTGCGGAAATTATTACCGAAGACCTGCGATTACTTGAAAGAATCTTATATCAGTTCAGATCGCTTTTTAAGGTAGCATAATAGCATAATAATGTGTAGATTTGTTATATGCGAATACTACTGGGCATTATTTTTTTCGTTTTTCAGCTGCAAGGCTTCTCGCAATTTAAGGTCACCCATTACAATTCTGAGAACGGTCTGCCGCATGATTTGTGCTATCAGATTACAGAAGATGCCCAAAACTACATCTGGCTGGGAACCGATAACGGCCTGGTAAAGTTCAACGGGAAGAAGTTTGAAAACTATACCCAGTATCAGGGACTTACGTCCAATTTTGTGATCGGTGTCGATGTGGATCCTTCCGGCAGGAGAATAGTCAGTACCTGGGGCGGCGGGATTTATCTTTTTCAGCATAATACTTTCACGCCCATTGGAGGAAAAGATTCCCAATACAAAAAAATGAATCAGGGCTTTATACACGGCAATCAGGTGTATGCAGTGGAAAACAGGGTAAGGCTTTCCGTATATGATTTGAAAAATATAAGGAAAGAGCCCGTTTTGCTGAGTTTGATGAAGCTTAACGGCCAGTATCACTGGTTTGATTATGATGATGTGGAACGCCATAAAAAAGAGATTTACGCGAAAAATGCGCTGAGCGAGTCCCTTCAGTTGGTATGTTTGGATAATGAAGTTTACTGCATTAATGATAAACACATCGCAAGTTTTAAAAATATCTATAAGGTCGATGGAAGTAAAAAGGTGGTTACGCCTTTCCCTTTTCTGAAAGACTATGCCGTGATAGGGCTTCGCAAACAAGGGGATCATTATCTGGCGATAACCAACTACGAAAAAATTGAATTCAATCCATCCAGAATAATCAAGGTTACCCCTTTTTCGTTTGCCAGCGGTAAGGTGATGCAGTTTTCTGAAAATGAATATTTTAATGTTTATGTGGTTGAGAATGAGAAGCTAAAATCGCATGAGGTGGTGGTCGAAAATAAGATTTCCCATGCTTTTTTCACTTTGACGAGCAACGAAATTAAAGCCCCTGTAAGTGATATTATGGCCTCAAAAACAGGAGCCATTTGGGTGTCTACCTATGGTAACGGTATTTTTTTATTGGTTAAGCCACAGCTTCAGGTTAAGGACAGTTTTCTTCAGGAGTACTACATTTTCGATTACAAGACAACGCCTAAATATGATTTCTATCTGACTACGGATAAAATTCTGAAAGCTGAAAAAGGCAAAAAATCTTTTACAACCATCAACTCCAAAAATACGGTAGACTTTCATTCCTATTCAAACGATACCCTGTACATCCATACAAAATATCTTGAACCGTATTCTTTTACATCAGAGGGTCAGATTGTGTCCAATGAGCATCCGCAACGGGAAGTTTTGTTGGACGGGATGCGTTTTTACAACGGCGATCAGGATGCTTTTGTAGTAAAAGACGGCAGGAGAATCGATCTGCAACTTGATTATTTACCTGCGTCTTCCAAACCGTTCCTTAAAATTGAGAAAATTATTAAGTTCAAAAAGGAGTATTGGATGATTTCCAATCAGGGGATTTTTGTCCTGAACCGGGAATTAAAAAACACTAAGCGTTATTCCGTAAGTAATGGGCTGGCTTCCGATAAAGTGATGGATGCAGAAGTACGAAACAATGAGGTCTGGCTTTTGCATACTTTAGGGATCAGTCGGTTTTCAGATAAAGGATTTGAGTATTTCCCTTATGTAAATGACAAGAATGATGCCTTCAACGATTTTGTTATCGACCGAAACGGGTCCATTTGGTTGGCCAGTCAAAAAGGATTGGTGGGTTTTTACGAAGGTCAGTTTTACCGGTACACCAAAAATGAGGGGTTGTCTTCCAATTTTTATTCTAAACTTTATATTGACAAGAACGGAGATTTGTTATGTCTGGGGAATAAAGGGGTTACGGTTTTAAATGTAAAAAACATAGCAAAAGCGGCTTCACTGAAAATCAATCTGAGTACTTCAGGGGAGTTTATTGCCAAAAATCATATTGATATACAACCAAACCAGACTTTTTTGCTCAATGCAGATGTGGTGAATTTCACCTCTTCCGAATATGTGTTGCAGTATCAGTTGAACAACGAAGGCTGGCAGGGGCTTGCCGGGAACAGTATCGACTTTTCGAATTTCTCTTCCGGGAAATATACCATCCGGTTTCGGGCACGGTTTCCGTATTCTGACTGGACCTATTCCCCGAAATTGTTTGTTACTAAAATTCCGGTTTGGTACCTGCGTTGGTATGTGGTGATCCCTTTGCTGTTGCTGTTGACTTCCGGATTTGGATATTTGGTTTATCTGAGGTTCCGCAATTTACGCAACAGGAACAGGACCCTTCAGAATTTGTTGGAATCCAATAAGAAACTTGAAATGCAGCTTGGGGAAATGCGTCAGAACATTGCTCAGGATTTTCATGACGAATTGGGTAATAAACTGGCCGGTATCACGGTCATGTCCGATAAATTGCTTCATGCCAATGATTTGAAAAAATCGGCAAACTTTGATATTATTGAGCGCATCAACAAAGACAGTCAGGATTTGTTCCATGGCATCCGTGATTTCATTTGGGCAATCGACAGTAAAAACGGAACCTTGGAAGAATTAATTGTCGCCCTGACGGATTTCGGAGAAGAACTGTTTCAGAATTCTGACCTTAAATTTGTGGTGGAGAATGAAGTGGAGCAGGCCAAATTCCTGTTACCGCATTATTGGAACAGGCAGTTACTTTTGTTGTTCAAAGAAGCCATGACCAATACCTACAAGCATAGTAAAGCACACCATGCGACGCTTTTTTTCAGGCTGAACGATTCCAAACTGGAAATTGTCTTCAAAGATGACGGCATCGGCTATGACCGTAAAATGCTTTCCCGACAGAACGGACTTGTCAACCTTCAAAAAAGAGCGGACAAAATTAAAGGACAGCTTGAAATTTCCTCGGTTTTAGGGGTAACTGTGCGATTTTTAGGTCAATTGCAGTAAAAATCACCCAAAAGGGTGAAGGAAAGAATTTTCGTATTTTGGATTTTTGTCAAAACAAATCACTGACTATGAAAAAAATACTTTTACTGGCCACACTTGGTTTACTGTTTTCCTGTTCCAATGACGATTCCGGATCATCGGAAACAACTGCAAAGGATGAAATTATCTTAGGAGGTTTTTACGGCAATCAGGCGTCCTATTGGATTAATAATGATGCTATTACGCCTTTTGGAAGCAATTCCAAGCTTAATGATATTGTTTGGCACAACAATAAATTGGCGGGTTGTGGTGAACGATACAACGATCTCAATGCTGCAAATGAAGGAACCTATTTTCAAAATGCTACGGCAGATGGGATTCAGCCCTATATGTTGAGTGCTACTTCGAATACTGAGAGCTCCTACGGCAAAGCGATTTTTTCAGACGGAACCAACTATTATGTAGGGGGGAATGACGGAAACCGAATCACGTTCTGGAAAAACGGTTATCTGAAAACGAACCTAACTGATAATTCTACTGTTGGATACGGCAACGGAATTTATGTGTCCGGAAACAAATTATATATGGTTGGTTGGCAAGGGGATACTCCAAAGGCTATGTTGTGGGAATATAATCTTGAAACCACAGAACCAGTAACAAGAACAAATTTGAGCGGTGTTCGTTCCGGAAAAGCGAATTCGATATATGTTGTAGGGACCGATGTTTATGTTGCGGGTTGGGATAATTACAACGCCGTGTATTGGAAAAATGGTGTATCAACCGCTTTGACTTCTTTAAGTGGTGCAGATGGATTTGATAAAAAAGCCTATGTGAATAAGATTCTTGTAGTTAATAATGTGGTTTATGCGGTTGGGCTTATCAAAGAAACGGCGGCTTCACACTTCACAGCCTGTATTTGGAAAGATGGGGTTCTAACTAAGTTAACCGATGGTACCCGCGATTCTGAGGCTTATGATATTAAAGTAAAAGGGACCGATGTTTATGTTGTTGGGGATGAATCGGGACCGAGAAGTATGATTGGAAAGGTGTGGAAAAACGGTGTGGTTACCAATTACGAAGAAGAGGGAACCAATATTTCCTTCCGATCGCTTATTGTTAAATAAAATTGGATTTTTAGTTGAACAGGAAGCCGCCTTCGGGTGGTTTCTTTATTTTTGCGGCATGATACGAGTGGTTTTAATTGAGGATTATGAAGTGTTGCGACACTCTATGAAAGAAATGATTGATCAGGAGGAAGGATACAAAGTTGTTGGCGATTTCGAATCCTATGAAAAAGCTCTTCCTGAAATGAAAAACCTTGGTCCGGATGTGCTCCTGACGGATATTTCACTGCCCGGTATCAATGGTATTGAAGGGATTAGGCAAATTAAACAGTTGCTTCCGCAGTTGGCAATCATAGTAGTGACCATTCATGAAAACTCGCAATACGTGTTCAATGCGTTATGTGCAGGGGCTGTAGGGTATCTTACCAAAAATTCCGGAAAGCAAAAAGTGATTGATGCTTTAAACCAACTTAAACAAGGTGGAGCACCGATGAGTGTTAACATCGCCCGAATGGTCGTCGAGTCCTTTCAGCAAAAACCGCATAACGATTTAACCCAGCGGGAAAATGAAGTATTGAGTTTGTTGTCACAAGGGAAAAGTTATGCTACTATAGCGGATACTTTGTGTTTGAGCGTCAACACCATTAAAACCCATGTAAAAAACATCTACGAAAAACTGCAGGTGAGTAGTAAGGAGGAACTGATTAATCGTAAATTTACTTTCTGATTACATTTTCAGATAGAAGTCTTTAGTTAGTTCAATGTACTCCGGTGTATATTGATGACGCGCCGTTTCGATTACCAATTCGTCTACTAAAGGCGCTTGCTCAATTCTGGAAAATGCCAACAAACTACGCTTGATTTCTGATGTTGGTGTGCCTTTAACGCGGGTAATTTTTAAAGGGAATAAACTTCTTTCTTTGCAAAGGGCTTTTACTTTTTCTTCTTCTTTAAAAGGAATAATCAGCGAAAAAATACCGTGTTCCGATAAGAAAAAATCGGCAGCTTCCACCAATTCTTCAAAAGGTAAGGAATCTTCAAAACGGGCATTGTCCCTCTGGTCATCACCGGATTTGTACTCGTCAGTGTAAAAAGGCGGGTTGGATACAATCAGGTCGAATTCTTCGTCTACTTCATCTACGAATTCATCCAAACCGGCATGGTAACAGTACAAACGGTTGTTCCATGGGGAGTTTTCAAAATTTTCGGTAGCCTGTTCGTAGGCGTCGTCGTCAATTTCAATAGCATCGATTTGCTCTGCGTTGCTGCGTTGTGCCAACATCAAGGCAATCAAACCTGTTCCGGCACCAATATCCAAAACGTTGAACGGATTATTTATTAGCGGTGTCCAGGCACCCAATAAAACACCATCCGTACCCACTTTCATGGCGCAACGGTCTTGTTGAATGGTAAATTGTTTGAATTGAAACATGATTTGGATTTTCTGTTTACTGCGACTGACACGAGCGTAGCGAACTGACGAAGTAAAACTATCCTAAGTAAAGGTCTACCAATCCTTCCGGAGTGTCTAAAACCACTTTTTTATTGGCTCTGTCGATTTCCACTATGAAATCATCAATCATAGGAATTAAAATTTCCGTGTTGTCTTTCATGATTTCGAATAAAGCCTGTGCGGTAGAATCGTTAATGGAAACGATTTTTCCGATGTTGCCCAAACGAACATCTTCCACATCAAAGCCGATCACTTCATGGAAATAGAATTTTTTGCCTTCCAGTTTCGGTAACATGGTCAGGGGGAGATAGACTTCGCTTCCCAGGATTCGGTCGGCATCGTCTTCGCTGTCCACTTCTTCAAATTTGACTCTTAAGAAGTCGCCTTTGTGAAGTGCACTTTTTTCAATAAAAAATGGAACCAGGTTTTTGCCGAATTCGACAAAAACTGATTCCATATCTTCATACATTTCGGGTTCGTCCGTATCTAAATAGATAAGGACTTCTCCCTTGAAACTAAATTTTTTTGCGATTTTACCTAAATAGAAACACTCTTCTTTACGCATGGAACCGCTTTAAAAATTAAGCTTGAGTTTCTTCGTTGTTCTCCTCAACAGCTGGAGTCTCTTCAGTTGCAGCTTCTGCTACTTCCTCAGTTGCCTCTTCAGCTACTTCTTCTTCAGTTGCTTCAGCAGCTTTCAAAGCTTCAGCCTGAGCAGCAGCACGCTTAGCGTTAGCTTCTTTCTCAGCTTTTAAAGCCGCAGCTTTAACATCCGCTTTAGATTTTGCTAAACCGTCTTTTTTAGCGTCAACTTTACCAGCTTTAGACTCTAACCAAGCAGCTAATTTAGCTTCCGCTTGTTCAGCAGTTAAAGCACCTTTACGAACTCCGCCTTCTAGGTGGTGTTTCAATAAAGCACCTTTGTAAGAAAGGATAGCTCTTGCAGTGTCAGTTGGCTGAGCACCGTTGAATAACCAAGTAACTGCCTTGTCCAAGTTCAAGTCTATAGTTGCAGGGTTAGTGTTTGGATTGTAAGTTCCGATTTTCTCAAGGAATCTACCATCTCTTTTCGCGCGAGCATCTGCTGCTACGATCCAGTAAAAAGGTTTCCCTTTTTTACCATGTCTTTGTAATCTGATTTTTACTGACATAATCTTTAATGATTAATTTGAGGTACACGACCTCGGTTATTTAAGGGTGCAAATATATGAAAGTTTAGCATACAAAATAATTAAATTTCACAAAATATGTTTTATATACAACAATTATTTTAAAAGAAAAAGCTTAATAATGAGTGATTTAGATTTTTAATAACCTACCTTTACCAAAATTTTTAAAATAGTTATATGAACATTTTTGTTGGAAGTCTTCCGTTCTCTATTGACGAAGCAGACTTAAGATCGTCTTTTGAGGTATACGGGGAAGTAACTTCAGTTAAAATCATCACTGATAAATTTACTGGAAGAAGTAAAGGATTTGGTTTTGTGGAAATGGAAAATGATGCAGATGCATTAAAGGCCATTGAAGAATTAAACGGAGCAACCGTTGGAGGTCGCCCAATCGTAGTAAACAAATCCGAGCCGAAACCGGAAGGTGAAAGAAGAAGTTTCAACAACAACCGTTCAGGCGGAGGTTATGGAAACAACCGCGGTGGTGGGAACTACGGAGGCGGAAATAATAGAGGTAGATATTAATCACTGTATTTTCAATAGGCAAAAGCCATCCTGATTAAGGATGGCTTTTTTTGTTGCATTTTTTGGGGTTAAAGGATATTGCTTCAGTTAAGTTTGTTGCTAACCTCGTCTCAGGGTCCAGTGAAAAGGCTTTGCAATCCATCCGGCCCGGAGATTTAAATTAATAAATCAAAATAGTGTAAATTTTGATGTTCGCATTGTTTGGGTCCTGGTAAAAGGAATATTCTATAGTCCAGCCATATGTTGGAGAAGTATAGATAGGGTTATTGGCATCGATTTCGCGTAAAATATTATCGTTGTCGAAATATTTTAATTTATAAAACTCCTGAGCATTTCCTAGAACCCAAGCCCCATTACTTGTAAAAGTTGTTACGGTTGATGGAGAAGAAAGTCTTTCCCAAGTTGTAATCACCGGTGAGCTTGAAGGTGAATTAAAAGGGAAACGATAAACATTAGAAGTGTTCTCCAGTACATAGGATGTTTGTGCTGATGTAGGGCCAAGAGGGATGTTACCAAAAGGTTTACTGTGGAACTCCGGATAAGTTGTTCCTACAGGTCTTGTAATAATGTCGGTTAGGTTAAATGTGTAACCGGTTAAATTATAAACCTCAAATGTTTTCTGTGCAAAATTTTGTAAACCAATCAAAAGTGTTGCAATAAGGATAATCTTTTTCATGTTGTTAGTTGTTTTTTTGTTGGTGGTACATGTTTGTTAGTTTCTTGGAGTATTCTCTGATTGCAGCACGAACCAGTTCGTCAGTGTTCGGATTTGCTTTGCCTGTAGCTTCGGCTCCGTTTTTTCCTAGTGAGGTCAAAAGTTCACTGGCGTCTTTTTTAATAAGTTCGGTTACTTCCGCTGTTACATTTTGGGAGGAGCCGCTTTCACGTTTGGATTGCATCCAGATTTTTAAAGAGTTTTCAAATTTTAGCATTTCGTCTGTTTTTTCAACGCTAACGGCTGCTTTACTTTGTTGGGCAGCTGTCTCTTCACTACTGCAAGAGCTAATACTTGTTGTGCCTATGGCCGCAAAAAGCAGAGCTGCAAAAAAATACGTTTTTTTCATTTTTTAAAGTTTAAATGATTTATAAGAATTAGATTACATAATTATTGATTAAAAAAACAACAACAAAATTTTCCTACAATAATAACAAAACACTTTCCTTTTGTTAATAACTAAAATTGACATTCCGCATCCGAAAACGTATTTTTGTTTCAATCTAAAATTGGCTTGTAGTATATCGCTTACGGCTTAAAACTCAGATACATGTATTTAATTTTCGATACCGAAACCACCGGATTGCCACGCAGTTGGTCGGCACCCATTACCGATACCGATAACTGGCCGCGTTGTATCCAGATTGCCTGGCAATTGCACGATGAGATGGGAAATCTTGTCGAGCATCAGGACTATCTGGTGAAACCGGAGGGCTTCAACATTCCCTATGATGCCGAACGTATTCATGGAATTTCCACCGAATTGGCTATGGAACAGGGAATTTCGTTGTTAGAAGTGTTGGAGAAATTCAATATTGCCTTATCGAAAGCCAAATACATTGTAGGTCAGAATGTTGGTTTCGACGTGAACATCATGGGGTGTGAATTCCACCGGATGAGCATCGGTTCCGATATGGTCAAAATGCCGGTTTTGGATACCTGTACCGAAACCACTGCTGAATTGTTAAAATTACCCGGAGGGCGAGGCGGACGATACAAATTGCCAACCCTTACCGAGTTACACCAATATTTATTCGGGGAACCGTTTGCCGAAGCCCACAACGCGACCGCCGACGTGGAAGCTACGACACGCTGTTTTCTGGAATTAATCAAACGCGAGGTTTTCACCAAAGAAGAACTTGATGTTACCGAAGACTATTACGACCGTTTCCGCGAAAACAATCCGCAGGAAATCCAGTTGATCGGGTTAAAGCACATCAACCTTAAAAAAGCTTCAGACGAGATTCGTGCCCGTTTAAAACAGATCCAGCAGGAAGAAGTCGGACAGACCATTTCGGAAGAAGATAAGAAAGATCTTGAGCATGCGGCTTATGCGCACTTGCACAATCATTCCCAGTTTTCAGTATTACAGTCCACCATTGCCATCAACGATTTGGTGAATGCAGCCATTAAAAATAAAATGCCGGCCGTGGCCATGACCGATGTGGGGAACATGATGGGGGCGTTCCAGTTTGTAAGTGCCGTCCTGAACCACAACAAAGGCGCCGAAGCCAAAAATAAAGCTGCTGAAGAAAACGGGGAACAACCATCGGAAACCATTGTAAAACCTATTGTTGGTGCCGAATTCAACGTTTGTGAAGACCATAAAGACAAAACCAAGAAAGACAACGGGTATCAGGTGGTTTTTCTGGCCAAGAACAAAAAAGGCTACCATAATCTGGCCAAAATGGCGTCCATTGCCTATACGGAAGGGTTTTATTACGTGCCGCGTATCGACCGTTCGGTAGTGGAAAAATATAAAGAAGACATTATCGTTTTGTCCGGAAACCTGTATGGGGAAATACCGAGCAAAATTTTAAATATCGGTGAAAATCAGGCCGAAGAAGCACTTGTTTGGTGGAAATCCCAATTCCAGGATGATTTTTACATTGAAGTAATGCGTCACAATCAGGAAGATGAAAACCGCGTGAACCAAACCCTGATTGCCTTCGCCCGCAAGCACAACATAAAACTGATTGCCACCAACAACACCTATTATGTCGCCAAAGAAGACGCCAACGCCCACGATATTTTATTGTGTGTGAAAGATGGCGAAAAACAGGCTACACCCATCGGTCGCGGTCGCGGCTACCGTTTCGGGATGCCAAATCAGGAATACTATTTCAAGTCGGAAGCGGAGATGAAAAAACTTTTCGCCGATTTGCCCGAAGCCATCATCAACATACAGGAAATCATCGATAAAGTAGAAGCCTATTCACTGTACCGTGACGTATTGCTTCCCAAATTCGACATTCCGGATGAATTTAAAGTGGAAGAGGATAAGGCCGATGGCGGTGTACGAGGAGAAAATGCTTATTTACGTCATTTAACCTACAGTGGTGCTGAAAAGCGATATCCTGAAATTACGGAAGACATTCGCGAACGACTTGATTTTGAATTGCTTACCATTTCCAACTCAGGATATCCGGGTTACTTTTTGATTGTACAGGATTTCATTGCCGAGGCACGAAAAATGGGTGTTTCGGTGGGGCCTGGTCGTGGATCGGCTGCGGGTTCTGCGGTAGCATATTGCTTGGGAATTACCAACATCGACCCTATTAAATACGATTTGCTTTTTGAGCGTTTCCTAAACCCGGACCGTGTGTCCATGCCCGATATCGATATTGACTTTGATGATGAAGGCCGTGGTTTGGTTATGGATTACGTAATCAACAAATACGGTGCGAATCAGGTGGCGCAGATCATTACTTATGGTAAGATGGCGACCAAATCCGCGATTCGTGATACGGCGCGTGTACTCGATTTACCTTTGTTTGAAGCGGACAGAATCGCTAAGTTGATCCCGGGGATGATGCCGTCCAAATGGAACTTAGCCCGTTTTCTGGCAGAAGACGAAAGCGAAGTGAAAAAGGCTTTGAAATCGTCCGAAGAATTTGATCGCGTTAAGGAGTTGATTGCCATAGCCGGGGAAGAAGATTTAGCCGGAGAAACCATTCAGCAGGCAAAAATGCTGGAAGGTTCGCTTCGAAATACCGGAATTCACGCTTGTGGGGTAATCATTACGCCGGACGATATTACCAATTTCGTACCGGTAACCACGGCAAAAGATTCCGATTTGTACGTAACCCAGTTCGACAACTCCGTAGCGGAAAGTGCCGGTTTGTTGAAGATGGACTTCCTGGGTTTAAAAACCTTAACCTTAATAAAAGATACGGTCAAATTGGTGAAATACCGCACCGGAATCCAGCTCGATCCGGATACCTTCCCAATTGACGACCAAAAAACATACGAACTGTTCCAAAGAGGTGAGACCGTCGGGATTTTCCAGTACGAGTCGCCCGGGATGCAGAAATACATGAAAGAGCTGAAACCAACCGTTTTCGGGGATTTGATTGCAATGAACGCGTTGTATCGACCGGGGCCGTTGGAGTACATTCCGTCTTTCGTCCGTAGGAAAAACGGCGAGGAAGAAATCACTTATGACTTAGATGCCAATGAGGAATATCTTGCGGAAACCTATGGAATTACGGTATACCAGGAGCAGGTGATGCTTTTGTCACAGAAACTTGCAAACTTCTCCAAAGGTGATGCCGACGTCCTTCGTAAAGCGATGGGTAAAAAGCAGAAAGATGTCTTGGATAAAATGAAATCCAAGTTCATCGATCAGGCGATGGCCAACGGGCATGATGAGAAAAAGCTGGATAAAATCTGGACAGATTGGGAAGCGTTTGCGAGTTATGCCTTCAACAAATCCCACTCGACCTGTTATGCATGGATCGCTTATCAAACCGCATATTTGAAAGCGCATTACCCTGCGGAATACATGGCGGCGGTACTTTCCAATAATATGAACGACATCAAACAGGTTTCTTTTTTTATGGAAGAATGTAAGCGCATGGGCTTAGATGTATTAGGACCTGATGTGAACGAATCCTTTTATAAATTTACGGTTAACGAAAATTACGCCGTTCGTTTCGGAATGGGAGCGATTAAAGGGGTGGGGGAAGGTGCCGTAAAAACGATAGTGGAAACCCGTAAAGACGGAAAATACAAATCCATCTTCGATTTGGCCAAACGTATCGATTTGCGTGCCGCCAATAAAAAAGCCTTTGAGAATCTGGCATTGGCTGGAGGTTTTGATTGTTTTGAGAATACACACCGGGCGCAATATTTTCATCATGATGGTGACAATATCACGTTTTTGGAAAAGGCGATGCGCTACGGTTCTAAAACGCAGGAAAACGAAAATTCCTCACAGGTAAGTTTGTTTGGCGATGCGTCCGAAGTACAGATTCCGGAGCCAACTGTTCCGCCTTGCGAAGAATGGTTCACTATGGAAAAACTGGCCAAAGAGAAAGAAGTGGTCGGGATTTATATTTCCGGACATCCGCTGGACGATTATAAGTTTGAAATGAAATATTTCTGTCCGACACGTTTGGAAGCTTTGAAAGATCTGAACCCGTTTGTGGGTAAAAATATAGCCGTTGGAGGAATTGTAACTAATGTTCAACACCGAGTAGCTAAAAATGGTAAAGGCTGGGCAACGTTTAATTTGGAAGGCTACGACGAGAGTTATGAATTCCGGATTTTTGATGAGGAATATTTGCGTTTCCGCCATTATCTGGGGCAGAACCATTTCGTTTACATCCGCTTGAATGTGAAGGAAGGCTGGACGAATAAGGAAACCGGTAAGAAATCCGATCCGCGTTTACAGTTTGTGGATGTGCTGCAATTACAGGATGTGTTGCCAAAGTTCGGAAAAAAACTGATCCTGCAATTTTCTATAGGTGATTTGCGTGAGCAACTGATTATGGAACTGAACGAATTGTTTAAAATGAATGCAGGGGAAGCTTCGGTTACCTTTGAGGTGATGGAATTGGAGCGGGTGAAAACGATTGTTGAGGTTCCGGTGGTAAGCGAAATGAACGAGTCCGATGAGGTGGGCGATGCAGACGAAAATCTTGAGGAAGTGGAAATCACCATGCCGGAAGAAAAAGAAGAAATCCGTGTGGTGACCAAACTCAGTATGCCGAGCCGTAAACTGAAAATCGGTATTTCCAACGCAGTGCTTCAAGAGCTTGAGCGTTTGCAGATCAATTTTAAACTGAATTAAGGAGACAATGCCCTAGCCCCGATGGGAGCGGCATCCTTTTTCGGGCATCCCGAGAATCGGGATGACAGAAAAAGATAGAGCGTACAGCGGGAAAAAGCTCCTGATAAAAAATACCAATCACAGCATAATCAAAACTGATTTTCAAAGCGGTTGCGATTTAAAATAAAGTACTATTTTTGTTCAACAATTTTAAACAACATTAAAATGGCATTAGCAATTACAGATGCTACTTTCGAAGAAGTAGTATTAAAATCAGATAAACCGGTATTAGTGGATTTTTGGGCAGCTTGGTGTGGACCATGTCGTATGGTAGCGCCTATTATCGATCAAATCAGTGAAGAGTATGCTGGTAAAGCCGTAATCGGTAAGGTTGATGTAGACGCGAACCAGGAGTTTGCTGCAAAATACGGAGTGCGTAACATTCCTACAGTATTGGTGTTCCAAAACGGAGAAGTGGTTGGAAGACAAGTAGGTGTTGCTCCTAAAAACACTTACACGGAAGCAATCGACGCGTTATTATAATCTGATTTTTTCAGTATACGGATAGGAGCCTAACGAAAGTTAGGCTTTTTTTATGCAAAGCTTAATGTAAAACGGGTGCCTTGCTCCAGATGGGTCTCCACGGTAATTTTACAATTGATGGCTTTGGCAAGGTCGCGGATAAGATGGAGTCCCAAACCGGTTTTAATCCCGACCACTTCTTTTTCATCATACAGCGCACGGAACTGTTCCTGGGTACCGCCGGGGCCGTTGTCGGTTACGGATAAAAAGTATTGTCCGTTTTCTTCCCAGGCTTTCCAGATAATACTTGGATCTTGGGTTTTTTCCAGTGCTCTTACAGCGTTGGCGGTAAGGTTCCGGATGATGGTTTTTAGATAATTTTCATCGGTAAAGAGATGAACGTTTTGGCTGTTTTCAAAAATAATTTTCACCTGCTCCTCACTGGAAAAATGTTTTGCGGTGTCCTCAAAGAGTAGTGCCACGGCTATGTTTTTAGGCTGCGGTTTAAAATTTTCCATTTGACCTTTGCTCCAAAGCAGGAGGTCTTCCATGGAGTCAAGAAGGTTTTCTGCACCGGCCAGAGTTTTGTTTTGCAGGCGTTTTTTGCTTTCCTCATCAAAAAGTTCCGGATTTTCTTTCTGCAAGTGTAAAAAATGAATAAGGTTGGCTACCGGGCTTCGCAAATCGTGGTTTAAGATACTGAAAAACTGTGTCTTGATTTTGTTGGCCTGATCGAGTTCGGTATTTAAGCGTTTGAGTTTTTTGTTGGTGCGTTTTCGGTTGAGGTTCTGTCGGTACAATAAGCCCGCAATGGTCAAAAGAAAGACAAACCCGATCCCCAGATAAATCTGTTTTTTACGCGTATTTTCAATCTGAAGGTTCTTTAACTGATTTTCCGCAGACAAAAGATTGATTTTCTCCTGTTTGTTTCGGTTCTGGAATTTGGCTTCCGCATTGGCAATTGTTTGTTTAGCTGATTCGTTCAGCATTTTTTCATTGGCCTGGGTGTAAATCTTATGGTAAGCAAAGGCCTGTTTCCAATCTCCCAATTGCGCATAACTTTCCGAAAGCAACTGGTTGATCACAATGAACGAATTTTTATCAAACTCGTAGGCGTGCGTGGAAGCTTGCTTAAAAACGTCGATGGCTTTGGCATAGTTCCCGTGCCTGAAAAGCAGTTTGCCTTCGGTAACCCGGGCTTCCATGAGAATTTCATCGTCGTTGGATTTTTTAGCGAAAAACATGGCTTTCCTGGTGTAGAATGCTGCCTTTTCAAGATTTTCTTTCGAAATATAATATTCGGCCATATAGCGATTGGCACCACTGACACTGATGTGCAGCGAATCTTCTTCGGAAACCAATTTGTAAATACCGTTATAATATTTTGAAAGGCTGTCCAGATTTTGTTTGCCAGTGTAGCATTTGATGTAATCGTTGTATAAAAAAGCCATTGCATTAGGCGATCCTGTAAGATAGGGTTTAGCGTAATTGGAATACTCAATGCCTTTGTCGAACTGTTTCATTTTGATGTAGGCCTGACCAATCTGTGAATAGGAAATACCAATGTTAACGATGTTTTTCGTGTCGTCTTTCGGGAATTTTTTACGGTATTCGATGGCTTTCAGTTTGTAACCGATGAATTTTTCGATTTCCGAGTTGTCCAGATAGTATTCGCCTAAGCTACCGTTCAGGATGCCTTGCGTATACACACTTTTAGTAGTGTCCAATACCGTTTCGATATGACGGATTAAATTTTTACGCTTCTGAAACTGTTTGGTGGAATAGTACAGGTAGTTCAGGCGCATGATGGCCAGTGTTTCTTCCTTCAGGTTTTTTCTTTTTTTTGCGAAATTCCATGAGGCTTCAAATAGCGGAATGGCTTTTTCGTACTGGTTGTTGTCGTATTCATAGCCGTAAGCTTTGTAAAAAGAGAAACGCGCCATTAAATAAGAATCGTTTTTGGCTGAGGCAATGCCTTTGTTGGCCAATACGATCAGTTCTTTGTAATTGCCATCGTTTTTGGCTGTTTCACAGGCATCGAGTAACAGCTTGGTAGCATGGTTTTGATTCTGGGAAAAAACCACAACGGAAAACAGTAAGAATAGAATCAAACTGGTTTTTTTCATGCAATCAAACTTAAATTGTCCTTATAACTTCTGCCAATAGGGATCATAACATTATTGTTCAGTTCAATTTCCTGCGCGCCGATTTTTTTCACATATTGCTTCTGTACGGCAAAACTGCGATGGATCCTGACAAAAGACTGAAAATGACTTTCCTTAAGCAAAGTGCCGATGCTGGACAAAACACAATGTCTTTTTTGTGAAGTTACAATCAGCGTATAATCTTTTAATGCCTCTAAGTAGAGGATGTCGTGGAGTTTAACCTTTGTTTGTTGATGCCCTTCCTTTATGTAAACAGTGTCCCCGCCGATACTGGCTTCAAATAGTGAGGCTTTGTGTTTGATTTCCATAAACTCTTCAATGCGGCTCATGGTCTGGGAAAAGCGATCCAGTTTTACAGGTTTTACTATAAAGTCTAGGGTTTCCAGTTCAAAACTCTTTACGGCATGTTCCGGATGCGAAGTGATGAATACACAAACGGGAATGTGTATGGTTTTTTTTCTGAAATCCATCCCGCTGAGATTGGGCATGTCAATGTCTAAAAACAACACATCGATTTCTTCATTTTCTATTGCAGGCAGCGCTTCTTCGGCTGATTCAAAAACTCCGGCTATGTGTAAAACCGGAAATTTTTTGGCAAGCGAAACCACCGTCAGCCTGTCGATTTCGTCGTCGTCGATTATGATGCAATTTAGTTTTTTCATAAGGGATTGCCAATGAGCCAAATGTATAAATTTTTTAAGAAAAACCAGGTCGTCCGTCTATTTAAAAAGTCGTTCGTCTATTACCATTTTTTTAAGAAACAAAGTAGCGCCATTTTTGCATGCCCCATAAGTATAATCAGTCGTATAATCACTTATGAAAAAAATTCTAGTTCTTCTGGTATTGTTTTCCTTGAAATCCTTTTCTCAGGTAGGAATCAACACCACTTCTCCCAACGCTCAATTGGATATTAAATCCAGTAATCAGGCAGCGCCTTCCAATACAGACGGAATCCTTATTCCTAAAATTGACGCCTTTCCTGCCGTTAATCCGACAGCCGCACAAACAGGGATGATGGTCTATCTTACCACAACAGTTGCGGGGAAACAACCGGGATTTTATTATTGGGATAATGGTTTGGTAAGCTGGGTTGGCGTAAAAGGAAATGCGGGCTGGGAGCTTACCGGTAATTCAGGAACAGTTGACGGCACCCATTTTATAGGAACTAAAGATAATACTCCTTTAAATTTTAGAGTGAACAATCAAAAAGCAGGAAGTATTGACCAGATCGGGAACGCCTTTTTTGGTTATCAGTCGGGAAGAGATAATGTAAGTAACTTTAATACCGGTTTTGGATCTTCGTCGCTTGCTGCTAATGAAACAGGGAGTTACAACGTTGCTCACGGTGCGAATTCACTTTCCTTAAATACGGGCGGAAATGCCAATACCGCCAACGGATATGCAGCATTGGGTTCCAATACAACGGGGAATTTTAATGTTGCGGTGGGAGATAATGCTTTATTTTCCAATACGACCACTTCAAATCTTGTGGGGGTTGGACATGATGTGTTGTACAACAATACCACAGGTATTGAAAACACTGGTGTAGGGTACAGGTCATTATTTGCCAACATCGGCGGTATGCGAAATACAGGAGTAGGGTTTCAGGCTTTGTATAATAATAATTTTGGTCACCAAAACACAGCTATTGGGGTTAATGCTCTATACAGCAATATCGATGGAGACAGTAACGTGGCTAACGGGTATGCGGCTTTGTTTAGTAATACAACTGGTGATGGTAATACAGCAATCGGAGTTGGTGCTATGTTTTCTAACACAAGCGGATACGATAATGTAGGGGTTGGGATTTCTGCATTACGTTCCAATACTACAGGGAGAGGTAATGCTGCAGTAGGTCATTTTGCACTTTTCCAAAATACAACAGGGTATTATAATGTGGCTACTGGGGAACATGCTCTTTTTAGCAACACCGTTGGATTTAATAATACAGCGACAGGAAACTACTCTTTGGGCTCTAATACTACTGGTTTGTCAAATACGGCAGGAGGTGGCTATGCCTTGGCGGCGAACACGACAGGAATGGAAAATGTGGCAAACGGATATTCTGCTCTGAAATCTAGTACAACGGCCTCTTTTAATACAGCTACCGGTACGTATGCAATGACTTCCAGTACCACCGGAAGCGGAAACACGGCTGACGGGTACCAGTCTCTTTTTCAAAATACAACCGGATACGGGAATATTTCAATGGGGTCACAGTCCCTTTATGGCAATACCACAGGGTTTTATAATACAGCTTTGGGGACTTTTGCTTTATTTTCCAATACTGGAACCTCTCACCTTGTGGCAGTTGGTTATCAGTCCTTGTACAGCAATACAAGTGGAACGAATAATACGGCCCTGGGAACACAATCGCTTTATTCCAATACAGGAGGAAGTGCTAATACTGCCAGTGGGAATAACGCGTTGTACTCCAATACGACTGGGAATTACAATACAGCAACTGGCTATTTAGCTTTGTACAATAATTCAACAGGAAGCAATAATACAGCGAATGGGGTTTTTGCACTCCGTTTTAACACTACAGGGACGAATAATACTGCAGTTGGCTATGGCTCATTAAATAATAATACTACGGGGGCTTCAAACACGGCTTTGGGATACAGTACATTGTTTGCTAATACAATAGGGTTTTCAAACACGGCTGTGGGGGGTTATGCGCTTCAGGCGAATATTTCAGGAGGGGGAAATACGGCAACAGGATTTGAGGCACTTCGGTATAATACGACTGGAGATGCTAATACCGCTACAGGATATAATGCATTAAACGTTAATACAACAGGTTCTTATAATGTAGCAACAGGATCTAATGCAATGCGTTACAATACTACAGGTCACAGCAATACAGCCAGTGGGTATTTTTCATTAAATTCAAATACCACGGGATATCAGAACACGGCCACAGGTAGAAACGCTTTGTATTGGAATACCACCGGAAACGATAACAGTGCGACTGGTGTGCAGGCATTAATGAGTAACACGACCGGGAATAATAATACAGCCAATGGGGTAGAAGCTCTGTATTTCAATACCACAGGGAACAACAATACCTCAGTGGGTTACAGATCTCTTCGTGCCAACACTACCGGAGTCGAAAACGTAGCGACAGGATATAATGCCTTGTATTCCAATACTGTAGGATCGGCTAATACAGCCAACGGAAGTGGTACGCTTTATGCCAATACAACAGGGAGTTTTAATTCGGCTTCCGGAGGGTATTCGTTGAATCTCAACACAACCGGTAGCTATAATACTGCGACCGGGTATGCGGCCCTTTATACCAATACGACTGGAAGTGAAAATACCGCAACCGGACTAAATGCCATGTTTTCCAATACCATCGGAAACGACAATACTGCAACCGGTAACAGTGCGCTTTATGGTAACACAACGGGAAGTTCTAATACAGCAACCGGAATAGCGACCTTACGTGATAATACTACTGGAAGCCGAAACACGGCCACCGGGGCTGAAGCTTTAAACTTTAATTCAACGGGTTCGGGAAATACTGCTGCCGGTGCGAGCGCATTGTTTTCTAATACCACAGGGAATAATAATACTGCTGACGGAAGTTATGCACTCTATTCGAATACCAACGGGGTAAGTAATACGGCCAGTGGGTATGCTTCACTTAGGGCTAATACTTCCGGAAATGAGAATACCGCCATAGGTTTTGAGGCGTTAAATGCCAATACAACAGGAATTGGTAATACCGCTACGGGGGTAGGTGCGCTTAATGAGAATACTACAGGGAGTTATAATACCGCCAGTGGATGGAACACTATGGCATACAATACAACAGGGAGTTATAATTTAGGGGTCGGAACTCAGGCGCTTAGGTCCAATACAACAGGAAGTGATAATGTTGCTGTTGGGTTGAATGCGCTTTATACTAATACTGCCGGAGTTGGTAATACTGCGATAGGACGGGGTGCTTTGGTGGCCAATACGACAGGGAATTATAACGTGTCAAGTGGGAATGGGTCACTTTTTGCCAATTCAACGGGGTATTATAATGTTGCTAACGGAACTTCTTCCCTTGTTGCTAATACCACCGGTTTCCAAAATACGGCAGTTGGAGGCGCTTCACTTACCACCACAACCACAGGATCGTACAATACGGCTTTAGGGTATAACACAGGGCCTAATACGAATACTTTCTTCAATACCACTTGTTTAGGGATTGATGCAACAGCTACCGCTAGTAATTCGGTACGCATTGGAAATGTTTTTGTGACTTCGATTGGCGGTTACCAGAACTGGACCAATATTTCAGACGGGCGTTTCAAGGAAAACATAAAAGAAGATGTGCCGGGATTAAAATTCATTCAGCAACTGCGTCCGGTTACGTATCGTCTGAACAATGAAAAAATCAACGAAATGACAGGCGTTTCCAAAAGTAAAACAGAAGGAACTCCGTTGCGTGGCGACCGTTATTCCGAGACTACCACTGGATTTATCGCGCAGGAAGTGGAACAGGCAGCTAAAGCGGTCAATTTTGACTTCAGTGGCGTGGACAAGCCTAAAAACCAGGCCGATTTCTACGGCTTGCGTTATGCAGAGTTTGTGGTTCCGTTGGTTAAAGCGGTTCAGGAGCAGCAGGAAATCATCGAGAAAGAACAGCAAAAAAACAAACAGCTTGAGGATAAAGTAAAGTCTTTGGAAGACAGGCTGAAAGCAATTGAGGAAAAACTAAACAAATAATTTTTGAGCGAAGGGTTCCGGCGTTTTTGGAATCCTTGTCCCTGCTATCCGCGCTACACGGTAGCGGCCATTGCGCCACCTGGCTCCTTCGTTAAAACAGTCCACTGGACTGTTTCTTAACACTCGGCCCTATCAGGGCTAAAAGGAAGCCATTTTTATTTTTGGAATCGTTTAATTTTTCAATCTTTAAATCTTTCAATATCTTTGAGAGATGAACTTAGACAATCAAATCGCAAAAATATCCAGTTTTCAGCATCTTGAATTATTGGCCAACCAAATCGTGGAAGGCTTTATTTCCGGGATGCACAAATCGCCGTTCCATGGTTTTTCCGCTGAGTTTGCTGAGCATAAAATCTACAATGCCGGGGAAAGCACCAAGCACATCGATTGGAAACTGTTCGCTAAAACCGATCGTCTGTATACCAAACGCTTCGAGGAAGAAACCAATTTGCGTTGTCATTTAATCATCGACAATTCCTCGTCCATGCATTATCCAAAGCTTCAGGATGGGCAATTGTTTTACGAGAACAAAATCGGTTTTTCGGTACTGGCTTCGGCGGTTTTAATGAATCTTTTAAAAAAACAACGCGATGCTGTTGGTTTAAGTGTTTATTCGGATTCCTATGAATATTATGCGCCGGAAAAGGGAAGCGAGCGCCACCACCGCATGTTGCTCGATCAGTTGGAGCGAGTATTGGAAACGCCAAAGGAAACCAAAGCGACCGATACGATCACGTACCTGCACCATATTGCCGAAAAAATGCACCGTCGTTCCATGATTGTTCTTTTTACGGATATGTTTCAGGGCGAAGACGATGAGCGTTTGTTTAAGGCCTTACAACATTTGAAGCATAACAAACATAAAGTAATTTTGTTTCACGTTATAGATAAGAAAACGGAATTTAGATTCGATTTCGACAATGCGCCGCGTAAGTTTATCGATCTGGAAACGGGTGAGCAGGTCAATCTTTTTGCCGAAAACGTTAAAACGGAGTATGAAAAACTCGTGGAAGCCTATTTTGATAAGGTAGCGAACACTTGTTCACAGTACAAAATTAAGTACGTTCCGGTGTCGGTGGACGAGAAATTTGAAAAAATAATGACGACCTATTTGATTGAAAAACAAAGGTTTGGGTAAGGTTTGTGGAAAATAATTTCAAAATAGTTGAAAAAATATTTGGTGAAGTAAAAAAGGGTTGTATATTTGCATCCGCAATAAAGCACTGGTTTGGTAGTTCAGTTGGTTAGAATACATGCCTGTCACGCATGGGGTCGCGGGTTCGAGTCCCGTCCAGACCGCCAGTAAAAGAGGAAAGCCTTTCGATACAAAGAAAGGCTTTTTTGCCCTCTTAAGAAATTTAAAATTAGTTGTGTTGTTTAGGTACGAAAGTACCAGGTTTAGTAGTTAGACCAATGAAAAGCTTTCCATTTTTGGAAGGCTTTTTTGATTTCAACCCTTTTCCTTTTTTAAAAACTGGCTTTCAGTGACTTATAATTTTTATTGATTTTTCTTTTCAAAATACTTGCAAATAGCCAAAAAGCATAGTACTTTCGCACTCGAAATACAGCACTGGTTTGGTAGTTCAGTTGGTTAGAATACATGCCTGTCACGCATGGGGTCGCGGGTTCGAGTCCCGTCCAGACCGCCAGTAAAGAAGAAGCTCCGATTATCGGGGCTTTTTTTATTTGTGAAATTATGTACTACGTTTATATCCTTTACTTAAAATCATTGGACGTTTATTATAAAGGGTTTACTTCTGGTGTTGAAGGAAGACTTGAATCGCATTTGTTGGGATTGAG
Source organism: Flavobacterium pedocola (assembly GCF_053764385.1). NCBI lineage: Bacteria > Pseudomonadati > Bacteroidota > Flavobacteriia > Flavobacteriales > Flavobacteriaceae > Flavobacterium > Flavobacterium pedocola. The sequence goes on along the minus strand of NZ_JBSNCR010000003.1, from coordinate 155,534 downwards.
CACCTATACTTCCAGAGCAAAAGATTGGGAACTTGTTTATAAGTTCGGTTACGAATCCAAGAAAGCTGCTATAATCGAAGAGAAAAGAATAAAAAAGCTAAACAGAGCCTCGCTTGAACGCATGATTAGCGGTTAGTATACCGGCCTGTCATCTCGTCTTAAGGACGAGACGGGTTTGAATCCTCCCGTTTTGAGACGGGACAAGTAAAGAAGAAGCTCCGATTATCGGGGCTTTTTTTATATCTTTAAAGGAAATCTGCAAAACGATGAGGAACGAAAAAGTGGCTTTGACAATCGGGATTTTCTGCATTTCCATTTTTCCGGTTTTGGTGAAAGGAACGCCTGTTGCCGGTTTGACTTCTGCTTTTTACCGCATGGCGATTGCTTTTATCGTGATCCTTCCGATCGTATTGTTTCAGAAGAAACTGGAAAAACCCAACACCAAAACTACCTGGATTCTTGTATTGTGCGGCGTTTGTTTTGGTTCCGATATTGCCGTGTGGAATATTGCTATTCAAGCATCTACGGCCACTCAAGCGACATTGCTTACCAATTTGGCACCGGTTTGGGTAGGGCTCAGCATGTTTTTCTTTCTGCCCAACAAGCCCAACCGTAATTTTTGGATAGGTGCCCTTTTGGCACTCGTCGGTATGGTGGTATTGATTGGTGTCGAAACCTTTCGGCAGTTAAAATTCGACCTCGGATTTGTGTTCGGGGTTTTGTCCGGGCTTTTTTATGCGGCGTATATGCTGTTCAGCAAATATGTTTTGCGCCAGCTGTCTTCCGTAAGTTTTATAACCTACAGTATGGCGGTGTCGAGTGTTTTCTTAGGATTGCTTTGTCTGATTCTTGATCAGCCGTTTACCGGATTTTCCTCTTCGGTATGGAGTGTTTTGTTGGTGCAGGGCATAGTCTGTCAGCTGATTGCCTGGACCCTGATTAGTTTCGCCATTCAGAAAATGGAAGCGAACCGTGTCTCGCTGAGTCTGCTTTCTCAAGTGTTGGTAACGTCAATCATCGCCTGGTTTTTTTTAGGGGAAATCATTACGGTTCAGATGCTTGTCGGTGGCGTAATCATCTTAGCGGGGATTGCCATTACATTTCTTCCGGCCAAGGGGACTTAAAACCAACTGCTTCGGTATTCCCAAACTTTCATCAGAAATAATCCTAAATAGATTACGCACACTACAAATTTTATAAAAGTGGAGGCCAAAAAACCTATGAATGAACCTGTGGCCGCTTTCATGGCACGCCTATGGTCCTGGCTATCGTAAATCAGTTCGCCAACCAATGCTCCTACGAAAGGCCCGATGATCACCCCAAAAGGAATTGGGACGATAAGCCCCACGATTAATCCGATATTCGTGCCCCAGATGCCGTAAGAACTCCCGCCGAAACGCTTAGTGCCTTTAGCCGGAATGACATAATCAAGGATACCTACAAAGATTGCAATAGCCAGTGTGATTCCCAATACCAGGTAATCGTTTGGGACAGCTTTTGTGAGGTAAATTAATAAAAGTCCTACCCAACTGATGGGTGGTCCGGGAAGTACAGGTAAAAAACTGCCCGCTATTCCAACAAGCATACAGATAAATCCGGTGATCAATAAAAAGTATTCCATATTTTTTTTACTATTTTTGACCTTTAAAGGTACAATATTCATGCTAAAAAAACTTTTGGTGCTGTTTTTCTTTTCGCTGATGCTGGCGTCCTGTCAACTTTTTGATAAGAAAACCCCGTCTGAAGAGGAATTGCTGCAAAACGAACTGCAGAAAATCGACTGGAAAAAAGTTGATGCCTTCCCGACCGTGGATGCCTGCGAAGTAATCACCGACGAAGCCCAGCGCAGACAATGTTTTTTTGAATATTTAACCCAGACCATTCAGGATAAATTGAGTGTGGATACCTTGAAAATCCTTTATCCGGAAATGGATACCATAGAAGTAAAAGTGACCGTCTTCCCGGATGCCACCCTGAAATTTGAGCCGCAATTTCCAAAAGACAGCGTGGCCTACGATACAATAAAGATTGACAGCATCTTGCACACTAAATTAGTAGATTTCCCAAAAATCAATCCGGCGATCAAAAGAGGGATTCCCGTGAAAACACAGTTTGTCTTGCCGGTTATTTTAAAAACGGAATAATGCCCTTTACATTTGCCCATCCGGCCATCGTACTTCCTTTTGCGAAATGGCGAAACGTTTCGGCGACAGGACTCATAGCAGGGGCAATGGCTCCGGACTTCGAATATTTTTTGAGGCTGAAAGTGCAGAGTTCCATCAGTCATACTTTTTTAGGGTTGTTGGTTTTTAACTTACCCGTCGCGATTATTGTCTCCTTGATGTTTCATCAGCTTATTAAAAAGAAATTGGTTGACAACCTGCCTTTATTTTTTCGGTCGCGGCTGCAATTGTTGAAGGATACGGATTGGTGGATTTATTTCAGAAGAAATTTTCTTGTCGTGTCCGTTTCAGTACTGATAGGGGCTGTTTCCCATCTTTTTTGGGATGCTTTTACCCATAAGACAGGATATTTTGTGGGGAAGTTGGCAGTGCTGCAATTAGAAGTATCAGGAATTCCGGTGTATAAATTAGTACAGCACACCAGTACCCTTTTCGGTTTTATCGTTATCGGTTATGTTTTTGGGAAAGAACCACGAACATTAAATGTAAAAAGCGCTCCAAGTTTGAATTTTTGGGCTTTTGTCGTATTGGGGACCATTATACTTCAAAGTCTGCGCTTTATGGCAGGAGCAATGTTACTTAAAATCGGGAATTTGATTGTAAGCTCAATGGGCATGTTTTTTGTGTCCTTAACAGTGGTTTGTCTGCTGTATATGGTTCTGAAGAAAAAGGAAACGGTTATTTAATATTCTCCCGCTTCCACTCAAATCCTCCTATCAAAGAATAAACCGCTACAATTGTACTGAAAACAGGATACAGTAAACTGCTAATCGGTAACGAATAAAGGCACATGCTCAAAAAACGGTTGGTTTTGAACATCAGGATACCGTCCGTAAGTACTTTTACACCGAACAACACGGCTAAAAATTCCCAAGGCAGTATTTTGAAAACAACTAATGCTCCGCAAACCAATAAGGTCAGGTTGGCCAGTAAAACGATAATGGCAAGCCCTTTTGAAAAATCACTCTGATACGCAGTTGCCTTAGACGCCCAACGTACTCTTTGCTTGAATAATTGTACCCAGCTTTTTTCAGGTTTTGTTGTCACAATAGCTGTTCGGGATTTCAGATAATGTACTTTTTCAGGGACTTTTGTAAAGGCTTTTTGCAGGAGGAAAACATCATCCCCGCTTGCGATATGGTTGTTACCTTTGAATCCTTCCAGGTCCCAAAACAATTGCTTGCTGTATGCGAAATTGGCACCGTTGCACATAAACGCTTCTTTCAAACCAAAACTTCCGATGGTCGCTCCTTGTAAACTTAACAGATCCATTTGCTGGAAATGGGAAAGCAAGAATCCTTTCATTGGGAAGTTAACCGCTCCGGCTATCATTTCGGCATCGTTGTGCTGGATGTAACTGTCAAAGGTGGAAAGCCAGTCGGGTTGTACCTGACAATCGGCATCGGTAGTGATAATCCAAGTGTGTTTAGCAATGGTCACGGCACGTTGGATGGCATCTTTTTTAGGGGATTTGGAAATACGGACATTGTCCAGAATGGTCAAATGTACCCACGGGTTCTCTATGCGCCAGCGGTTGATCACCCGTTCGGATTCGTCTTTGGAATCATCGTTGACGAAAATCAGTTCGAATAAATCTTTGGAATACTGTAGCCTGGAAAACGATTCGAGTAAATCCGGAAGGTTTTTTTCTTCATTGCGAAACGGAATCACCACGGAAAAACCGGTTTTGACTTCTGCATTGGTTTTCTCAAATGATTTTACCTTGGAAAACCCCCAAATCAGCAATCCGATAAAAAGGACATAATTTATAAAAATCAGGACGAACAATAAGTTTACGATTTCCATTGCGCTTTAAAATTTAAAACATAATAACTTCCGATAATCACCGGGATCATGGTGTTGAGCAGCCACATCAGCATACTGATAAACACAACTACCCATTCGTTTACACCCAACAGTCCGAAAAAATAGACCGCAACGCCTCCTTTTACCGCAAAATCGAGGAACTGGAAGCTGGGCAGGCACGAGGCAACAAAATAGACACTGGTAATGGCGGCCATCAACAGTAAATAAGGCAGTTGCACATCGAAAATTAAAAATAGGAAATAATACTGATGTGAAAAAACCAAATAGCGTCCAAGACCCAAGAAAATGTTTTTCCGATGAACGGGTTTAGGGATCTGGTTGATTTTGTGGATCAGTTTTTCAAAAGAATAGCCCCTGAAGGTAATTTTGTTCCGAAAAAGCAAAATCGCTCCCAGCAGGGTGAAAAAACCAAAGATAAAATAAATGATTTTTGGAGTGATCACCTCAAAATAGGCGTTAAAATACAGTAAGCCGAAAATCCCGAAAACGGTCGTCAGGGCCATTTGGATGCCGTTACAGATCAGGTTCAGGAAAATGATTTTTTTGGCCTTGTCTTTTTCAAAAAACAAGGTTTTGCCAATGTATTCCCCAACACCGTAAGGCGTGAACAAACTTGCCGTCAGCGCGCCCAACACCTGTTTTGTGGCTTCTCCGAGTGAAATCCTGCGAACCACTCCGGCTAAATTCTGCCATTTTAAAATTTCAAGAAAGCGGTTCAGAAAGGTAAGCGACAAAATCAGGGTGATGTTTCCGATTGATTGTTTTTCTTTTAAAAGCGAAACGAATTTCGGCCAGTCCATTTCTGAGTTCGTGGCCAGATGGTTGTAAATAAAATAAAATGCCCCGCTTACAATCAAAAGTTTGACCATAAGAACCAGGAATTGTTTAGCTTTGTCGGATACGGAAATCATCAGTACAAAGAAACAAACTTAAACGGTTAAACCTTGTACTTTTAAACAAAAAAGAGTGGCAAACGAACGCATCATATTAGGAATCGACCCCGGGACGACCATTATGGGTTTCGGACTCATACGTGTGGTAAACAAAAAAATGGAGTTCATTCAGTTAAACGAATTGCAGCTCAACAAAATGGACGATCATTATATGCGTCTGAAAAGGATTTTCGAGCGTACTATCGAATTGATCGACACTTATCATCCTGATGAAATTGCGATCGAGGCGCCTTTCTTCGGAAAAAACGTCCAATCAATGTTAAAGTTAGGACGCGCACAAGGCGTTGCCATGGCGGCAGGTTTGTCACGTGACATCCCGATTACCGAATACGAACCCAAGAAAATCAAAATGGCCATCACCGGAAACGGAAATGCTAGTAAAGAGCAGGTTGCAAAAATGCTGCAGCAGTTGTTAGGGTTGAAAGAATTGCCCAAAAATCTCGATTCTACCGATGGTTTGGCGGCGGCGGTTTGTCATTTTTTCAATTCGGGAAAAGTCGAGATCGGAAAAAGTTATTCCGGCTGGGATGCTTTTGTGAAACAGAACGAGAACAGAGTAAAAAAATAGTTTTCAGTCTCGGTTTTCAGTCCCAGTACTGTTAACTGCGGCTGCGATGGTATACTAATATGAGCGGCATTTACATCCATATTCCCTTTTGCAAGCAGGCGTGTCATTACTGCGATTTTCATTTTTCGACTTCCCTGAAGAAGAAAGACGAAATGGTGCTGGCCTTGGCCAAAGAAATCCGTCTGCGCAAAGATGAATTTGCCGATGAAACCGTTGAAACCATTTATTTTGGCGGGGGAACACCTTCTATATTAGAGGTTGCAGATTTGCGGTTGTTGCTTGATGAAGTATATAAGAATTATACGGTCGCTGAACATCCGGAAATTACGGTGGAAGCCAATCCGGATGATTTGTCTGAAGAACGAATCATTGCCTTATCGGAAAACAAAGTCAATCGTTTGAGCATTGGGATTCAGTCGTTTTATGAAGAAGATTTAAAGCTGATGAACCGTGCACACAACGCCGATGAAGCTAAAAAATGCCTGGAAACAGCCACGCGTTATTTCGACAACATCACCGCCGATTTGATTTATGGGATTCCGGGGCTTACCAACGAAAAATGGCAGCAAAACATTCAGACGCTGCTGGATTTGAATATCCCGCACATTTCCAGTTATGCCTTAACAGTCGAGCCGAAAACCGCTTTACAGAAATTCATCAAACAGGGAATCGTACCACAACCCGACGATGCAGTAGCCCATGAACAGTTTCTATTGTTGGTTGATAAACTTGAGGCTAATGGTTTTGTGCATTATGAGTTGTCCAATTTCGGGAAACCGGAGTATTTTTCGAAGAACAATTCCGCGTATTGGCTGGGAAAAAAATATCTGGGAATCGGGCCGTCGGCGCACAGTTATGACGGAACAAACCGAAGCTGGAATATTGCTAACAATGCAATTTATATCAATGCTTTAGCCGAAGATAAGTTGCCCCGAGAAATCGAAACGCTTACTATAACCGACCGCTATAACGAATACGTCATGACCGGATTGCGAACGGTTTGGGGTGTTTCGCTGGAAAGAATTAAAACCGAATTTGGCGAAAACATGCTGCATTACCTGCTGGAAAATTCGGAACGTTATCTGAAAGATGAAAAGCTGCTAATCGAAAACAACATCCTGAGCACCACTAAAAAAGGAAAATTCTTCTGCGACGGAATTGCTTCGGATTTATTTTATTTAAATTTGGAGGAATAAATCCAATCCTTAATGTTAGCGACCATTTCCCATCAGAATAAAGAATTTAAAATCGATTTGTCGAAACCACTTGATATCTCGTTACCCCTTTCCAATACCGATCAAAATCCAATTGCCTGGTACATCGAAAAACCGGAGATCGAACCCGTTCGTTTTGGGGATTGGGTGGGAAAAGTATCGGAAGGCAGTTCGTCTACCAATTTCAACAATATCTTTTTCAATCCGCATGGCCACGGGACGCATACGGAGTGTTTAGGTCATATCACGCGGGAGTTTTACAGTATCAATCAATACCTGAAGCAATTCTTTTTTACGGTCGAAGTCATTTCGGTTCAGCCGGAAGCATTAGGGGATGATTTTGTAATCACTAAGAGTCATATTGAAAAGGCTTTACAAGGAAAATCACCGGAAGCCATCGTCATTCGCACCTTGCCAAATTCCGCTGAAAAAGAATCCAAAAAATATTCCAATACCAATTGGCCTTATTTGCTGGAAGAAGCCGCGACCTTCATCCGCGAAAGCGACATCCAACATTTACTGATTGATTTGCCTAGTGTGGATAAAGAACACGACGAGGGAAAACTGTTAGCACACAAAGCTTTCTGGAATGTGAGAGACGTGAACCAACTGAACAGCGACGCGAGAATGCAAAGCACCATCACGGAACTGATATATGTGGATGATAAAATCGCAGACGGCAGCTATATACTAAACCTTCAGATTGCGTCGTTTGAAAATGATGCGAGCCCGAGTAAACCGATACTTTATACTATTTTGAATGATGAATTCTAAATTCTGAATTCCGGAAACATTTAAAATAATAGAAAATGACCATTGATGTGTATTACGACTATTGCCTCTCCAAAAAAGGCGTGACCGAACATTTTCCGTTTGATGAAGATACTTTGGTGTTTAAAGTAGGTGGGAAGATGTTCGCCTTGTCTTCCTTGCAGGAATGGGAAAAAGGAACGCCGGGCGTGAATTTAAAGTGCGATCCCGATTGGGCTTTGGAATTGAGAGGCCAGTATGACGATATCCAGGCGGGTTATCACATGAGCAAAGTGCATTGGAATACGGTAAAAATTAACGGTTCGGTTCCGGATACTTTTGTTAAGGAGCTTATTGACCATTCGTATGGTTTGGTTTTTAAGAGTTTAACGAAAAAACAACAGCAGGAAATTATAGAATCTTAAAAATAGGCATTACTTTTGCGACAAATTCGACGACTAAACTTTTTATTAAAACAGTATGATTGACAATTTAAAGAAAATATTAAACGAAGACCAGGATCCGAAAGCGATTGAAAAAATCACTTCGAAACTGGAAAACCTATTAATGACCAACGAAGAAGTAGGGTACATCGCCGTACAGAAAAAACCTGCGATCACCGTGTTTCCGGACAGCATCGTGGTAACGAACAAACGTATTATCATCTGTAAGCCGAAAAACCTGGGATTGTCCATGGAATTTATCGATTTCAACTGGGATGAGGTTGCCGCGTCTTTTGTAAAAGAAGGTATTTTAGGTTCGGAATATACATTTACCACTAAAAATGAGTTGACCCATACGGTGGATTATCTGCCTAAAAATCAAGCGCGAAAATTGTATACGTTCGCGAAAGAACAAATGGATGCTCTGAAAAATCCAGTTGTGGCAACAGCTGCGGCTGCTCCAATTGTTGCGGAAACAGCTCCGGTAGTAGAGGCTGCGCCAATCCAGGAAGACATTGTGGAAGAGGTGGAAACCGAAGAAGTAACGTCTTTCGCGGAAATCATGCCAACCACACCGGCAGTTCAGGAAACTTATACAGAACCGGTACAGCAAGCCGCTACAGGGGAGAAAAAACTAAACGAAATGTCCAGCGAAGAATTGTTCGCGAAACTGCAGAACTATAAAAAACTGTTAGATAACGGTTTGATCCTTCAGGGCGAATACGACAAACTGAAAGCGGAAGTTTTACAGTATATGTAATAAAAAAGGAGGTTTTAAACCTCCTTTTTTATAGATTGAGCGGTACCTTAACCCCTAAGGTAACGTTGATGCCGGGTTCGATAATGTCATACGACCTAAATCTCGACATGTGATTTAAATATTGTTTGTCCAGGATGTTGGTTCCGGCCAAGGTAAATTCAATTTTTTTGTACGTGGTTCCGATGGTCGCATTTAACAGCGTATAGGAATTCGTTTTACTTTCGTTTTCCGCAACTTTGTTTTGTTCTAAAGCCGAGGTTGTGCTTAGGATGATTAAGCTGTTAGTGAAATGGTGGAAGTCTTTTAGGTTTAAGGTGACCGAATTCATTATTTTGGTAGGCGGCATCATCGGTAAATAAGAATCATTGTCAAGTCGTCTTCCTTTTAAGGCTGATATTTTGGACTCTAAAGCAAGCCAGTTTACGGCAGTGGGATGGATGGTAATGCCGGCTTCAAAACCGTATATTCTTGCGTCAGTCTGATAGAATTTGTATTCCGGAACGTCAACGGTAGGATCCAAATTGCTTGGAACCTCTAAACCGGTCGGAGCAATAAAAATGTAATTGTTGATGGCGTTGTTAAAAACAGCTCCTTCAATACTGAAATCTTTGTCGTTGTACACAAAATTAAAATCGATTTCATTGTTGGTTTCTTTGGTGAAATTCAAATTCCCGATTTCATAGTGCTGGCTTTCCAGTTTAACACCATTTGAAAACAGTTCGTTTAAATTCGGGGTTCGGTATCCGGAACCGTAGCTGATGCGTCCCGTAAAATTCTTGCCTACTTTAAAACTGCTGCCAAAAGAAGTGCTGAAATTATCATATGATTTGTGAACCGAAGTGTTGCTGTCGATAAAGCCGGAAGACAGCCAGCGTTTGTCATAACGAAGTCCTACACTGAAGGTGACAAAATCCAGATCCATTTTGGTGACGTTTAGAAAACCTAAATCACTTATGCGGGCATCCGGAATTAGTTTTGCTGCGGCATTTTTCAGGTTGCGGTTTTTTTGTTCGAGTCCCTGAATCCCAAAAATGGAGGAGATTTTTTTCCATTCCGGTACGTACCATTTTAAATCGTAAGTAAACGTATTCAGGTTCATATTCAGGTATCTATAACCTTTCTTGGAACTTTTGGATTCCTCATTCTCCGTACGATTGTTAATCTGATACCCAATGATTGAAGTAAATTTGGATTTACCTGCAAGGAAAGTCGATTTGTTACTTAATCGGTAATCGGTTACGGTATGGAAAGGCGCTTCGATTTCAAATGGGAATTTTTCAGCTTCCAGACTGTCAATGTTAACAATACTGCCGTCCGGTTTTTTGACAATGTCTTTTCCGTCCAAAATCCCGTAATACGCTTTGTTGAAGGTGTAATTCACAGTGGAAGAACCCCACTTCCAGTTTTTGCCGGCATAGCCTTTTGCGCCATATTCCAGAACCCTTGTGTTCGGAACTCTAAAGCTGTACCCTTTATAGAAGTAATCGGAATGCAAGCGTCCTAATGCACTGATGCCCCAATTGAATTTTTCTTTGGAACTCTGATAGGAAACTTCAGAATTCGCCCCCAGGTTGTTGGAAAACAATCGGCTTGAAACAGAAGTCTTCTTCGTGTTTACCGCAGTGGGTTGCTCATTGATGAAGTTGACGATTCCGCCCATCGCTTCCGGTCCGTATAAAAAACTGGCCGGACCTTTTATAATCTCTACCCGGTCGATACCCAGTTCGTTGAGGCCGATTCCGTGCTCGTCGTCCCATTGTTGGGTTTCAAAACGCATCCCGTCGGTTATGGTTAAAACCCTGTTCCCGGACAAGCCGCGGATAATAGGTCTTGCGACTATGGTTCCGCTCGAAATAGCATCTACACCCGGGACTTTTCTGATGGCATCCATAATGGTGATCGCGCCAATTTTCTGTAAATTTTCTTTTTTGACAACTGCCGTTTGATAGGTGTTTTTTGCTGTACTGTTGAAAAAAGCACTTGAAATCACAAGCTCCTCTAACTGATTGGAGTTTTTCTCCAAAGGAATAATAACCGATGACAAAGCTTCACGTTTATTAATGTTCACTTTTCTGATTTCAGTCAGATATCCTGCATGACTTACTTTAAGGACATAAGTCCCTGAAGCAAGATTGTTGATTTCAAAGTTTCCATTGGCGTCGGATGCAACAGTTTTGTTCTTCTCAACAATAAAGACCGTTGAGCCGGCTAAGGGTTCGTTAGAGGTTTTGTCTTTTACGTTGCCTTGTATGCTTTGCGATTGTATAAGGTTCGAAAAAAGAAAGAAAACGAAAATAAATATAGGTTTCATTGAAGCATTTTCAGCAAAAATATAAATTCCGGTTTATTTAACAGTTTTTTGGGACGTATTACGTGAATTACATGACATTCTTCTGCTTTTCCACGTACGCATCCGACTGCAGTTTCAGTAATTCTGAAGCAGCTTTGCGTTTGTAATCGTAGATTTCTTTGTCTTCCCGAATATCAGCATAGACTTTGTCATAAATGGACGCATCGGTTTGTTTCTGCAGATTACGCTGGTGTACATTCTGTTCTATATGGACTTTCAGTGCTGTTTCATTGTCTTCCAGTTTGAAATCGTATTCACCGCGCGGGGACAACAATTTGGCAATAATCGGCGAAGTTTCCACCGCTAAAAACAATAGCATGATGAAGAATGACGGCAGCCAAGGTAATTTTCCTAAGGCATTAATACGCGCCATCAGTCCGTCGAAACCGTCGATAATAGGTTTGGAATCGGCTACTTTTTTGTCCAGATCGGCCTGCAGGGTTTTGGCTCTGGTTTCTTTTTCAGTGATTGTTTTTGCAGAAACTGTTTTTAAAGAATCCAACTGTTTTAAGGCCAAATCGTGCGCGGAACGTTTTTCTTTATAAATAGGTCCTTTTCCCATTTTTTTGGTTCCCGTGGTTCCTTCGGCTTCGGTGATATAGGATTGGTACAAATCAGCGACTTCTTTTTCTTTGGCTTTGATGCCTGATTTGATGCTGTCGATTTCCATCTGGTTTTTCGTGACATCACCTTTGAAATAATTGGTCACCTGATTTTTATTGGCAATGGCCATTTCGTTTTTTTCTTTCAGTAAAACCGTATTGATTTCTTTTTCGAAGATTTTGATTTCCAGCGGTTTTGAAATTACGATAGCAATAATCATGGCCAATATGATTCGTGGGGACGCCTGTAAAAGTTCACTTCTGAATTTATCGCGCTTTCGGATGGTCGACACAATAAAACGGTCTAAGTTGAAGATCAGTAATCCCCAGACAATCCCGAAGAAAACCGCATAATACACATTGTCGAAAACGGTATACAGCGCATAACTTCCGGCGATGAAAGCCATCACAGCCGTAAAGAAAACAGTGGCACCTACGCCTACATACTTGGTTTGTTCGCCTTCGCTGCAAGAGTCGAGCAAAGTTCTATCTGCGCCGGAACACAGGATAAAGAAACGTTTTAACATGATGATGATAAGATTGATTGATGATGATACTGCAAATGTAACGCCAAATTTTATTTTTTGGTGTAAATATTTGATACAATTTTAGTTAAACAAAAAATCCGCTCGGGAGCGAACGGATTTTTAGTCATTTATCTTGGTTGTAACTGTATCGGGATTGTCATTTGGGCGTCGGTTTTTTTACCGTCTTTTTCCCCTGGGATCCATTTTGGTGATGCTTTCAGTACACGGATGATTTCCTGGTCGATTTCCGGTGAGTAGCCTTTCAGTACTTTGATGTCGTTAACGGTTCCTTCTTTTGTAACATTGAAGCTGGCGACCAAACGTAAAGGTTCTGTGGTTTTTAGGTTTTCCGGATATTTGAAATTGGTCGCAAAGTATTTCATGAATTCGCCAATTCCACCCGGAAAGTCAGGGTTTTTTGATTCCTGAATTACAGTCGTTTTCGTTGTCTTTTTTTCCGGTTTTTTACTTATTGTAAGGTCGATTGTTTCTCCCGGATATTTCAGTATCGGCTCACCCATTTTGTTTTTTACGTAATAATTTTGGGTGTAAAACCAATATTGAAACGGTTGCGGATGTTTTTTAGTGCGCGCATTTTTTAAGATGACACTTCCGGAGAAAGAAGCAAAATCTTTGGGCTCGTATTGGTTTAATTTGCTGTTTGGGACATTTACACCGTCAATCCAAATCGCGTATTTTTTGCTGTTTTTGAAATCGTTCAGTTCTTTTGAAGTAGGCGATTGTTTTGGCGTTGGTTTTTGACGAAAATTTGCAAACCATTTCCCGAATTTCTCATGATCTTCAGGGGTGAATTCTTCATAGGTTTTACTCCATTTTAATGGTTTTTCTTCAGAACCCTGTATTTTTTCACACACATTAAAACGAACGCCTGCAAAATATTCTGCATCGGTTACAGTTCGTTCCTGTTGTTTTGTTTTTGGTTTTGTCCCCGTTTTTTGTACTGTTGTAGTGGTTTTAGTAGCAGTTGTTTCGATTTCTTCATAAGTGCTGAAGGAAACGGTTAACCCGGTCAAAAGCGGAAGAACGGCAAGTTTTAAGGCAAACTCTTTAATTTTTGATGTTTGTCGTGTCATCATAATAAATCTTTTTTTGGTTACTAAATAGGCCAGATTACTGGAAAATGGAACCGGTTTTTTATGGGTAATTTTAGCTAAAATCAGATTTTGATACTGCTCCGCCGGAACAGCTTTTTGCAATACGGCTTCATCGGCCAAAAATTCGTGGTTAAAGCGCAATGCGTTCTTAAAACCATATAACGCCGGCTGAAACCAGAAGAATACCTGAAGCAATTCAATAAAAAGAATGTCAACGCTGTGACGCTGTTGGACATGTGTTTTTTCATGGTCCAACAGTTCGGTTTCAATCGTATCGTGGTTGAAGTCGTCTTCGTTCATGAAGATGTAACTGAGGAAGGTATACGGTAGTGTTTTTTCAGGGGTCAAAATCAGCGTATAGCCCTTCATAATCAGTTTTTTGCTACGGCGAATCTTTAAAAACATCGCTACTAAATTTTTAGCAAAGCGAAAAAGCAACAGCAAAGTGATGATGGAATAAATACCTAAAAGTATATTTTCTAAGGTGAAATATTCCTGAGCCTCTGAAATAACGACTGCCGGCTGTCCTATAATTGCCGTTAGTTCCGGTGCATTTGCGATTTGCTGAACCGGAGCGGCTTCCTCTTCAATGGTGTTGAAAGGGATCAATAAGCCGAACGCCAGACTGACCAACAGATAAAACCGGTTGAACTGGTACATTCTTTCACGGCCGAGCACAAAATGATAAATTCCGAAAAGTGCCAGCAGACAAAGTCCTGATTTGATTAGATACAGTATCATTTTCTCTTTTTTTGAAGTTCTTTTTCGATGATTTTCTGAAGTTCTTCCAGTTCAGTGGCCGTCATATCGGTTTCTTTTGTGAAAAATGATGCAAACTGCGCTGATGAATTATTAAAGAAATCTTTAATGAAATTCGTTACTTCTTTTTTGGAATAGTCTTCTTTTCGGATCAGCGGGAAGTATTCACGCGATTTTCCGAATTCAGTATAGCTGATAAAACCTTTGTCGGTCATCCTTTTTAATAGCGTGGCTACAGTGGTGGTCGCCGGCTTTGGTTCGGGAAAAACTTCCAACAGGTCTTTCATGTAAGCCTTTTCGAGTTCCCACAAATAGTGCATTATTTGTTCTTCTGCTTTGGTAAGTTGCATCTTATTGTACTTTTAGTTCTTCGATAATTACTCCTTTTTCAAAAACTTTTACTTCGGTCAGGTTTTCGGTTTCATCGAAATAAAACCAGTCTCCTGTATAATACCAATTGATGTATTGCTCCGTCTCATCGGTTCGGGTCAGCCCCATTTCTTTTATTTTTCCATCCGGATAATAAAGAATGGTGGTGCAAATCGGGCCTTTGTATTTTTCTTTTTTATACAATTTGCCATCCAGATATTGCTTCCAGACGCCTTTTTCGTTCCCCATTTTGTCATACCGTCCTTTCGACTTCGAATAAAAACCTGCCAGGGTGTCTTTAAAAACCCATTTTCCGGTTTTAACCCCCTTGTGCTGCTTGTTAATGCTGCATTGCAGGAAAAGAACGGAACAGAATAGTATTGCAAGTTTTATTTTCATCTCTACAAATATAGAATATATTCTACAAATGTAGAACAAAACAATGATATTTTTTTGTAAATTTTTGTAAAATACTGATAAACAAATATTTGTGTTAAAATAATTGTTAAATTTGTATCAAATACCGCACGTTTTCAAAAGCCACACGCCTCGAATTTCAAAAGAGAATGCTCACGGATTCATCAATACTAAATTTTGAAATTATGAAAACTGCAACTACGTGTCTTTATGCCCTTTTTTTTCTTTTAAACCTGCTCCCGTCACTTCTTTCCGCTCAGGAAAAGAAAGAAAACAAAATGTATTACATTACCGTTACCAAAACCCATAGGGATTTTGCTGCTGAAAATGCCAAGGCTGAGGAATGGAAAGCGTTGGAAAAAGAGTACTTCGACAAAGTGATTAAGAAGAACGATCTTATTAAAGGATACAATGTGTTGAATCATTACTTTACAGAAGACAACAGCGAAATTATTTTTGTAAACGTTTATGAAAGTTGGGCGGATATTGAAAAAGCCTGGGAAAAAAATCAAGAATTGGTGAAGCAAGCCTGGCCCGACGAGAAACAAGGGAAAGCCTTTTTTGAAAAACGGAACAAGTATTATGCGCCTAATCATTCTGATGAAATTTATGTAAGTTATGGTGATCGTAAATTGTTTGCCAAAGCGCCTGATAAGCCTATGGTGTTCTATGTTCGGAAGAGTATTTTCGCCGGTCCCAAAGACGGTACTGAGAAAGAATTTAACGAAAGCCAAAAAGAAATTTACGATAATCTTATTCTGAAAAATGATATCCTCAAAGCTTATTTTGCCTATACACACGCCTGGGGTTCCAACAATATGGAATTTGTGGAAGTGTTTGCGGTGGACAATTTAGGGGATTTGGAAAAAGCCTGGGAAAAAGATGAAGAGCTTTTTAAAGCAAAATGGAAAGATGAAAAGGCTAGGGAGGCCTTCAGTAAAAAAGTGGATAAGTATTTTACCGGTCAGCACGGGGATTATATTTACCGCTCGGTTCCGGAATTGTTTAAAATGGTTCAGCAGAAATAATAAAAAAAGGCATCAATCCGATGCCTTTTTTTGTGTTTATTTCGAAAGTTCTGTAAAATACTTGTAGAACAATGGAATGGTTTCGATTCCTTTCAGATAATTGAAAACCCCAAAATGCTCATTTGGCGAGTGGATGGCATCGCTGTCCAATCCGAAGCCCATCATGATGGTTTTGGATTTCAGTTCTTTTTCAAATAAAGCTACAATCGGAATGCTTCCGCCGGAACGCACCGGAATCGGTTGAACTCCAAATGTTTCGGCGTAAGCTTTAGCTGCTGCCTGATAACCAATGGAATCAATCGGTGTAACATAACCTTGGCCTCCATGATGTGGTGTTACTTTTACTTTTACGGCTTTTGGAGCAATGCTCTCAAAATGTTTTTTGAACAATTGGGTGATTTCTTCCCAATCCTGATTCGGCACCAAACGCATCGAAATTTTTGCGTACGCTTTACTTGCGATCACGGTTTTAGCTCCTTCTCCGGTATAACCACCCCAGATTCCGTTTACGTCAAGCGTAGGACGGATGGAGTTTCTTTCATTAGTGGTATAACCTTTTTCGCCGTATACTTCTTCGATATCTAATGCCTTTTTATAAGCGTCTTCAGAATAAGGGCGTTGTGCCATTTTTTCTCTTTCTGCTATAGAAAGCTCTTCTACTTTATCATAGAAGCCCGGAATGGTGATGTGGTTGTTTTCATCGTGCATCGAAGCAATCATCTTGGTCAATACGTTGATTGGGTTGGCAACAGCACCACCATATAATCCGGAATGTAAATCGCGGTTAGGACCGGTAACCTCCACTTCCACATAGCTCAAGCCGCGAAGACCTGTAGTGATGGAAGGCTGCTGGTTGGAAATCATTCCGGTATCGGAAATCAAAATCACATCGTTGGCCAATTTCTCCTGATTACGCTCCACGAACCAACCTAAACTGGCAGAACCAACTTCTTCTTCTCCTTCAATCATAAACTTGACGTTACAAGGCAAACAGTTGTTCTGAATCATGTATTCGAAGGCTTTCACGTGCATGTACATCTGACCTTTATCGTCACAGGCACCACGCGCGAAAATGGCGCCTTCCGGGTGTAATTCGGTAGCTTTTATTACAGGTTCAAACGGAGGGGAAGTCCATAATTCAATAGGATCGGCCGGTTGTACGTCATAATGTCCGTAAACCAAAACAGTCGGCAGGTTTTTATCGATGATTTTTTCGCCAAAAACGATTGGGTAACCCGGTGTTTCGCAAAGTTCCACCACGTCGCAACCTGCTTTTTCAAGGCTTGCTTTTACAGCATTGGCCGTGTCGATAACGTCTTGAGTGTAAGCGCTGTCGGCACTAACGGATGGTATTTTTAATAATTCGATTAACTCAGTAAGAAAACGTTCTTTGTTGTTCTGAACGTACTGTTTGATGTTGTCCATTATGTTGTTTAAAATGATGAAAGCCAAATATACGAAAAAACAAATTCCAAATTCTAAATTCCAAAATTTGAAATCATTATGAATGTTGTAACGGTTATGAAGTCAAAAAAAAGCAATTTTTATTTTTTTAGAAATGAAAGACTTAGCAAAAAGTTTTTTGGAATTTGGGATTTAGGTTTTGGATTTTGAAAAATATGTCTATATTTGCACCCACTTACTGAAACAACTACTTGTTTTATAAGCCTGCGGGTGTGGTGAAATTGGTAGACACGCCAGACTTAGGATCTGGTGCCTCACGGTGTGTAGGTTCGAGTCCTATCACCCGCACAAGAGAATCCCTTTTACATTGTAAAGATGTTTAAGGGATTTTTTTATGACTTTAGGTTAGGGTGGATATAATTGGTTTTGGGAAAGGAGATAAAAAAAATAAAAAACCCATCTCGCTGGGCGCATGGGTTTTGATGGGTTTTATTTGTTATACTATCTCGTTTTACAGTAGCGAGATACTGAGGTGTAACTTTTATTTATTACTCTTATTTTAGTAATTCATCCAGTATTGATGTCAATTCTGGAGAAGAAGGTCTTGGTGCATCGGCATTAACCACTTTTCCGTTCGGATCGATAAGTATAAACCTTGGAATGCTCATCACTTTAAAATCCTGAACAAATTTTGAATTAAAATCATTGTCGGCAAACAGCTGAACACCACCCATTTTTTTATCGGCTATCATTTTTTTCCATTTTTCCATATCGGATTGCCTGTCAATGGAAATACTGACAAACGCGATGTTTTTATCATGGTATTTACTCTCTATTTTTTCCAGAAAAGGAATTTCCATGCGACACGGTGCGCACCAAGTGGCCCAAAGATCGATGTAAACATATTTCCCTCTGAAATCTTCCAGTTTTGATTTTCCGCCTTTGTAGTTTACATAATCGAACGAAGGAGCCATTTTATTTTTCATGGCTTTGCTTATTTCCGCACTTTCTTTCATGCTATTGTATACCATTTTCAACTGCGAAAATTGCGCTTCGGTATCTTTTTTCTGGAGGGCCACAAAGGATTCTGGTAAACTTTTATCGTTTAAACGGGCCAATTTGTTTTTAAGAATTTCTGCGGATTTGCGGTCGAAATCCGATTCATTCGAGGCAAATAATCCTCCAAAATCTGCTTTTTTGTCAAACAAGATTTCTTTAGCTAAAAAATTGTTTTCAACCGCTGCGCTCCCTTCATAGGCTATGGATTCATCGAACTGGTTGGCATCCAACTTCAATTTTAAGTCAATGCCGTTTTTAAGGTACAAATCTGTGCCTTCTTCGCCTAGTTGTAATTGGTATAGCCCTTCATCAGCCTTAAAAGTGTCTTTAAATACACCATTATTCCCTTTTATGGTTGCGATTGGTCTTCCGTGTGAAGAAATAACAATTTCATTACTGGAACAATTGGTAACAGTAGCGTTAAAGGTTACATGATCTTTATTCTGAGCACAACCCGATAGTGCGTATAATAACGGGGCAATGAGTAAAAAAAGTTTTTTCATAGTATTGTTTTTATTGTTTTACATGTCCAAAAGTACCGTCTTAAGTTCTAACTGAATGATAATGAGTGTTAACGAGTGTTAATGGGGTAAAAGATGTTTGTGCAGTTGTTATCTTTGGTTTATGAAATCATTTTTTCGGAAGAATATTGTCCCTTTGATTGTACTTACGGTTTTGATAACGGTGAGCATGCAGGTGTATTGGAATGTTCAAAGCTATCAAAATAATAAAAATCAGATTCTCAGTGTTGTACAGTTAGCTTTAGACAACAGTGTGGATAATTATTATAACGATAAGGTAAAATCGAACATCATCCGGAACTTTACCCTGAGTGTTCCCAATATTGAAGAAAAACCCCCTTTTAATATTTCAGAAGAAGTAATAATCTTCGAACCGCAAACTGAATCGGGAATAGTGCAGTTAGATAATGGTCGAGTTGTTATCGAAAATTTAGGTACGAATAGAAAAGATTCTCTTTTAGAAGTTAAAAACATGAAATTTCTTGCGGAGAAAACCATCGTTTCTATAAGAGAAGACAGTGTTGATCTTGCTAAAATGGCAACTTATCTTGATGCTGAATTCGCTAATAAAAAGCTAAACTTTGAATATGCGCTTCTTTATAAAAGGCCTGGGAAAGTAGCAGTAAAGTTCCATGATCCGGATAATAAAAAGTTTCTTTTTTCATCACTTTCCAAATCATCCTATTTGCCAAGACAAAGTGAATTGAAACTTTTTTTTCCCGATATCTTTTACAAAACACTAAGAGAGGGATTGACAGGTATTTTGCTTTCGTTGCTGTTTTCTTTGAGCATTGTTTTTTGCCTTTTTTATCTGCTTTCCGTAATTCGTCAGCAGAAACAACTGGCCATCATAAAAAATGACTTTATCAGTAATATATCACATGAATTAAAAACGCCAATTGCAGTGGTTAGTAGTGCTCTGGAAGGAATAGAAAAGTTTAATACCGATAATGAGCCGGAGAAAACCAAAAAATACGTGGCAATTTCCAAACAGCATTTATCCAAGCTTCATCAAATCGTCGAAAAAATATTGGAAACCTCTGTTTTGGAGAGTGATAAGTTGCAGTTGCAGAAAGAAAATGCCGAGATTGTTGGTTTGGTTAATCATACTATTGAAAAACTGGGAATCAATACTGAAAAAAAGATTTTACTGAACACTTCAAAACAGGAAATTGTTGCCCATATTGATAGTTTTCATTTTGAGAATGTAGTTTCTAACCTTATCGACAATGCTATAAAATACGGTGGTGAAGAAATAACAATTACCATTAATAAGGATAATAAGAATTTGGTTGTTGAAATTTCAGATAGCGGTATGGCGATTGAGAAAATACACCAACAGAAAATTTTCGAGAAATTCTACCGTATTCCGCAAAACAACCTGCACAACGAAAAAGGATTTGGTATTGGCTTGTATTATGCGAAAAACATCATCGCAAAGCATGGCGGAACATTGGAGCTTGTTTCTGAGGAACAATTAACCACTTTTAAAATTTCAATCCCAAATGAATGAAAAGATAAACATATTACTGGCGGAAGACGAAGCTACTTTGGGGATGATTATAAAAGAGAGTCTGGAAACCCGTAACTTCAATGTTACTCACTGCTTGAACGGGCAGGAAGCATACGAGTGCTATACCCGTGAAAAACCTGATGTCATTGTTTTAGACATTATGATGCCCAAGAAAGACGGGTTTTCATTGGCTCAGGAAATTCGAAAAACAGATAAATCCACTCCGATAATTTTTTTAAGCGCAAAATCTCAGGTACAGGATGTTTTAGATGGTTTTCATCATGGAGGAAACGACTATCTTAAAAAACCGTTCAGTATGGAAGAGCTCATTGTTCGAATTCATGCCCTTTTAGACCGGATTTCACAAAAAACGACCGAGAGTCAATTCGATATAGGTGTTTATACTTTTAATTATACCAAGCAGATTTTACAATGTGCGGATGGTGTTTTCAATTTGACCCACAGGGAAGCTGCTGTTTTGAAACTGCTTTTGGAGCATAAAAATGAAATAGTTGACAAATCTGATGCTTTATTGCAAATATGGGGTAATGATGACTTCTTTAATGGTCGTAGTATGGATGTTTTCATTTCCAAACTCAGAAAAAAATTAGCCTTCGATCCTTCTATTCAGATAATCAATGTAAGAGGGAGAGGGTATAGGCTTACCAATTAGATTTTTTCCAGAGGTACTACATGCCGGAGTTGAATAAAAACAAAAAACCCACTCGAAGAGTGGGTTGTAAGTGGTGCCTCCAGGAATCGAACCAGGGACACATGGATTTTCAGTCCATTGCTCTACCAACTGAGCTAAGGCACCATTATGTCTGCTTTCGTTAAGCGTGTATTGCTTGTTGATTGCGGGTGCAAATATAGAACCATTTTTCATTTATGCAAAACAAATTTTTAAAAAAATCAATTTGTATCTTTGTTTGCACAATCTGTAAAATATGCTTTTAGCCATCGATGTGGGGAATACCCGAATTAAAGTTGCTGTTTTTGAGAAAGATAGTCTTTTGTGGAAAGATGTTTTTCTGAAAGAAGAAGCCGAAAAAAAAATTCAAAATATTTTTGAAAAATTTCCTGAAATCGAAAATTCTGTGTTTTCATCGGTGGGAAAGCTGGTCGAATCGGTTGTGGATTTGCTCCGGAAAAAGTCAAAATTGACTGTGATTTCTTCAGCAACCGAATTTCCTTTTGAAAATAAATACGAAACGCCGAAAACTTTAGGGGTGGACCGTATGGTCTTGGCTACAGGCGCCACTTTGCTTTATCCGAACCAGAATCGTTTAATAATAGATGCGGGAACCTGTATTACCTATGATTTTGTCGATGCGGAAAATAATTATCGGGGCGGAGCCATTTCTCCGGGTTTCCGATTGCGGTATGAGTCGTTACATAATTATACCGCTAAATTACCGTTACTGACCTTGGAGCAACCTGAAAATTTTATCGGAAATTCAACGAAGGGGTCGATTCATTCTGGAGTGGTGAATGGTGTTTTAAATGAAATTGACGGGTTTATTGAAAGGTATCGTGAACAATATCAACATTTAACAGTAATTTTAACAGGAGGCGATGCGGAATTTTTGGCTAAAAACATAAAAAACACCATATTTGCCAATCCAAATTTTCTCTTGGAAAGTTTGAATCATATACACCATTATATTTTAAACAATGATTAAAAAGATAATCTTAGGAATTAGTATACTTTTTTCAACAGCAACTTTTGCACAACAGGGCTCCGCTTCACCTTATTCCTTTTTCGGGATTGGAGATGTAAGATTTAAAGGAACCGTTGAAAACCGTTCAATGGGAGGATTGGGTCTAGTTATTGACAGTACCAGTGTTAATTTACAGAATCCTGCCAGTTATTCCAGATTGAAATTTACTTCGTTCACTGTAGGAGGGACTAACAACCGAACCAATTTTAAGACTAATGACCAAGAGGAAAGCGCACAAAGAAGTACTCTGGATTATATCGCTGTCGGATTGCCTATGGGAAAATTCGGAGCAGCTTTCGGCTTAATGCCTTATTCGTCTGTGGGTTATAAGGTTAATTATTTCGAAACTGAAAACGGTATTGATATGGCGAAGGAGTTTACCGGTACGGGTGGTGTTAACAGGGTTTTTGCCGGTTTGGCCTATAATTTCACTCCGGATTTTAGTTTTGGAGCTGATTTTCAGTACAATTTTGGAAGTCATGAAACAAAAGCTATTGTGAAACCAATTGATGTTGTTTTGGCTTCAAGAACCAGAAATACTTCAAAACATTCCGGTTTTTCAAGCAATTTTGGTGTTTTTTATAAAAAGAAACTGGCTAAAGGATATACTTTTCAGTCCAGTGTTGTTTTTTCACCGGAAAGTACAATCAAATCTTCAAATGAAAGAGATGTGGCGACTATTACCCTTACCTCTTCCGGTTCGGAAATTATCAATGACCACGTAAATACCATTCATGAAGATACGGAATTCACCTTGCCTTCAAAACTTTCTTTTGCTGCCGGATACGGTAATGTAAAGAAATGGTTTGCCGGGGCGGAAATTGTGTTTAAAGGAGAAGGGGATTTTGCAAAATACAATCAGAACAGCTTTTATTCAGTAGAGCAAAAAGCTTCAAAGCGATTTTCGTTAGGAGGCTACTATATTCCAAAGTATGACTCCTTCTCGAATTATTTCGACAGAATTACTTATAGAGCCGGATATAAATTTGAAGAAACCGGATTGGTGATTAACAATAAATCCATCGTAGATCACGGGGTTACAGTAGGTCTTGGGCTTCCGGTAGGGAATATCCTGTCGAAAATCAACCTTGGGTTAGAATATGGTAAGCGAGGAACAAGAAGTAACGGATTGATCGAGGAGAACTACTTTAATGTTAGCGTAGGGCTTTCGTTCAGTGACCGTTGGTTTATCAAAACAAAATACGACTAAGACTGATTTTGGGGCAATTTACAAGGTATAAGGTTTTTTTGCTGCCTTTGATGGTGTTGACAGGAGCATTTGCTGTTTCCTGCGAGACTAATTTTAAAGATGTCCAAAATATCAATAAAACCACATTCGCCCCGACGGGAGAAGCCGAAAATGTAAATTTGAAATACACCGATTCCGGGAAAGTGAAGGCGATTTTGGTTAGCCCGAAGCTGCTGGATTATTCCAATCTGAAATATCCTTTTACGGAATTTCCAAAAGGAATTCATGTGACCTTGTATGACGATAAAGCGCAGAAGAGCTATGTGGTTTCGGATTACGCCATTACTTATGCCAAGACGGATATCATAGACTTGCAGGGGCACGTGAAGATTACCTCGCATGACGGTAAGGTTTTGGAAACCGATCAGTTGTACTACGATCAGAAAAACGAATGGTTTTTTACAGAAAAACACTTTAAGTATACTGATGCGGCCGGGGGGTATTTAGAAGGCCCGGGCGTAGACTTCAGTAAGGATTTTAAGGTGTTCAGTATGCAGAACAGTCACGGACAGGTTACAAAAATCGAATAAAATGAAAATACTTCAATACACACATTATCTTTATCTTATCCTCGCGGTTTTGTTTCTGGTGGATGCTATAGACAGGATTCAAAACGACAAAAACCCGGTTGTAAGTTTTCTTTTCACGGGATTAGCGGTTTTTATGTTTTTCTTTCGAAGAAGGTTTTTGAACAGAATGAAAAAATAATTAAAACGAGAGTCGAAAAAACCTTTAGGATTGTTTTATTATTAAATAGATAATTGTATTTTCGCCCTCTGAATAAAAAAATTAACGAAATATAATGGCAGTTTTATCAAAAATCAGACAACGCTCGATATTACTTATAGGTGTAATTGGGTTTTGTTTATTGGCATTTGTAATTGGTGATATAATCCAGAGTGGAGGGTTTAACCAGACTTCTAGAAATGTAGGAAGTGTTAATGGTGAAAACATCCTGGCTCAGGAATTTTTGGAAAAAGTAAACAATGCTGAGAAAGGTGGGCAGGGTATCAGTAACACCCAGGCTGCAAACTCGGTTTGGGAGCAGGAAGTAAAAAGAATCCTTTTTAGTGAGGAGTTTGATAAATTAGGTTTGAAAATTGGTAAAGACCAGTTGGTGAACATAATGAAGCAAAATCCAAGTTTTGCTCAAAACCCTCAGTTTTTGAATGCAGCCGGAGTTTTTGACGTAAACAAATTCAATGAATTTTTAAATACGCTTAAGAGTTCAGATCCTGAAAGATGGAATGCTTGGTTAAAAGATGAGAAAAACATCGAAAACTATGCATTGGAGCAAATGTACTACACCATGATCAAATCGGGTATGGTGGCTACCAAAGCGGACGGGAAAAACGCATACGAGAGAGAAAACAATAAAGTTGATTTTGATTATGTAACGGTGGCTTATTCTACAATCAAAGATGAGGATGTGAAAATTTCCGACAGTGAGCTTGTGGAGTATATGAAAAAACACCCTAAAAAATACAAATCTGATAACTCAAGAGATATTGAATTCGTATTCATAGAAAACAAACCTTCTGTTGAAGACGAAACGGAGATGAAAACTACAATCAACGGTTTGTTGACCGGAAGAGTGGTTTACAACAACCAGACAGGGAAAAACGATACATTACCTGGATTTAAAGCGGCTGCTAACGTAGCAGAGTTTGTAAATGCTAACTCTGATGTTAAATTCGATTCGACCTATGTAGCGAAAAAAGATTTACCGTTAGAAAACCAGGAGCAGTTGTTCAACTTGCCTCAGGGAGAAGTTTTCGGACCGTATATCCACAACGGTTACTACTGTCTTTCTAAAATGTTAGGAAGAAAATCAGGAGCAACAGCAAAAGTGAGTCATATACTTATCGGTTACGAAGGAAGCAAAACACCTAACCTGACCGTTAAACGTACTAAAGAAGAAGCTCAGGCTAAAGCAAATGAGTTGTTGGCTCAGGCGCAGGCTAATCCTGGAATGTTCCCAATGTTGGCTATGGCCAATACTGATGACACAGGTTCAAAACAGAATGGAGGTTCTTACGATAACGTAGTACCGGGACAAATGGTTAAGTCGTTTGATAATTTCTTGTTCGGCAACCCGGTAGGTAAAATCGGAGTGGTGGAGACGGAATTCGGTTTCCACGTAATCAAAGTTGACGGGAAAAACGATGCAGTTCGTTTAGCAACTATCGCAAGAAAAATTGAGCCTTCTGAAGCGACTTCAGATGCAATCTATACTAAAGCAGCAAAATTTGAGGCAGATGCCAATGAGAAAGATTTCGCGGCTGTGGCTAAAGAATTAAAATTGGCCGTAACCCCTGCTACGGTAAAAGCTATCGACGAGTATTTACCAACAGTTGGAAGTCAGAGAGCTGTTATTACTTGGGCTTTCAATAATAAAACTGCTGAAGGGGATGTGAAGAAGTTTGATAATTTACAAGGGCACATCATTGCACGTGTTAAATCGAAAAACGAATCTGGCTTATTGTCAATTGAAGAAGCTAAAACCAGCGTAGCGCCAATTTTAAGAAACGAGAAAAAAGCTGCTATGATCAAAGCTAAAATGACTGGTTCTACTTTAGAGGCTGTATCTCAGAAAACAGGAGCGTCTATCCTTCCTGCTGCGGCGGTTTCTTTGGAAAATCCATTCATTCCTGCTGTAGGTCCTGAGCCTAAAGTGGTAGGAAAAGCATTTGGATTGGCTAACGGAAAAACGTCTCAGTTAATTGAAGGGCAAGCGGGTGTATATATGATCAGAACTAAGAATGTAGTAAAAGCACCAGCTTTACCAAACTACGTACCGTATATCACTAAAGTTAAATCCCAGAACCAAGGTTCGGTTTACGGAAGAGCATTCGGAGCGCTTAAAGCAGCTGCGGATATCGAAGATAACAGAGCGGATTTTCAATAATTGATATCTGAATAAATATAAAAAAAGGCTTACTGAGAAGTAAGCCTTTTTTTATTGTTTTTTTATTTGATCATGGCTGCGTAAGGGATCACGGTTTCATAGCCTTTCGCTTTAAAGTAAGGCAGCGGATCTTCCTCGGTTATTACTAAAACGAAATCACCACCCCAGGCACCAAGGCTTTTAATAGTGCCTTTGAAATCACCGAACAACGCTTCCTTCACAGTAGCTGTATCTAAAACAGCACTCATAATGGCTTCATGTTCCTCAAGAATTTGAACGCATTCTTTAAGGGTAGTGGTTGTCAGTAATTCCAAAGTGAGCTTGTTTATTTTTGGAAGGATCCGGTCGATGTCCTGTCTCTTTTCGTAATAGTTTTTAATGGCAGTTTTGCTGTTTTGCTTTTTATTCAGATAAACAAAATATAGGTTTTCTTTAAAAACGGGGTCAAACGATACAGGTTCAACTATTGGTTTTTGTTGTTCCAGGTGATAAAGCACTGGATTATCATTTTGTGCGCAGGCAATGTCGTAACCACTGCCGCCAAAACTGTTCTGTAAGAGTTCAAAAGCGTCGATGGCAAACCATTGCGCAATATTATTGATTAAGGTCGACGAAGTACCAAGTCCCCAATGTTTCGGAAACGTAAGTGTTGTGGTCACTTGAAAACCTTGTGAATCTTCCGGAAATGATTTTTTCAGTTGATAGGCGTGATGCAGTATTTCAACTAAAGTATTTTTAACCGCTGCAGTTTTGCCAAAGTTGTTTTTCTGTTTGATGTCCTCAAAAGTGAGGATAGCTTCAAACCAAACCGTACCATCCGCATCAAGGCTTTTCCAGGAGATTTTATCTTTTTCTGCGGGCGCAACCTCTAGCGATTGTCCGAATTTTGTGGGTAGGGCAAGTGCTTTGGCGCCATCAAGCACCACATACTCTCCTGTTATCAGTAGTTTTCCGTTGCTGTAGAACGTTTGTTTCATAGTTTTGGAAGCATCCTGAATTATGATTTGCGCAGGCTTTCAAGGTAATCCACCACACCGGAATGCGATACGGTATTTTTTTCAAAGTACTGCACAACTTGTTTTTTCTCTTCCTCAGTAGCTTTGAATTGGTTCAGGATGTTCATGAGGTGCATTTTCATGTGTCCGTGCTGAATACCGGTTGTGGTAAGCGAGCGCAAAGCTGCAAAATTCTGTGCTAATCCGGCTACTGCTACGATTTCCATTAATTCCGTGGCTGAAGGGTTGCCTAGCATTTCCAAAGAAGCCTTTACCAACGGATGCAAAGTTGTTAAACCGCCTACGGTTCCCAGTGCAAGTGGTACTTCGATCCAAAAGGAGAAAATGCCGTTTTCCACTTTGGCGTGTGAAAGGCTTGAATAGTTGCCGTTACGGGAGGCATACGCATGGACTCCGGCTTCAACCGCGCGGAAATCGTTTCCGGTGGCAATCACTACGGCGTCAATTCCGTTCATGATGCCTTTGTTGTGGGTCACGGCTCTGAAAGGTTCTATTTCGGCAATGCGTACGGCGCGGACAAATTTTTCTGCAAATTCTTCCTGTGAAATGTTTTTGTCTTCTTTCAAATCCGATACAGGGCAGGAAACTTCCGCACGTACGATACAATTCGGAACATAATTCGACAAAATACTCATCACGACCTGAATGTTTTTTTCTTCTTCGGAAAAATGAGCGTAATTGAGTGCTTCTTCTTTAAGGGTTTTGGCAAACTGCTCTAAACACGAATTGATGAAATTAGCTCCCATGCTGTCTTTGGTCTCAAAAGTGACATGAAGCTGAAAGTAATGTTCCAATGCTTCGGTCTTATCTCGCAATTCAATGGATTGGATACCGCCGCCACGTTTCTGCATGTTTTTGGTAATGCTTTCTGTAGCATTGTAAAATTTCGGCATGATGGCAGTACAAAAGCCCTGAAGTTTTTGAAATTCGCCCTTGAAAATAAAATGTACCTGACCGATTTTCTCGGTTCCGATAATGGTGGTTTTGAAGCCGCCCCTGTTTGCCCAGAATTTAGCTGCTTTTGCTGCTGCAGCCACGACAGAACTTTCTTCTATTGCCATCGGGATGGTATAGGTTTTGCCGTTTATCAGAAAGTTGGGCGCCACGCCAAGCGGTAGGTAAAAGTTTGAAATGGTGTTTTCAATGAATTCATCGTGTAACCTTTGCAGATCCGCATCAGTATTCCAGTATTGTTGGATTACCGAAATGGCTGTTTCAGGATCTGAAAAATGTTGTTTCGCAATCCATTGTACTTTTTCTTCTTTGGAAAGTTTTGAAAACCCACTAACCGCTTTTGTCATTATAAAGTGCATTTAAATCTTAGGACAAAGATACGTTTTTAGCGTTTTAAAAACGGATTGTTTTTGCCCATTTCATGAGTGATTTTTCAAGGATTTCCCGATTGATCGGTTTGGCCAGATAGTCATTCATACCTATTTCCCGACAATATTCCTGTTCGTCCTTAATGATTCCTGCAGTAAGGGCAATAATAACGCAATCGGAATCTACTTCCCTTATTTTTTGTGTGGCTTCATACCCGTTCATAACCGGCATCTGGATATCCATCAGAATGATGTGCGGCTTATTCGCGAGGTGCTGTTCAACGGCTTCTTCACCATTTTTTGCCTGATAAATTTGGGCTTTCGGGAATATTTTTTCCACTAAGGTTTTGGAAAGTAACATGTTGATTTTGTTGTCCTCTACGATTAGTATTCGGATATCACTGTCAAAATGTACTACGTTCTGCGCAGGTATTTGTGTTACTTTCTGAATGTACTCCGGATTGTTCAGCTCGGTTAGCAATTGCTGAAGGACGTGTATTTTTATTGGTTTTACCAGCGGTTTAATCACAGCATCTGTCGGCAGGTTTATCGTATTGGCGTTGGAATTCTGCATCAGGATGATCGGTTTGCCAAATTTTGACAATTCTTCCAGGCCTTCTTTTCCGATCAGTTCGTAATCGGCAATGAAAAGGTCTGCCTTAGTATTGAATTTATAGGCATTCTGATAGTTTTTATTCGCCACGGATTTGATTTTGAAATGCGTCAACATACGCTGAAGGATTTCAAGGTTGGTTCCGTTGTCCTCCACGATCAGCATGTTTTTGAATTTGTTGTTTTCCAGCTGTTTTAAGGAGCCGCAATGCTCAGCTCTGAATTCCAGTTCAAAGAAAAAAATCGTTCCTCCCTGCGGACGGTCTTCAATCTGGAGTTTGCTGCTCATGAGCTGTAATAAACTGTCGGTAATCGGGATACCCAAACCGGTACCTCCAAATTTTCGGGTCGTGGAATTGTCTTCCTGTGAAAAGGCTTCAAAAATACGTTTTCGGTTTTCGGGTTTGATGCCGATACCGGTATCTTTAACGAAGAACTTCATTTTCGATTTGTGCTCGCTCACAGGTTCGTATTGTA
The DNA here is from genome assembly GCF_053764385.1 of Flavobacterium pedocola. Taxonomy (NCBI): domain Bacteria; kingdom Pseudomonadati; phylum Bacteroidota; class Flavobacteriia; order Flavobacteriales; family Flavobacteriaceae; genus Flavobacterium; species Flavobacterium pedocola. The sequence goes on along the minus strand of NZ_JBSNCR010000003.1, from coordinate 125,867 downwards.
CTTCCAGTTCGATTTCGCCTTCCAGGGTGAATTTAACAGCATTGGCCAATAAGTTTACCAGAATTTGTTTCATGCGTATTTCATCCACCCAAATCAAACAAGGAATGTCTTCTCGTATGTTTACGATAAGCTCCAGGTTTTTTTCATGAGCCGAATATTTTACCATGTCAATTACCTGATTGACAATGTCGTGCAGATTGGTTTTGGTGACATCTAATTCCAGTTTTCCGGCCTCGATTTTTGAAAGGTCGAGAATGTCGTTTACAATTTCCAGCAATGCATCCGCTGATTGGTTAACTGTCACGGTGTACTGCTCCTGAACGGAGGACAATTCCGTTTTGAGTAACAGGTTGGTAAAACCGATGATACCGTTCAAAGGTGTGCGGATCTCGTGACTCATATTGGCCAGGAACTGCGTTTTGGCTTTGTTGGCGGCTTCTGCCACTTGTTTGGCTTTTAAGGCATCTTCAATGTTGCGTCTTTCCGTTATGTCGATAACAACCCCTTCAATGTATTTGCTGTCCTTTTCAATGGAAATGGCTTCCCCGTATTCTTCAATCCAGATGATTTCTCCGCTTTTTCGGATTAATCGGCAGGAAATATGGAATGGTTTGTTTAGTTTGATGCATTTCTCAATTTCTTTTGAAACACGATCGCGTTCGTCCGGATGGTATAAGTCGAACAAGGAGATTTTTCCCTGAAAGAAGTCATCTTTCGGATAGCCCGTTAACTTTTCGATCTCATCGTTGAGGAATACCTTGGTGCGCTCCGGATTGTATTTTACAAGATATACGGCTGCCGGAATGTTGTCGGCCAGCAATCGGAATTTTTCTTCACTTTCCTTAATGAATTTTTCACTGTTGATCCGCTCGATGGTCGAAGCAATATTGTTGGTGAAGGTCTGAAGGATGTTTACTTCGTCGGAGGTCCATTCCCTTTCGATGGTGCAGTCGTCAAAACCGATGAACCCGCCAAAAGTTTCTTTGATAAAGATCGGCAGGATTAATACCGATTGTATTTTCTGTTCCTGAAGGATTTCTTTCAAACTTTCATCTTTCACTTCTTTAACCTTGGCGATGTAAGGTTTGTTTTTAAGCAGTTTGTGCATGAACTCCGGATAAGCGTCATGCGGAATGTTTTGCAGTTCCGGATTGTCGATTTCTTTTAAACTGTCGTCTTTTGTCCATTCGTAACGCTGGCTCATCAGATTGCTGTTCGGATCGTTTTCGAAATAATACACCCGGTCCACTTTGGTGGCTTCTCCAATGTAGCGCATGGATTCCTCGAAAATCTGCCCTACGTTTTCACTTTTTAAAAGGCGGTCGGTAGTAATGGCAATCGAGGTAAGGATCTCGCTTTTGAAAATGATCTGTTCTTCGGCGTTTTTACGTTTTATGGTTTCTATGGCCAAAGCGATAATATCGGCTACGGTTCGGGCAAAATTGATTTCATCAAGGCTCCATTTTTTAGCCTGTCCGATGGTTTCATAGCAAGTTACGCCCACCAGTTCCCCGGAAACGATAATCGGGAAATCCAGCAGTGATTTTATGTTGTAGGTTTTGATGTAATCGTTTGTGAATTCTACGGTGTCCGGATCGGTTTCCACATCGTCTGCTACAATACTTCCCCTGTTTTCAATGGCATTGAAGTAAATGGGATAGTCTTTTTTGTGCAGTGTTTTTCCGGAATGATAGGAGTCCGTTGCCTTTTCATATAAGGTGTAAAGTTCGATATAATCGTTGTAGTTGTTCCATAAACTTGAGCGGTCAATCCCCATGGCTAAGGCCGCTTGTTTCATAATATGATGAATCAGTTTTTCCTGGCTTTCATACTGCAGGAAATTAATGGTGGAAATTTTGTTCAGGGTTTGGTTCAGGCTCAGGCTTCTTTCTTTGCGCAGGTTTTCTTCCAGTTCACTTTTTTTGGAAGCAGTAATGTCTCTTACGATAGCCGAATAGCCGATGGTTTTGCCTTTGTCATCCTTTTTGACGGTTACTTTCTGGGAAACCCATAGTTTTTCTCCGTCTTTTTTTACAATCGGGAATTCAATCACATCAAATTCGGAATCGTCTAAATTGTGTAAAACATAATAGTCGTTCACCATTTTGGCATATTCTGACGGGATCAGCTCTGAGAAATGCTTACCTATAAAATAATCCAGCGGGTAACCAAGGGATTTTTCTGCAAATTGGTTTACAAAGGTGAAAAACCCTTTCTGGTCGATTTCGAAAATGATATCCGAGGCGTATTGCACCAGGTTCCGGTATTGTTCTTCCACCAATACTTTGCCGGTAATGTCTTGTCCGTTGGCCACAAAAAGGTTGTCGCTGTACTTTTGATCGGCCCATTGGATGTATTTGTATTCTCCGTTTTTACAGCGGAGTTTTCGGATGTAAACTGATTCAGGTACATAGATGGAATTGTAATCTATTTCTTTAAAATACTCATCTTGTGTTAGTTTCCAAAAATTCTGCCCCATTACCTCCTCAGAGGTATAGCCGAGAATCTTTTCTATCGATTTTCCACAAAATGTTAAATTCCCCTGATTGTCGGTGGCAATGGTAAGTGAGTTGGAATTGTTGATAATACTGTTGGTGAAAATAATCTTGTCGTTGGCATTTAATATCGCAATCCGGCGGGCGTAGTTAATAACCAGAACAATAAAGGAAGTGTTAATCAGTGTGATGATTTGTTTGGTTTCCGCTGTCAGGTTGAACAATAAAACGATTAAAACCGCAATAAGTGATATGACAAAAAACAGGTAGTAGTTCACTTTCTTGAAAATACTGTATGAAAAGAACAGAATCAGCAGGAACTCAGTAAACGTGATTAAATCAAACGGCTCCGTGATGATCTTGTATACTACCACGATGGTGTAAAGGCAGATGAAGATAATGAAAACCGGTCCTAAGGCATTCCGTATTTTTTTATTGTCTTTGGAGAAATAGTACATCGCGAAGCAAAAAATCCCTACCATAAGGTTGGCGATCAGGTCGAAATTGCTCCGTTCAATAAAGAAAAGGTTGATGACTTCCGTCAGTGGGAAAATGATACCGAGGAAGAAATAGTAGGTACGGAATTCGTTGGAGTTGTCGTAATCTTCCGCAAAATTCTTGATGAAATCTTTGTTGTAGGTGGAAGCTTTTTCGAAAGCAATTTTTGCAAACAGTCCAATAAAAAAGAAAACGGGTAACAGAAACCACCATTTGTAATAATAAGGTGCTTCGATTTCAAAACGGAAATTGGCTGACGGCCCTGTGATATTCCCCAGTTTATCTACCATTTTTACCTCGAAGGTATAATCGCCGTGGTTTAGGTTGGTATAGGTGACTTCTCTTGTTTTGAGCGGTTTTGACCAGGCATTGTCTGCGCCTTTCAGGTAATAGGTGTAATAGACTTCGGAATCGTTTTTAAAATTGATGACGCCAAACCGGAAGGTAAGCTGGTTGTCCTTGGAGTCAAAAACATGTCCCTGATCAGGAATGTTGAACCAATAATCACTGGAGGCTGTTTCGGTAGCCCAGTTTCTGGACTGGTTGAAAACATCCACGCCGGTTAATTTTAAAACGGCCTGCTCTTTGTTGCGGGGCTTGTATTGGGTTAGGTATTTGTAGAGCCCTTTAGGTGTGCCGAAAAACAAATTACCGTATTCGTCGGTAGTCTGTGCTCTTACATTGGTTTCAAGTCCTTTAAAACCGTTCTCGGAATCGTAATTGTATATGTTGGTGATTTTACCTTCTTTGGTAACGGTTACTTTGTCGATTCCTAAATTCGAACCGATAAAGATATTTGAGTTCTTGTCGGCAGAAAGCGTGTAGATAAAGGTGGACGTCAGGCCTTGCTCAGTAGTGAACGCTTTAATGGTAGATCCGCTCACGAAATGCAGTTTGTTGGAGCCGGCAAACCAATAATTGCCATTGCTGTCCTTACAGGAAGTGGTTACGGTTTTGGCGATTAATGGTGCGGAAACTTCGAAGGAACCGGAGTTTTTTTCGGTAACCCTGAAAAGTCCCATATTGGTACCGATATACCATTGTTTCGGGTTTATTTCTTCAAGACTGGTGGTGTTTCCCAGTTCCTGTCCATCATTCATTTTGGTTAGGAAAGCGACTTGTTTGAAGGCAGCATCTGTTATTAAAACACCTTTTGTGGTTCCTATAAAATACCGGTTCTGCTTGTCCTGTTTGATGCTGCTGATGCCTAAATTCTTTGGAAGTTTACTGTTGATCGGTGTCGGAAGCAATCCTCTTTCACTTACGACGAATACACCGCCTGTTGTTGTGGCCAGTACTTCTTTTTTGTGATTCATGAAAAGACAGGAAGCCCCTTTTCCGTTAAGGTGTTTTGTTTTGAGCCGGAGTTCTTCCACTTCGTCGCCTTCGAAATAGTAGACCCCTTTGTTTAAGACCCCTGCATACAACCCTTTTTCAGTGGTTAAAACCGAAAAGATATACGGGGATTTTAATTCGGGGATATTGCTGTAGTTGTAAAAATTTTGGGAGCTTGTCCTGAAAAGCCCGGTTCCGTAGGTTCCGATGTACATTTGGCCGCCTTTGTCCTGGTACATACAGAAAACGTTTTCTCCCGTAAACCCGTTCTTTTCGTTAATGAAACTCGTGTAGCCTTTCATGTGCATGGCCAGGCCTTGTTTTCCGGTGCCGGCCATCCATATAAAACCGCTTCGCCCTTTAAGCATTTTGGTGATGGAAAACGCTTCTTTTTCGGAAACCATCACTTTGTCGACGAAAGAAATTTCAAAGTTGGTTTTGCTTTTGGAGACTAATTTGTATACCTCGCCTTTCGAATTCCCGATGGCAAACCGGTCGGGACCAATGGCGGTCAGGCAGGTGTAGCCACTAAACTTTTCAGGTTCGAACCGAGTTACATTTTTGCCCTGTATTTTAAGGATCCCGTTTTGTGTGCCCAGAAATATGGTAGAGAGCCCGTCAATTAAAGCAGAATTGATTTCCGGAAATTCCCCGTTGAATTCAGCAATAACTACCGGTGTGTAATCTTTTTTAAGGAAAATAACTTCTTTGTCTGTGAAACAGTAGGTGCCGTTAAGGGCAGGAATCAGTTTCTGGACATAAGAGCCTTTTATTGGGGAATTTTTATAATCCAGTTCTTTGATGAATTCCTGGCCGTTGTATATCAGCAGGCCAGTGAACTTTGTTGCGGCTATGATGTTTTTGTTGCAGTCTTCGGCGATGTCGGTCACAAAGAAACCTTCCGCTTTTTTAGATTTGTTGATGATGCGGAAATTTTGCCCGTCATAACGGATGAGCCCGGCGCCATCTGTTCCGATCCAGATCAAATTGCGGCTGTCTTGGGTAATGCTGATTACCGAAGAAGAAGGTAATCCTGAGTTTTGGTCAAGTATTTCATAGTTGAAGACCTGACCAAATGTGTTTTGGCAAGCTAAAAAAAGTAGTAGGCTGTAAAACGCTATTTTTTTTATCATACGACGGGTATGGAGTCTGATTTAGCAAGTGACTAATAAATATAACACTTTAACTAATAATTATCAGTTTGTTTGTGTTTATTTTTAAAAATATATCGATAAAGTGTTAAAAATCATCGATAAAATATAATGCAAATCATTTGATTTTTCGCCTTTTAACAAATTAATTTCCAGCAATTGATAAATTTTCACTAAAATTGGAAGTTTTTTTATCATCAATCTTATGAGAAATATCACAAAATGTCTGTTTTTATTGGTGCTGACATCGTTCACCGCACTTGGGCAACAAAAACTTACCCTTGAAGAAATTTGGGGAGGGGCTTTCAGAACCCAGGGTATGACTGCCTTGGAGGCCATGAAAAATACCAATCAGTATACCGTACTAAATTTTGACAGGGCAACTCGTTCCAACCAAATCGACTTGTACGATTTCGCCACGCTTGAAAAAGTAGCCACCTTGATAGATTCCAAAAACCACAAGGAATTGCAAGGGATTGATGCCTATACCTTTAGCAAAGACGAGAAGAAAATCCTTATTGCCAATAATTCGGAACAGATTTTCCGTCATTCCTTTGTAGCCGATTATTTTATTTACGATACCGCGTCAAAGTCTTTAGTGAAATTAGCCGACTATAAAGTGCAGGAGCCTACTTTTTCACCGGACGGTACCAAAATCGCTTATGCTTACCAAAACAATCTGTTTGTGTATGATGTAGCGTCAAAGAAACATACGCAAATTACTGCAGACGGTAAAAAGAATGCCGTAATCAACGGAATCACGGATTGGGTATATGAAGAAGAGTTTTCGTTTGTACGCGCTTTTGACTGGAATGCTTCGGGAGATAAAATTGCCTTCATCCGTTTTGATGAAACCAATGTGCCGGAGTTTTCAATGGACCTTTATGTTCAGGGCTTATACCCAACGCAGAACGTGTTTAAGTATCCGAAAGCCGGAGAGAAAAATTCTGAGGTTTCGCTACATGTTTATGATGTGAAAGCAGCAGCAACCAAAAAAATAAATTTAGATAAATACAACGATTTCTACATTGCGCGTATCGAGTGGACTAATGAAGTTAATACGTTAAGCGCGCAGGTACTGAACCGTCACCAGAACAACCTTGATTTGTTGTTTGTGGACGGAACTACCGGTGCTGCAAAAGTGGTTTTGAATGAAAAAGACAAAGCGTATGTGGATGTAACCGACAATCTTACGTTCTTAAAAGACAACAGTTTTATCTGGACTTCTGAAAAAGACGGTTTCAATCATATTTATCACTACGACAAAAACGGGAAACTGAAAAATCAGTTGACTAAAGGGAAATGGGAAGTGACCGCGTATTACGGTTTTGATGAGAAAAACGGCACTATTTATTTCCAATCTACAGAAAACGGTTCAATCAACCGCGATGTGTACAGCATAAAACTTAACGGATCCGGCAAAAAGCGTTTAAGCCCATTGACCGGTACCAACGGAGCGACTTTCAGCCCTAACTTCCAGTACTTTATCAATTCGTATTCCAGCGCTAAAAATGCGCCTAAGTATACTTTAGTGGAAACCAAAACCGGAAAAGTAATCAAGACGATTGTTTCCAATGAAGCGCTTGAAACGAAACTGGCAAAATACGATTTACCAACGAAAGAATTTACCGAAATCACCACGGAAAAAGGGCATAAGCTAAATTCATGGATGATCAAACCGAAAGATTTCGATCCGACTAAAAAATACCCTGTTTTCATGTTCCAATATTCCGGTCCGGGATCCCAACAAGTGGACAACAACTGGAACAGTACCGATGATTATTGGTTTATGATGTTGGCGCAGCAAGGCTATATCGTAGCGTGTGTGGACGGGCGCGGAACCGGTTTCAAAGGCGCGGAATTCAAGAAATGTACCCAGAAAGAATTGGGGAAATTCGAAGTGGAAGATCAAATTGATGCGGCGAAATTGTTCGGAACCTATGCATATGTAGACAAATCGAGAATCGGTATTTTCGGATGGTCCTATGGAGGATTTATGTCGTCTAACTGTTTGTTCCAGGGCGCAGACGTGTTCAAAACGGCTATCGCTGTGGCTCCGGTAACCAGCTGGAGATTTTATGACAGTATCTATACCGAGCGTTACATGCAGACGCCTCAGGAGAACAGTGGCGGATACGATAACAATTCACCGATCAACCACGTAAGTAAACTTAAAGGGAATTTCCTTTTAATCCATGGAACGGCTGATGACAACGTACACGTGCAGAATACCATGAAAATGGTTGAAGCTTTAGTGCAGGCCAACAAACAGTTTGACTGGGCGATTTATCCGGACAAAAATCACGGGATCTTCGGGGGTAAAACCCGTTTACAGTTGTATACCAAGATGACCAATTTCATTAAGGAGAAACTATAATAACTATATATTTTAAACCAAAAACTAAAAATGAGCGAAACTACTGCTAAACAAGGGCATCCAAAGGGGCTTTGGGTACTATTCGGAACAGAAATGTGGGAGCGATTCAACTTCTACGGAATGCGTGCCATATTAACTTTATTTATGGTGCATGCCCTGATGTTGGGGGAATCGAATGCTTCTATTATCTACGGAGGATTTTTGGCATTATGCTACTTGACACCTTTACTTGGAGGATTCATTTCAGATAAGTATTTAGGGAACAGAAACTGTATCATGCTGGGAGGTACCTTAATGGCTATTGGGCAGTTTTTATTGTTTTACAGTGCAACAAATTATGATACCAATCTGAATTTGTCCAAAGGATTGTTCTGGCTTGGACTTTTAGTGATCATTTTTGGTAACGGTTTCTTTAAGCCGAATATTTCTTCGATGGTAGGTAGTTTATACCCGGCTGAAGCTAAAACGAAATTAGATTCTGCTTTTACGATTTTCTATATGGGAATCAACATCGGAGCATTATTGAGCCAATATTTTGTACCGCTTTTTGCTGATGTAAAAGTTAATGATGTGCAAGATCCTACAGTGTTCAAATGGGGATATTTAATGGCGTGTATCGCGATGATTTTAGGAACGGTGATTTTCTTCGTCCTTAAAAATAAATATGTAGTTACACCGGAAGGAAAAGCAATCGGTGCAAAACCAAACAAAAATGTAGCGCATGGTGAAGTAGACGAGCAGGCTAAGTTTTCTGGGAAATCTATCGGAATCGTTGCTGTTTTGTTCGTGATTTTGTTTTTTGCCTTCAGGTATTTTCTTGTAGGAGAGTTTGGTTTCAGCAATTTTGAAATCGGAACTTTAGTAAAAGGGATTATTTATCCGATCATTTACGGAGCTGGTATTTCTTTGGCAGTGTTGATTTTGTTAGACTCTACTTTAACTAAAATTGAAACCCAAAGGATTTGTGTGATTTATATTATTTCATTCTTTATCATCTTTTTCTGGGCAGCTTTTGAGCAAGCAGGTTCATCGTTAACCTTTATTGCTTCCAACCAGACGGATCGTCACTTCTTTAATTGGGAGATGCCAGCCTCAATGGTTCAGATTTTTAACGGATTGTTCGTAGTGTTGTTGGCAGTTCCTTTCAGTATCATGTGGGATACTTTAAGAGCAAAAGGAAAAGAGCCGATTTCCCCTAACAAACAAGCGCTTGGTTTGGCAATTATTGCGTTGAGTTATTTTATCATCGCTCATAATGTTAAAGATTTAGGGACTTCAGGATTGTTAGCAGTAAAATGGTTGGTTTTGTTATACCTTATCCAGACTTGTGGAGAATTGTGTCTGTCACCAATCGGTCTTTCATTGGTAGGTAAATTGGCGCCAAAACGTTTCGCTTCATTACTATATGGTGTTTTCTTTATTTCGAATGCTGCAGGTTACGCCTTAGCAGGAACATTGGGTTCTATTTTACCGGCTACCGGAGATAAATTCAAAAAAGCGAAAGAGCTTGGTATTAATCTACAGGAAGTTTTAGATAAGAAAGTTGCCTTAACCGCAGAACAGGCTAAATTGTTAGCAGATAATCAGATCAGTGATCATTATAAGACTTTTGCCGGTTTTGAAATTCACAATTTGTTTGAATTTTTCATGGTATTTGTGGTGTTGTGTGGAGTAGCTTCGGTTATTTTATTCTTATTGACGCCAATGTTAAAAAGAATGATGCACGGCGTAAGATAAGCCCATTCGAAAATATTTTATATCTTTCAAGCCTGTAACCCAGTTACAGGCTTTTTTAATTTATAACTATGAAAAATAAACACCCTAAAGGATTACTCTTTTTGTTTTTTACCGAAATGTGGGAGCGTTTTGGTTATTATCTGATTATCGGGATTTTTGTTTTGTACATGATTGACCCTGCTGCCACTGGTGGTTTGGCTTTTTCAGACAAATATGCCGATGATATCTTCGGAACCTATATCGCATTGACTTACTTAACCCCGTTTTTAGGAGGTTTCCTTGCCGATAGGGTTTTAGGGTATTTCAAAGCAATTTATTTAGGAGGTTTCCTGATGGGATGCGGTTACATAGGATTAGGGTTTCACAACCTGACCGCTTTTTACGTTTCCATGGCATTGATTATTGTGGGGAACGGATTCTTTAAACCGAGTATTTCCACATTGGTGGGGAATTTATATTCTACCGAAGAATACAAAGCCAATAAAGACGCAGGGTATAACATTTTCTACATGGGGATCAACATTGGTGCCTTTATCTGTAACATCATTGCTGCGTTTATGCGCAACCAGTACGGCTGGAGTGCCGCTTTCATAACGGCTGGAGTAGGAATGTTCCTAGGCTTGATTATCTTCTTCTTAGGTAAAAAACATTTGGAACATGCCAACGTGATGAAACCAAAGCAGGAAGGCGATATCAGTTTGAACCGTATTTTATCAAGTGTATTTTTACCGGCGATTGTTGCAGGGGTCATAGGATGGATCATTCCGGGGAATATCTTCAAAAGTGATTCTACCGATGCGTTCATTTTTGCGTGTATCCCGGTGATTATTTTCTACGTTCGATTGTACCTGAAGGCTAATCACGAAGACAAAAGACCCTTGGGTGCTCTATTGGCCATTTTTGCGGTAGGGATGTTGTTCTGGGCGGTATTCAAACAGAACGGAACAGCGCTAACCCGATGGGCAAATTACTATACGGACCGTCAGGTTACCGGTGCAACGGAAAGTGCTTTAGAAAATATTTACCTGGTGGATCAGAAAGATTTCCAGACCAAGGAAGTGCAGAAATACGACAGTCAGTTTCAGGCCGAGAAAGACGATGCTGGAGAACCGATAAAAGTACAAGGAAAAGACGTGTATTTTACCAATGTTTCAGAGCAGCAGCGAGCGGCTTTAGAAGCCAATCCGGAGCAGAAAGTATCGTTAATCAATACCGAATTGTTCCAATCGATCAACCCGGGCTGGATTATAGTGTTGACACCTTTGGTTGTAGGCTTCTTTGCATTGTTACGTCGTAAAGGGAAAGAACCGACCACGCCGTCTAAAATTGTATTGGGATTATTCATATCGGCTTTATCATGTTTGTTCATGGTAGCTGCGGTGTATATTGGAAGTAACGGCGCTGTAAAAGTATCACCGTTATGGCTGGTAGGAACTTATGGTGTGATTACCGTAGGGGAATTGTGCCTGTCTCCAATGGGATTGTCCATCGTGTCCAAGTTAAGCCCTCCGCGTTTAACGGCTTTGATGATGGGAGGTTTCTTCCTGTCGATTTCCATCGGGAATAAATTATCAGGGGTGTTGGCCAGTATGTGGTACGATTATGAGAACAAGGCCAATTTTTTTATTGTAAACTGTGGATTATTATTATTTGCAACGTTGTTAGGGCTTTCGATTTTGAAACGCTTAAACGCCGTAATGCGTGAAAAAGGATTGAATTAAGATGACCAGTATAGAACAAATTCAGGATTTTAAAGGAAAATATCCAAAGCAGCTTTGGTATTTGTTTTTCAGTGAAATGTGGGAACGTTTCAGTTTCTACGGGATGCGTGGGATGCTTACTGTATTTATGGTAAGTCAGTTAACGATGAACGAAACTACTGCCAATTTGCAGTACGGAGCTACTCAGGCCTGGGTATATGCCTTCACCTTTATTGGAGGATTATTTGCCGATAAGATTTTAGGATTGCGCCGTTCTCTTTTCTGGGGTGGGCTTTTGATGATTGTCGGAAGTATTATTCTGGCTGTAGACCCTAAGAACTTCTTCTTTTTAGGAATTTCGTTTACTATTGTAGGAACCGGTTTTTTTAAGCCTAATATTTCCTCAATGGTAGGACAGTTGTATAAGGATGGCGATGTGCGACGTGATGCAGGGTTTTCCTTGTTTTACGCCGGAGTTAATTTGGGGGCTTTAATTGGAGGTTATATCTGTATTGCAGTTGCTAATGGGAATCTTTGGGCTTCATTTGTTCCGGAGCATTTGCGTTGGAATTTTGCTTTCGGATTTGCTTCCGTTGTAATGATTATCAGTTTGCTGACCTTTACACAAACCCAAAAAAGTCTTGGGGAAATAGGGCTTTCACCTTTAATGCATCTGGAAGCTTCAAAACGTAAAATTTTTGAAATTGCTACTTATATAGGATCTTTGGCAATTGTACCGGTTATCATATTGATGGTAGCTAATACAGAATACACGGATTATTTCATGATGGTGATTGGTCCGGCTTCGATTTTATATCTTTTTTATGAGATGAAAAATTTCTCAAAAGAAGAGAATTTGAAATTATTGGCCGCTTTGGTTTTTATCATTTTTTCCATTTTCTTTTGGGCCTTTTTTGAACAAAGTGGTGGCTCTTTAAGTCTTTTTGCTGCTAATAACCTTCATAATACCGTTTTAGGTTTTGAGTTGGATCCCAACGGCGTTAACAATTCGGCAAATTCCTTGTTTGTAATCGCTTTCGCGGCTTTGGTGGGAATGGTTTGGTTGTGGATGGCCAAAAAGAAAATTGAACCAAATACCGTGGTAAAGTTCGGATTAGGATTTTTATTCCTGGCCGGTGGTTTCTGGGTGTTCTACTATACGAAATTTTTTGCCGGTCCGGACGGGAAAACCTCTTTGGATTTGTTTACTTTCGGGTGGTTTATCATAACCTTCGGGGAATTGTGTCTGTCACCTATCGGGATGAGTGCTATGACAAAACTGTCGCCACAGAAAACCCAGGCGGTAATCATGGGGATGTGGTTTTTGGCCAGTGCCTACGGACAGTATTTTGCAGGGTTGCTAGGGGCGAACATTGCGGAAGCTTCGGCAAATGCAACCAATCTGGAAAAATTAAACGTGTATGCCGATGGCTACGAGCAGCTGGCGATATATGCTTTAATTGCCGGGGTAGCGCTTATTGCAATCTCGCCATTGGTTAAAAAATTAATGCAAGACGTTAAATAATAGTGCAAATCGGCATTATTTTTGTTATTTAGTATGCTGAAAACCACAATGATGATGAAAAGAATACTTTTACTTTTATTTGTTTTTGCAAGTTTCAGTGCTGTTAAGGCGCAGGAAAGCGAATTGACATGGTTGACCAGTTTTGACAAAGCCATGGAAGTGTCACAAAAGGAGAAGAAACCGATGTTGCTTTTCTTTACGGGAAGCGATTGGTGTGGCTGGTGCATTCGTTTGCAGAAAGAAGTTTTTCACCAACCTGAATTTGTAAAATGGGCAAAGGATAATGTGGTGCTGGTGGAGTTGGACTTTCCAAGAAAAAAACAGTTGGAACCCGCTATGATGCAGCAAAACTATGGTTTGCAAAACGCACTTAAGGTACAGGGTTACCCGACTATTTGGTTTGTTACCGCCGAGAAAAAACCGGAAGGGAACATCAATTTGACCCAGTTGGGCAGTACCGGATATGTTGCCGGTGGACCTGAGGCATGGTTAAAAGGTGCCAATCAGATATTAACACACAATAAAAAAGGATAAGAATGAAAAAAATGGTATTTGCCTTCTTCTTAGTTTTGGGAAGTTTGGCGGTTCAGGCACAGGAGGCCGAAATAAAATGGATGACTATCGACGAAGCATTGGCTTTACAACAGAAAAAGCCTAAAAAAGCAAAACCGATTTTTATGGATGTTTATACCGATTGGTGTGGTCCATGTAAAATGCTGGATAAGAACACGTTTCACGATCCGAAATTTGTCGCGTACATCAACGAAAATTATTTTCCGGTAAAATTCAACGGCGAAGGGACTGCGGAAGTGAACCACCAAGGTAAGAAGTATACCAATCCAAACTTTGACCCAAACCGAAAAGGCCGTAATTCCGCTCACGAATTCACGTCTTTTTTGAAGGTTCAGGGCTATCCGTCCGTTTATGTTCTGGATGTGAAAGGAGAGGTGAAACCGGCCATTATCGGGTACAGAACAGCAGACCAGCTGATTGACGAGCTCAAAAAAATCAATTAATTCTATAGAATCCCTTTTCGGCAGTAGCGTGGAAAGGGATTTTTTCTTTTTCGCAAGTGGCTTTCCAGCGCACCACGGTTTTTCTGTAATTGGAACCGTCTGCAATAATCTGTTTGGGATGTAGTGTCAGGATTAGCCGCTCCAGGTTTATTTTGGCCGATTGGGTAAGCAAAACGATTTCCGGCTTTTTTGTCAGCGAATTGTAAATGCCGGTACTGTCTACAATCAATATTCGTTTGTCCTTGTAAAAAGCGGTATTCTCAAGAGGATGTATTTCCAGCCGCTGATTAAAATTTCCTCTGTTATACACCTTTAGGTTTTGGTTTTGTGCTGCTTGTGGCTCATCCGTATATACTAAAATCGTATTGTTTCTTTTTTCCGCCAAGAGGCTTGTTTTTTTGTTGTTAAAGACGACGAATTCGTTTTGGTTTCGACTTTGATGCATGCTGTAAAGCACTACTATCTGAAACACCATTCCGCTGAAAAGCAAAGCAGTCAGACGATGGTAGGTTTTTCTGTAAAACCAAAAAACGCCTGTCCCGATCAAAAGATACAGGCTTATCAGTAAAGGAAGCGTAAAAGGGATTTCTTTTAAGGTAAAATCCCTGAATGAAGCAATCCAGGCGATGTAAGTATTCATCAGTTCAATAGACAAAGACAGGAGTTGTCCCAGAAAGACAGAAGCCTGTGGCCAAATGAAATTCATCAGGAGTATAAAAACACCAAAAACCAGGATAATACTGGACAGCGGAATGACCACCAGATTTGCCACTAAAAACAGACTTGGAAACTGATGAAAGTAATAGAGGCTGATGGGCAGCACACCAATTTGGGCAATTATGGAAATGATTGCCAAATCCAGTAAATACCTTACAATGCGGCTTTTACCACTGTAAAAGTTTCGGAACAAAGGTTGCAGCCAGACAATGGCAAATACTGCGGCATAGCTGAGCTGAAAACCGACATCAAAAAGGAAATTCGGTTTGAAAAACAGGATGGTAAGCGCGGAAACGGCCATGGCATGGTACATGTTACTTGTTTTGTTCAGATACAGTCCAAAACTCATAAAACTGAACATCACCACAGAACGAACCACCGAAGCAGACATGCCTGAAAGGAGCGCAAAGCTCCAAAGCAAGCCAAGTGAAATCACTAATTGCCAAAGTTTACCCTTTCGGAAACGCGATAAAGGTGTCAGTAAAAGCTGCAGCATGGCGTACAGTATGGCAATATGCAAACCCGAAATGGCCAGTATGTGTACAACGCCGGTATCGGTATACTCCTGATTGATTGCTGCATCAAGATCCTGACGCTGACCCAAAAGCAGTGCTTTGATGATGTTGCGTTGGGTTTCTGAAAAATGATGGATCTGAAAACTGTTCAGTAAGGTGTTTCTATAGTGCTCAATGTGATAATCCTTGTTTTGTTTAAGAGCAAGAAAATGGGTGTTTTGTTTTTTTAAATAAATCTGATGGTACACCTGTTGTTTTTCCAGGTAGCCCGCATAATCGAATTGGTATGGGTTTATCGATTTTGGAATACTTTGCAGATCAGCATAGATCATCAGTTGGCTTCCGGCTTTGAATTGCTTAGGGAATTCTTTTTTAGGAACAGTTAGTAAAATTTTCCCAGAGGCTCCCTGCTTGTTGATTTGTGATATTTTCAGATAGTATTTTTCAGCATAAGCATTGGGTTTCAAACGCTCGGCAATGGTTCCGATAATCAGGTTGTTTTCCTTTTTTGAATAATGGCTGTAATGATGATCATAATTGACTTCAGACTGGAGGCAATGCGCTAGTAAACCACAGGAAACCGCCGTAAGCAGCACAGCAAATCCAAAATAATTTTTTTGGACTAGATCTTTTTTGGCTATTCTTCCGGCTACTACTAAAATCAGTAGGGTAGTAAGGCAAAAAACAATTACGGTAAGTGGTTTGAAAGCGGCAAAATGGTCTGCCGTAATGCCTAAACAAAAGCCAGTACTTATTATAAATATAGGAAATTTCGCTACTTTCATAAAACGAAAATAGCTAAAATCCATCAGAATTTTACAATATTTGTAAGAATTTTATTTAAAATTATAATTTACTGATGACTTCAATAAAATTTGCTTTGGTGACCGGTTTGATAAGATAATCGTGTACTTCACTGATTTGTTTGGCCCTGGTCATGTCTTCGGAAGAAGTCGAGGAAGTAATGACGTAAATCGTAATGGGTTTTTGGATTTGGTCTTTAATGTTATGGAAATGCTCCAAAAACTCCCAACCGTTCATGATGGGCATGGAAAGGTCGAGGAAAATAATTTCCGGTAGCGCTTCTGGGTTTTTTAGGTTTTCTTTGATGAAATCAAGGGCTTCCTGGCCGTTTCGGAACACCTTGATCAATTCAACAAGATTGGTTTCCGAAACAATCCGTTGGGTCAGGTACACGATGATTTCATCATCATCAATTAAGGCTAAAGTTTTTGGTTTGTCCATAACACAAAGTTATAATTTACCGGTTATTATTTTGCCGGATGGTTTAAAATCATCCAGAAAAAACCGAGTTCCTTTATTGCTGAAAAAAAATTCTCGCTTTCTACGGGCTTTACAATGTAGCTATTTGCACCCAATTCATAGCATTTTTTTACATCCGGATCTTCTTTTGAGGAGGTCAGGATCACTATTGGGATAGTTTTAAAATCCGCATCCGTTTTTAACTTTTCCAGTACTTCAAGCCCGGATACTTTCGGCATTTTTAAATCCAACAAGATCAGTTTCGGGTGCTGGCTTTTGTTGCGGGAACTAAATTCATCTTGTGCATACATAAAACTCAGGGCTTCCGCGCCGTCTTTTAGATGGATAATGGTGTTGCTCAAGCCGCCTTTTCTGAGTGCGCGCAGCGTTAGCGTGGCATCGTCCATGTTGTCATCTACAAATACGATATCAATATTGTTGTATTTCATGTGGTTATCGATTAGGTTATACTTGGTAAACTGAAATAAAAAATAGTGCCTTCACCCAAAGTCGATTCGGCCCAGACCGTTCCGCCATGGCGCTTAATAATTCTGTGGATGATGGCCAGTCCTATGCCGGTTCCTTCAAATTCTTCCTGCGAATGGAGTCGTTGAAAAACCCCAAAAAGCTTGTGATAGTACTGCATGTCAAAACCTGCACCGTTGTCTTTGATGTAATAAATGATAGCGTCCTCTTCTTGGTAAGAGCCGATTTCAATCTTTATTTTTTCTTTGTCTTTCGAAAATTTCAGGGCATTGGAGATGAGGTTGACCCAAACCTGTGTAAGTAAGGAAGGACTTCCTTTGACCGGCAGCATTTTGTTTAACGTGACTTCAACCGTAGCATCTTCCGGACGGATCTGTTCTTCTAAAACGGATTGTACCAACTCTTCCATATTCAGCAAAGTAGTATTCATTTCCGTTCTTCCCAATCTGGAAAAGGTGAGCAAATCGTCGATGAGTTCCGCCATTTTTCCTGAGTTCTCCAGGATTGCATTAAGCACATTCATATCGTCAGCGTTTAGCTTTGTTGCGCAATCTTCCTGCAAAATTTTTGAATAACCGTTGATAGCTCTAAGAGGTGCACGCAAATCATGGGAAACGGAGTACGAAAAGGCCTCCAGCTCTCTGTTTGCTTCCAATAATTGTTCTTCGGAGTTTTTTAATTTTGTAATATCGGTTTCGATAAATACTAATTTATTTAATTCCCAATCTTGATTAAAAATAGGAGTTAAGGAGGTTTGGATCCATAATTCAGTATGATTTTTTGTGGCTACTGCATTTTCATAAATAATGGATTTTTTTTGTTCAACGGCTTCTTTAATCAGATTGTCTATGTTGTCATTTCCGCTTACCTCAAAAATGTTTCGGCCTCTTTCATTTGTATATTCTTCAATAGATTTCCAGCCGAATAATTTGGAGAATCCTTCATTAAACCATTCTAAATTGCCTTGAGCATTGGTAATGAGTACACCATTGGCGGTTTCGCGTGCTACTATGGAAAGCTTTTGAAGTTCTTTGTTTTTTTCTTCAATTATTTTAGTGGTTTTTGCTTTTACGGTAAAACGATTGTAAATTACCATCAAAAGCAATAAGATCAATAGAATGCTTGCAATTAAATAATTGCGAATAGTATTTTGCTGCTTTATTTTGGCATCCTGTAATTCACGATTTTGGCTAAGCAAGGCAATTTCTTTATCCTTCTTTTCAGATTCAAATTCTATTTGTGATTTGATTAGTGCTTTTGCCTTTTCTTCATTCAGTATAATGTTAGAGTAGCTCTCATATAACAAGCGGTTTTCATAGGCTTTTTCAAAATTGTTTTGTGCCGTATAAATCTCTGAAAGTAATTTGTAATGATTTTTCAAATCACCATTATAATTACTTTGTTTGGCTGTTTCGATATACTTTTTAGAAAATTCTAAAGCTTTATGGTATTCTTTGATTGCATTGTAAGTAATGGTAATGTCTTGTAAAGGGAAAAGTAAGGAAATGACATTACCACTTTTTTTAGCAGCCTCATACGATTTAAGGAAGTAGTCTAAAGCGATGTCATATTTTTTTTGAGCATAATAGGCTTCCCCAATATTGATTAAGTTGTAGCTAATACTTAATTGATCGTTGAGTTCATGGCTTATTTTCAGGGATTGATTAGAATAATCGATTGATTTATTCAGATAGGTTTCAGAGGGCGAAAGCTGATTGTAATTAAGATATACATTGGCCATGTTTACCAGGCCGTCACAAATTTTCTTTTTATTTTGTGTTTTTTTATAATAGTTTAAAGCTTCAATATACAAAGATGAAGCTTTGTCGAGGTATATTGTTTTTTTTAATTCATGGGCACGATCTATATTCAGATGCCCCATTAATGTTTGACAATTGACTGCTTTTAGATTATCTCCGGTTTCTTTGTATAGCTGGAGCGATTTGGTGAAATTCTCCATGGATTTTTTATAACTATCAATTCCTTTATAAATACATCCCAGTTCAAAATAAGAATTAGCAAGCCCGGTTTTATCATTAAGGTTTTCAAATATTTTTGATGAAGCAATTGCTTTATCGTGTGCAAGTAAAAAGTTGTTTTGGATGCGATGAATTTTTGAAAAAGCTAAAAACGCATCCGCTTCTAATTTTTGAGATTTTATTTTGTGAGCTATATGCAACGCTTCAGAAGCATAACGTTCCGCTTTTTTTATATCGTACTGGATTAAATCACCACTTAATACTATTAATGCATTTGCTTTAATACTATCTGTAGTTGGGGCTTTTATATAATTTTCAAGAGAATCTGTCCTTTTTGAATTTTGTGATATAACTTCTAACGGCATTACAAAAATGCTTAGAATAAATGTGGGTAATATGAAAAATATTTTTTTCAATTAATTACGTAATCTTGATATAAGGTTAATAAATATAAATAATTACTTACGCATAATAAAATAAATTGCAAAAGTTATTTTTGTTGTTGTTATTTACACTATACCGCTAACAGCAGGTAAACTGAAATAAAAACATGATCCTTGGGTCAGTCTTGATTCGGCCCAGACGGTTCCGTTATGCCGTTGGATAATCCGTTGTATAATGGCTAAACCAATTCCGGTTCCTTCAAATTCTTCCTGTGAATGCAAACGCTGAAAAACACCGAAGAGTTTATGATAATATTGCATGTCAAATCCGGCTCCGTTGTCTTTGATGTAATAAATGATAATGTCCTCTTCTTGGTAAGAACCGATTTCAATCCTTATTTTTTCTTTGTCTTTCGAAAATTTCAGGGCATTGGAGATAAGGTTGACCCAAACCTGCGTAAGTAAGGAGGGGCTTCCTTTGGCTGGAAGTATTTCGTTTATCGTAACTTCAACCGAAGGATCTTCCGGACGGATCTGTTCTTCTAAAACAGCTTTTACCAAATCTTCCATGTTGAGCATAGTGGTATTGAGTTCGGTTCGCCCCAGTCTTGAAAATGTAAGCAGGTCGTCGATGAGTTCCCCCATTTTTCTGGAATTGTTCAAAATGGCTTCCAGTATGTTTTTCCCGTCCTCATCAAACAAAAGGCCGTAATCGCTTTTTAAGATTTGCGAATATCCGTTGATGGCCCGCAAAGGCGCCCTTAAGTCGTGGGAGACGGAATAAGAGAAGGCCTCCAGTTCCTTGTTTACCTTAGAATAGCGTTCTTCGCTGTTTTTCAGTTCGGTGATATCGGCATCAACAAAAACTAGGTTTTTCAGTTCTCCGGATTTGTTGAAAATAGGGGTAAGGGTGGTTTGGACCCAAATTTCAGTGCCGTATTTAGTCGGGTTTATGGCGTCGTAAATAATTGATTTTTTTTCCGAGACACATTTTTTGATGACTTCTTTAATGTCGTTTTTGCCGCTTACTTCGGAGATGTTCCGTCCCCTTTTTTCAAGGTATTCTTCAAGATTTTCCCAACCGAAGAGTTTTGAGAACCCTTCGTTGAACCATTCGGCATTTCCGTTTTTGTCGGTTATGAAAACACCGTTGGCGGTTTCGCGGGCCACAATGGAGAGTTTTTCAAGTTTTTTGTTCTTCTCTTTGATGATCCGGCTGGTCTTGATGTTGTTTTTAAACCGACTGTACAGAAGTAATAATAATAATAAAGTCAAGGCTACCGCAGCGGCCAGGGCATTACGGATGGTTTGTTGCTGTTCGATTTTGGTGTCCTGCAGCTCCTGGTTTTTGTTCAATAAAGCAATTTCTTTGTCCTTGGCTTCGGATTCGAATTCGATTTGGTATTTTATCAGGGCATTTGCCTTTTCTTCATTCAGGATGCTGTCGGTATATACCTCGTAAAGCAGACGGTTTTCATAGGCTTTTTTTGGACTGTTTAACGCGGAATATATCTCAGACATTATTTTGTAATGCTCCTTTAAATAACCTATGTAGTGGTTTTTCTGAGCAATGGGAACGGCTTGGTCAGACAATTTAAAAATTTTGTCAAACGAACCGGTCTCCTTGTAAGTAAGGATCAGTTGGCGGATGGCAGCCATTTTGATATCAGTGCCTACGCTTTTTTCGGTTAGGGCATATGCTTTTGATAAATAATTGACGGCCTCCGGGTATTTTTTTAACGCCCGATATGCTTCCCCGATATTGAGCAGGTTGATGGCGGTTCGGGTGTTGTCTTTCATGCTTATACTAATCTTTAAAGATTGGTTGGAATACTCCAGGGATTTTTTCAGAAAAGCTTCCGAAGGGATCAGCCTGTCGTAACCCAGATAAGAATTGGCAAGGTTCAGTAAGGAAACGCAAATTCGTTCCTTGTTGTCGATTTTGGTGTAATAGTCGAGCGCTTTTCCGTATAAATTTAAGGTATTGCGCAAATAAGCGGTATCTTTTACAACCCAGGCGTGGTCGGCATTTACATGGCCCATAACCATTTGGCATAAGGCTGCATTTAATTCGTCATGAATTTCATTGTAGAGTGTCAGGGATTTCGTGAAGCTTTCTATGGATTTCTTATAATTATCGGTGTCCTTATACAGATAGCCGAGTTCAAAGTACGCTTCTGCCAGTCCTTTTTTGTGATGTAACTGTTCGAATATTTTTATGGCTATAATGATTTTGTTGAGCGATTCCAGCTGATTGCCTTTTGAACGTTCAATCTTTGAGAGTACTATATAACAATAAGCTTCACCCGCTTTGGTATGCTTTTTTTTTGCTAAATCCAAAGCCTGACCGGAATAGTTTTCCGCCGTTTTGATGTCGTAAGAAATGAACTCATCGCTGAGTGCCGTCAGTATACTGACTTTTGTAGTATCTGCAATTTTCTTTTTTAATAAGATTTGGAGGGAATCAATTTTTGAATTTTGCGCAATACAACTTTGTTGTGTGTTAAAAACACAAGCCAGAAATATAAATATTGAAAGTAGTTTTTTCAATAAAAAAAAATATCGTCCTTTAAAGATACGAATTTTTTAAGAATAGTAATACTAAAATGAAAGGCTATGGATAGTTTTTCTACTGATTTTTAGCCGATAACAACTGGCATGTTGAAAATAAAAAGCTTCAGATGTTCTCCGTTTTCACGACAATTTCACGGATGATCGTGTCCAGGTCTTTTGCGGCCACTTCAAGTTTTGACAATATCTCCAGGTTTAAAGGATCGGCGGCATTTTCGGTGTTGAACAAATCAATCAGCCCCAATATATCAGCGACCGGCCTACGGATCTGGTGGGATTGCAGGTTGGCAATTTCCAGCAATTTCTGGTTCTGTTCCGTTATTTTTTCTTCTGCGATTTTTTTCTCCCGCTTTTCTTCCACTTCCTTGAGTGCCCTGTCGATTTTTTGGGATAGTGTAAAGAGTTTGTCCTTTGGAACATAATCCGTTACCCCGTTTTTGATCAGTTCTACGGCTCTTTCTTCACCGATGGCCCCGGAAACGATTAAAAAGGGGACATCCGGTGAGATTTTTTGTTTGATGAGGAAGGCGTTTAACCCGTCAAAAGTGGGCAGGTTAAAGTCGGACAATATCAGGCTTGGACTAAAACGGTGCAAAGCATCTTCAAACGATTCCCGGTTCCTTACGATTTCAAAGTCGAATAACAGGGCTGATTTTTTCAGTTCCCGCATCAGTAAATCCGCATCGCTGGGATTGTCTTCGAGGATTAGTATTTTAAAGTGCTCGCTCATGGTTTGCAAATACAAGTCATACTCTAATTTACAAA
Source organism: Flavobacterium pedocola (assembly GCF_053764385.1). Lineage (NCBI taxonomy): Bacteria > Pseudomonadati > Bacteroidota > Flavobacteriia > Flavobacteriales > Flavobacteriaceae > Flavobacterium > Flavobacterium pedocola. Next base: position 103,354 of record NZ_JBSNCR010000003.1, on the reverse strand, counting down.
CAAATCATCGGAAAAGTTGAAAAAGGACTGTAAGTTTCCCCTTTTCTCGTCAAAATGCAATATATGATAAGAAAATACTTTATTTTAAGGCTGCAATGATTAATTCGGCCGTTTTTTCACTGGCGCCTTCACCGCCCAATTTATGTTCCAGTTCGTCGTACTGCAGCAATACTTCCGAACGATGTTCCGGTGCAAGAAGTTTTTCCAATTCAGCTTTTATGCGCTTCGGATTGCAGTCGTGCTGAATCAGTTCGGTAACGACTTCCCGGTCCATGATCAGATTTACTAAGGATATGTATTTCAGGGTGATGATCCGTTTGGCAATCTGATACGAAATCCAGTTCCCTTTATATAAAACCACTTCCGGCACTTTGAAAAGGGCGGTTTCAAGGGTTGCGGTTCCCGAAGTTACCAAAGCAGCATGCGCCACACTCAGTAAATCATACGTTTTGTTGGAGATGAAATGTACCTGATCGTTGGTAAGGAACTGCTGGTAAAACGAAAATTCCTGGCTTGGTGCCCCAGCAATGACAAACTGATAATTAGGAAAATCCGGCATGACCGCCAACATTTCAGTAAGCATTTTGGCAATTTCCTGTTTTCGGCTGCCCGGTAAAAGCGCAATGATCGGTCTGTTATCTAAATGATTTTCCTTTTTGAACTGTTCCGGATCGGTCACTGGTCGGTTGTGAATGGCGTCAATCAGCGGATGTCCTACAAATTCAACCGGGAAATGGTGCTTCTTCTCATAAAAATCTTTCTCAAAAGGCAAAATCACATACATTTTGTCGACATCGCGTTTGATGGCTTTAATGCGGCTTTCTTTCCACGCCCAGATTTGCGGAGAAATATAATAATGGTTTTTAATGCCTTCTTTTTTAGCCCATTTGGCTATTCGCATGTTGAACCCCGGATAGTCAATATAAATGAGTACATCAGGCTGGAATCTTTGGATATCGGCCTTGCAGAATTTTATGTTCCCCAATATGGTTTTCAGGTTCATGAGTACTTCGGCAAATCCCATGAAGGCCAAATCGCGGTAATGTTTTACCAAAGTCCCGCCGGCTTGTTGCATCAGGTCGCCGCCCCAAAAACGAATGTCCGCCTGAGGATCGTGCTTGAAAATATTTTTCATCAGATTCGAACCGTGCAAATCACCGGAAGCTTCTCCTGCAATGATGTAGTACTTCATTTTTAAAGAATTACGGTTAAAATAGCCAATACGATGGTGGCCAGGATTACGCCTCGGGCCATTACTTCTTTGTCTTTGTTCAGAAGATAGAAGAAGGCAATGATGTTGAAAATTGCGCCCAAAGTGATCAGTTTGCCCATGTAACCATAGTCCCGAATCGTTTGCAGCGCTTCAACTGAGCGGATTTTGGTGAAAAAAAACAGAAAAAGGAGGCAGCCTAAAGTGGCGGAAACCAATCCGATGATAAACCCGATAAGCAAATCTTTTTTATTCATTTTTGATCATTTGATTTTTATAAACTCCAGGTGTTCAGTTCCTGAATGGCATGATGTGCGGTAAGGTCGAACTGTACTGGTACTATTGAAATGAAGTTGTGTTTTAAGGCCCATTCATCCGTGTCTTCGCCTTTGTCCAGATTAACGAATTCTCCCGAAAGCCAATAATATTCTTTGCCCAGCGGATTCACCCGTTTGTCAAAACGCTCTTCCCATACCGCTTTGGCCTGACGGCATATTTTTATACCGTTTATGGTGGTCTTTGGCAGGTTGACGTTTAAAACCACCCCTGTGGGTAAGCCTTTTTCCAGGACTTCCAGCGCAATTTTCTTGATGTATGGCTTTGCTTGTTCAAAATCGGCATTCCAGCTGTAATCCAGCAGCGAAAAACCTATCGCGGGTATGCCTTCTATACCGGCTTCCACAGCTGCAGACATCGTACCGGAATAAATTACATTGATAGAGGAATTCGAGCCGTGGTTGATGCCCGATACACATAAGTCCGGTTTGTGTTTCAGGATTTCATGTACCGCAATTTTAACACAATCAACCGGGGTGCCCGAACAACTGTATTCGTTTTCCAGTTCCTTGTCAATCGTTACTTTTTCAAGGTGCAGCGTATTGTTGATGGTGATGGCGTGCCCCATGGCGGACTGCGGACTGTCCGGAGCCACCACGATCACCTCTCCGATTTCTTTCATGACTTCGATTAAAGCCCGGATGCCGGGTGCCACAATACTGTCATCGTTGGTCACTAAAATCAAAGGTTTTTTTGTCATGGTACCGCTTAATTGTTTATTTTCGCTAAAGTAAGCAATTTCTATTTTCGTATGGTACAATTTTTGCTTTTTAGATTTTAAGAACTTGAAGGAATCTTTAACAAAAAATTATTGGAACATTAAGAAAGACGCTTCCTTTTTTATGTAATTTAGTGAAAAATAGTAATGAATACTTTTTGGCAGTTTATGAAGAGAAATTATAAGATTGTATTGCTGATAACCGCTTTATCGGCTATACTGTGGAGTTTTGTGCCTAGCAAGAAAGAAGACCCTGAAAAAGACAGGCTTCTTTTGGAACTTCTTACGTTTGTATTGGAGAAAGGCCATTACGATCCAATAGCAATGGACGATACGTTTTCAAAAAGTGTTTTCAAAGAATATATCAATGCGATAGATCCTTCCAGACGTTTTTTCATACAGTCGGATATTGAGGAATTCAAAAAATACGAAACCCAGATTGACGACATGATCCGAAATAAGGATTTGAAATTTTTCGAATTGACCTATTCCCGTCTGATCGAGCGAATGAGCGAATCCAGAAAAATCTACAAAGAGATTTTGGACAAGCCTTTTGATTTCAACAAAGACGAGACCATCGATACGGATTATGAGAAACTGCCGTTCTCCAAAAACAGACAGGAGCTGAAAAGCCGTTGGGAAAAACAGCTGAAGTTGTCTGTATTATCGTCAGTGACAGACAAGGAAAAACTGGAGCAGGATAAACAGAAGAATGAAGCAGGTTACAAAGTGAAAACCATGGCGGATATGGAAAAAGATTCCCGTGAAACCACTTTGAAATCCTTGAACGAGTATTTTGATTTTGTAGACGATCTTGATCGTAACGACTGGTTTTCCATCTATATTAATGCTATTGTGGAGCGTTTTGACCCGCATACGTTCTATTTTGCCCCGGAGGAAAAAGATCGTTTTGATGTAACCATGAGCGGTACTTTGGAAGGTATCGGGGCACGTTTGCAAAAGAAAAACGACATTACTGAAATTTCCGAGTTGATCCCGGGCGGACCGGCTTGGCGCGGAAAAGAACTGGAGCAAGGCGATTTGATCCTTAAAGTGGCCCAGGGAAGTGACGAACCGGTTGATGTAGTGGGAATGCGACTGGACGATGTGGTGAAAAAGATCAAAGGTAAAAAAGGTACTGAAGTACGTCTGACCGTTAAAAAAGTTGACGGAACCATAAAAATAATTTCCATCATTCGTGAAGTGGTGGAGTTGGAAGAGACGTATGCGAAATCCAGCGTGGTGAAACAAGGCGATAAAACTTTCGGGGTAATTTACCTGCCGAAATTCTACATCAACTTTGAAAATAAAGACAACCGCGATGCTTTTAAAGATGTGGCCAAAGAAATTGAGCGCCTGAAAGCAGCCGGGGTAGAAGGTATTGTAATGGACTTGCGTGATAACGGAGGGGGTTCGCTGCAAACCGTTGTGGACATGGTTGGTTTATTTATCGAAGACGGACCGGTGGTGCAAATCAAATCGGCAGGAAAACGCAAAGAAGTGCTTTATGATAAAGATTCCCGTGTACAATGGGACGGACCGCTGGTGGTAATGGTGAACAATTTCTCAGCTTCGGCCTCTGAAATTTTCGCAGCAGCCATTCAGGATTATAAAAGAGGTATCGTGATCGGAAGTAAACACAGCTATGGCAAAGGAACCGTTCAGAATGTAATCGATCTGAACCAGTTCGTGCGCAGCAGTTCTTTCGGGGATTTAGGAGCGCTAAAAACCACTACCCAGAAATTCTACCGTATCAACGGAGGTTCTACCCAACGTGAAGGTGTTTTAAGTGATATTGTGATGCCGGATCGTTATTCGTATATCGATATGGGCGAACGCGACATCGAGAATGCCATGCCTTGGGATAAGATTGATGAAGCAGGATATAAAGTGTCTAAAACCGCAAGTTTTGATGATGTGATCACTAAGAGTAAAGAACGTATGGCTTCCAATGCAACGTTTAAATTAATCGATGATAACGCCAAATGGATTAACGAGCGAAAAGACGTTAATGTGTACAGTTTGAATTACGCTAAGTTTAAAGCTGAGGAAGATGCTGTGGAAACTACCGCTAAGAAATACAAAGCGATAGTGGATTACAAAAACAACCTGCAGTTTGCTTCTTTGCCATACGAACAGGAAATGTTTAAAAACGATACTGTTTTAGCGCAGAAAAGAGTAAGATGGCATGAGAGCCTTTCAAAAGATATCTACGTGGAAGAAGCGTTGAACGTGCTTTCCGATATGAAGTCGAAAGCTTTACTTAATAAAGGTACCATCAGCTTGAAAGACAAGAAGAATAAATTGGCAGAAATAAAACAATAAACTGCTAAACAAAAAAGAGCCATTCGTTAGAATGGCTCTTTTTTTTTATCTTAACTTTTCAAGTTTGTGTTGGGCTTTTTCCAAATCAAGATGAAGTTCTCTTTGCTTGTTGCTCAATTTCAGGAGCTTTTCTCTTGCTTTGAGTTCTTCAGCAGCATCCAGTTTTCCTTTTCGCATTTGACGGTCAAACTTGTCCTGTTCTTTTTCAAGTTGCTTTTTATTGTCAGCAATTTTTTCTTTGGCTCTTTCTACGTTCTTTTGGGCTTTTTCGAATTTCTCTTTTTCCTTTTCGGCTTTCTTGAGTTCTTTTTCTAGTTTTTTACGCTCTTTTTCAGCTTTTTCTTTTTCTCTTTCGGCTTCTTTGCGCAGATTTTCCGATTCTTTTAAAATTCGGATGCGCTCTTTTTCTATTTTTTCAGCTTCCAGTTGTTTGGCTTTTTGTTCGGCGGCCAATTTTTCAGCATCAACTTTGTTTGGGGTTTCAACCATGGTACCGTCTGTAGGTTTTGTAGCTAAAGAATCCTTTGTGGTTTCCTGGGACCAAGCCATTTGGGTGGCCATAAAAGTGAAAAAGGCTATTGCTTTGATTTTCATAGATTCGGATTTAAATTAGACATTATCTTAATATCTTTACAAAACTAACAAATATTAAGCCACAAATGATTTTTCCTACGCGTTTTATATTTCGTCCAAAACTTGCAGTAACTGCGCTGGGCCTGGTGTTGATTTCCTGTTCTGAACGAAAAGCATCAGAAAGTGAAAGCACCACTATTGAAGAGCCGGATAGGAGTGAAGCTGTTATGGAAACCGAATCTCGAAAGTTTGATTATTTCCCAACGTCTACGACAGGATCAGTTGTGGTGAGGGACGGCTTTGCCTTTTCGTATTCGGAAGAGCATGAGCAATCGGAGTGGGTGGCCTACGAATTGTCTTCCGCTGATTTTTCCAACAGGGATTACGAACGCCCTTTTTTTATTGAAGATCCCAAAGTCAAAACCCAATCTGCAGATTGGCGCAATTATAAAAAATCAGGGTATGATAAAGGACATCTTTGTCCGGCCGGCGACAGAAAAAGTTCGTACGAATCTTTTAAAGAAACCTTTTATACTTCGAATATTTCCCCACAGCGCCATGATTTCAACGATGGAATTTGGAATCGTCTGGAGCAGAAAACCCGCTATTGGGCCAAGAAATACAATGGCTTATATGTGGTAACCGGCGGTGTTTTGAGTGACAACCTGAAAACTATCGGAAAAGAGCATGTGTCGGTGCCCAATTATTTTTACAAGGTCCTGATGACAAAGGATAGAACGAAAATGATCGGGTTTCTGGTGCCGCATCAGGGTAGTGACCAACAGCTTTATGATATAGTGGTGGAAGTGGATACCATAGAAAAACTTACCGGCATCGATTTTTTTCCAAAATTACCGGATGCTGTCGAAAGTCGAATGGAAAAAGCGTATGATTATAAAGGCTGGAGTTTTTAAATGCGTTTTACCACTCGTTTACTTTGTTGGCATCCATTTTTATGAAGATGAACAATAAAATGGTAAACGCCCATAAACTGGAGCCTCCATACGAGAAAAAGGGTAACGGAACCCCGATGGTGGGGAACATTCGTATCAGCATGGCGATGTTCACAAAGAAGTGCATGAAGAGGTACGACACCACACAATAGCCGTACACCCGACTGAATTTTGTTTTCTGCCGTTCCGCTAAATGAATCAGGCGGAGAAATAATAAAACGAATAAGCCGATAACCACAGTGGCGCCAACAAAGCCCCATTCTTCCCCAACGGTAGTGAATATATAATCGGTATGCTGTTCGGGAACGAAACCTCCTTTGGTCTGTGTGCCTTCCAGATAGCCTTTGCCCAGCCAGCTTCCGGAACCAATAGCAATCATGGACTGGTTCAGGTTGTAGCCTTCTTTTTTCATATCGACATCTTCACCAATCAATACATTGATACGGTCTTTCTGGTGAGGTTCCAATACGTTTTCGTACACATAATCCACTGAAAAAACCATGGCGGAAATCATGATAAAGATGATGCCGTAAATGATCGGGTTTCGTGTAATCCGGGTATTGAAAATGAAATGGATGATCATTACCAATGCGGCAAATCCGATCAGGAAAGTCGGTTTGACAATCAGTGCTAAAATGAACAGGGCAGCGCCGAGGAAACCGGTCCATAAATACCAGCTCGGCAATCCTTCGCGATACAATACAAGAATCAGGGAAAGGAAGATCATGGCGCTTCCGGCGTCCGGCTGCATCAAAATCAGTAAAACCGGAAAGCAGAAAACCCCTAACGCAAAGAGTTGATGGTTGAATTTTTTTAGATTGACCTGCGAGTCGCTCACCAATTTGGCCAGCAATAAGGCTGTGGCTGTTTTAACAAATTCTGAAGGCTGAAAACCGAAGCCCCCGAACTGGTACCAGTTGGTTTGTCCTTTGACGGTTTTTCCAAAGGCAAAAAGTCCTAATAATGAGAGAATTCCAATGATATAAAAGACGGTGGAGTACTTTTCGAAAATCTTGGCTTCCATCGATAAAATAATGAAAATCAAAGGAATGGTAAGGAAGATAAAAAGCATCTGACGGCCATAGGTCTGGCTCATGTCAAAAATCGATGTTTCCTCAATAGGCAATGAAGCGGAATAAATATTCATCCATCCCATGATTACCAGGATAGTATAAATAATTACCGTGATCCAGTCGATGTTATTTACAACACTTTGGTTTTTCATCGTTTATCGGCCTTTTTTCTTTGCTCCACTGTCGTGGCTTTAATATTGGCGTTATTTTTATCGGAGTTGTCTTTTTTCTCCTTTTTCTTTTCTTCTGCTGCTTTTTTCTCTTCTTCGTTTTTGGCAACTAATTCGGCGCGTTTGTCTTTAGGAACCAGATAATAACCATTGGTTACTTTTTCATATTCAAACTGTAAACTGCCGTTCAGCATTCTTTTTTCAAGATCTACCCTTGTGATGGTGTCTCTTCGGATGTATTTTTCGATCATTAAACTCGCCATAGGAGCCGCCCAGGTCGCCCCATAATGCCCGTTTTCAACCAATACCGCTAAAGCAATTTTAGGATTTTGTCTTGGCGCAAAGGCCACAAACACGGAGTGATCCTGTAACTGAACCCTGTGTCCGTCTATTTTGGTGAAATTCTCCGCTGTACCGGTTTTTCCGCATATTTCGATGCCTTCCACGCGGGATCCATAAGCAGTACCCAGGTTGTAAACGTCAAACAATCCGTTAATTACCGGTTTGAAATATTGCTTATCAATAGTCGTTATGTGTTTGGTCCGGAATTTTTTGTCAATCTCCTGTCCTTTTATTTTTTTAATGATGTGAGGGGTGTAGTAATACCCTTCGTTGGCAATGGTTGCCATCATGTTGGCCAATTGCATCGGTGTCATCAGGACTTCCCCCTGACCAATCGAGTTTGAAATAATGGTCGAACTTTTCCAGCCACCGCTAGGATACCAACGATCATAATATTGCGAGGTTGGAATGTGTCCTTTTCGCCCGGGTGGTAAATCATAACCCATAAACTCACCAAGGCCAAAACTCTTCATATGACTGCTCCAGGCGTTTACACCAAAACGCGGTTTAGGGTATTTGTCAATAGTCAATTTGAAAACATTACCAAAATAGGCATTACAGGATTTGTATATCCCCACATGCAGGTTACGAACCCCGCCACCACAGTGACAACGCATGAAAGCACCACGACCGTATGAAAATCCTCCATGACAGCTGAATTGGGTTTCTTCATCGATTACGCCTTCCTGCAAGCCAATTAAGGCTGTTAGGATTTTAAAAGGCGAACCTGGAGGGTATTCGGCCAATAAACCTCTGTCGAACAAAGGCATGGAAATGGTGTCGTTGTATAAAGTTGTAAAGTTTTTCGAGCGTTCGCGTCCAACCAAAATAGCCGGATCATAGGATGGCGCGGTAACCAAAGCCAAGATTTCACCGGTTTTGGGTTCGATGGCCACGATTCCGCCGCGTTTGTTTTTCATTAAGGCTTCGCCGTATTTTTGCAGTTCCACATCGATGGTAAGGGTTATGTCTTTGCCCTGAACCGCTATGGTGTCGTATTTGCCTTCTTTGTACGAGCCGATGTCTTTGTTGAAACGGTCGCGCTGGCGGTATTTAACCCCTTTAACCCCGCGCAGGATTTCTTCGTATTCGCTTTCAATCCCCTGCATTCCAATCAAATCCCCACTTTTGTAGTAAGGCTTTTTTTGGATGATGGCGTCGTTTACCTGAGCGATATAGCCGAAAATGTTAGCACCCACTTCTACCTGATAATCACGAAGGGAACGTTTCTGTATGTAAAAACCGTTGTACTTTCTGATTTTTTCCTGAAAAGCGGCATATTCTACTTTGTTCAGCTGTGGTAAAAAGACCGAGGGCAGTCGAGGGCTGTAAACAATAGCTTTCTGGATTTTTTTGTCGAACTCTTCTTTGGAGATGTTCAGGATAGTGCAAAACTCAAGGGTATCAAGATTTTTGATTTCCTTGGGGATTACCATGATATCATAAGAAGGCTGATTGGCTACCAGCAATTCACCGTTACGGTCGTACATATAGCCTCTTTCCGGATAATCGTATACAATTTTAATGGCATTGTTATCGGATTTTTTAATGTACGAATCGTCAAGAATCTGCAAATAAAAAAGCCTTGCCAGAATAAGAACCGTGGCTGCAAGTATTAACCCGGGTAAAAGAATTTTTCTCATCGTTTGCTTGGCTTAATCAGATATAGCGTTATAATAGAAAGTACTAAAGTGAATACTGTTGCTAGTAAAGTTCGTAATAATATTTCCCAAAAGAAATTAAATCTGAAAATTTCAAGAAAAAATAAAGTAAAATGATGAATAAGAATCGCAATTAACAGGAAAGTAAAACGTTCCGGTGAAAGTTTGTCCGCAATTTTAACCGTCTGATATTCATAACTGATACCAAAGGCAAAACGGAAAATGGAAGGACGGGCATAGGCTAAAATCAGACAGGCTGTGGCGTGGAAACCTGCTGAATCACAAAACATATCCATAGCCAAACCTAAAAGGAAGCTGGCTACCAAAAGTCCTGCGCGGTTTCCATTTACCGGATAAAGGATGATAAAAAGGATATACGGCAAAGGATTGATGTACCCCAAAAAATTGATGTTATTAAAAACAGCAACCTGAAGGGCAAGCAGGATTACAAATCTGAAAATATTTAGAATAAGTGTGCTATTCATTCTTTTTCGTTTCTTCTTCCAGTTGGATGACTTCTTTGCGTTTCACGTTTTCAATCACGTAAACGTGTCCTAAATTGGTCATGTCATTAAACAATCGTATGCTGATGGTGTAATAGTTGGTGACTTTGTCGATATAGACCTTGTCGATTTTTCCAATTGGGATGTTTTCCGGGAAAATAACGGAGCGGCCTCCCGTTACGATAGTGTCGCCTTTTTTAACCGTGGCCAGTCTCGGAACATCGATTAATTGGGCATAACCGACATTCTTTCCGTCCCAACGCAGGGAGCCGAAATGATTGGAGCTCTTGATCTTGGCATTGATTTCCGATTTCACGTTCAGGACACTCTGCACTGTGGCGAAATTTTTTGAAGTCTTTTCTACGATGCCGACGATCCCCAAACTGTTTACCACGCCCATGTCTACTTTGATGCCGTCTTTAGAACCGCTGTTAATGGTCAGGTAGTTTTCGTGAACGTTGAAAGTGTTGTTGATTACCTTCGACTGAATTACTTTGATGTCTTCATATCCTGCCGGGATCAATTCCGTAGAGGCAATCACCGTGTCCGGTTTGTTGTACAGCAATTGTTTCAGGTAAGCATTCTCTTTGGCAAGGTTGTCGTTTTGCGAACGAAGGCTGAAATATTCCTTTACATTGCTGATCCTCTGGTACACACCCCCGGTCACCTCATTTGCGGAACTCACGAACTTGCTTCTGTGGTAGGAATGCGATTGAATCGACAGTGTTAACGAGGTAATTAAAAGCAGCAAAAACAGCAATCGAAGGCTGTTTTTAAATATAAAATTAATTATTTGCTGCATGTATTATTCGTTATTTGATAAGAATACTTCTGTATTTTTGAATGTTTTTCAGTGCCATTCCGGTTCCTCGTACTACGGCTCTTAAAGGATCTTCCGCAATGTAAACCGGTAGGTCTGTTTTTTGGGATATTCGTTTGTCCAATCCTCTTAGCATCGACCCTCCACCTGCAAGATAAATACCGGTGTTGTAAATATCGGCTGCTAATTCCGGAGGCGTTTGGGATAGGGTTTCCATAACCGCATCTTCAATACGCTGAATGGATTTGTCTAACGCTTTGGCAATCTCACGGTAGGATACGTTTACCTGCTTCGGTTTTCCGGTTAACAAGTCACGTCCTTGTACTTCCATTTCGTCTGGTGGTGTGTCAAGGTCTTCCGTGGCAGCTCCAATAGCGATTTTGATTTTCTCAGCAGTGGTTTCCCCAACGAAAAGGTTGTGCTGGGTTCTCATGTAGTAGATGATGTCGTTGGTGAACACGTCCCCGGCAATTTTAACCGATTTGTCACAAACAATTCCACCTAACGCGATTACCGCAATCTCAGTGGTTCCTCCACCGATATCGACGATCATGTTTCCTTTCGGCTGCATGATGTCTACCCCGATACCGATAGCCGCAGCCATCGGTTCGTGGATAAGATATACTTCTTTACCGTTTACACGCTCACAGGATTCTTTTACCGCACGCATCTCCACCTCGGTAATTCCGGAAGGGATACATACGACCATGCGAAGCGCCGGCGTGAACATTTTTTTCTTTAAAGCTGGAATACTTTTGATGAACATGCTGATCATTTTCTCCGAAGCATCGAAGTCAGCAATAACCCCGTCCTTTAACGGACGTATGGTTTTGATGTTCTCATGGGTTTTACCTTGCATCATGTTAGCTTCCTTACCTACAGCAATGATTTTTCCTGAGATACGGTCACGGGCAACAATGGAAGGGCTGTCAATAACTACTTTATCATTATGGATGATCAGCGTATTAGCGGTACCAAGGTCAATCGCGATGTCCTCAGTCATGAAATCAAAAAATCCCATACCTTACAAAGGGGTTAATTCGTTTATAAATATTTAGCTTACAAAAATAGTAAAATTAATGTTTAAAATGACGAATTCCCGTAAATACCATCGAAACTTTATTTTCGTTACAATAGTTGATACTCAATTCGTCCTTAATGGAACCTCCCGGCTGAATTACAGCGGTGATTCCTGCATTTTTTGCTAACTCCACGCAATCCGGGAAAGGGAAGAAAGCATCACTTGCCATTACTGCCCCGTTTAGGTCAAATCCGAAAGAATTGGCTTTCTCAACAGCCTGACGCAATGCGTCTACTCTCGAAGTTTGTCCGGTTCCGGAAGCTAACAGTTGTCCGTTTTTGGCAAAAACAATGGTGTTGGATTTGGTGTGTTTACAGATTTTAGAGGCAAACAATAAGTCTTCCACTTCCTGTGTTGTCGGAGCTGTAATGGTAACGACTTTTAAATGCTCTTTATTGTCTGTAATATTATCTTTTTCCTGAATTAACAAACCGTTAAGACAAGTGCGTACTTGTTTTGTAGGTAATTCCACCTCGTTTTGGATCAGGATGATTCTGTTTTTCTTTTCTTCTAAAATTGCAATCGCTTTTTCATCGTAAGCAGGAGCAATTACTACTTCACAGAATAACTTGTTGATTTCTTCCGCTGCTGCCTCGTCGATTTTTGCATTCGAGATCAAAACGCCACCGAAAGCTGAAGTCGGATCCCCTGCCAAAGCATCTAAATACGCTTCTTTAACTGTGTTTCTTGTGGCAAAACCACAAGCGTTGTTGTGTTTTAAAATCGCAAACGTAGGGTTAGCGCCTTTAAACTCGTTGATTAGGTTTACGGCAGCATCAACGTCCAATAAATTGTTGTATGACAGTTCTTTACCGTGTAATTTGGTGAACATTTTATCGAATTCTCCGAAGAAGAAACCTTTCTGGTGTGGGTTTTCCCCGTAGCGTAATACCTGTCCGTTGTCAATACTTGCTTTGTAAACCGTTTCGTCGGTGTTGAAATAGTTGAAAATCGCACCGTCATAATGGGAAGAAACATGGAACGCTTTGGTTGCCAATACTTTTCTTTCTTCTAGAGTAGTTGCGCCGTTTCCGTTAGTGATCATCTCAAGGAAAAGAGCATACTCGTTTACCGACGGAACAATTACGGTATCTTTAAAGTTTTTGGCTGCGGCACGGATTAGTGAAATACCACCGATATCGATTTTCTCGATAATGTCGGCTTCGCTTGCTCCGGAAGCAACTGTTTTTTCAAAAGGGTACAAGTCTACAATCACTAAATCAATCTGCGGGATCTGGAATTCTTCCATCTGTGCCACATCGCCTTCATGGTCCTGACGGTTCAAAATGCCTCCGAAAATTTTCGGGTGAAGCGTTTTTACACGGCCACCTAAAATAGAAGGGTAAGACGTTACATCTTCCACCGCCACTACCGGAATACCGAAACTCTTGATGAATTCTTCCGTACCACCTGTTGAATAAATGGTTACGTTGTGCTGGTGTAATTTTTTAACGATAGGTTCTAATCCGTCTTTGTCGAATACCGAAATTAAGGCCGATTGAATGGTTTTTGCAGTGCTCATTGTGTTGTTGTTTTTTTTGAGGTGCAAAAATAGTCATTGTAGGCTTAACAATCAAATGATTATAACATAGTTTTTAGAGTTTTTTCGGAGCGGAGGTTCTGTGCTTATTTGGGAGCTGTTTTCCCGTCTTCCGCTGTATCTTTTCCCAGGGTATTTCGGAAGCCTCAAACCCTGAAAAAAGGATGCCGCTACAACCGGGGCTAAGGAATTTTTGTCTTGAATTTCTGTAACATTTTGAGTATCTTTCACACTTATTCAGGAAAGCCCGTTGGGTAACGTTAAAGAAAAATTCCATGAGTCAGCAAAATACGACCTTGTTATATGTACGCCTTTTAAAAGAAAGTCTTGGGTTTGCACTTAATGCTTTGCGAAACAATAAGTTGCGTACTTTGTTGTCGTTGTTGGGCGTGACCATAGGAATTTTTTCCATTATCGCCGTTTTGGCCGCCGTGGATTCCATGGACCGTAAAATCAAAAACGATTTGAGCGGTTTGGATAAAAACACGGTCTACTTAATGAAATTTTCGTTTGCCCCTACCGATATTCCGCAATGGAAAATTGGGCAGTATCCCGATGTAAAATACGATGAATTCCTGTATCTGAAGAAGAATATGAACGATATAGAGAATATTGCCTATATGTATTTTACCAAAAGGGAAAGCATCAAATACGAGAAAGAAACCGCCAGCGGTATCGAAGTAGTGCCGTGTACCAATGAATCCGAACAAATCGAAGCCCTGAAAATCGATGAAGGGCGTTTTTTCAGCGAAGCCGAGTCGAATGGCGGTTCTCCTGTAATTATAATCGGCTATGAAGTGGCTAAAACCCTGTTTGGGAATTTTAATGCGCTTGGAAAAGAGGTGCGTTTGTACGGGCAACGTTTTCAGGTGATTGGTGTATTGGAAAAACAAGGGGAAACCGTTTTCGGGAGTAATGATACCCGCGCCTACTTTCCGTGTAATTTTGTCCGCCGACTCTATGGGGACAATACGGATTTCCTGACTCCGGTTATTACCATCAAGCCGCAGAAAGGAATTGATATGGATGAGTTTAAAGGGGAATTGGCTCAAAAAATCCGCACCAGCAGAGGGATGAAAATCAGCGAGCCAAACAACTTTTTTATCAACGTACTTTCCGGGTTTACCGACGCGGTAGATAATATAGTCGGGCAAATGAACGGGATCGGTTGGGCGATAAGCGGTTTTTCCTTATTGGTGGGTGGTTTCGGAATCGCCAATATCATGTTCGTTTCCGTAAAAGAACGTACCAACCTGATCGGAATCCAAAAAGCGTTGGGGGCTAAAAACCGTTTCATCCTGTTTCAGTTTTTGTTCGAGGCCATCATACTTTCAGTAATCGGCGGAATTGTTGGGATGCTTCTGGTATGGATTATTGCCATGATACTTACCAAAGCCCTCGATTTTGAATTCGTCCTTGGCTTCTCCAACATCATGATCGGAACTTCTCTAGCAGGTTTTATCGGTTTGGTCTCAGGAATTATCCCGGCCATAGCTGCTTCGAAACTGGATCCGGTAGAGGCGATCAGAAGCGGGATGTAGTTTTGGATTTCTGTAATAAAACAATTTAACTCAAAATCAAATAAAGAATTCCTCCGAAAATAAAACTGGCCGCATTGAGTATTACGCTTAGGAGAAACGATGTTTGGAAGGCTAATTTTGGTTTTATAAGCCAGTAAAGCAAAACCGCTTCAAAAAGAGTTACAATTCCTTCAGCCGGTATAAGAAATAAATCCCATCCGATTAAATAAGAACAACTCAGCCATAACAAAGGATGCGAAATCAGGTTGCAAAGCAATATAAACTTCAGATTGGAAAGTTTGATTTTGTGTTTGATGAAAAAAGCACAGCCGAAAAGTAGCTCGAACAAAATGGTTAAAGAAAACGCCAGTAAGTAGTCATCAAACGGAACCCTGAAAAAAGGAGTGGTTTCTATGATTTCATTATCCGTTATTTTTAATTCAATTAACGAATCAGAACCGGTTTTGTTTAAAACGGGGCTAATCCGTTGTTTACCGCCGATTAGGAAAAAAAGCCTGAAATCTTCAGGGACACTTCTTGAAATGCTGATGGTTTTGTCTTCCAGAACCAGGCAGGTTGATCCATGGCAACCGCAAATACTATCCTTTATTTTGCCTTCGAAATGCTCCAGTATGCATACTT
The DNA here is from genome assembly GCF_053764385.1 of Flavobacterium pedocola. Lineage (NCBI taxonomy): Bacteria > Pseudomonadati > Bacteroidota > Flavobacteriia > Flavobacteriales > Flavobacteriaceae > Flavobacterium > Flavobacterium pedocola. Next base: position 87,887 of record NZ_JBSNCR010000003.1, on the reverse strand, counting down.
TTTGAATTGCATCCTTCTTTGAATGTTGTATGTCAAGGTTTATGGTTAACCTTCTTTTGAATGGGGTAGCATCCGCCAACAGGTTTTGGCTGAAGAAGAGCAATACAATAAAGAGTACCGTGGTTTTTATTTTCGCAAACATCAGGAAAGATTTTCGTAAAAATAGAGATTCCGGATTGTTTTTGGGATACCTTTTTGCAAGATATTTTTGGCAGGTCTGGAAATAAAAAATCCCGATGATGAATCGGGATTTTGTTTTATCGAATGGATTGGTTTTGAATCAGATCCAGATATAAGTTGATTTTGTCTTTAAGCTCTTTTCTTGGCGTGATGAAATCCAGGAAACCATGCTCCAATACGAACTCGGCCGTCTGGAAGCCTTCTGGTAATTCTTTACCGGTAGTGTCTTTTACTACACGTGGTCCGGCAAATCCGATCAAAGCGCCTGGTTCAGAAATGTTTACGTCACCTAACATTGCGTAAGAAGCGGTTGTTCCTCCGGTTGTTGGATCAGTACAAAGTGAGATATATGGGATTTTAGCTTCTGCCAATTGTGCCAGTTTAGCTGATGTTTTAGCTAACTGCATCAACGAGTAGGCAGCCTCCATCATACGTGCACCTCCGGATTTTGAAATCATCACGAACGGTACTTCATTTTTGATGGAATAATCAATGGCTCTAGCGATTTTTTCACCCACAACAGCTCCCATCGATCCCCCGATGAACGCGAAATCCATACAGGCTACCACTAAATCTTTTCCTTTGGATTTCCCTACTGCCGTACGCACTGCGTCTTTTAGTTTGGTTTTCTCCATCGCGTCTTTTAAACGGTCGCTGTATTTTTTAGTGTCAACGAATTTTAAAGTATCTTTTGAGGTGATGTTAGCATCCAACTCTTTGAATTCGTTATTGTCAAACAAGATCTGGAAATATTCTTTACTGCCGATACGCACGTGGAAACCATCTTCCGGGCTTACCCAAAGATTTTTTGCCAATTCTTCTGCATCTACAATTTTTCCGGTTGGTGACTTATACCAAAGTCCTTTCGGAACGTCTTTTTTATCTTCAGTTGCGGTTTGAATCCCTTTTTCTGTTCTTTTAAACCAAGCCATAATTTGTTCAGTTATGAGTTAAAAGTTATAAGTTATGAGTTACAAGTATGGCTTATAATTCATAATTCATAACTCATAATTAAAGTGTATTAACGTTATTTAAATCGGCAAAAGCCTGTTCTAATCGTTTGTTGAAAGTAAGTTCACCTTCACGAACCCATTTTCTCGGATCGTAATGTTTTTTGTTTGGAACTTCTTCGCCTTCAGGGTTTCCGATTTGTGTTTTCAGATAGTCGATTTTGTCGCTAACATAATCACGAACTCCTTCTGTAAAGGCGAATTGCAAGTCGGTATCGATGTTCATTTTGATTACGCCATAGGAAATAGCCTCACGGATTTCTTCCAAGGTTGATCCCGAACCACCGTGGAATACAAAATCCACCGGATTGTGTCCCGTACCGAATTTCTGCTGTACGAAATCCTGTGAATTTTTCAGGATAACCGGTGTCAATTTTACGTTACCCGGTTTGTAAACACCGTGTACGTTTCCAAAAGCTGCTGCTACGGTAAAACGAGGGCTGATTTTCATCAGTTCTTCGTAAGCGTAGGCTACTTCTTCCGGTTGGGTGTATAATTTTGAACTGTCTACATCTGAGTTGTCTACTCCGTCTTCTTCACCACCTGTAATACCCAATTCAATTTCCAAAGTCATGCCCATTTTGCTCATACGCTCAAGGTATTTTTTTGAAATTTCAAGGTTTTCTTCAATCGGTTCTTCCGAAAGATCGATCATGTGGGAGCTGTACAAAGGTTTTCCGGTTTGTTTGAAATGCTCTTCGCTGGCATCCAGTAAGCCGTCAATCCAAGGTAAAAGGTTTTTGGCACAATGGTCAGTATGCAGGATCACCGTTGCTCCGTAAGCTTCCGCTAAAGTGTGGATGTGTTTTGCACCCGCAACAGCTCCTAAAATAGCCGATTGCTGTCCTTCGTTTGAAAGGCCTTTTCCGGCATTGAATGAAGCGCCACCGTTGGAAAACTGGATGATTACAGGGGCTTTCAGTTTTGCAGCGGTTTCCATTACACCGTTAATGGTGCTGGAACCGGTTACGTTAACAGCGGGTAAAGCGAAACCTTTTTCTTTCGCATATCTGAAAATTTCCTGAACCTGATCTCCGGTTGCTACTCCGGGTTTAATATTGTGAGCCATTGTGTTGTAATTTTATTATAGGTGACAAAAGTAATAATTTCTATACTTAGAACGGATAATTAATTCCAATATTTATAACCGATTTGTCAAAGCGCATGTCTTTAAACCAACGACGGTCTTCTTCATTGGCAGGATTGTAGGTTTTAAAGCCCAGATCGGTTCTGAAAATGAAAAAGTTGAAATCGTAACGAATACCCAATCCGGTTCCTAAAGCGATGTCTTTAAGGGATTTGAATCCATTGAAAGTGAAGCGTTCGTCATCGACATTGTCCATGGTATTCCAGATGTTACCAGCATCTGCAAAAAGTGCCCCGTTCCATTTTCCGGTGATGTTGAAGCGGTATTCGGTACTGAAGGCCAGCTTCATGTTGGCTTCGTTGAAATCGTTCACGCTGCCGCTTCGTCCCGGTCCTAAATCGTAGGATTGCCAGCCACGGTTATCGTTGGATCCACCACCAAAATAACTTCGCGAAAACGGGATGCTTTCCGAATTTCCGTAAGGGATGGCAATTCCGAAAAACGAGCGCATCGCCAATACGGTTTTGTGACCGAAATCCCAGTGTTTGATGAAATCAAGTTCTGTTTTTACATATTGTGAATATTCAACATCCAAGAATGTTTTCATGCCATTGGCACTCAACGGCTCTTCTTTTATTTTTGAGATCAGTGACAAAAAGTTTCCGGCAGATTCCACTTTGGTTTTAAAGATGGAAAAACTGTTGTCCAGCAATTCTTTTTTGGTAGATTTCGTAAAGGTAAAACTGGAGGCAAAAATCAGGTTGTTTTCGGTTAATCTGCTTCTTCGCTCTTCTATGCTTTTAACGGAACTGTATTCGGAACTGTTTGGCGTAAGCGATGTATTTCCGGAAAGGACATCACTGATAAACCCCTCGGTTCCACCTTCGGCTATGGTCAGGTTTCCCTCGCTGTCTACGTTGTCGGGATCGGTGTTGTAGATTTGTGCAATGGTATTCAGGGTGTTGTACGACGATTTGTAAACGCTGAAATAATTCCCCGGATTAAGGTTTCGGACGAACTGAACATTAAACAGGTCAAATCGCGCGGAATTGTTTTTCTTGGGAAGCCAGTTGTAGCTAAGTATTCCGGTGAAGTTTTCCTTGTCCAAACCGATGTTCTGCTGTCGGGAAACACCAAAGCTGGCCAAAGTGGTCGGGAACATGGTTTTAGGGATGATCTTATCTGTTTTTATCGGGAAAAAGATGCGCGGGAAACTTAGTTTGGCATCGGCACCATATTCCGAAATGTTGAAGAAAACGTCGTTCGGATTGGCAAGGTCTTTCGAAGCACCGATATTACCCCGTGTGGAGATTTCCAGAATTTCCGCCCCGCGAAAAATGTTTCGGATCGATAAGGCCATACTTCCGGCTATACCAAAATCCTGAATGTTGGAATGCATGAAATCCGCTGTAATGTTGAAGTTGAATTTCTTTCTCGGTGTCAGGAAAATATTGGTAATCAGCGAGGTGCCCGTGGTGTCTCTTTTGTCTTCCACATATTGGATGGACGGATAGTTGAACACTCTCAGGTTACTGATGGCTTTTGAGGTCAGTACGCGGCGGTTATCACTGAATTTGCTTCCTTTGGTGATAAAAATAGCATCCGTAATGGCTTTTGGACGATAGTTTAATTTGTCGGAACTGTATAGGTTGAAATTGTTGTAGGTAATACTGTCGGCTACTTTCTCTATGTTTCGGCTCGACGTGTTGTCGGTGAAAATATTTACTTCGCTAATTTTATAAAGCTTGAAAGGCTTTTTTACCAAGGAATCTCCTTTTTTAACGGTTTGGTTTTCAATATTGATATTGACATTTGCCTTATAGTTTCTGTTAAGGGTGTCAATGTCGTAATTGATGTAGGTTTCCTGAAACGTATAAGCACCGTTGTTTCTGAAATGACCGGAAATTCTCTTTCTTTCGTCTGTAAAATCTTTTGAGTCGTATTGTTTGCCGGTTTTTATCAGGGATTTCCCTTTGATTTGCTGGTATAACGAATCCAGTGCCGGTGTTTCTATCGTGGATGAAATCGAGTCTAAAATATACGGTTTGCCAGTAATAATGTCGTATTGAACCGTACCTCTCTTGTTTTTAAGGGTGTCGATTTTGTAATTTACCTTGGTGTTAAAAAAACCTTTGTTGAAATAATAGGCCAAAAAGCGGTTTTTGGATTTTTTGGTTTTTGTCTCGTCTATGATTACGGGCGCTTCGCCGTTCTTTTTGAGAAAATTGCTCATCCCGGACACAAAAAATGACTTCCCTAAACGTTGTACCTGTTTTTCGGAAAGTAAATTGGCCAGGTTTTTATGTCTGTTTGGTTTTTTTGCCAGCCAGGCCTGATAGGAGGAATCGGCATTCGGTTTGGCCAGATTGTAAAGGTGTAAACGCAAGGGATACCCCAATACCAAGGAACTGTTGGGTTTCTGATAAAGCTGATTGGTCAGGATCTCCTCTTTTTGCTTTTCATTGTTTACCACAATATCTGCTTTGGTTAAAAGATGTTTTCCTTCCGGAACTCTTTTTACAATGGAGCAGGAGTATAAAATTGCACCTAATAGGATAAATAGTGCTATTTTTGATGAATTATTTTTCAAGGCGATTACAATAGTAAGTCAAAAATACGTTTTTTTATGGTTAGTAAAAACCAAATCAAATTAATAACGAGTCTACAGCAAAAAAAGTACCGAAAATTGCACGGGCTGTTTATAGCTGAAGGGATAAAGGTAATACAGGAATTACTGAATTCCAATTTTGTTTTGCAGCAGCTTTTCGTAACGGATGCGGTTTTTGAAAATGTACCGTCGGGTAAAATTTCGACCATTACGGAATCGGAGTTGAAAAAAATAACGGCTTTGACCACGCCTAACAATTGTTTGGCACTTTTTGAAATGCCTCAGGAAAAACCTGTTTCAGAAGAAGGGCTGATAATGGTGCTGGACGATATCCGCGATCCCGGCAACCTGGGGACGATCCTGCGTTTGTGCGATTGGTTCGGGGTAGAGCAGGTAGTGTGTTCCGGTGAAACGGTTGATGTTTATAATCCGAAAGTGGTGCAGGCGACCATGGGTTCCCTTACAAGGGTGAATATAGTGTATACTGATTTGGAGTCTTTCCTAACCAAAACCAAACTGCCTGTTTTCGGAACATTTATGGATGGGGCAACTATTTATAAATCCGATTTGCCTCAAAAAGGAATAATCGTAATGGGCAATGAAGCCAATGGCATTTCGACAGCCGTAGAGAAATTATGCAGTCACAGGATTTCCATTCCCCGGTTTGGGAAGTTGCAGCAAACGGAAAGTTTAAATGTAGCTACCGCGACGGCAATCGTCCTAAGTGAGTTCCGAAGACTCGAGCGCTAGCGACAGTGAAACGGCTTCTTAATGGAAGGCGAAATTGATAAACACACCGCGTGTTTTCATGGATGAAACATTTCCGGTCCACGGGCTGTCCGGATTGTTGTCACGGATCAACTCGTCCTCAATACCGAAAACACCACGAATGGACGGAGAGAATTTGAAGTATTCAAAATAAAGATCAACTCCGAAACCAACCTCATAATTGCTGGTCATTCTTTTCATACGGAAACGTTCGTTGTAGTTGTCATCTTTGGACTTGGAATTACTTCCTAAGTTCATCGACTGTGAATAGCCTCCTATCAAGTAAGGTCTGAAGTTACCGATTCGTTTGGAGGAGAATTTCAGCAAGAGCGGTAAATGAATATAGGTTGACTTTACCTCACGTAAGCGGTCGAACTGGTCTGTGATATTCGGATAGGTCAGGTTACGCTGGGCGTAATATAAGCCGGGTTCAAAACGCAGGTCTATATATTCCATCAGACGAAGATTCCCGATCAATCCCACATTGAAACCTGTAGTGGTTTGTACTTCGATATCTTTGTCTACATCTATATAGTCAAATTTGAAATCATAACTGTTAAAGCCCAGATAATAGCCCCAATGCACGCGTTGCTTGTCGAAATTTTCCAGGTTGACAATCGGATCCTTGCTGAACATCCCCAGGCTTTTTTGACAAAAACCGTTTAACGATACTGTAAAGACAAGTAAAACAAATAATTTTCTCATACTATTTTTTTGAAGCCGAATAAATGGTTGCTACTCCAAAGGTTTGAGGCAAGTGTTTTACATCTATAAACCCAACTTTTCGTAAAATATTGTTTAACGCTTCACCAAAAGGGAAATGAGAAGCGGATTCCGACAAATACGAGTAGGCGGTTTTGTCTTTGGAAAATAATTTACCGATAAGCGGGAGTATGAATTTGGTATGGATATAATACCCTTGTTTAAAAGGGAATTTAGTAGGTACGGAGGTTTCAAGAATGACAAAACGGCCGCCGGGTTTCAATACGCGAAGGATTTCGGAGAGGCCCAGTTCCAGGTTTTCGAAATTACGGATGCCGAAACCAACAGTGATGGCGTCGAAATAATTGTCTTCAAAAGGAATTTTTTCTGAATCCCCCAAAACCATTTCAATACGGTTGTCAAGTTTTCGCTCGGCGATTTTCTTTTTACCGATTTCAAGCATGCCGGCAGAAATATCAAGACCGACTATTTTCTGAGCACCGGTATTAGCCATCAGTATGGCAAGGTCGCCGGTTCCGGTTGCAATATCGAGTATGCTATCCGGTTTTTGTTCGGTTACCAACTGAAGCACTTTTTTACGCCATTTTACATCAATGCCAAAGGAGATTACACGATTTAAATCATCATAATTGCCTGAAATAGTGTCAAACATTTGTGTAACCTGCTCTTTTTTGCCAAGATTAGAGTCTTTGTATGGCGTAATGTTGTCGTTCATCGATAAAATTAATTTATACAAAGATAATATAATCTTTATGATATCAGCTTCTGAATTAGTTTGTAAATTTAATATTCAATTAATGAGTTCTTAAGCTTATTGTAGAAGTTAAAATTGGTCCATCACCAAATTTGGTGATGCTAAAAATACACGATTTTGGCGATTGATTAGAGTTCTTTTTATGCAGAACTTTACATCTAAGTTACAAATAGGCTAATATGTTGTTCAAACTTTTTATGACGGAACTAAAATGGGTATTACTGGCACTAGTAATCTCGTTAGTTCTTGTGGAAAGTGTCAACAGTAGTTTCTTTTTTGAGACTGCTGGTTCAGGGGTGCCGCAAACGTTCTTTGGGTTAAATTTGTTTTTGGAAATTTTAGTTTTTTTTGTCTTTAGTACTTTTGTGGTATTTGGTATTAAGGGCTTTTTTGAGATGTATTCTCGAAAATTTGCTAATGTGGTAATATTCATTTCAGGAATATTGCTGGCAGTAGTAATTTTTATTTTATGTTTTCAGGTACTTTCCCTCGAATAATCCGTTAGTTTGGAACATTTTTAGTTTGTTAGTTGAAACATCCCGGTAAATTATTATCGGGATGTTTTTCGTTTATACCTTTTTGTAGGTTAGAAAAGTAAAGTCAAATTGGTGTTTTTCATCTTTGTTGTGAAATTCTTCAAACACCAGTTTCCAATCCTGCGAATCGATTTCCGGAAAAAAAGTATCGGCTTCCGGAGCCGTGTGAACCCTTGTCAATTCAATACAGTCTGCGATTTCCATTGACTGCCTGTAAATTTCCCCGCCTCCGATGATGAATATGTTTTCTTCTTTTGGGCAAGCAGTAAGAGCCTGTTCAAGAGAACTCACTACAATGCAGCCCTCTGGAGCCGCGTAGTTTTTTTGACGTGAAATGATTACATGGGTGCGGTTGGGAAGCGGTTTGGGAAAACTTTCGAAGGTTTTTCTTCCCATGATGATGTAATGGCCGGTGGTAAGTTGTTTGAACCTTTTGAAGTCATCCGGTAAATGCCAGATAAGGTCGTTGTCTTTTCCCAGGGCATTGTTTTCTGCAGCGGCAGCAATTAAGATAATCATTTATGAAGTAGTATTGTTTTTCTGATTCAGGTCTTTTTCGAGTTGCTCAAGTTTGCGTTCCTGTTTCAGGATTAATTTATCAATTTGGGCACGTTCCCATTTCTTGTTCATGAAACTGTCGGTAATGAAAACCCTTATAAAATGTAATACAAACAGAAAACCCCAAATAGTAATTCCCCAGGCATACCAGTTTGTTTCAGGTTTTACGTTAAGAAGTTTGTTGGCTACGACCATGAAAATACTTCCTACGAAAAACAGGACAAAATGGAAATACAAATGTTTTTTCTGACGCAAGCGTTGTCTTGCGTATTCATACATTTCATGTTGATTGATGTCCATAAAGATTTTTTTACGGAATTAAAGATAGGATTTATTTCCTAATATTGAAAGGTATATCGTTCAGAAAAATGTTCTTAGCGGCCCTGAAGTGCCAATGGTAAAGCAAAGGAATATCTGACTCTTCTTCCACGACGTTCGCCCGGAAGCCATTTGCCATAGCGCCAAATTACATTGATAGCTTCCTGATCCAAATCCGGGTGCAGGCTTTTATGAACCCTGAAATCAGTAAGGTTACCTTCTTTGTCCACAATAAACCCGATTAAAACTTTACCTTTTATGTTTTTTTTGAAGGCTTCATCGGAATAGGTGAAATTTTCACCTACAAAAGCATAAAAATCTTCATAACCACTTTTCGGTCTCGGTTGTTTTTCAAGTAGTGTGTAGTCTGTCCGTGCATTATCACCGTTGATGGTATACCCGGAAACGAAAACACCTTCCTGGTATGTGTCGAAGTATTTATAAGTTGTTTTAAGGATTTTGCCCTTCCATTCTCCGTCTTTGTATCCGTTTTTGAATGTACCTTCGGAGGTTTCCTCATCATTCTGGTTGCTGCAATAGCCGTTACCGTCCTTAACGGTTTGCTTTTTGTTTTTGTCCCAGAAGTTCAGCATCTTTTTCTGGAAGTCCGGTTTGGGAGGGTTTTCGATGTATTCTTCTTCGCTTTTTAAACTGCCGTTTTCATACCAGTTGGTTTCTTTTCCGACAGGTTTTGATTTTTCACCATACGAGATACTGGTTTTCTTATTTCCGTTTTCGTAAAAATGCAGCCATTCACCGGTTTTGATGATGTATTCTTTTCTTGTTGAGTTTCCCGAATTTTTGATGGCGCCGGATTTGTAAAACTCCTGAATAAAATAGGTCGGGATTTCCTTTTCATAGTCTTTAATTACCCGATAAAAACTGTGACTTTCCTTCGAGACTTCATTTCCTAAAGAATCCAGATAAATTGTTTTGTCAGAAGTGTTTTGCGAAAAGCCTGTCGTTGCGAAAAGCAACAATAAAAGGAAAGCGATATTCTTAAGCATAATTTTTTATAAACTAAATGGCCACCTGACCTTTAATGTGCGGGTGCGGGTCGTAATCTACTAAAGTGTAATCTTCAAATTTGAAATCGAAGATGTTTTTTATCTCCGGATTTAAAATCATTTTCGGAAGCGGTTTCGGGTCACGCGACAATTGCAGTTCCAGTTGTTCGATATGGTTGTTGTAAATGTGCGCGTCTCCGAAGGTGTGGATAAAATCACCCGGCTGTAAGTCGCAAACCTGTGCAATCATCATTGTAAATAAAGCATAGGAAGCAATGTTGAAGGGAACGCCTAAAAAGATGTCGGCACTTCGCTGGTATAACTGGCACGATAATTTTCCTTCGGCCACATAAAACTGAAAGAAGGCATGGCACGGAGGTAAAGCTGCTTTTCCGTTGGCTACGTTTTCGGCAAAACTTTTTTTGTCATCCGGCAATACCGATGGGTTCCAGGCGGAAACCAGCATACGTCGGCTGTTTGGGTTTCTTTTCAGGGTTTCGATAAGCTCGGTTATCTGATCGATTTCTTCACTGTTCCAGTTGCGCCACTGATGGCCGTACACCGGACCTAAATCACCGTTTTCATCAGCCCATTCGTCCCAAATCCTAACGCCGTTTTCTTTTAAATAACCGATGTTAGTGTCGCCGTTTAAAAACCAAAGCAGTTCATAGATAATAGATTTCAGGTGCAGTTTTTTAGTGGTTACCATTGGGAAACCTTCGCTTAAATCAAAGCGCATCTGGTAGCCGAAAACACTCTTGGTTCCGGTTCCGGTGCGGTCGCCTTTTTGATTGCCATTTTCTAAAACGTGCTTAACTAAATCTAAATATTGCTTCATGGTCGTGTATTTGGTTATCGGGTTATTTGTGGATTCGAATAACCAAATCGACAAATAACCAAATTATCATTTATGATTCTCTTTTTGAAATCTCATCACGGATTTTGGCTGCCTTTTCGTAATCTTCGTTTTGTACGGCAGTTTCCAGTAATTCGTATAATTCGGCCAAAGTGTATTGGCCGTAGGATTCCCCCGTTACCGATTCTTCTCCCACCAGGCCGAAAGTTTCAGGGCTGGTAAGTGGGTCATCACTTTCTTCAGGGTTTTTGCCTTCTTCGCTTGGGTTTACTTTTAAGTAGATTCCGGCTTTGTCCAAAATATTTTTATAGGTAAAAATCGGAGCATTGAAACGTAAGGCTAAAGCAATAGCATCCGATGTTCTTGCGTCGATAATTTCTTCAATACGGTCTCTTTCACAAATGATACTTGAGAAGAAAACACCATCAACCAATTTGTGGATGATTACCTGTTTCACCACGATATCGAATCGGTCTGCGAAATTCTTGAACAGATCGTGGGTTAAAGGTCTTGGTGGTCGGATTTCCTTTTCCAGGGCAATGGCAATGGATTGGGCTTCGAAAGCACCAATAACAATCGGCAGTTTTCGTTCGCCGTCCACTTCATTTAAAATTAAGGCATATGCGCCGTTTTGCGTCTGGCTGTAAGAGATTCCTTTTATAGTAAGTTTTACTAAGCTCATAGTTGTATAATAAACAAAGGCTGTCTAAACAAAGATACGAACTATCTCCAATTCAGACAGCCTTTTTATAGGCACAAATTAAGTAAAAATATTAATGTTGTGCCGCTTTGAAAGCTTTTAATTTTTCAATTAGCTGAGGGATAACCTGAAAAGCATCTCCTACAACTCCGTAATCTGCCACTTTGAAGAAAGGTGCTTCCGGATCGGTGTTGATGGCTACTTTTACTTTAGAAGAGTTGATTCCCGCAATGTGCTGGATCGCTCCTGAAATACCAACTGCGATATACAAGTTAGCCGCCACTGGTTTTCCAGTTTGTCCTACGTGCTCGCTGTGGGATCTCCATCCTAAGTCAGAAACCGGTTTTGAACAAGCCGTTGCAGCTCCTAAAACAGCTGCTAACTCCTCGATCATACCCCAGTTCTCAGGGCCTTTCATTCCACGACCTGCAGATACCACGATTTCCGCATCAGCAATCGTTACTTTTCCGGTTACTTTTTCTACTGATTCTACTTTTACAGAGAAATCTGCATCGTTTAAAGATGGTGAGAAATCTTCCTCGGTTAAAGATGAAGCAGTTTCTACTAATCCGTATGAGTTTTTAGCGATTCCCAAAACTTTTACATCTGTAGTCACTTCAGTAATGTTGAAGGCTTTGTTTGAAAATGCGTTTCTTTTTACTGTGAAAGGTGAAGTGCTTTCCGGCAATGCCACTACGTTAGAAGCGTAACCTGCATTCAATCCAACAGCCACAAGCGGTGCTAAGTATAAAGAATCTGTAGTGGAAGATAAGATAACCACTTTAGTTCCTTCTTTCTGAGCTGCTTGTTTGATAACGTCAGCGTAAGCTTTAGCGTTGAAAGCGCCTAATTTATCGTTAGTTACTTTTAATACTTTGTCTACTCCGTATTTTGATAAACCTGAAACATCTCCTGTGTTAACCGTAACGGCTGTAACAGTAGTTCCCATTTGTTCTGCCACTTTCTTAGCATAAGACGCCAACTCGAAAGCTACTTTTTTAAATTTTCCTTCTGCGGATTCCGCGTATATTAAAATTGACATAATTTCTATTATTTTGAATGTTGAATGTTAAATTTTAAATGATTTCCGAATAATCCATCATTTAAAATTCAAAATTAAATTACCTTGGCTTCGTTATGCAATAAGTTGATTAATTCATCCAGGTTGTCCGGGCTAACCAATTTTACTGCTGATTTTGCAGCCGGTTTCTCGAATTTCACTGCTTTCGTGTTGTTGTCAGCGCCAACCGGCTCTAAAATAGTTAAAGCTTTAGTTCTTGCTGTCATGATTCCGCGCATGTTCGGGATGCGTAAGTCTTTCTCTTCCACTAAACCTTTCTGACCACCGATAACCAATGGTAAGTTAGCAGAAATCGTTTCTTTACCACCATCGATTTCACGAACTGCTTTAGCAGCGGTACCGTTGATGTCTAAACCGATACAAGAGTTTACGAAGTCAGCACCTGTTAAAGCAGCTAACATTCCCGGAACCATTCCGCCGTTGTAATCTAGGGATTCTCTACCGGCGATTACTAAATCGTAAGCACCTTGTTTAACCACTTCAGCTAATTGCTTAGCCACGAAGAAACCGTCAGTTGGGTTTGCGTTCACACGGATAGCTTCGTCAGCACCGATAGCTAAAGCCTTTCTTAAAGTAGCTTCTGCATCAGTACCACCAACGTTTACAACCGTTACGTTAGCGCCTTGCTGTTCTTTGAACCAAATCGCTCTTGTTAAACCAAATTCGTCATTAGGGTTGATTACGTACTGTACGCCGTTAGTGTCGAATTCCGTATCACCGTTAATGAAATTAATTTTTGAAGTAGTATCAGGCACGTGGCTGATGCAAACTAATATTTTCATTGTTATAAAGTTATAATGTTGATTATTTCGGGCTACGAATTTAGTGAAATATTTCTAATAATTTATTATGCATGCATAATAAATGCGATTTTTTCAACAAAATGAAGGATTTTTTTGAAGAATTTTAAAAAGAGTCTTTTGAAATGGCTGCGGTGTGCGTTTTTCTCAGTTGTGACATTGTTTTTTAGGTGATGTTGATGCGGTTTTGTCCGGTAAATTAATCATAAACCGTAAATAATTTGTGTTATACTTTAATATGTATGCCATAACTGATATAAAATTTTTATTTTTGCCTTTCAATAATTTTTGGATAAAGAAAAATACATGAGAACGATACAGTTTAGAGAAGCGGTTTGTGAGGCGATGAGCGAAGAAATGCGTCGCGACGAATCGGTATATTTAATGGGTGAAGAAGTAGCGGAATATAACGGTGCTTACAAAGCATCAAAAGGAATGTTAGATGAATTCGGGCCGAAACGTGTAATCGACACGCCGATTGCAGAGCTTGGTTTTGCCGGAATTGCAGTAGGTTCAGCGATGAACGGTTGTCGTCCGATCGTTGAATTCATGACTTTTAACTTTTCGTTAGTAGGAATTGACCAGATCATTAACAACGCTGCAAAAATGCGTCAGATGTCTGCCGGACAATTCCCGATGCCGATGGTTTTCCGCGGTCCGACAGCTTCTGCAGGTCAGTTAGCGGCGACACACTCTCAGGCTTTCGAAAACTGGTTCGCCAACACCCCTGGTTTAAAAGTGGTGGTTCCGTCGAATGTATACGATGCCAAAGGTTTGTTGAAATCGGCTATCCGTGACAACGATCCGGTGATTTTTATGGAATCTGAGCAAATGTACGGGGATAAAGGGGAAGTGCCAGAAGGGGAATACACCATTCCTTTGGGTGTGGCCGATATCAAAAGAGAAGGAACGGATGTAACCATCGTATCTTTCGGAAAAATTATTAAAGAAGCGTATGCGGCTGCTGAGGAATTGGCAAAAGAAAATATTTCCTGCGAAATCATCGATTTGAGAACGGTTCGTCCGATGGATTATGACTGTATCATCAATTCGGTGAAAAAAACTAATCGTTTAGTAGTGTTGGAAGAGGCATGGCCGTTTGCTTCGGTAGCTTCTGAAATCACGTATATGGTTCAGGAAAGAGCCTTTGATTTCTTGGATGCACCAGTTCAGAGAATCACTACAGCTGATACGCCGGCGCCTTATTCGCCAACTTTGTTGAAAGAATGGTTGCCTAACGCAAATGATGTGGTAAAGGCCGTAAAAAAAGTAATGTACAAGTAAGAAAAAATACTTTATATTTGGAACTTCATCAATAAAACATTGGTGAAGTTTTTTTTTGGATACATATGAAGAAAATATTACTGCTGCTTTTTGTTTTGTTTTTCGGAGTTTCGTTGTTCGCCCAAACCAAAGTCGGTGGGATCGTGTATGACGAAACCAATCAGCCGATGGGCTATGCCAACGTTTATTTCAAAGGATCAACCGAAGGGATAGTGTCGGATGAAAACGGACGTTTCTATCTGCAGTCCGATAAAACGTATAAAACTTTGGTAGCTTCTTTTGTAGGGTATAAAGCGGTGGAAATTCCAATTACTCAATCGGTTATGCTTAATCTGAAGATTACCATTAAGCCGGATAACCAATTACAGGAGGTGAAAGTATATGCCGGAAAAACATCTAAAAAGAACAATCCGGCCATCGATATCTTGCGTAAAATCTGGGAACGAAAAAGAAAGAACGGGCTTAACATGTTCGATCAGTACCAATACGATAAATATGAAAAAATTGAGTTCGACCTGAATTCGATTGACAGCGCCTTCAAAGCCAATAAGATTTTTAAAGGCATGGAATTCATCTGGGACCGTATCGATACTTCCCGTGTGACCGGAAAAGCCTTCCTTCCGATTTTTATCAACGAAAACCTGAGTCAGGTCTATGGGGATAACGTAAACAACCGTAAAAAAGAAATTGTCAGCGCGAGTAAGAACTCCGGTTTAGGGCAAGGTGATGGGGTAAGTACGTTTATCAAAGATTTGTATGCGGAATATGATATCTACAACAATTACCTGAAGTTTTTCGATAAGGATTTTGTGAGCCCGCTCTCAAGAACTGGGATTAACGTGTATAACTATGTTTTGGCGGATAGTGCTTTTATCGACAACAAATGGTGTTTTAATATCATCTATTATCCAAGACGTAAAAACGAACTTACCTTTAAAGGGGATTTTTGGGTAAATGACACGACGTTTGCCATCAAGAAGATCAATCTGGAAGCTAGTAAAAGTGCGAACATCAACTGGGTAAAAGAAATTTATATCGAGCAGGAGTTTGAAGTGTTGAACGATTCTGTGTTTTTGCTGAAGCGTGATCACATGATGTCTGATTTCAGTTTTTCCAAAAAGGAAAAGTCGAAAGGGGTTTACGGAAAACGAACGTCGCTGTACCGCAACCATCAATTCAATATTCCTAAAGACGATAAGTTTTACAAACAGGAGGTCGATAATTTTGATGCCGAGATATACAGCAAGTCGGATGATTTCTGGGAAGAAAACCGCTTTGAAAACCTGAACAAGAACGAAAAAGGTATTTATGGTTTGTTAGACACCTTGAACACCATTCCGAAATTCAAGAGGATCTACAACATTGCGACCATTTTGGCCAGTGGTTATATCGAGATTCCGAAATGGAAAATGGATTACGGGCCGCTTTTCTCTACTTTTGGGTATAACAATGTGGAAGGTTTCCGTTTGCGCGCCGGCGGAAGGACCTATTTCGGTCCAAATGATAAATGGCGTATTCAGGCCTATACCGCTTATGGTTTTAAGGATACCCAGTTTAAATACGGGATATCCGGTAAATTTTTACTTAACAAAAGGAACCGCTTGATCTTATCCGGAGGAAACCGCCGTGATATTGAGCAGATTGGGGTAAGTTTAACGACAACTAACGATGTTTTAGGAAGAAGTTTTGCTTCCAATTCGTTGTTTTCCAGTGGGAATAATGATAAATTGACTTCGATTAACCTGTCCATGGCTTCCCTTGAAATGGAGCCGGTTAAAAACCTGACCTTCCAGACCGGGTTTACCTATCGTACTTTAAAATCAGCCTGGGATCGCTTCAGTCTTGATTATTTTGATGAGGACGGTAACATTCAAAGTCAGGTAAAACAATCGGAACTTAACTTAATGGTAGATTATACGCCGAAACGTAAGACCATCGGTCACGGTGTGGAGCGTCAATTGGTGGATTATAATTTCCCGAGAGTTTTCGTGAATTACAGCCATGGAATGAAAGGCGTTCTTGACAGTGATTTTGATTACCAGAAATTACAGTTGTATTACCGTCACCCGATTCTTATCGGTGGGTTCGGGCGTTTGTTCCCGACTTTTGAAACCGGAAAGATTTTCGGTAAAGTGCCTTTAGGGCTGATGGGGGTAATTCCGGGGAATCAATCCTATTTCCAGATCGAGAATACCTACAACCTGATGAATTATTATGAATTCGTAGCCGACGAGTATGCTTCCCTGCATTTGGAACATCATTTCAACGGGCGTTTGTTCTCGCGTATTCCGTTATTGCGTAAGCTGAACTGGCGTGAAATCGTAGGCATAAAAGCCGTTTACGGAACAGTTTCCGATGAAAACAGAGCCATCAATGCTTCCGGACTTACGTATCTCGCTCCGGAAAAAGGCTATTGGGAATACCATGCGGGTGTTGGGAACATCTTCAAAGTGCTTCGTATTGATTTTGCCTGGAGAGGCAGTTATATGAATTTACCGGATGCGAACAAATTCGGGGTGAAAGCCTCTTTCGGATTCTATTTCTAATGGATCAGGCTATTGATTTTCTTCTGAAGAAAGAGGAAAAATTCAAGCACATCGTAGAACAGTTCGGAAAGCCTGTTTTCGTGACAAGGCCTTCGGGTTTTGAGACCTTGTGTTTGCTTATTTTGGAGCAACAGGTTTCCATCGATTCGGCCAAAGCCACGTTTTTAAAAATCAAAACCGCTATTCCGGATTTTATTCCTGAAACTATTGTGTTGTTCTCTGATGAAGCTTTTCGGGCGTGTGGTGTCAGTCGTCAGAAAACCGCCTATTTGAAAGCGCTCTCCCAAGCTATTCTTGATAAACAATTGGATGTGGAAAGTCTTGCTTTTAAAGATCCGGAAACCGTTCGTGAAGAACTGATAAAAATAAAAGGGATCGGGCACTGGACCATCGATGTTTATCTCATGTTTTGTCTGCAGTCACCTGATATTATTCCGCTAGGTGACATCGCGGTAGTGAATACGATTAAAGAATTGTTCGACATCCATGATAAGGAAGCGATGGCGGATTATGCCCAAAAATGGAAGCCCTACCGCTCGGGAGCTACTTTTTTCCTTTGGCATTATTATCTTCGTAAAAGAGGAAGAAAAAATCCGTATTAAAATTACATCAACATTGTGCTAAATCTGATTTTTTAGTACTAAGATTTCTTGTAAGTCAGTTCGTTTTGTAGTACTTTTGCACCCTCAAAATTAAACAAGTATATAAAATGACAGCTGATAAAGTAACCACTTTTGATGTATTGGTTGAAATTCCTCGCGGAAGCCGAAACAAATACGAATACGATTTCGATTTAAAGAGAATGCGTTTCGACAGAATGTTGTTCTCCTCTATGATGTACCCTGCAGATTACGGATTTATCCCTGAAACTTTGGCTTTAGACGGTGACCCGCTTGACGTATTGGTGTTGGTAACCAAACCGACTTTCCCGGGATGTGTAATCGAAGTAAAACCAATCGGGGTTTTCCACATGGCCGATGATAAAGGACCGGATGAGAAAATTATTTGTGTGCCGGTTTCGGATCCAATCTGGAATAAATTGGATGATTTGGCAGATATGAACCCACATTTGGTAAAAGAAATCGAACATTTCTTCCAGGTATATAAAGATTTGGAGAATAAAAAAGTTGATGTGGAAGGCTGGGGTGATGTTAACGATGCCAAAAGAATTTTAAAAGAATGTGTGGATCGTTTCGCGGCTATTGAGAATAAACCGGAAGGCTTATTTAGTATAAAATAAAAAGATTTCCTAAAATTTTATAAAAAAAGCAATGTTCTGCAAAGAATGTTGCTTTTTTATTTGTTTTGGTTTCGTTATATTTACGAAAATTAACCAAATACCAAAACCAAATTTATGGAGAAAATGATTGTTTATGTGCCAATAATACTGGCCATATTAGGTCTTGCGTTTATGGGCGTTAAAGCCGCTTGGGTGAAAAGCCAGGACGCAGGTGACGAGAAAATGCAAGGCATTTCCAAAAGTATTCAGGAAGGAGCGATGGCGTTCTTAAAAGCCGAATACCGAATTTTGGGAATCTTTGTAGTGATTGCATCCGTTGCATTGTTTACCGTTTCCCGATTTGTGGAAACCTCCCATTGGATTATTGTTGTGGCTTTTGTTTTCGGGGCGTTCTTTTCGGCCTTGGCAGGAAACATCGGTATGCGTATTGCCACTCAGGCGAACGTACGGACCACACAAGCTGCTAAAACCAGTTTGCCACAGGCCTTGAAAGTTTCCTTTTCCGGAGGAACTGTTATGGGGCTTGGTGTTGCCGGTTTAGCGGTTTTAGGACTAAGTATCTTCTTTATTTTATTCACCAATATGTTTGTAACCGGAGCCGGTAATTTCTATGAGGAAATGACTATTGCTCTGGAATGTTTAGCCGGTTTCTCCCTGGGTGCGGAATCCATTGCGTTATTTGCCCGTGTGGGTGGAGGAATCTATACCAAAGCGGCCGATGTAGGTGCCGACTTGGTAGGAAAAGTGGAAGCCGGAATCCCGGAAGACGATCCGCGTAACCCTGCGACCATTGCAGACAACGTAGGAGACAACGTAGGAGACGTAGCCGGAATGGGTGCCGATTTGTTCGGTTCGTATGTGGCAACCGTATTGGCTTCAATGGTGTTAGGAAACTATATCATCAAGGACATGACCGAAGCTGCCGGGGCACAATTCACTGATGCTTTCAACGGTATGGGGCCGATCTTGTTGCCGTTAGTAATTGCGGGAACCGGTATTTTATCGTCGATTATCGGAACCTTCTTTGTGAAAATTAGCAATAATGATGCTAAAGAAGCTGAGGTACAAAGTGCCTTAAATCTTGGAAATTATATCGCTTTAGGTTTAACGGTAGTAGTGTGTTGGTTCTTAATCGACTTCATGTTGCCGGAAACCATTCACATGAAATTCTTCGGAGAAGGTGTAAAAGAAATTCCAAGTCGCCATATTTTCTATGCCACTTTAGTAGGATTGGCTGTGGGTTGGTTAATTTCAGCGTTCACAGAATACTATACGGCTTTAGGTAAAAAACCGGTTTTGAACATCGTTCAGAATTCCTCTACCGGAGCAGCAACCAATATTATTGCAGGTTTAGCAACAGGAATGAAATCGACCTTTTCCTCAGTAATCCTTTTCGCGGGAGCGATTTGGGGCTCTTACGAATTGGCAGGTTTCTATGGCGTTGCAATTGCAGCTTCGGCAATGATGGCCACTACAGCGATGCAGTTAGCAATCGATGCGTTCGGACCGATTGCCGATAACGCAGGAGGTGTAGCCGAAATGAGCGAATTACCGAAAGAAGTACGTCAGCGAACAGACGTTTTGGATTCGGTTGGAAATACTACAGCGGCAGTAGGTAAAGGTTTTGCGATTGCTTCAGCAGCGTTAACGGCTTTGGCTTTATTTGCAGCGTATGTAACCTTTACAGGAATCGATGGTATTAATATTTTCAAAGCCGATGTATTGGCCGCTTTGTTTATCGGAGGCATGATTCCGGTAATCTTCTCGGCTCTTGCGATGCAGTCTGTAGGAAAAGCTGCGATGGACATGGTAAACGAAGTACGTCGTCAATTCCGTGAAATCCCTGGAATTTTGGAAGGTACCGGAAAACCGGAATATGGAAAATGTGTAGACATTTCTACGCAAGCGGCTTTACGCGAAATGATGTTACCGGGCGCTATCACCATCATCACTCCAATCATCGTTGGAGCGGTTATGGGACCAGAAGCACTTGGAGGGTACATGGCCGGTGTTTGTGTTTCCGGTGTACTTTGGGCGATTTTCCAGAACAATGCCGGGGGCGCTTGGGACAATGCTAAAAAATCGTTTGAAGCCGGTGTAATGATCAACGGTGAAATGACTTTTAAAGGTTCCGATGCGCACAAAGCAGCCGTAACGGGAGATACCGTTGGAGATCCGTTCAAAGATACTTCAGGGCCATCGATGAACATCTTGATCAAATTAACCTGTTTGGTAGGATTGGTAATCGCACCGATTTTAGGAAGCGGTAACGGACATGGTGCTCAACACGGAAAAAGTTCTTGTTGTTCCAAAACCGAAATGCACGCAGGTCACCACATGAAATGCGACATGACAAAAATGGCCACGATGACAAAAGATGAATGTGCCAAAATGTGTGAGGAAATGGGTTGTTCCGAAGAAGAAAAAGCGTTGTGTATGGCGCATTTCGACGAAAACGGAAAATTCATGAAAAAGGCCGATTGCAAAATGGCGTGTTGTGCTGACGGCATGATGAAAAATGAAATTTCCAAGCAGATTTCCATCAATAAAGAAGTAACAAACGGAAAAGTGAAAGCCACCGTTACGATTACTACGGATGTAAACGGAAAATCCACAACGGAAGAAAAAGTTTTTGAAGGAACCGAAGCAGAAGTTCAGGCAAAAATAGACGCATTAGGGAATAAATAGCCTGTATGGGAAATAAAAGTCTCATCTCGTTCTAAAAAAACGAGATGAGGCTTTTTTATTTTAGTACCTTTAGCGAAACAACAAAACAACATCAATGCCCAAAATCTATACCTTACTTTTATTGGTTGTAACGCATTTTGCTATGGCTCAAAATCCGTTGCCTTTAATTCCGCAGCCTAAAGAAATAAAACAAAATCAAGGCACTTTTTCTCTTAATCCCGGCACGATAATTTTAGTTTCCAATTCGGAAAGCGCTAACGAAATAAAACTGTTTAACGATTTTCTGAAAACCAGTTACGGCTTTGAACTAAAGCTTACAGATAATTCCAAGAGTTTGTCTAATGTTATTCAGATTCAGGTTGAGCATTCCGGAGATGAAAAATCTGGATATTATGAACTGAATATTACTTCCGACCATATTGAAGTATTTGCCAAAAGTAATTTAGGTTTGTTTTATGCTTTTCAGACCCTGCAACAGTTATTCCCCACTGAAAAAAAGAACGAGCTGAAACTACCTTGTGTAACCATTAAAGATGAGCCTAAATACGCCTGGCGCGGCATGCATCTTGATGTTTGCCGTCATTTCTTTCCGAAGGAATTCATAAAAAAATACATCGATTACCTGGCGATGTACAAAATGAACACTTTTCATTGGCATTTAACCGATGATCAGGGCTGGCGTATCGAAATCAAAAAATATCCGAAGCTGACCGAAGTCGGCGCCTGGCGAAAAGGCTCGATGGTAGGCCATTATAACGATCAGAAGTTTGACAACATTCGCTACGGCGGTTATTACACGCAAGATGATGTAAAAGAAATTGTGGCTTATGCAAAACAACGTCACATCACCGTAGTCCCTGAAATTGAGATGCCGGGCCATGCTATGGCGGCTTTGGCTTCGTATCCGGAGTTGTCCTGTACCGGCGGGCCTTTTGAGGTGGCGCAGCAATGGGGTGTTTTGGACGATGTTTTTTGCCCTAAAGAAAGCACTTTTGAGTTTTTGGAAAATGTTTTAACGGAAGTGATGACGTTGTTCCCCTCCGAAATTATTCATATTGGCGGGGACGAGAGCCCGAAAATCCGTTGGAAAACCTGTTCGCATTGCCAGGCACTAATCAAGAAAGAAGGACTGAAAGACGAACACGAACTGCAAAGCTATTTCATCAAGCGCATCGAAAAATTTGTAAACAGCAAAGGACGAAAAATCATCGGATGGGATGAAATTCTGGAAGGCGGATTAGCACCAAACGCTGCCGTAATGAGTTGGCGCGGTACCGAAGGCGGGATTGCCGCCGCAAAGCAAAAGCATTATGTGGTTATGAGTCCCGGTTCACATTGCTATTTCGACCATTATCAGGGAGAACCGAAAAACGAACCGTTAGCCTTCGGAGGCTACACGACTGTAGAAAAAGTCTATTCGTTTCAGCCCACACCAAAAGAATTGTTTGTTGAGGAAGCAAAATACATTTTAGGAGCCCAAGGCAATCTTTGGACAGAATACATCAATACGCAGGAGCATGTTGAATACATGATCATGCCAAGAATGGCCGCCTTAGCCGAAGTGACTTGGGGCACCTCACAACCAGAAAAATACAATGATTTCCAAAACCGCCTGATGCAGCACTTTTCGGTGTACGATAAAAAAGGCATCCATTACAGCAGGGCGATTTTTGAAGTAACCTCAAAAGCAGCACCCGGTGTAAACGGAAACGGCGTGCTTTTCAGTTTGAAGTCAGGCAATCCGGGAATTCGGTATACCACTGACGGTACGGCTCCGACAGCAAGTTCACAACCGTATAAGCAACCGATTCTAATCAGTAAAAACCAAACCGTAAAAGCTGCGTATTTTGAAAATGGCAAACAGAAAAGCGCGGTAATCGAACAATTTTTTTTCGTCAGTAAAGCTACAGGGAAGAAAATCAGTTTGGTGCATCCGCCGCATGAAAATTATGCTATCGGCGGCAGTTTTACTTTGGTGGACGGTATGCGCGGGAACATGCAGAAATTCGGCCGCGACTGGATTGGTTTCTGGGGAAAAGATTTAGAGGCCATCATCGATTTAGGAAAAAAGCAAACAGTTTCCAAAGTGACTGTTGATGTGTTAAGCAGTGAAGGAAGCTGGATTCACTATCCAAAACATATAGAAGTGCTGGTTTCCAATGACGGGAAAAAGTATCATTCGGTCAAAAAAGTAAGCGCGACGGAAATTGCTCAACTGAAGGGTGTTGTAAGTCTGAATTTTGAAAAACAGAAAGCAAAATATATCAAAGTTGTCGCGCCAAATGCTGGTAAAATACCCGATGGAAAAGCAGGAGCCGGTTCGGATAGCTGGTTGTTTGCAGATGAAATCATGGTTGAATAATTTCAAAAGAAAATTTGTGTAATTCGAGGCTAATCAAAAGGATATGGCAAACAGAAGAAATTTTATAAAAACCACGGCGATCGCTTCGGTAGCCGTTGCGTTAAACGCGTTTAAAGGTAAATCCGATGCGGTTGAAACAGAAATTCCGGTTACCGGGAAAGTTAAAAAACCGATCGTGCTTTCCACCTGGAATTTCGGTATGCAGGCCAATGAAGCCGCATGGGAAGTATTGAAGCAAAAAGGACGGGCGCTAGATGCTGTAGAAGCCGGTGTCCGTATTCCCGAAGCAGATCCGAAAGAGCGAAGTGTTGGCTACGGCGGAAGACCCGATCGTGACGGACGCGTAACCCTGGATGCCTGTATTATGGATGAATTTTCCAATATTGGGTCTGTGGCTTGTCTGGAACATATCAAGCATCCTATTTCGGTGGCAAGAGCGGTGATGGAAAAAACGCCGCATGTCATGCTGGTGGGAGAAGGGGCGTTGCAATTTGCTTTGTCACAGGGCTATAAGAAGGAAAACCTGCTGGTGGAAGAATCCGAAAAAGAATGGAAAGAATGGCTGAAAACCAGTAATTATAAGCCCATTGTAAATATTGAAAACCACGATACCATCGGCATGATCGCTTTGGACCAGCACGGAAATTTATCCGGCGCGTGCACTACAAGCGGTATGGCATTTAAGATGCACGGGCGCGTGGGTGATTCACCGATTATCGGAGCGGGCTTGTACGTGGACAACGAAATTGGGGCGGCAACCGCAACCGGACATGGAGAAGAAGTAATCCGAATTGCGGGCTGTCATTTGGTAGTGGAACTGATGCGTCAGGGAAAATCACCTCAAAAAGCCTGTGAAGAGGCTGTAATGCGCATCGTGAAACTGACCCAAAATCGAAAGAAAAACCTAAAGGATATTCAGGTGGGCTTTATTGCGTTAAATAAAAAAGGCGAACACGGGGCCTATTGTGTTCAGGGCGGATTCAACTACGCCAAATACGATGAAACCGGGAACAAGTTACTTGATGCTAACTATTATCTGAAAGCCTAATGAAAAAATTGGAAATTGCCTGTTTTAACTTAGAATCGGCTCTGATTGCCCAGGAAGGTGGCGCCAATCGTGTGGAATTGTGTGATAACCTTGAAGAAGGAGGAACCACACCAACTGTCGAAATCACCAAACTGGCCAGAAAAACGTTGAATATCGATCTCTATGTGATGATACGGCCAAGAGGTGGCGGTTTTGTTTATTCGGAAGAAGAATTCAACTTGATGAAACAACAGATACTCGAGTATAAAAAGTTAGGGGTAAATGGTTTTGTTTTTGGAATTTTAGATGAAAACAAAGCGGTTCATATTCGGCAAAATGCAGAATTGGTTGAATTGGCCAAACCGATTCCCTGTACGTTTCACCGTGCTTTTGATGAAGTTCAGGAAGTTTTTCCTTCGTTGGAAAATGTGATTCAATGTGGTTTTTCAACCATACTTACTTCCGGAACGATGCCTAATGTGGTGGAAGGGGTTTCCGTATTAAAACAATTAGTGGAAAAAGCCAATAACCGTATTGTGATCATGCCGGGCGGAGGCCTACGTTCCACCAATATCGAGTTGATTCAATCGCAGACCAACGCAGGATTTTACCATTCTTCAGCCATTACCAATAGTAACGGAAAAGCCGATATTGAAGAAGTTAAAGCGCTAAAATTGAATCTTGGTTAATGAAAAAGTCGTTGTCGTTTTTATTGTTTTTCTGTTTTTCCATAATTGCTTCAGGGCAGAATTTTCAGCGTGATTTAGCAAAAGAAAACTGGAGTTTCAGAAAAAAAGGTGATTCCAAATGGTTGGCTGCCAAGGTGCCGGGAACCGTTCATACGGATTTGCTGCAAAATGAAGTTATCAAAAATCCCTTCTTTGGAACCCATGAAAAACAATTGCAATGGATTGAAAATGAAGCCTGGGAATACGAATCGACTTTTATCCTATCATCAGAGGATTTGAAAAACCAAACCATCGAACTGCAATTTGACGGTCTTGATACTTATGCCGAAGTTTTGCTCAACGGAAAATCCATCCTGAAAGCAGACAATATGTTCCGAACCTGGAAAATCGATGTGAAAAAACTGCTTAAAAAAGGAGTGAATACACTGCAAATCGTTTTCGAATCTGCCGTAATGAGAGGGAAAGAAAACGCTAAAAGGTTACCTTATACTTTACCCGGGGATGAAAAAATATTCACCCGAAAAGCCCAATATCAGTACGGTTGGGACTGGGGGCCGCGTTTTATCACGGCTGGGATCTGGAAAAAAGTGCAATTGCGTTTCAGTAACTCGGCAGTAATCCAAAATGTAAAATTCGAACAGCAATCCTTAACCGACGCCAAAGCGGACTTGGTTTTTAGCACCACAATCGATTGTTATAAATCCGGAAAGTATCAGTTGAAAATTAATAATCAGTTATCATCGCATCAGCTGAAAAAAGGAAAAAATGTTATAAAGAGTGCCTACGAAATAGCAAATCCAAAACGTTGGTGGACGAACGGTTTGGGTGAAGCTTATCTGTATCCGTTTCAGATTTCTTTAGAAATGAATAAAAAGACACTGGAACAGCGAATTTTAAACATAGGTCTGAGGACCCTTGAACTGGTTCAGGAGAAAGACAAGGCCGGCAAAAGTTTCTATTTCAAACTGAATGGTGTTCCGGTTTTCATGAAAGGGGCTAACTACATTCCGCCGGACAGTTTTCTGCCAAGAGCTACCGATTCGGTGTATGCGAGCGTTGTGAAAAATTCGGTCGATGCCAATATGAACATGCTTCGCGTTTGGGGTGGCGGGGTGTATGCAGATGATGCTTTTTACGAGGCCTGCGATAAAAACGGAATTTTGGTCTGGCAGGACTTTATGTTTGCCTGCGCTATGTATCCAGGTGATGAAGCATTTCTGCAGAATGTGAAGCAGGAAGTGATCGATAATGTAAATCGTTTGCAAAACCATCCAAGTTTAGCCATTTGGTGCGGCAATAACGAAAATGATGAAGGCTGGCACAACTGGGGCTGGCAAAAACAATACAACTATTCAGCAGCCGATTCCACCAAAATCTGGAACGATTATAAAAAGGTATTTCACGAAGTGATCCCAAAGACACTGGACAGTCTTTTGTCGAAAGAGAAGAATATTTACTGGCCTTCTTCGCCATCGATCGGTTGGGGCAGAAAAGAAAGCCTGCTGCAGGGCGATTCCCATTACTGGGGCGTTTGGTGGGGTATGGAACCGTTTGAAATCTATAAAGAGAAAATAGGTCGTTTTATGAGCGAATACGGTTTTCAGGGCATGCCAAATAAGGAAACTTTCGAAACTTTTGCCGCGAATGACGAACTGCAACTGACTTCCGAAACGGTAAAAAGCCATCAAAAACATCCGACGGGCTATCAGACAATCCAAACCTATATGGAGTGGGATTACAAAATTCCTTCTTCCTTCGAGGATTATATTTATGTCTCGCAACTGTTGCAGGCGGAAGGCATGAAAACCGCTATTGAAGCCCATCGCCGTGCGAAGCCGTATTGTATGGGAACCTTGTATTGGCAGTTAAACGATTGCTGGCCGGTCACTTCATGGAGTTCGGTGGATTATCTTGGAAATTGGAAAGCCTTTCATTATCAGGTGAAACGAAGTTTTGAGGATATTTTGGTATCGGTTACAGAAGAAAAAAATCAGCTGAAAGTCTATGTGGTTAATGATGGATTGGCTGTTAAAAGCGGAAAATTGCAACTACAACTTTTAGATTTTGACGGAAAAATTGTTTGGCAAAAAGCGATGAATATTAAGTTCGGCGATAACAGTTCTCAGCTGTTTTTTGCTTTGGATAAAAAAGAGTGGGAAGGATTGCATCTGAATCAGATTGTGTTTTCTGCAGCATTCGAAGATAAACGAGCTTTGCATTATTTTGTAAAACCTAAAGTGTTACAACTGAAAGAACCAAAAATCATTGTAAGGCAAATTGATGATACTACTGTGGAAGTTACAACCGATGTGTTGGCGAAAAACGTTTTTCTTAAAGCCGATAAGGTGAAATTCAGTGACAATTATTTCGATTTGCTGCCGGGTGAGAAAAAAGAAATTCGTTTTGAAGGTAATATCAAAGGGGTTGAGGTTAAAAGTCTTTTTGGGCTTTAGAAACCGCCAACAGGTCCTGCTCCCGTGCTTGATCCGCCGGAACTGATCAGTGCTACAAGGATTCCTACGGAAACGGTTACCCCGGCAATGCTTACCAGTCTGGATTTGGATTTATTGATGAGTTGCACTTTTTGGATTTCCTCTTTTTGGATCGGTTTTCGGATGATGTCAAATCCGGATTCCTCCAGGCCGTAATAAGTACTGTCTGTTTTTTCGATTCTTTTGTAGAAGAGTTTCCGGTTGTTCGCTGTGATAATTTTTACCCGTTGCTTTGAAGCGGCAGCATCATCCAGGGATACCGGTACTTTTTGATAGATATGGCAACTTCCGAACAATAAACTTATCGTCAGAAGATAAAAAATCCATTTGTGTTTTTTTAAAACTGCCATTTTTCAATCCTTTGATTGGATTTAAAGGTATGAAAAATACCGATGTAAATCAGATTGTATACGTTAAAATTGGTATCGGTACGGCTAAGGGATATCAGTACGGTAAAGTGAAAAACTAGAGAGGTTACTTAGAATTCGAAGAATCAAAATTGATATTTTCCAGATCATTTAGCGTTTCGGCAACCACAATCGAAACTACTACAGTGAGTACGCTCAAAGTAATGCTGATAACAGTCAAAGTGGTTGACAGGCCTTTGTTGACGGGTCGTATCTCACGAATATTGGATTCTTTTAAAGGAACTTTGTATTGCTGGTTCTTATATTTTGAGCCATAATAGGTACTGTCTATTTTTTCAATTTTTCTGAATACCATTCTTCGGTTATCCGTGGTTTTGACTTTGACGCGGTCGTTTGTTTTGGAAGCCTGATCCAATGTTATGGACGTGTTCCTGTAAACATGGCAACTTTCAAAAAGGATTAGAAAGGTTAAGATAAAGCAGATAAGCTTTGTTTTGTTGTAGTGATGGCCCATGTCTTGAAGTTTTAAGTTAAACTTAATGAGCATCAGTAGGTTGTAAGTGTAAAGGTACAAAAAACCCCGAAGAAATCGGGGTGGAATGTTTTAAAATAATCCGTTTATTTCGGCATCTATGCGGTTGATAACGTTTCCTAAATCTTCAGGATTGTTTACAAAATCAACATTGTCGACATCGATGATCAATAATTTTCCTTTGTTATAGGTTTGTACCCAGGCTTCATAACGCTCATTCAATCGGCTTAAATAGTCAATGGAGATACTGTTTTCGTATTCGCGGCCGCGCTTGTGAATCTGGGCTACCAGGTTCGGGATAGAACTTCTCAGGTAAATCAGTAAATCCGGAGAGCCTACCAGGTTTTCCATCAGGTCGAACAGCGAAGAATAATTTTCAAAATCACGATTACTCATCAGTCCCATCGCATGCAGGTTGGGTGCGAAAATATGCGCATCTTCATAGATGGTACGGTCCTGAATGATTTTCTTGCCGCTTTCACGAATCTGCAATACTTGGCGGAAACGGCTGTTCAGGAAGTAAATCTGTAAATTGAACGACCAGCGGTCCATCGAATGGTAAAAATCATCCAGATACGGGTTGTCCACCACGTCTTCGAAATGCGGTTCCCACTTGAAATGTTTCGCCAAAAGTCGGGTTAAAGTTGTTTTCCCTGCGCCAATGTTCCCTGCTATTGCTATGTGCATTATGGTAATGTTATTTTGTATGTTCTGATTTCGTTGTCGGTAAAAATAGATAAAATTTGTTCTTTATAGTAAAAACTTTTAAGGCTTTTTTCGTTTAACGGTATGATTTGCGAAGTTTCTTTTTCCAGATTGAAAAGACTCAGAA
The DNA here is from genome assembly GCF_053764385.1 of Flavobacterium pedocola. Taxonomy (NCBI): domain Bacteria; kingdom Pseudomonadati; phylum Bacteroidota; class Flavobacteriia; order Flavobacteriales; family Flavobacteriaceae; genus Flavobacterium; species Flavobacterium pedocola. The sequence goes on along the minus strand of NZ_JBSNCR010000003.1, from coordinate 58,841 downwards.
CATTGCCTTTTCTTAACAGAATTTCTTTGGAAGAAATAATCTGCATGGCCTCGTGCTCCGGAACGGTACCGAGATAATTGATTTTGCCGAAAAGACTGGAAACGAACACTTTGCGCTGATCGTCCATCCAGTAAAAATAATTATAGTCGGATTGCGCGTAGATGATTGGATGTTCAAAAACGACGCTAACCGGTGAAAATGTTTTTTTGGAGTAATCGTACAGCCCTAATTTCTGTGAAGACAGATCGAAAAGCCAAAGCCGGTTTTGAGCCGCTAAGCCAATCTGTTGCGGAAGAAGTTCCGGGTTGGTTTCCGAAAAATTGACGCGAAACGTTTCGTTCAGCTGGCTGTCCAACAGCACCACGGCATTCATCTCTTTATAAAACACGACAACCTGAAGCGGGTTCTGTAAGTCAATCTGGGAAATTTTTCCCAGCGAGATGTTTTTATAACTTAATTTACTTTGAGGGTTTTCTTTGCGCACTTCATTATCCTGAACGGAATACGTATTGCCATAAGAGTCTTTGCCGATGAACAGAGTGGCCGTTGTAGGTTCCGTGCTGATCAATTTCAAATCACCGGAATGAATCTGAGCGTCTCCGAGTATGCCTTGAAGAAATAAAATAAAAAGTAAAAAACTGCGCATAAAGCCAAATTACGAATAAACCTTTTACAATAGTATAAGTCTAACAAATAATTTTTTGTAACAATAAAGCATTTCAATCGTCTAATTAGTCTTAAAAAACCTGATACTCAACATGAAAAAAACAGTTGTAACCTTTATAGCGCTAATTGCTTCATCATTAGTTTCCTATGCCCAGGATTTCCAGGGGATGGCGGTTTATGAATCCAAAACCAGTACCAACGATTTCAAAGCAAGAATGGAGGGTAACAAAGATATTACTCCGGAAATGCGAAAAATGATCGAAGAGCGTATGAAGAAAATGTTCGAAAAAACGTTTATCCTGAATTTTGACAAAACCTCCTCTATTTATAAAGAAGAAGAAAAACTGGATGCACCGGGTCAGGGTGGTGGCGGTTTCCGTATGATGGGCTCCATGATGGGCGGTGGCGGAACGTACTACAAAAATGTAAAAGAGCGAAATTTTACCGTTGACAAAGAGTTTATGGGGAAGGAATTCCTAGTAGTGGATTCGTTACCGAAACTGAACTGGAAGCTGGAAGGTGAAACCAAAAAGATTGGGGATTACAATTGTTTTAAAGCAACGGCTGTAAAACCGGTGGATGCTTCCGATATGAGAAATTACAGAGAAAAGAAGAAAAAAGAAGGCGAAGAGAAGAAACAGTCGACCAATTTCATGGACGATTACGAAATGCCGAAAGAAATCACCATTACCGCTTGGTATACGCCGGAAGTGCCTATTAATCAAGGGCCTGAAGGATATTGGGGCTTACCGGGGCTTATCCTGGAAGTAAATGACGGGAAAACCATTGTCATGTGTTCAAAATTAGTCATGAACACCAAAGACAAAGTAGAGATCAAAGCGCCTAAAAACGGAAAAGTGGTAAAGCAGAAGGAATATAATGAGATCGTGACCAAAAAAATGGAAGAGATGCGCGAGCAGTTCCAGTCGCAGGGCGGCAACAGAGGCGGTATGCAAATCAGAATGGGGCATTAATTTAAAGTAATCAACAGAGAGAAACATCCCCATGAAAAAATTATATCTTGTTGTTTTGCTGTGCATCGCAACAATTTCCTTTTCGCAAAACGTAAAATTCGAAGGGACCATTAAAGATACAGCCGGTTTAGCCCTTGAAATGGCTAACATTATGGCAGTCAATCAGGCAACTAAAGCCATGGACGGTTATTCCATCACCAATGATAAAGGCCGATTCCAGATTTTGCTGAATCCGAATTCCACTTATGATATCAAGGTGAGTTATGTAGGGTTTCAGCCTTATGAAATTACCATAAAGACAGGCTTGGAAACCATTACCAAAAATATTGTCCTGAAAGAAGGAACCATGCTGAATGAAATCGAAATCGTAAAAGAAATGCCGGTTTCCATCAGTGGTGATACCATTGTTTACAATGCGGATTCTTTCCGGAACGGTACCGAGCGCAAACTTGAAGACGTACTGAAAAAACTGCCGGGTGTTGAGGTCAACAAAGACGGGGAAATCCAGGTGGAAGGAAAAACGGTGCAGAAGGTAATGGTGGAAGGAAAAGATTTCTTCGACGGCGATACCAAACTGGCTACGAAAAACATACCGGCCGATGCGCTGGATAAAATTCAGGTGCTTCGTAATTACAACGAAGTAACCAATCTGAAAGGGCTGGAAAACAATGAGGAAAACGTAGCGCTGAACATTAAACTGAAAGAAGGAAAGAAGAACTTCTGGTTTGGCGACATGACAGCCGGAATTGGTGTTGGGCATAAGGAAGACCGGTATATCCTGAATCCGAAATTGTTCTACTACAACCCCAAATACAGTATCAACGTCATCGGTAACATGAACAATATAGGGGAGTTGCCACTGACCATGCAGGATTATTTCAAATTTACCGGAGGGTTTAAAAACATGATGCGACGTGCGGGAACCAGTTTTAATGTGGTTTCCAACGACTTGGGAATCCTGGGTTTGCGTAACAATCAGGCAAAAGAAATCGATACGAAATTCGGAGCGGCCAATTTTTCATACAATCCTTCCAAGGCCTGGAGTGTAAGTGGTTTTGGGATTATGATGGGCAGCCAGACGGATCTGCAGACCAACTCGAAAATGACCCGTATCGATAGTGACGGTACCAAAACGGTAAACGACGAAGCTAGTATTACCAAGCAGGAGAGCCGATTAGGGCTTTTCAAACTGAGTTCAAGTTATGTGCCTTCCGACAAAGTACATTTTGATTATGATGCCCTGGCGAAATTTTCCAAACAGGATGAGTCAACCACTTTGTTGTCGAATTCTGTAATCACCGGATCATCGGGCACTATAGCGCTTTTTAATGATGTGTATTCCAAAAAGAAGCAGAATCCGCTATCGTTCAATCAGAACTTAAACTACTATTATACCTTAAACGAAAAGCATGTGTTTGCGTTCGAGATGCAGCACTTGTACCAGGATGAAGATCCGTTTTATAATGCGAACCTGAAGTTCCAGCCCTTTGATTTGGGTCCGGGTTATGATGACAGTCAGAACCGGAACGATCTTTCGCAAAACCGCTTTGTCAAAACCAATAAGCTGGACGGGAAATTCGATTACTACTATATGGTAACCCCGAAGAGCAACATCAATGTGACTTTAGGAAACACCTATTCGTACCAGAATTTCAATTCCCACATTTTTCAGCTTTTGGACAACGGGACACAAAACGACTTGAATGATACGCAGAACAACAATAATGTGACCTATGCGTTCAACGATGTTTTTGCGGGGTTACATTATAAGTTTATTGCAGGTAAATTCACGTTCAACCCGGGATTCACGGTACACAATTACCAGACCAATGACGAGCAGTTAGGAACTTCCAATAAGAATTCTTTTAACCGTTTCCTGCCTGATTTTTATGCATTGTGGCAATTGAAAAAAACAGAAACCTTGACCTATAACTTTGGGATGGCCAATAATTTTACCGACATCAACAAACTGGCGGAAGGGTATGTGTTTTCAAATTACAACAGCTTGTACAGCGGAAACCGTACACTGGAAAATTCGCTTTCTCAGGTGCATTCCCTGCGCTATTTCAGGTTCAACATGTTTAATCAGGAGAATATTGTCGGAAATATTACTTATACCAAACAAACGGATGGTATTAAAAGCAAGGTTTTGTTTACCGGGCCAACGGGTATCAGCCAGGTCTTGTCGAGTGTGAACATGAATTCTTCTTTTGCGGATGAAACCTTTTCCGGAAGTGGTAATTACGGGCGTTCGTTTCTGCGTTACTACAAAGGATCGGCAGGAGCAAGCCTGAATTGGAGTAAGTTTAACAATATCCGAACCTATTCGCCAACAGATGAAGAAGTTCAGACTACGGAATCCTTTACGCAAAGCTACAACGTGAAATTCTCGACCAATTATAAAACAATCCCGAATATCGAGTTGGCGTATAATTTCACTATCAATGATTTTAGCAGTGATACCTATTATATCGATGCGCCTTCAGTTACCTTAGAGTATTACTTTTTGGATGCGTTTTCGTTTACTTCGGAATATACGTTTTACAACAACCGCAACAAAGCTAAAACCATCAGCAATGAATACGATTTCCTGTCGGCGGCCTTGATGTATCAGAAGAAAGACAGTAAATGGGAATGGAAATTATCCGGAACCAATTTGTTGAATACCGGTTCGCTCAACAACAGCAGTTTTGATCAGATCGGTGGACGCAATACGTTTTCAAGTTACATTGTACAGCCAAGATACCTGATTCTGAGTTTGAAATACGCTTTGTAGTAAGACAGGTTTAGTACAGATAGTATTAAAAAGCCGACTCCATTAGAGTCGGCTTTTTTTATTTTGATAACATTTGTTCTATTCTGTCGAGGCGTTTTTTTAATTCTTCGTTTTCCTTCTTTAAGTTTTTGATGACCTCCTGTTGTTCCTGAACGGCTTTTACCAAAGGGACAACAAATTCGGCATAACGAAGTCCGTAAAAATCTTTCTCATTTTTAGGTTTGTCCACACCGCTGAAATTGTAGCCAATGGCATCGGCAACGGCTTCTACTTCCTGGGCAATAAAACCGGTTTGGATTTCCTTTTCTTTTTCCAGTTTTGACTGGTTCAGCTTTTCTGCGGAATTGGAAGTAGGAAGGTTTAAGTTGTAGGTAACCGGACGCAGTTTGGTAATGAATTCCAATCCTGGTACATTTTCCTTGATATTGGTTTTGAAACGTTTATCCGATACATTCGACCAGTTGGCAAAACCACCTATGCTGGTCACACTGTTGCTTCCGATTCGTACCTGATTGCTGGCCGTGTTTTCTGAAAAAGCTCCAATAGAGGTGGAATTGGTATAAAAACTGCCGTTTAAAGCCGACAGACCTATATTCGTATTAAAAGCTCCGTTGACATAAACCGTATTTCCAATACCGATATTATTATTGTTCTGAACCGATGAGCCGCGTCCTATGGTAATGCTGTTTTCATCGGCGGCAGCCTGTAGTCCAATGGCTATTGCATTAGTATTTGCGGATGTACTGTAACCTATGGCGATACTGCTGTTGGGGGCTGAAAAATTCATCATTTGAGAACCGGCTCCAATAGCAATGTTGTTTGTGCCACTGCTATTTTGTAAAAGCGTTGCGGTTCCTAAGGCTATATTGTTGGCTCCGGAACTGTTGTTGTAAAGGGCGTCGGCACCAATACCGACGTTGCCATAGCCTGAATTATTGTTGCGTAAAACTCGCGGCGCAATAGCGACGTTTGAACCACCGCTGGACGACATCAGGGTAAAAGGACCGATAGCAGTGTTGTCGGTTCCGCTTGCTGATCCTAAGGCTTGATGACCAATTGCAGTTGAGGAATTCGTTTGTGCGCTTGCCAAATATCCGATAGCTGTGGAATAGGTTCCCGTAGCAAAGGAGTTGGTACCAATCGCCACATTGTTGTCATTAGCATTTGCCTGGTAGCCTATGGCTACTGCATAGTCGTTGGCATTTGTTCTGTATCCGATAGCAATAGTGTTGTCCGGTGTGGATGAGTTGTTCATTTGAACTCCTGTTCCGATTGCCACATTGTTGGTACCGTTATTGTTTTGTAATAAAGCGCTGGAACCGATGGCAATGTTGTTGGCACCGTTGCTGTTGTTGGTCAGTGCATCAATTCCGATTCCGATATTGCCATATCCGGAAGTATTGGAACGCAGTACTCTTGGAGCAATGGCCACATTCGAACCACCGCTGGACGACATCAACGTTGATGGACCAATGGCTGTATTTTCGGTTCCGCTCGCTGATAATAAGGATTGATAACCGATGGCTGTTGAAAAGCTGGTTTGAGCCATGGCCTGATATCCAATTGCTGTTGTTTGAGATCCTGTCGCGTACGAACCGTGACCGATAGCGACATTATTATCCGTTGCATTGGTTTGGAAACCGATAGCGATGGCGTTATCGTTGGCTCTGTTGTTATAGCCGATAGCGATACTGTTGTCCGGAGTGGAAAAATTCATCATTTGTGAACCGGTTCCAATGGCTATATTGTTGGTGCCGCTTCCGGTTTGTGAAAGCGCCGCTGCTCCAATGGCAATGTTGCTGTTTCCTGAATTGTTATTGTAAAGTGCATCTGCTCCAATTCCAACGTTACCATATCCGGAAGTATTGTTGAATAAGGTTCTTGAGCCTACCGCGACATTTGATGTGCCATTAGTGTTGTTGAATAAGCTCATGCTTCCAAAAGCTGCATTGTCATTTGCTGTGGAGGTTCCGTTAAAGGACATATACCCGAAGGAAGTACTGTTTTGTTTAATACGGCCGGCTTCGGTACCGTTTCTTCTGAAAACCAAATCCTGATTGTCTGTTGTTCCCACGAAATCGCTTGCAGCATTCGTCCCGGAATTCCCCGTAAGGTTCCAACCGCTTGTTGTTGCTCCTGCTACCGGAAGCCATGAGGTTAAACTGTTTTTCCAATAATAAAATCCTGCGGGATTTGCTCCTGCGGCTGCTGTTAAATACACCAGCATGCCGTCTTGTGCGGCAGTTGGGTTGGTGAGTGGGAAAGCGTTTATTTTTGGGATTAAAATACCGTCAGTATTGGCAGGTGTGGCCTGATTACTGGAACGAATATCCAATTGGGCGTTAGGGCTGGTAGTGTTGATTCCCACCTGTGAAAAAGAAAATATCGGGAAAAGGATGATGATGAGATGTAGCGCATTCTTCATTTTGTCTAAATTTTTGCAAATAAATCGTTTTTCCGACGTTTTATAAATAAAAAACGACCTACTACATAAATAATAGGTCGTTTGTATGCTGTTGTAGAAAAAATATTACAATCCGAAAGCGGCTTTTACTTGGTCAACATAATCAAGTTTTTCCCATGTAAACAATTCTACGGTTACTGTTTTTTCTTCACCGCTTGGCGATTTGAAAGTTTTGGTAACGATTTCCGGTTTACGTCCCATATGTCCGTAAGCAGCAGTTTCGCTGTAAATAGGATTTCTTAATTTCAAACGCTGTTCAATAAAGTAAGGGCGCATATCGAAGATAGCTTCCACTTTTTTGGCGATTTCCCCATCCGTTAAACTTACTTTAGAAGTTCCGTAAGTGTTGATGTAGATCCCCATTGGTTTTGCCACACCGATGGCATAAGAAACCTGTACCAGGATTTCCTCTGCAATACCTGCCGCTACTAAGTTCTTAGCAATGTGACGGGTAGCATACGCAGCGGAACGGTCAACTTTTGAAGGGTCTTTTCCGGAGAAAGCCCCACCACCGTGAGCCCCTTTTCCACCGTAAGTATCTACGATAATTTTTCTTCCTGTAAGACCGGTATCGCCGTGAGGTCCTCCGATTACGAATTTTCCTGTTGGGTTGATGTGGTACTGGATTTTATCGTTGAATAAGTGCGCATATTGAGGGTATTTCGCAATGATTCTAGGAATCAAAATTTCAATAATATCCTTTTTGATTTTCGCTAACATTTCCGCTTCAGCTGCGAAATCATCGTGCTGGGTAGAGATTACAATGGCATCAATACGCGTTGGTTTGTTGTTGTTATCGTATTCTAGCGTTACCTGAGATTTTGCGTCAGGGCGTAAATAGGTGATAGCCGAGTTTTCTCTTCGTAAAGCCGCTAATTCCTGTAACAATTTGTGTGAAAGGTCTAATGCTAATGGCATATAATCAGCCGTTTCATTCGTGGCATAACCAAACATCATCCCCTGGTCACCGGCACCTTGCTCTTCTTTGCTGGCACGGTCAACACCTTGGTTGATGTCCTGAGATTGTTCGTGAATAGCCGATAAAACACCACATGAATTGGCCTCGAACATGTATTCACTTTTCGTATACCCGATTTTTTTGATCACATCACGTGCAATCTGCTGAACGTCAAGGTAAGTTTTGGATTTTACTTCACCGGCCAAAATAACCTGACCTGTCGTTACCAAAGTTTCACAAGCCACTTTAGATTCCGCGTCGAAAGCTAAAAAGTTATCAATTAATGCATCTGAAATCTGATCCGCTACTTTGTCCGGATGTCCTTCGCTCACTGACTCTGACGTAAATAAATAAGCCATAAATAAATTGTTTTAAAATTTAAGCGAGGAAAATAAATTGCAGGGATTGCCTAAAGGAGTAGTGGTTACTGCTTTAGCATTTTTTAATGAGGTTGCAATCAGTTCAAATTTTTCCTCTTGATTTTCAGTGCAAAGTTATAAAACGAATTTGATTTACAAATAAATCGCAACTTTTTTTTGTAAAAAATATAAAATTTACCTCTTGAGTATATTTTGGAAGTTGATTTCATGAACTCATTATAGAATATTTTAGTTTATAAAGCTTTATAATTAGAAAAAAAATCTAATAATTTCGTTTTTATGTGTAAAATTTAGAAAAAAACACTATTTTATTTTTTTATTTAGAAAAAAATTCTAATTTTGTCCCATCAAAAAATAAAAAGAAATGAACTCAATTAAACGTCATATGTGCATGTATATGTGGAAATCCTCCGCAGAGCGCTCTATTGTTTAAATTGAAAATTCAAATTTAAAATATACAAGAAAGCCTCTGCACACCGCAGGGGCTTTTTTACTTTAAGCCAAAACCAATCTGAAAAACTTAAATATTTAAAACCAGAATTAAAAAAAATGAAAACTACGGCAATTAAAAACATGTTTATGAAACGAATGATGTGCAAGTATATGCACTACGTTCCCCATTATTGTTGCCGAAAGCGGATGAGTTAATCTCAAGTTATAGTTCAAACTGTAAAAGTCCTTTTGGTAACACAACCGAAAGGACTTTTTTTTCAAATCAATTCATTTAAAAAATTTAAGATATGACAGCTTTAAAAAATAAAATCAAAAAAATACAGACCATCGTTTCGTTAATCGAAAACGCAGAAAAGAAACTGAATGAAAACCTACTGGAATTAAACGGTGAGCAACTAATCTCCACAGATGATTTGCTGATTCTTAAAATCAACTCCGAAGAAAACGAATTCCTTTTCATTTAACCCTAAACAACACACATCATGAGCAGTAAATTAGTAACAGCAACAGGCGTATCGGAGAATGCGAATCAATTTTCGGTACAAATCAACGGCGCAAACTTAACGCTTAGTAACGCAATTTCAATCGGTTCGGGAAAAGTGCCAAGTCCAACGGATTATTTATTGGCCGGATTTGCCGGGAGTATCAATGCCGTAGGATTGTTAGTGGCGGAAGAATTAGGCATCGAACTGCAATCCGTTCAGGTGGAAATCACCGGAGAACTGGAAACCAAGAAAGCCGAGGGGATTCCCACGCGCTCCAGAGCAGGGTTCCGAAAAATCGAAGTGATTGTAAAACCGGTTTCCGATGCGCCTTTAGTACTGCTCAAACAATGGATCGATGAGGTGAAAGAAAGATGTCCGTTAAGAGATAACTTAATCAACAGCACCCCGGTTTTACTGACGCTTTTAAAAGAATACAAGCAGCACGACGCTGCCTAACGATAAGTTGTTTTGTTTGTTAAACTGCCTCCGGTAAGTCTGCCAACAATGTCCGGAGGTGGTTTTTAAAAAGAGAAAAATGAGTTTGCATAAGATAGATATTTTCGATGTTACCCTGCAAAACGGAACCTATAAACGCTGGTTGCCGCTGTATTATCAGGTGTTCGGGCAGCCGATCGGAACTGCTCCGGTGGTTTTGGTCAACCATGCCTTGACCGGGAATTCGCAGGTGATTGGTGAGCATGGCTGGTGGAATGCCTTAATCGGTACAGAAAAAACTATTGATACGGATTTTTACACGGTAATCGCTTTTAACATTCCGGGCAATGGTTTTGATGGGCAAGCTGAAAACCTAATTCAGAATTACAAAGATTTCACAACAAAAGATATCGCATTGTTGTTTTGGGAAGGATTGCAATTCCTGGGGATTCACAAACTTTTTGCGGTAATAGGCGGAAGTTTGGGTGGCGGCATTGCCTGGGAAATGGGGTTTTTAAAACCGAATCACATTGAAAACCTGATTCCGGTAGCTTCAGACTGGAAAGCTTCGGACTGGCTGATTGCGAATGTGCTGGTGCAGGATAAGATTCTGAACAATTCCGAAAATCCGGTGCACGATGCCCGCTTGCATGCCATGTTGCTCTATCGTACGCCGCAATCGTTTAAAGCGAAATTCAACCGAAGCAAGAACGAGAATCAGGAGTTGTACCAAATCGAAAGCTGGTTGTTGCATCACGGGAACAAACTGGGAAACCGTTTTGCGCCGGAGTCTTACAAGCTGATGAACCATCTTTTGAAAACCATAGGCGAAACAACAAATTGCGGTCAGTTTATCAGCTTTGCGAAACAGACCACTGCGAACATTCACCTGATTGCCGTCGATTCGGATTATTTCTTTACTGCCGATGAAAACCGCGAAACTCATGAAATCCTGAAACGCGTCACGGCAAATGTGCATTTTCACGAAATCAAGTCGCTTCACGGGCATGACGCTTTTTTAATCGAGTTCGAACAACTCAACAGTATATTGAAAAACACCTTTGCAACACACAAAATAAAACTAAAACAAAACTAAAACAACTATGAAAATTTTAAAATTCGGAGGGAAATCCTTAGCCTATGACGGCGGGTTCGACAAAGCCATCAACATCATTTTAGACAAGGTTAAACAGCAGGAAAAGTTTGCCGTAGTGGTTTCCGCCATCGGGAATGCAACAGACGAACTGGAAGAAATCCTTGAAAAAGCCAAGAAGAACGAAGTCTATCAGATTCAGCTGGAACAATTCAAAACCTATCAGAAGAGCAATTCTGCGGCCGATCTGAATTCTGAATTCGAGTTACTTGAAAAATTGTTTGAAGGCGTAGCCCTTTTAGGCGATTACAGCAAAAAGATCAAAGACAATGTGTTGGCACAAGGCGAAGTGATTTCCGGAAAAGTGGTAACTCAGGCCTTAAAAGAAAAGGGAATCAATGCTAATTTTTCAGATACAAGACAATTAATCAAAACCGATGCGAAATTTGGGAACGCGCAACCGGTCGATGTGATTTCCCGAAAGAACGTTCAAAACCATTTTGCCACCAACAACGGAACCACCGTAAATATTGTAACCGGTTTCATCGCTTCCAGTACCGACGGCGAAACCACCACTTTAGGACGCAACGGCAGTAACTTCACCGCCTCACTTCTTGCCAATTATTTAGATGCCGAAGAATTACAAAGTTTCACCCACGTAGACGGTATCTTCACGGCCAACCCGGATTTAGTGCCGGATGCTAAAAAAATAGACCAGCTTTCTTTTGAAGAAGCTAACGAAATAGCCACTTTCGGCGCCACTATTCTACATGCGAAAACAATTATCCCACTGATTGAAAAGAAAATTCCGCTTCGCATTTTAAACACGTTCAACCATACACACAACGGCACGTTAATCAATTCTGAAAATTCAAGAAAAGGCATCAAGTCGCTTTCCGTTTTGGAAAATGTAACCTTGGTGAATTTAGAAGGTCGCGGATTGCTTGGGAAACCGGGAATCGATGCGAGAATCTTCCGTGTATTGGCGCAGAACAACATTAGCGTGAGTATTATTTCGCAAGGTTCTTCTGAAAGAGGTATCGGTTTTATCGTAAATGCAGTTGATGCCCAAAAAGCCAAAGCTGCGATTGAAGCCGAATTCGAATTGGATTTCTACACCAAAGACGTAAGCAGTGTGTATTTAACGGAAAATGTATCCGTAATTTCCATCATCGGACAGGAATTGGCGACTTTTAACAAGCCTTATGATGCCTTGATCCGTAATCAGATCGTGCCGATTTTGTTCAACAATACCGTTACCGGAAAGAACGTGAGTTTGGTAGTGGAACGTGTGCAACTTAAAAAAGCCTTGAATGTTATCCACAGTGAAATTTTTGGAATTACCAAGAAAATCAATTTAGTAATTTTCGGTCACGGAACCGTTGGAAAAACCTTAATCAATCAGTTGTTGGAAAGCCGTGAAAATATCATCCAACGCAAAGGAATTGAACTGAATGTGGTAGCGATTGCGAATTCGCGCCAGTTTATTTTTAATGCAAAAGGTGTTTCGAATCAATGGGAATCGGAATTAGAGAATGCTATTCAAAAATCATCTTTAGAAAATATTTTAGCTTCCGTTAAAGACCAGCACTTGGGGAACCTGATTGCTATCGATACCACGGCCAGTAAAGATTTCGTTTCCAATTATGTGGAATTGATCAAAAACGGTTTCGATTTGGTTTCCGCTAACAAAATTGCCAATACCAAAGAATACAGTTTCTATAAAAACCTGCGTGAGAATCTGCATTTCTACCAGAAAAATTATTTGTACGAAACTAATGTAGGAGCCGGGTTGCCGTTGATTGATACTATTCGTTTGCTGCACCATTCCGGTGAAAATATTACGCGAATCCGTGGGGTGTTCTCCGGAACCCTGAGTTATTTGTTCAATACGTTTTCCGCCACAGATAAAACCTTTAGCGATGTATTGAAAGAAGCTATTGAAAAAGGCTTCACCGAACCTGATCCGCGCGAAGATCTGAACGGGAACGATGTGGGTAGAAAATTATTGATCCTTGCCAGAGAATTGGATTTGAGCAATGAATTCTCCGAAATCAAAATCCAAAACCTGATTCCTGAAAACCTGAGAGAAGGCAGCGTAGATGATTTTCTAAACCGTTTAGAAGAGTTAAATCCGATCTATCAAAACACTAAAACCAATCAAGCCGAAAACCATGTGTTGCGCTACGTAGGCGATTTGTCCGGTGATTTATCCGTTGAAAACGGAGCCAGTTTGGAAGTAAGCTTAGTATCCGTGCCACAGGAAAGTTCACTGGGACAATTAAAAGGTTCCGATTCTATTTTTGAAATCTATACGGAATCCTATGGGGAAAACCCAATCGTAATCCAAGGTGCAGGAGCAGGGGCAGCTGTAACCGCACGTGGTGTATTTGGTGATATTTTAAGATTGGCAGAAAAGAGTAAATAATATTTAAACAAACAACAAAACAATTTAAAATGAGTAAGTCAGAATTCGGCTTTGAAACCCAAGCCATCCGAACCCAAACCGAACGCACCCAATTTTTGGAACATTCCGTGCCATTATATTTAACCTCTAGTTTTGTTTTTGAAGATGCGGAAGACATGCGCGCGTCGTTTACCGAAGAAAAAGAACGCAACATTTACAGTCGTTTTACCAACCCGAACACCAGTGAATTTGTGGAGAAAATCTGCAAAATGGAGGGTGCTGAAGACGGTTATGCATTCGCCACCGGAATGGCAGCGGTGTATTCCACGTTTGCGGCTTTGCTGGAATCGGGCGACCATATCGTTTCCGTGGGAAGTGTTTTCGGTTCAACCCATACGCTGTTCACCAAGTATTTTCCGAAGTGGAACATCACAACCAGTTATTTCGATATCAACAAACCGGAAACCATTGAAAGCTACATTCAGCCGAATACGAAAATCCTTTTTGCCGAATCACCAACCAATCCGGCTGTAGATATTATCGACTTGGAATTGTTAGGGCAAATCGCCAAAAAACACAACCTGATTTTAATCATCGACAACTGCTTCGCTACGCCATTCCTGCAAAACCCTATTAAGTACGGCGCGGATTTGGTGGTGCATTCCGCGACAAAATTAATCGATGGTCAAGGACGTGTTTTAGGAGGAATCACTGTCGGAAGAGCGGATTTGGTTCGTGAAATTTATCTGTTCTCCAGAAATACGGGTCCGGCTTTATCGCCGTTCAATGCTTGGGTGTTGTCAAAAAGCTTGGAAACGTTACCGGTTCGTGTGGAAAAACACTGCGAAAATGCAGTAAATGTAGCTGAGTTTTTGGAAAGTCATCCGAATGTGAAACAAGTAAAATACCCGTTTTTGAAATCGCATCCTCAGTATGAAATTGCCAAAAAACAGATGCGTTTAGGTGGTAATATCGTAGCCTTTGAAATCCAGGGCGGCATCGAAGCGGGCAGAAAGTTTCTGGACAAAATCCAATTGTGTTCCTTGTCTGCTAATTTAGGTGATACGCGAACGATTGTAACGCATCCGGCATCCACCACCCACAGTAAATTAACCGAAGAAGAGCGTTTGGCGGTAAGCATCACTGATGGCTTGGTGCGTGTTTCGGTAGGATTGGAAACCGTTCAGGATGTTATCAATGATTTGAAACAGGCTTTAGAATAAAAAACTATTTTAATTGATTTTATTGGAATTAAAATCTAAAATAATTTAGTTTAAAATCTGTAAACAGAAAATATTTCCGAATTAAAAATTAATTGTTAGCTTTGCACCGTTCTTACACAGGCTGACGTTATCACGAAAGGCAGAGGGACTAGACCCGACGAAGCCTTAGCAACCCTACTCTTGTAGAAGGTGCTACATTCTACCTCGCCATGGCGGGAAAGATAACAGGATACTTTTTGGGTATCTCTCTGATTTCATGATAACATATTTTTTAGGATTAGGAGCGAGAAGCTTGGGCTTTTTTGCGGTCCGTATTCCCGCTATCCGTCTCGTTTAAAAAAACGAGACTACTATCGGGGCTAGTTAGGAATTGAATTGAATTTTTGTAATGGCTAAAAGCTTAAAAAGAATATGTCAAAAATACACGAAGCAATAAAAGAAAGAATCCTCATCCTCGACGGAGCGATGGGTACCATGTTGCAGCGCTACAAATTTGAAGAGGAAGATTTTCGGGGCGAGCGTTTCAAGGATTTCGCGCATCCGTTAAAAGGGAATAACGATTTGTTGTCGTTGACCCAGCCGGAAGCCGTGAAAGAAGTGCATCGTGCTTATTTCGCTGCCGGAGCTGATATTGTCGAAACCAATACTTTTTCCGGAACCACCATCGGAATGGCGGACTATCACATGGAAGACTTGGTGTACGAGTTAAACTACAAATCCGCTAAAATCGCCCGTGAAGTAGCCGACGAATTCACCGATAAACCACGCTTTGTAGCCGGTTCCATCGGCCCAACCAACCGAACCGCCAGCATGAGTCCCGATGTTAACGACCCGGGATTCCGTGCGGTCACTTTCGACGAATTGCGCATCGCCTACAAAGAACAGGTAGAAGCCTTAATCGACGGCGGTAGCGATATTTTATTGGTGGAAACCATTTTTGACACGTTAAACGCCAAAGCCGCTCTTTTTGCCATCGAAGAAGTAAAAGAAGAACGCAACATCGACATCCCAATCATGGTGTCAGGAACGATTACCGATGCTTCGGGAAGAACTTTATCGGGACAAACTGTTGAAGCGTTTTTAATTTCGATTTCTCACATTCCGTTGTTGAGTGTAGGATTCAATTGCGCGTTGGGAGCGGATCAGTTAAAACCGTATCTGAAACGTTTGGCGCATAATACTTCGTTCAACATCTCGGCACACCCTAATGCGGGATTGCCTAATGCTTTCGGACAATACGACCAGACTGCGGAAGAAATGCAAGCGTTAATCAAGGAATATCTAGACGATAATTTAATCAACATCATAGGCGGTTGCTGCGGAACCACACCGGAGCACATTCAGTTAATTGCTGAAGTGGCCGCCAATTATAAACCAAGAGTACTGGAGGAAGCATAATGAGTGAAGGAGCTTGTCATAAATATTTAAAACTTTCGGGCTTAGAGCCGTTAATCGTAACGCCGGAAACCAATTTTGTAAACGTAGGGGAACGTACCAACGTAACCGGTTCTCGAAAATTCCTGCGTCTGATTAAGGAAGAAAAATACGAGGAAGCGCTCGACATAGCCCGTGCCCAGGTGGAAGGCGGTGCGCAGATCATCGACATCAACATGGACGAAGGGATGTTGGACGGCGTATATGCCATGACTAAATTCCTGAACCTGATTGCTTCCGAACCTGATATTTCCAGAGTTCCTGTAATGGTCGACAGTTCCAAATGGGAAATCATCGAGGCGGGACTGAAAGTGGCGCAGGGAAAATGTGTGGTGAATTCCATCAGTTTAAAGGAAGGAAAAGAAGCCTTTTTGCATCACGCGAAATTGGTAAAACGTTACGGAGCTGCCGTTATCGTAATGGCCTTCGATGAGGTCGGTCAGGCTGATACTTACGAAAGACGTATCGAAATCTGTAAGCGTTCGTATGATATTTTAGTCAACGAAATCAACTTCCCGGCGGAAGACATCATTTTTGACCCGAATATTTTTCCGGTAGCCACCGGTATGGAAGAACACCGTCGTAATGCATTGGACTTCTTCTTAGCAACCAAATGGATTCGTGAAAACCTGCCGTATGCGAATATTTCCGGTGGGGTGAGTAACGTGTCGTTTTCGTTCCGTGGGAATGATAAAGTACGTGAGGCGATGCATTCCGCGTTCCTGTATCATGCCATCAAACACGGGATGACCATGGGGATTGTGAATCCGGAAATGTTGGAGGTGTACGATGAAATCGATCCTACCTTATTAGAATATGTTGAAGACGTTTTATTAGACCGACGCGATGATGCCACCGAACGACTTCTGGAGTTAGCCGAAAGCTATAAAGGCGATGTAAAATCACATGAAAAAGCCGTTCAGGAATGGCGAAGCGGTTCGTTGCAGGACAGAATCACGCATGCTTTGGTTAAAGGAATAGACGAGTTTATTGAGATTGATGTGGAAGAAGCCCGACAATCGGTTTCACGACCTATTGAAGTCATCGAAATCAATCTGATGGCCGGTATGAACGTGGTAGGGGATTTGTTCGGAAGCGGAAAAATGTTTCTGCCGCAGGTAGTGAAATCCGCTCGTGTGATGAAAAAAGCCGTGGCTTATCTGTTACCTTATATAGAAGCGGAAAAAGACGGCGTAACTTCTTCAGCCGGAAAAGTGTTGATGGCAACGGTGAAAGGCGACGTGCACGACATCGGTAAAAATATCGTATCGGTAGTGTTAGCTTGTAATAATTTCGAAATCATTGATTTAGGAGTAATGGTACCGCCGGAGAAAATCATCGAAACGGCTATAAAAGAGAATGTAGACATCATCGGATTAAGCGGTTTGATTACACCTTCGTTGGACGAAATGGTGTACCTGGCCAAAGAAATGGACAAACGCAATATCAAAATTCCGATCATGATTGGTGGGGCTACGACTTCACGTGCGCATACAGCCGTGAAAATCGCTCCGGAATATCGTGAAACCGTTGTGCATGTAAACGATGCGTCAAGAGCGGTAACAGTTGCTGGAAACTTATTGAACAAGGATAAAAAAATATACGCAAGCACAATTCGTGCAGAATACGAAGCCTTTCGTGAAACGTTTTTAAACCGTCAGCGCGATAAGAGTTATCACACGATTGAAAAAGCCAGAGCCAATAAATTACAATTGGATTGGGATGATTTCGAAGCCAAAAAGCCAAACTTCATCGGAGCCAAAACCATTGAAGTGCCTTTGCAGGAACTGGTGCCTTACATCGATTGGACACCGTTTTTTAATTCCTGGCAATTGTTTGGAAAGTATCCTGCCATCCTAACCGATAATGTGGTGGGAGAACAGGCAACTATTTTGTTTGCCGATGCCCAAAAAATGTTGAAACAACTCTTGGAGGAAAACTGGTTGGAAGCCAAAGGTATTTATGGCATCTTCCCGGCAAATCAGGTGAAAGACGACGATATTGAATTGTACGACGAAAACGGAAAAGTACTGGAAACATTCTTAACCCTTCGTCAGCAATCGCAAAAAACCGTAGGGGCTCCGAATATTGCCCTAGCCGATTTCATTGCGCCAAAAGAAAGTAGTAAAACCGATTATATGGGCGCTTTCTGTGTAACAACCGGTTTTGGAGTAGATGAAAAAGCAAAAGCCTTTGAAGAGGCCAACGACGATTACAGTTCCATCATGGTGAAAGCCTTGGGCGATCGTTTTGCGGAAGCTTTCGCGGAATATTTGCACGAGAAAATCCGTAAGGAAATCTGGGGTTATGCTTCGGAAGAGCATTTGTCGAATGAAGAATTAATCAAAGAAGAATATAAAGGAATACGTCCGGCTCCGGGTTATCCGGCCTGTCCCGATCATTTGGAAAAACCAACTATCTGGAGTTTGTTAAATGTAGAAGAAAAAATAGGCGTAACACTCACAGAAAGCATGGCAATGTGGCCGGCGTCTTCGGTTTCAGGGTATTATTTCGGGCATCCAGAAAGCAAATATTTCGGACTCGGAAAAATTAAGGAAGACCAGGTACGCGATTACGCCCAAAGAAGAAATTGCACATACGAATACGCGGAGAAATGGTTGAATCCAAACATTGCTGATTAAGCTTTCGGAACAACTCATAACTCATAATTTATAATTCATAATTAGGAATGAAAGTAACGCAACATATAGAAAAAGCCAACGGAAAATCATTATTCTCCTTTGAGATATTACCGCCCTTGAAAGGACAGAACATTCAGTGTATTTTTGATAACATTGAGCCGTTAATGGAGTTCAAACCGCCTTTTATCGATGTAACCTATCATCGTGAGGAATATGAGTTTAAAGAATTGCCAAACGGTTTGCTGGAAAAGAAAATCGTAAAGAAACGTCCGGGAACGGTTGGGATTTGTTCAGCCATTCAGAATAAATATCAGGTGGATGCCATTCCGCATATATTGTGTGGCGGTTTTACCAAAGAGGATACTGAGAATTTCTTAATCGATATGGATTTCTTGGGAATTGACAACGTAGTGGCTTTACGAGGTGATGCCGTGAAAAGCGAAATCTATTTCAAACCCGAAAAAGAAGGGCATTCGTATGCTTCCGAATTGGTAACACAAATCAACAATCTGAACAACGGAATTTATCTGGATGCTGATTTGCAAAACACAAACAAAACCAGTTTTTGTATAGGTGTTGCCGGATATCCTGAAAAGCATATGGAAGCGCCAAGTTTGGACAGCGATATTTATTTCTTAAAACAGAAAATCAAAAACGGCGCGGATTACATCATCACGCAAATGTTTTTCGATAACAAGAAATTCTTTGAGTTTGTGGATAAATGCAGAGCAGCCGGAATCACTGTGCCAATTATTCCGGGACTGAAACCGATTTCTACTAAGAAACAGTTAAACTTAATTCCACACCGTTTCAAAGTGGATTTACCGGACGATTTAATCATGGAAGTCGTGAAAGCCAAAGACAATGAAGCAGTTTCGCAAATCGGAATCGAATGGTGTATCGAGCAAAGCAAAGAATTGCAAAAATCGGGAATCCCTGTACTGCATTATTATTCGATGGGAAAATCGGAGAATATCAGACAAATCGCTTCGGCTGTATTTTAAAATACTAACCCACCATATTTACTTAACCTAAACCACAACCTGAACCTGGAAGTTTTTTACTTCCGGGTTTTTTATTTGCAATAAAAGTTAGAATAACATGTATTTTGTTTAATTTTTTTGTTAAAAATGTTTTTTGTTAAAAACAAATCGTTATCTTTATGGAAAGATCATTAGTTGTTAAATCCCAAATCTACAATTTATGAAAAAGATACTACTATTAATTGTGCTATTTGTTTTTTCTACTGCAAGCGTGTCTGCCAATGAATATGTGCAGAACTATGAAACGGCTCTACAACTTAAGAAAGAAGCCAATTACCAGGAAGCGGTTAAGTACTTTTTGAAAGCTCTAAAAGATAAGGAACAGGAAACGGAAACGGCACGAAACATTTGTTTCGAAATTGCTGATTGTTTTGTTAAGGACGGTAATGAGAAAAATGCCGTAAAATTCATAAAAGTGGCTATCAGAAATTATGGTGCCACCCGCAGTGATGTTGAAAGTAACACTGTGTTGAAGAAAGAATTTTTAGGAACAGCCTGGGCTTCAGTGGAAGGTGACTTTAACGATTTACACCGAATTTATCTTTTGAAAACGGGAAATTCCCAGCGTAAAGAATATGCTGATCTGACGCGATAGTCGGTCTTCGAATGCAAAAGCCCGGTTTGGATTTCCAAATCGGGCTTTTGTGTGTAATAAAATGAAATATTCTTCTATATTTGCCTGATTTTCAAAACCCAAAATGCGTTTTTTAACCTACTTACTACTAGTTGTTCCGTTTCTGGTTTTCGCTCAGGAGAAACCCATGAAACAGTATTCGGTGGACGTAAATTATTTTTACGGAAGCATCCTGCCGCACCATACCAATATCCTTCATTTAATTAAAGGGCATCCGGAAGGGACCATTGTTAGTTTCAACCGCAAAACTTTCGGTTCTAAAAAATGGGAATCCTGGTATAATTATCCCGATTACGGTTTGTCTTTTCAATACCAAGACAATAAAAATCCGGAACTTGGGAATTTATATGGTCTTTACGGACATTTTAATTTTTATTTTCTGAGCAGACGACTGCAGCTTCGCGTTGGACAAGGGCTTGCGTATAATTCCAATCCCTACGACCGTGAAACAAATTATCGGAATTTAGCTTACGGAGCACGTTACATGCCTTCAACCTATTTCATGATTAATTATCACAAGCCAAACCTCTGGAAAGGCTTCGGGGTTCAGGGAGGACTTAATTTTGTGCACCATTCCAATGCTAATCTGAAATCACCAAATACCAGTACGAATACCATTGCAGTTAATTTTGGTGTGAATTACGAATTACCGGTGAAAGATTCCATCCATTACATCAAACAGGAGATGGATGCGTTTAAGGAACCTGTCCGCTATAATTTTGTTTTCCGATCCGGGATCAATGAAAGCGATGTGGTCAACAGTGGCCAATATCCTTTTTATGTAGCCTCTTTTTATGTGGATAAACGCATCAATCGAAAAAGTGCGCTTCAATTGGGTACCGATGTTTTCTGGATGATGTACCTGAAAGAGTTTATCCGTTACCAGGCCATAGCGTATTATGAACTGGGGTATGATGGTAATGCCGACTACCGAAGAGTTGGGGTTTTTGCGGGACATGAATTATTTATTGATAAATTAGCGATCGATACCCAGATGGGCTATTATGTTTACGATCAGTCCAATAAGTTTGGGAAAGTGTATCAGCGTTTGGGAGCCAAATATTATTTTACCAAGAACCTGTCTGCAGGTTTGAGTTTAAAAACACACATTTCAAGAGCCGAAGCACTTGAATTTGGAATAGGATTACGTTTATAGTTATGGGGAGAAAATTATTTTTATTGCTTGTTCCGGTTTGGTTTTTGGTTTCCTGCAGTTCGGAAATCATGCCGGCCTGTTACCGTAAAGCAGGAAGTGCTGTGACGGTAGAGCAGGAAGTGCCTTTTTTTGACAGCATCAATATTGGTGAAGGTGTAGAACTTATCGTGAAACAAGGAACCGAAATAAAAGTTCAGCTAATTGCGGGGGGAAATGTAATTGATGAAATGGAGGCTATCGTGACGGACAATACCTTGTTTGTTAAGAACAATCTTGAGTGCAGTCTCGGAACTGTATCTGCAGTCAAAGCCGTGGTTACGGTGCCGGATCTGAAAAAAATTTATTCCTCCTCCCAATTCAATGTGAGCTCCGACGGTGTTTTAAACTTTCCTAACCTGAATTTACAACAGGGCCTTTTTGGCAAAACGGCGTCCAATATTTTTACTCTTGATGTGGTTTGCAGCCAGCTTGTGGTGGAAAACAACAACACGACTATTTTCAGGATTAAAGGCACCGTAAATAATCTTTTGGTTTCCTTTTATGGTGGCGATGCGCGTTTTGAAGGAACGGATTTAACGGCTCAGGAAGTTTTTGTGTTTCAAAGAAGTTCCAACGACATGATTTTAAAACCCATGACTAAAATCGAAGGGAATATCTACAGTAACGGAAACCTGATTTTGCTCAACCATCCGGCTGTGGTAAATGTGGCCCAGCACTACACTGGTCATATCATTTACCAGTAAAAAAGAATTATTTCTTTGTTTTTTCGCGGAAAATCTGCTCCAGGTTTTTGCTTTTCAGGGATAGCTGAAGGGTACGCAATCCGTTGTTTTGGGCAAAATCGAATACTTTTGAACGCATGTCTTCATCGGTTTCAAAGGTCAATTCCCAAACCGTGTTCTGAAGGTTTCGGTAACTTTTGATATTAGGTAAGGTTGCCAATAAATCCGCTGTGATTTCTTTATCGAATTCCACCTCAATGATTTGTTCGGTCACTTCGGAAACCAGATTGTCCAGATTTTTGTCCGTAACGATTTTTCCCTGATTGATGATGATCACACGGTCGCAAATTGCTTCCACTTCCTGCATGATATGCGTGGAAAGGAAAACGGTTTTATCTTTCCCGATGTTTCGGATCAAATCACGGATTTCCACCAACTGATTCGGATCCAGTCCTGTAGTCGGTTCGTCCAGAATCAAAACCTGTGGGTTGTGCAGTAAAGCAGTGGCTAAACCTACACGCTGACGGTATCCTTTGGAAAGTTCGCCTATTTTTTTGTGGCTCTCCGGAGTCAGTCCGGTTAAAGTAATTACTTCTTCAATTCGTGCGCGATCGGCTTTATAGACATCGGCATTGAAGGCTAAATATTCACGAACGTATAAATCCAGATACAACGGATTGTGCTCCGGTAAATAGCCAACGGCTTTCTGTACCTCTTTTTGCGAAGTAGCTACGTCAAATCCGTTTACAGAAGCTGTTCCTCCATCGGCACTCAGAAACGTGGTAAGGATTTTCATTAAAGTGGATTTTCCGGCTCCGTTTGGACCAAGAAACCCTACGATTTCCCCTTTTTTTACTGAAAACGATACGTTGTCCAGCGCTTTCTGTTCGCCGTAATTTTTGGAAATATTCTGAACTTCAATAGACATAATTCGTGATTTGAAGCAAAAATAACAAAATAAATGGATTAAATAATTTTAGCTGTGAAGGATATATTTTTACATTTACGGAAAAGCCTTAGTTTAGGATAAAATTACAGTTTATGAAGAAAACAGGATTGCTGTTGTTGCTTTTGGGCTCATTTGGTTTTAGCCAGAAGAAGCCGGTTATTCAGGCATCAGAAGTAGTGCGTATTGAAACCGTATTGGCATCGGACAAAATGCAGGGAAGGGAGATTTTTAGCCCGGGAATTGATTCGGCGTCGGCTTTTATCGAAAAAGAGTTTCAAAAAGCTGGACTTTCATTTTACGGAGATCTTAAAAGCTATCGTCAGGAGTTTGAGGTAAAAGGAAGAAGAGCCAATAATGTAATCGGGATCGTGCCCGGCAAAGCAAAACCAAATGAATATGTGATTTTTTCAGCACATTATGATCATTTAGGGATGCGGGAAGAAGGAGAGGATAAAATCTACAACGGCGCCAACGATGATGCATCCGGAACTGCGGCAGTTGTCACACTGGCCAATTATTTCATAGCATTGAACCAAAATGAACGCACCTTGATTTTTGTGGCTTTTACCGGAGAAGAGACCGGTGGTTTCGGCTCCAGGTATTTTTCAAGGAATATAAATCCCGATGCGGTGGTGGCCATGTTCAACATCGAAATGATCGGCACGGAAAGCAAATGGGGTAAAAATTCAGCTTACATCACAGGGTTTGAAAAATCCGATTTCGGTGCGATACTGCAAAAGAACCTGAAGCAAACTGATTTTAGGTTCCAGCCCGATCCATATCCTAGCCAGAAATTGTTTTACCGTTCCGATAATGCCACTTTGGCCGTTTTAGGGGTTCCGGCGCATACCATTTCCACTTCTAAAATGGATTCTGAGTACAATTACCACCAATTAAGTGATGAGGTGGAAACCCTGGATATGAAAAACATGACCGAGATTATCAAAGCCATTGCCCTAAGTTCGGAAAGCATCGTGAACGGAAAAGATACACCTACAAGGGTTCCGAAAAGATAAAGATTTAATTTTTTTCAGAAACAGGTATTTTTATAAGTAATTTTTACTAGCTTTGTCATTCAAATAATTGAGAAATAGTTCAATGAACGCAAATAACCAATTTTATAGCTACAATTCTTTTTATTTCTTCTGGAAAGGGGAAAGGGATTGTCGTATGGTTATTTAATTGAAAGAGTACTTATAACTATTATATACAATCCCGATGTTTCATCGGGATTTTTTTTTGACTACTATGAAAGAAAAAGTTGCCATTCAGGGGATTAGGGGGTCGTTTCACCATCAGGTGGCGCAATCCTATTTTGGGCCCGACGTCCGTTTGGAAGAGTGTGTCTCTTTCAGGGATGTGATTTTGAGTATGCAGGAGCACACTTCGCAAAAAGCGGTAATGGCGCTGGAGAATTCCATTGCGGGATCCATTTTACCTAATTACACTTTAATCGATAACAGTGATTTGCAGATTACCGGTGAATTCTTTCTTGATATCCACATGAACCTGATGGCGTTACCGGGACAGACCATAGAAGATATCAAAGAAGTGCATTCCCACCCGATTGCTTTGCTGCAATGTGCTAATTTTTTCAACCAGTATCCGCACATCCGTTTGGTTGAAAGTTCCGATACGGCAATTACCGCCAAACGTATTTTGGAAGGACAATTGCTGGGAATTGGAGCCTTGGCAGGACCCTCGGCGGCGGAAATCTATCAATTGAATATTATCGCAAGTGGCGTCCATACCGTTAAAAGCAATAAGACACGTTTTGTGATTTTAAATACGGGTGAAGTGGCAGCCAATAAAGAAAAAGTGAACAAAGCCTCGGTCCGTTTTGAGTTGGATGATACACCGGGATCGCTGGCAACCGTCCTGAATGTTTTGAACAACTGTAAACTGAACCTGACCAAAATACAGTCGATACCGGTAATCGAAACACCTTTTAACTATTCCTTTTTCGTAGATGTGGTTTTTGAGAAGTACAAACATTTTGAGAAGGCCAAAAAGCTCATGGAGATCATGACTACCCATTTTAAAGTTTTAGGGGAATACCAAAGAGGCTAAAAACGAATGAATTAATTAATTTTGCAACAGCATAAACAGTATGGAAAATAAAAAAGAACTAAGAAACTGGTTAGACGATTTCAATTTGTCACATCCGCTTGTAATAGCAGGGCCTTGCAGCGCAGAAACCGAAGAGCAGGTTATGGCGGTGGCGCACGAACTAAAAGATTCCGATGTGTCGATTTTCAGGGCCGGCATCTGGAAACCAAGAACCAGACCGGGAGGTTTTGAAGGGGTTGGAGAGATGGGCCTGAAATGGTTACAGCGCGTAAAAAAAGAAACCAATTTGCTGATAGGGGTTGAGGTGGCCAATGCCCAGCATGTGAAAGCTGCGTTAGCACACGATGTAGATGTGTTGTGGATAGGCGCGCGAACGACGGTAAATCCGTTTGCGGTGCAGGAAATCGCCGATGCATTAGCCAACACCAATAAAATTGTATTGTTAAAAAATCCGGTCAATCCCGACTTATCGTTGTGGTTGGGTGGATTGGAACGTTTATATAATGCCGGAATTCAGAAACTTGGCGTGATCCACCGTGGGTTTTCTACTTATGAGAAGACCAAGTACCGAAACATCCCGGAATGGCAGTTGCCGATTGAACTGCAAAGCCGTTTTCCCGATTTGCCCTTGATTTGCGATCCATCCCATATTTCCGGCCGACGCGATATGATTCTTGAAGTGTCGCAACAGGCACTGGATCTGAATTACGATGGTCTGATGATCGAAACGCATTGCGATCCGGACAACGCATGGAGTGATGCTGCACAACAGGTTACCCCGGAAGCGCTGAAACGGATCTTTATGGATTTGCGTATCCGTAAGATTACCGATGAAGCCGATGATTACAACCAGAAGTTAGGTGTCTTGAGAACCCAGATCGATGAAATCGACAGTAAATTACTTGAAATTTTAGGCAAGCGTATGCTGATAGCCGATAAGATCGGGGCACTGAAAAAAGAGAAAAACGTAGCGGTTTTACAGAACCAGCGCTGGAATGAAATTCTTGGGAAAATGGTATTGGAAGGCGAACAGAAAGGTTTGAGTGAGGAATTTATCCTGAAAATGTTTAAGGCGATCCACCAGGAGAGTATCAGTCATCAGGAGAAAATCATCAATAAAAATCATTAAAAATGGTGATAACGAAATCGCTGAAAATAGTGATAGAAGCTAATTTGAGAAAGTTTATCTTTGCAGCATGACAGGAATCGTTTATAAATCTACCGGAAGCTGGTATACCGTAAAAACTAAAGACGGATCGTTTTTGGAATGCCGAATCAAAGGCAAATTCCGGATCAAAGGGATTAAAAGTACCAATCCGGTCGCTGTGGGTGATGTAGTGGATTATGAGCTGGAGGAAACCGCCGACGTGACCACCGGAACGATTACCAACATTCATGACCGAAAGAATTATATCGTACGTAAATCGGTAAACCTGTCCAAACAGACACATATTATCGCTTCGAATATTGATGTCGTTTTTCTTTTGGTAACGATCAACAATCCGCCAACCACTACAAGTTTTATCGATCGTTTTCTGGTAACGGCGGAAGCTTATGGGATTGAAGCGGTACTGGTGTTCAATAAAATAGATACTTTTGATGAGGCGACTCTGGACGAACAACTTTACCTGCAGTATATTTATTCTCAGATAGGTTACAAATGCCTGCGTGTTTCGGCCCAACAGCATAAAGGTTTGGAAGAACTGAAGGATATGATGAAAGGAAAAGTTTCGATGTTTTCGGGTCATTCCGGGGTTGGGAAATCTACCTTGGTCAATGCGTTGGAACCGGGGCTGAACCTGAAAACCAAAGCGATTTCGGAACAGCATCAGCAAGGGCAGCATACTACTACTTTTGCGGAAATGTTTGATTTGTCCTTCGGGGCGGAAATCATCGACACGCCGGGTATCCGAGGCTTTGGGATTGTGGATATGGAAAAACAGGAGATCGGAGATTATTTTCCGGAATTTTTTGCCCTGAAAGACCAGTGTAAATTCAACAATTGCCTGCATAAGGAAGAACCGCATTGTGCCGTGAAAGCTGCATTGGAAAAAGACGAAATCGCCTGGTCGCGTTATAAAAGTTACCTACAGATCCTTGAAGGTGATGACGAGCATTACCGCGGGGATGATTATGCCGCCGATCGTAAAGCCAGCGACGATACCAGACAATCCTAAATAATAATCCCCAAATTGATTTGAAAGCAGTAATACAAAGAGTTTCCCAGGCATCCGTTACTATTGACAGGGGAATCGCAGCGAACATACAGAAAGGTTTATTGATTTTAATAGGAGTGGAAGATGCTTCCACTAAAGAAGATATCGCCTGGCTGTCGTCTAAAATTGTAAATCTCCGTGTGTTTGGCGATGAAAACGATGTAATGAATCTTTCCGTTAAAGACATAGACGGGGAGGTAATCGTAGTGAGTCAGTTCACGCTGCATGCCTCTACCAAAAAAGGCAATCGCCCTTCCTATATAAAAGCCTCAAAACCAGATGTTGCCATTCCCATGTATGAAAATTTTGTACAGCAAATGGAAGCCGATTTAGGCAAAAAAGTGCAAACCGGAACTTTTGGCGCAGACATGAAAGTGGCCTTGGTTAACGATGGCCCGGTCACCATAATTATTGATACTAAAAACAAAGAGTAGTCGTTATAATCATAAGAAAAATCTTTTATTTTTGTTTCCAAATTGTTTTTTATGAAAAAAATCATTTTGTCTCTTCTGTTTGTTTTAATCAGTACATTTTCTTTTGCTCAAAAGGCAGATTACCAACAGCTTATAAATACGCCGGAACTAAAGGAAAACGCTAATAGTATTGTCTCGGAATCCGTAACACAGGTTATGGTGAACAGTCAGAAATCGGTAACGGTAAAAAATAAAAAAGTGATTCTGGTTTTAAATGAAGCAGGATTTAAAAACGTGGATGCGGTTGTTCATTATGACAAATCGGTTAAGGTAAAAAACATCGAGGCCAAAATGTTTGCTATTTCCGGAAGAGTGCTTAACAGTTTCCGAAAAGATGAATTTAAGGATGTAAGCGTAGCGGACGGTGTTTCGATTTTTACCGACAACAGAATGTTGTATCTGGATTATACGCCTACCGAATATCCTTTCGTTATCGTTTTTAATTGTGAGACGGAAAGTGAGAACACCGCAATGCTTCCTGCCTGGTATCCGATAGACGATCTTTATGAAAGTGTCGTGAAATCAAAATACACCATAGAATATCCTGAAAATCTCGGGTTTCATTACAAAGAGCAAAACCTGCAGGGGTATGCAGTGGTTAAACAGGAGCAGCCAAATAAACTCAGTTTTGTTTTGGAAAATTCTCCGGCGTTGAAAACGGAAGAATATGCGTTGCCGTTCGAGAAAACCGTTCCGAACGTGAGTTTTGCTTTGGAGAAATTCAATCTGGAAGGTGTTGAAGGCGACACTAAAAACTGGCGTGATTTCGGGAAATGGATTTCGGACAACCTGCTTAAAGGCCAGGATGAGCTTCCGGAGGCTACCGTAAGTAAAATCAAAAGCCTGGTTGGTAGTGAACAGGATAATCTGAAGAAAGCCCAGATTGTTTACGAATACGTTCAGAACAAAACACGCTATGTAAGTGTACAGTTGGGAATTGGGGGCTGGAAACCCATGGCTGCTAAAGAAGTGGATAAATTAGGATACGGAGACTGTAAAGCGCTGTCCAATTATACGATGGCTTTGCTCAAAGCGGTGGATGTGCCTTCTTATTATACTATTATTTACGCTGGCAGCCAGCCAAAGGATATCGATCAGGATTTTGTTTCGTTACAGGGGAACCATGCTATTTTAGCACTTCCTTACCAGGGTAAAAATTATTTTCTGGAATGCACCAGTCAATCGGCGCCCTTCGGATTTGAAGGCAATTTTACCGACGGACGTTATGCTCTTTTGGTCAAGCCGGAAGGGGGAGAAATGGTGAAGACCAATACCTATGAAAATCAGTTAAATTCAAAAATTACAAAAGCCAAATATACCATAGATGCTGCCGGTGGGCTTACTGCAGGTGTGTCGATGGTTTCCAAAGGGATTCAGTACAACGCAGTATACCCGATTCAGAAGTTGTCCCATGATAAAATCGTGGAGCATTATAAAACCGAGCTGGATGTACTGAAAAACCCTGATATCCAGAAGTATGCTTTTCAGAATGATAAAAAAGAACTGTCCTTTAAAGAAGAACTGGAAGTAAAATCAAAGACGTTTGCGGACATTTCCGGCGGGCGCATGATTTTTCCGCTGAATGCCTTCAATCAGATCAATACCATTCCCCAACGTTACAGAGCCCGAAAACACATGTTTCAGATCCTGCGCGGCTTTTTTGATACGGAGGAATACGAAATCACTTTGCCGGACAATTATGCAATCGAAGCTTTGCCTCAGGACACAGAAGTGACAGATGTTTTTGGAGAGTATAAAGTGAAAATTGAAAAAATAAGTGCTTCCAAAATCCTGTATAAAAGGACTTTTTTGCTCAAGGCGGGAAAATATGAAAAGGAGCATTATGAAGGTTTCAGAAAATTTAAAGAACAGTTGGCCAAATTGGAGAACAGTAAAATTGTATTAATCACTAAATAAAAACAGATGAAAGGGTTTGTTACAGCCGTATTATTTTTACTTCTGAGCCTAAATGGATTTGCTCAGAAATATGATTTAGGAAAAGTTACGATAGACGAATTAAAAGAGAAACAACATCCGAAAGATACTTCGGCAGTGGCTGCTTTTTTGTTTAAAAAGGCGGAAGTGACTTTTGATTACAGAGAGGATGATGGATTTGTAATGGTAACCAAAGCCTATTTTAAAATTAAGATATACAAGAAAGAGGGTTACGAATTGGCCAATCAGGCGGTAAAGTATTATAATGATGGGGACCTGAAAGAAAGAGTTCAGATTTCAGATGCGGTAACCTACAATTTGGTGGATGGTAAAATTGTTAAATCACGTTTGAAAAGTGACGGGGAATTCGATGAGGTGATCAATAAATACTGGTCTCAAAAAAAGATTACCATGCCTAACGTGAAGGAAGGTTCCATAATTGAATTCCAATATACGACCAAAACAAAAGATTTTTCATCCATTGATAAGTGGAAATTTCAGTCCAACATCCCGGTCAATTTCACGGAATATGTGACATACATTCCGGAATATTTCACCTATAATGCGTTTCAAAAAGGATTTTTGGAGCCTAAGATTTTTAAAGAAACAAAAGAAAGAAGAATCGGTTTTTCAGAAACGGTTGGAAAAAGCACTGGTCTTGGAAATGTTGATGACCGAAGAATGAATAGCGGCGTCAGTTTTAATGAGCATAAAACCGTATATCAGTTAACCGATGTGCCTGCCTTAAACGGGGAAGCGTTCGTAAATAATATCAATAATTACATTTCAAGTATATCACATGACTTGTCCAAGGTTCATTATCCTGGCAGCATGCCCAAGAATTTTTCAACCGATTGGGAAACCATCGTCCAAAGAATTTACGAAAACCCCAAGTTTGGTTCAGAGTTGAACACTAAAGGGTATTTCGAAGAGGAAGTTACCAAAATCCTGCAAGGATTAACCACGCGTGATGAGAAGATCAATGCAATTTTTAATTATGTGAAAACGGTTATGAAATGGGACGGTTATTTTGGGTATTACTGTGATGCAGGTGTTAAAAATGCCTTCAAAAAGAAAGCAGGAAACTCGGCCGAGATAAACCTGATGCTTACCGCCATGCTTCGATATGCCGGATTAAGCGCCAACCCGGTATTGATCAGTACCCGTTCAAATGAAATAGCCTATACACCTAACGCGAATGCCTTTAATTATGTAATTGCCGCTGTTGAAATTGAAAACGATCTAATTCTTTTAGATGCAACCGACAAAAACAGTTTGCCGAACATACTTCCGTTGCGAGACCTGAATTGGTTTGGAAGGATTATCAGAAAAGAAGGGTCATCGGCTACGGTTGAGTTAATGCCTAAGACTATTTCGAAACAGCTTACCAATGCCATTTTGTCTATTGATAAAGAGGGTAAACTTAGCGGTAATGTCAGAGAGCAGTACTTTGATTATGAAGCATATTCCTTTAGAGATAGTTATGGCGCCATGACGCAGGAAACCTATCTTGAAGAGCTTGAAAAAAGCAATAACGGAATTGAGGTTGGGGAATACAACGTTACCAATGTTAAAGATTTGTATAAACCGGTTGTGGAAAATTATTCTTTCACCAGTTCCAATTCCGTTGAGATGATTGGTGACAAAATGTACTTTAGTCCGATGTTGTTTTTTGCATGGGAGAAGAATCCTTTTGTACAGCAAAACCGTCAGTATCCAATAGATTTCGGGTATCCGAGCCAGAACAAATATGTGATCAGTATCAATATACCTGAAGGCTATGCGGTGGAATCAGTTCCGGAGGCTAAGTCGATTTCATTGCCAGGCTCATTAACGGCCTTTAAATTTAATGTAAACAAAACAGATAAACAGATTCAGTTGATGGTCAGCAGAGATTTTAATTCCCCCATTATTCCTGCCGAGTATTACGAATCCCTAAAACAGTTTTTCGATATTGTAGTGAAAGCCGAAACCGAAAAAGTAGTTCTTAAAAAAGTATAAGTATGGACATCAAAAACGCACAGCAAGAGGTAGACAACTGGATCAAAAACCACGGCGTTCGCTATTTTAACGAGTTGACCAATATGGCGCAGCTTACCGAAGAAGTAGGTGAAGTGGCCCGTATCATCGCCCGTCGCTATGGCGAGCAATCTGAAAAAGAAAGCGATAAAAACAAAGATTTAGGCGAAGAATTAGCCGATGTGGTTTTCGTGGTTTTGTGTTTGGCCAACCAGACCGGCGTAGACCTACAGGCTGCTTTCGACAAGAAAATGGATTTGAAAACCAAACGCGATCACGACCGTCATCACAACAACGATAAATTAAAATAAATTGGACTTACTTCTTAGCACTTCCAGCTGTCACCAACAATCGGCTATCAGTATTTCAGGTTCCAAATCCGAAACGAATCGGTTGTTGCTGTTGCAGGCGTTATATCCGGACATGGTTTTGGACAACTGTTCGCATTCTGATGATTCCGTTGTGATGGCCAAAGCTTTGGAACATCCTTCAGGAACCATCGATATTCATCACGCCGGTACAGCCATGCGTTTTCTTACGGCCTATTTCGCCGCACAGGAAGGCAAAGCCGTTTTGCTGACGGGTTCTTCCCGAATGAAAGAGCGTCCTGTAAAAATCCTGGTGGAGGCGTTACGTCAATTAGGGGCTGAGATTCAATACGAAGGCAACGAAGGTTTTCCACCATTGCGGATTACCGGGAAGAAAATCACGGAAAAAAAAGTATCGCTTCCGGCGGATATCAGCAGCCAGTATATCTCCGCATTACTGTTAATAGCGCCGAAACTTGAAAACGGCCTGGAGCTTAGCCTGGATGGAAAAATCACTTCCATTCCGTACATCCAAATGACGTTGGCACTGCTTAACGGATTGGGGGTTGCCACGACTTTTGAAGGCAATACGATTACGGTTTCACCACTTGACATGATTCAGGATACGCATTTTACCGTCGAATCGGATTGGTCTTCCGCGTCATATTATTTCTCAATAGCGGCGATGTCACCCATCGGGACAGAAATTAAATTATCCAGTTATAAGAAGGATAGTCTTCAAGGTGATTCGGTATTGGTTAAGATTTACCGTGATTTAGGCGTAGAAACGCTTTATACCGATACGGAAATCCTTTTGAAGAAAGTTGAAAATACAACGATAACCACACTTGCCTGTGACCTGAACAATTCGCCGGATATTGCCCAAACCATAGCTGTAACCTGCTTCGGATTAGGAATCGGATGCGAGTTGACCGGTTTGCATACGCTGAAAATTAAAGAGACCGACAGGCTTTTGGCATTACAGAACGAACTCGGCAAACTTGGTGCGGCCGTTTCCGTTACAAATGATGCTTTGTCACTTGAAACCAACGGAAAAATCAATTCAGGAATAAAAATCGGTACCTATCAGGATCATCGTATGGCAATGGCTTTTGCGCCGCTGGCTTTGAAAACGGATATTTTAATCGCAGAAGCCGAAGTGGTGTCCAAGTCGTATCCGGATTTCTGGAGCGATCTGAAGAGTATTGGTTTTCAGGTTTCCGAAGTAGTGTAAAGCGTTGTTGCTTGGGGGAATCCGTTTCCGGTTGTCGACTTTTTTAACTTTCTGACTAAATAAATCCCAAAACACTTGACAACGCCTCTTTCACGATAGTATATTTGCACTCAATTAAAAACAAGTAAAATGAAGTTATCAAATTTCAATTTTAACCTTCCGGCAGAATTGTTAGCCGAATTTCCAGCAGAAAACAGAGACGAAGCCCGTTTGATGGTGGTGAACCGAAAAACACAAACCATTGAACATAAGTTATTCAAAGATATTTTGGATTATTTCGATGAAGGCGATGTAATGGTGTTGAACAATACCAAAGTATTCCCGGCACGTTTGTACGGTAACAAAGAAAAAACCGGAGCGAGAATTGAGGTTTTCTTATTAAGAGAATTAAATGCGGAACAGCGTTTGTGGGATGTTTTGGTAGATCCTGCGCGTAAAATCCGTATCGGAAATAAATTATATTTCGGAGATGACGATTCGTTAGTTGCTGAAGTAATCGACAACACGACTTCAAGAGGAAGAACCTTGCGTTTCCTTTACGACGGTTCTTACGAAGAATTCCGTACTAAATTATTGGAATTGGGAGAAACACCAATCCCTAAATACATCAACCGTGAAGTGACTCCGGAAGATGCAGAGCGTTACCAGACGATTTATGCCAAAGAAGAAGGAGCGGTAGCGGCACCAACAGCCGGTTTGCACTTTTCTAAACATCTAATGAAGCGTTTAGAGATCAAAGGAGTGAATTTCGCTGAAGTGACACTACACGTAGGATTGGGGACTTTTAACCCGGTTGAAGTGGAAGATTTGTCGAAACACAAAATGGATTCCGAAGAAATGACCATTTCCCAGGAAGCTTGTGATGTGGTAAACAGAGCGAAAACCAATAAAAAACGTGTTTGTGCTATCGGAACGACTACTATGAGAGCCATGGAAAGTTCGGTATCGTCTTCCAAAACGTTAAATCCATTCACGGGATGGACCAACAAGTTCATTTATCCACCGTATGATTTCAGTGTAGCGGATTGCATGGTAACGAATTTCCATACACCTAAATCGACGTTATTGATGATGATTTCAGCTTTCTGCGGACACGATTTAATGCGTAAAGCTTACGATGAGGCCATCAAAGAAGGATATAAATTCTATTCTTACGGAGATGCAATGCTGATTTTATAAGCAGGCAAAAAGAATATAAAAGAAAAGCGTTCAGAAATGAACGCTTTTTTTATGGCTGGCTCTCGGCAAATTTTTTGAAGCTCTCCAGATATTTCATGCTCTGTTTTTTAAACAGGCCCGGCATCAGTAAAGCAAACATTTTCATGACGAAATTGTTTTTGATGATAAATTCATTTTCGGTTCGGTATAGGGTTTTGGTATCGGAAACAGCAATGAAACTATTCTTGATATTGTTGGTTACCCCATCCATTTCGTAAGTACCGCTGAATTCTTCCGGCAGGTTTCTTACCGTAACGGTTTCGGTCATTTCCATACGGCGTTTGCCCATTTTGAATTTCAGTAATGATTTGGCGCCGGGTTGGCCGGGTGTTCCGCTAAGAGGTTCAAAGCTTTCAAGGCCTTCCATCCATTTGGTGAGATTGTCGGCATTATCAAACAATTCTATTACCCTATTGACCGGTTGATTGATTTCAACTTCACAATTGTATTTCATATTTTTTAGATTGGTGAATCAAATATAAAGAATATGATTTATATATAATAAACTATGTTTACAGGCTTGAAAATCAAGGGTTGAGAATTGTGATATTGTTTCGTTTGTAACGAATGAATCAAGGTCTGTTATAAAAGCATATTGGTGTAAAAAAATAACAAATTGTTATTCTTAATTTTTCCTATTTTTGCGCCACCAAAAAACATAATAATGACATTTGAGAATACCAGGGAATTTGCACAACAATTAGATGCAAAGGACGAGTTAAGGAAATACAGGGAAGAATTTATTTTTCCCCAGGTTAACGGAAAACAGGTTATCTATTTTACGGGAAACTCTCTTGGATTACAACCAAAAAGAACCAAGGCTTATGTAGATGAGATTATGACGGATTGGGCCAATTTAGCCGTTGAAGGTCATTTCTATGCAGACAAGCCATGGTGGGATTATCAGGAACGTTTTGCTGCACCTTTGAGTGAAATCGTTGGGGCTAAATCCAGTGAAGTTACGGTAATGAATACCTTAACGATCAATCTGCATTTACTGATGGTTTCGTTTTACAGACCAACTCCCAAAAAATACAAGATCATCTGCGAGGAGAAAGCCTTTCCAAGCGACCAGTATATGTTGCAGAGCCAAGTGGATTTTCATGGTTTTGATGCAAAAGATGCCATCGTGGAAATCAAACGCCGCCAGGGAGAACATAATATTCGTCTCGAAGATGTTTTGGCCAAAATTGATGAAGTAGGAGATGAGTTGGCTTTGGTTTTAATTGGAGGTGTAAATTATTATACCGGTCAGGTTTTCGATATGAAAGCGATTACCGATGCAGGTCACAAATATGGAGCTTATGTAGGATTCGATTTGGCGCACGCAGCCGGAAACATTAAAATGCATTTACACGACTGGGGTGTGGATTTTGCCGCCTGGTGCAGTTATAAATATATGAATTCAGGTCCGGGGAATGTGTCCGGGATCTTTGTACACGAAGCACACCACAACGATACAGAATTGCCGCGCTTTGCCGGTTGGTGGGGCCATAATAAGGAAAGACGTTTTCTGATGGAGCCTAAATTCGATCCGGTACGCGGAGCAGAAGGATGGCAGGTAAGTAATTTACCGGTAATTTCCCTGGCACCGTATTTGGCATCAGTTGAAATGTTTGCTGAAGTGGGAATGGACCGATTAATCAAAAAACGCGATCAGATTACCGCTTATCTGGAATTCATCCTGCATGAAATCGATAAAGAGATCGACGGAAGCGAATTTGAAATCATCACACCTTCCAATCCGGAGGAAAGAGCCTGTCAATTATCCGTGTTTCTTCACGGACAAGGAAAAGCCTTGTTTGAATACCTTATGAAAAACGGGGTCATCACAGACTGGCGCGAACCGAATGTAATCCGTTTGGCACCGGTGCCGTTCTACTGTTCTTTTGAAGATATGTATGAATTCGGTCAGATTTTGAAAAAGGGAATTCTAAATAAAGCGTAAATTTGCGTTTTAATTGACTTCATAAAATGACAAAACAACAAATATTAGACAATTTCGATCCGTCACAACCCGGATTGGCAGATGCTACTGTTTTCGGATTGCCGTTTTCGGCAGAGCAAAGTGAAATTATTGTGGTTCCGGTGCCTTGGGAGGTAACAGTGAGTTACGGAGCAGGTGCTTCGGAAGGCCCCGAGGCAATCATGGACGCTTCTTTTCAGGTGGATCTGAACCATCAGGAATTTCCGGAATTATGGAAGCTTGGGATTTATATGGATGAAGTGCCATCCCACTGGGCTAAAAATTCGGAAAAATATAAAGGATTGGCACAACCTATCATCGAAGCTCTTGAAGCTGGTGAAGATGTGTCGACTTTCCCCGCATTACAATCGGATTTGGATAAAATCAATAAGGCTTGTAAAGAGATGAATGAGGAGGTGAAAAACCGCATTCTTCATTGGATGAACCAAGGGAAAAAAGTGGCGCTTTTAGGAGGAGATCACAGTACACCGCTTGGTTATTATCAGGCATTAGCCACTAAATATGACAGCTTCGGGATCCTGCACTTGGATGCCCACATGGATTTGCGTATTGCCTATGAAGGGTTTACTTATTCGCATGCGTCGATTATGTACAATGCCTTACAGATTCCACAGATTTCCAAAATAGTTCAGGTAGGCATCCGTGATTTTTGTGAGCAGGAAGTGGATGTGGCTTTAAAAGACCGCGTTTTGGTACATACCGATATGGATTTAAAACAGGAAACCTTTGAAGGGAAAACCTGGCAGGAACAATGTGATGCGATTATCGCTTCCTTACCGGAGAAAGTGTGTATTTCATTTGATATCGACGGAATGTATCCTTGGTATTGCCCGAACACCGGAACGCCGGTACCGGGAGGGTTTTCATTTGAGCAGGCGGCCTATTTATTAAGTCGTTTAGCGGAAACAAATAAAGAGATCATCGGTTTTGATTTAGTGGAAGTGGCACCGGGTGAAGATGACTGGGACGGAAATGTGGGAGCAAGAATGTTGTTTCACATGTGTGGTGTATTTGCCAAATCCCAAAAACTTGAGGTCGGGAAACGAATCAAATTCAACAGATAAAAGATAAAGCGGACTTCGGTTCGCTTTTTTTATGGGTATTGAAATAATGAAAATTTTCATAAAAATCATGTAACAGGATTGCTGGCAATAGGTTGTTACTTTGTTAGTGTACTTTAAAAACAAAGATTATGAAAAAGCTAGTTGTTTTGGGAATGTTGTTTATGACGATACTTTCCTGTAAGGATATGCAGAAGGAAAACGAAGCAGAAACCGCAAAACAGGCGGCTATTGATTCCATGAAAATGGAGATGGAGAAACAGCGTATCATCGACTCAGTGAAAATCGCCGAAAGCAATAAAAAAGAAGTTGTTGTCGTGAACAACGGTTCTCAGGCTCCTCAGCGAAAAAAAATGAGCGGCGCGGCTAAAGGAGCGCTTATCGGGGCTGGTGTCGGTGCGGTTACCGGTGCGGCCGTTAGTGATAAAAAAGCCGAAGGCGCCATTATTGGTGCTGCCGCAGGTGCCGGTGTTGGCGCCGGTACGGGTGCTATTATTGATGAAAAGAAGAAAAAATAAGAAGTCAGATGGATGAAAAAAACGCGTTATAAAAATGACGCGTTTTTTGTTTGTACGGCAATAGTATTTTTGTGTAAATAAATGTAAAAAGGATAGTACGTTTATTGAAAAAACATAAATTTGTAGAAAAGTAAATTCTGCAATGCAAACTCCCCAAAAAATAGCCGTAGTGGGCTCCGGATTAGTAGGAACACTATTGGCGATTTACCTCAAGAAAGCGGGTCATACGGTTCATGTCTACGATAGAAGCCCGGATCTCCGCAATGTCGCTTTTTCAGGACGCTCCATTAATTTGGTCATGTCAGACAGAGGTTGGAAAACACTTCAGGATATCGGGTTGGATGAAGAAATCAAGAAAATAGGCATCCCGGTAGACAAACGTGCGATTCATGCGTTGGGGAAAGAATTAAGTTATCAGTACTACGGAAAAGACGGTGAAGCGATTTTTTCATTATCGAGAGGTGTGCTTAACCGCAAAATGGTCGATTTGGCCGAAGCCGAAGGTGTTGATTTTTTCTTTAGCAAGAAAGTCTGGGATGTTACACTGGCAACTGCTACTTTACATGAAGGTGAATCGGAAAGAGGCGAGTGGGAAGAATTGGATTACGATATTGTTTTTGGGGCCGATGGAGCTTTTTCGAGAGTGCGCCACAGAATGCAGCGTCAAAGTATGTTCAATTATTCGCAGGATTTTATTCCGGTTGGCTATAAAGAATTACATATTCCGGCTAACGAAGACGGAACCCATAAAATCGATAAAAATTCCCTTCACATTTGGCCAAGAGGTGAGTTTATGCTCATGGGACTGGCCAATCCGGACGGAAGTTTTACCTGTACCCTTTTTATGCCGCATCAGGGCGAAAATTCTTTTGAAAAGCTAAAAGACAAGGAAACCCTGGTTGCTTTTTTTGCCAAACATTTCCCGGATACCAAAGAAGTGATTCCGGATTTGGTGGAAGACTTTTTTAAAAACCCGACCAGTTATCTGGTAACCATGAAATGTTATCCCTGGACCTACGAAGATAAGGTAGCGTTAATTGGTGATGCTGCCCATGCAATTGTTCCGTTTTACGGACACGGGATGAATGCCGGTTTTGAAGATATTACGATTTTAAACCGATTGATGGAGAAACACGGAAACGACTGGTTGACGATTTTCAAGGAATACGAACAGTCCCGTAAACCAAATGCCGATGCCATAGCGGAATTGTCCTATCGTAACTTTATGGAAATGAGTTCAAAAACGGCCGATGCAAAATTCCATCTGCAAAAGAAAATTGAAAAATGGTTTTCAGACAAACATCCGGATAAATGGGTGCCGTTGTATAGTCGCGTGACGTTCAGCCATCAGCCTTATTCGGAGGCTTTGGCGGAAGGTGATAAGCAGAACCGCATCATGGAAGAGATTTTAAATATGGAAAGCATAGAGCAAATTTGGGATACCGAAGTTATAGAACAGCGTATACTGGAGTTGTTAAAAAAATAAAGAGGCCTTAGCCTCTTTTTTTATTCGTCTTCCCGATGCACCAAATCCATGCTGAAAGCCGGTGTGCAGATCGCAATGTATTCACACGGCTCGTCAAAAGGATTAGAATATTGCACGCGGGCATTTCGTTCAATTTTGATGGATTGCCCTGCCTCAACAATTACCGTTTCCCCTTCTATGATAAATTGCTTTTTCCCTTTAATAATATAGGTGTATTCGTCGAATTCCGGTGTCTGGAACGGCTCACTCCAGTGTGGAGGCGCTACCATATGGGCGATGGAAATGGCTTTGTTTTCGGTGGTCGCCATGCCGTGATGTTCTTCGATCAGCTTGCCGTCCGTGGTGGGAACCACAAAAGGCGCGTTTTGGATAAAGTATTTTTTCATCGTTTTTAGATTTTAATCCCAAACATATTTCCAGCTTCCGTCCGTTTGTCTTTTCCAGACTGTATGGAAAATACCTTTATGGATTGTAGCTTTTCCGGTAGAGTCTTTAACGGTCCAGTTGTATTTTCCGTAGGTGTAGGCGATGTCGCCTTTTTCGGAAACCGATACAAAATCCGGTGCCCAGGTAACGGATGCCTTTTTGAATTTCGGATTGGAATAATAGTTTCGGATGCTTTCTTTGCCGTTAATTAAGGTGTCTTTTTCCCTTTTGATGATGGCATTGCTGTCGGCATACTGATAAAATCCTTCGGCAAGTCCTTTTTCGGCTACCATTTTTTCAAAATCTTTTTCTGCCTTAATAATTTCTGCCTTGTAATCAGGTTTTTGTTCTGAATTTGGTTTACAACCGATGAGTATAATTGTCAATATCAAAGC
Source organism: Flavobacterium pedocola (assembly GCF_053764385.1). Classification (NCBI taxonomy): domain Bacteria; kingdom Pseudomonadati; phylum Bacteroidota; class Flavobacteriia; order Flavobacteriales; family Flavobacteriaceae; genus Flavobacterium; species Flavobacterium pedocola. The sequence continues at coordinate 18,601 of NZ_JBSNCR010000003.1, read as the reverse complement.
TGTAACAAGTGTGGAATTTCTTTTTTTCATAGTTGTTCTTAAAAATAAAACTACTCTTTTAATAGTTTAATTATACAGTCTTTCGTCTCTGTTTTTATTATTAAAAAATAGATCCCACTGGTAAGATAAGAAACATCAACACTGTTCTCTGTAATGTTGTTTTCTGATTTAACCTTTTGTGTAAGGGAATTGTAAATCTCAATTTTTTCAATTTTATTTTTAGAATTAATATTGAGTTTGTTTGTCGCAGGATTTGGGAAAACTGTTATTTCCTTGCTTACACTATTCCAGTCTTCATTTGATAAAGTGTTTAAAACAATGATTTTTTCATTGGTAACGCCGCATTTAGTAACCCTTAATGTAACAGTGTAGGCTCCGTTAGTAGTATAGATATGGGTGGGATTTTGCTCCAACGAAGTTGTTCCGTCCCCAAAATTCCAAAGATAACTTAAGGCGTTAGTAGAGTTGTCCTGAAACTGATATGTTAATGTGTTTATTTGGTTAATGGCAAAGTTGGCATTGGGGTCATAATTTCCAACATTCCATTGCGGTAAATGGTTGTAAACAATATTTTTTACTGTATTTTTTATTATGGTGGCGTCATTTATTGATAAAGAGGAGTTGTAGGTAATTAGAGTAGGGTCTAATCTATATAAAACCGTATAAAAAGTACACGCTGCGGCATAAGAACCTAATAAAGACGGATGGCTTTGGTCGCCAGAATATAAGTTTAATTCTGGATGAGTTGTTCTAAGATTGCGCCAAACCGCACCTACAGGGAAAACGATAGCCTGATTGTCGTTTGCCATTGCCATGTAGCGGTCATGTAACAAATCGTCCATTCCCTCATAAGTACAAACAGGCGGATTTGTTGCACAATTATCGCTATCGCCATTTTGTCTGCCCCACGTCATGTAGAAAACAGTTTCGGCACAGGGGTTGTATTGTAAAATGGTTGTGTTTAAAGATTGCGCATAGGGGTAGACCATTGTTTGTACCTCTTCAATTGGAAAGGAAGGGAGCTGGCTTTGTTCCTGTAGTACCACAAAATCCCAGTTTCCCTGTTGTATTTTGCTTAGGGTTGTGGCATTTGTACTGTGCCCCTGTAAAGTATAGCCGCCAGGAGTGTTGCTGTCATAAGTCATGGTGTTTCCTGTGGATTGCGCCATTGAGGCTACTAAAAAAGGTAGGTCATTTGAATAGGTATAACTGTTTCCTATAAAAAGTACTTTTTTGTTTTGCTGGGCAAAAGCGCATTGAAGAATTAACAGAAGGAAAGTAATTATTCTCATAACTTTATAAGATCAGTTCTTAAAAAATGAAAAATACACAGATGTAAACTTATAGATTATTTTTTAAAGATGAAATACACGGCCAGTACCAAAAAACAAAACCCAACCGCATGATTCCAGCGGAACGTTTCGTTTTTAAAGAACAGCATCGAAAAAATCACAAAAACCACCAGGGTAATTACTTCCTGGATTACTTTCAGCTGCATCAGAGAAAACGGTCCGCCGTTGCCTTGAAATCCTATTTTGTTAGCCGGTACCTGAAAACAATATTCAAATAAAGCCAATCCCCAACTGATCAGGATGATGGTGATCAATCCCGCGTTTTCAAACCATTTCAGTTCTTTGAATTTTAAATGACCGTACCAGGCCATAGTCATGAAAATATTGGACAGGACTAACAAGCCAATCGTCAAAAAACTCTTCATTATTTTTTAAATATTTTGGAAAGGATGCCAAACACCCCGCGGATAAACGAAGCACTGGTAACGACTTTAGTAACCGATTTTCCGATCACTTCTGCCGTGCTGGGCTCGTTGGTTTTTCTTTTCGCTTCAACTTTTTCCTCTTCCTGCTCCTGTGCCTGTTGGGTGGCCTGTTCTATTTTTTTGGACAGTATCTCGTAGGCACTTTCGTTGTCCACCACCTGATTGTATTTCTTAACCAATTTGGAATTGCTGTTGATGGCGCTGATTTCGGCATCGGTTAAAATGTCCATGCGACTCATTGGTGCGCGCATCATACAGGCTGCCAATGGGGTTGGGATTCCTTTTTCGTTTAAGGCGGTTACGAAGGCTTCACCAATTCCTAACTGCGTAATAACGTCTTCCGTTTTGTAAAAGTCCGATAGCGGATAGTTTTCCGCTGTCATTTTGATGGCTTTTCGGTCGTTGGCGGTAAAAGCACGTAACGCGTGTTGTATTTTTAAACCTAATTGTGCTAATACTCCTGAAGGAACATCGGTAGGGTTTTGGGTGATGAAATACACGCCGATACCTTTGGAACGAATCAGTTTTACAATAGTTTCAATCTGATCCAATAAGGTTTTGCTGGCCTGGTCGAAAATCAAATGCGCTTCGTCTATGAAAATCACCAGTTCCGGTCGTCCGCTATCGCCGATTTCCGGCATTTGCTGATATACTTCGGCCAATAAACTTAACATGAAAGTTGAAAATAGTTTTGGTTTGTCCTGAATGTCCGTCAGGCGGATGATGTTCACATAACCGTTACCATTTTCGTCGATGCGCATCAAATCGTCAATATCAAAGGAAAGTTCCCCGAAGAATACATCGGCACCTTGTTGTTCCAATTCGATTACTTTGCGTAAAATCGATCCTGTGGAAGCGGTGGAAATCCTGCCGTAATTGGCTTCGAATTCGTCTTTGCCTTCTTCGGTGGTGTATTGTAATACTTTTTTAAAGTCTTTTAAATCCAGTAGCGGAATTTTATTGTCGTCGCAATATTTGAAGACAACGGCCACCACACCACTTTGGGTGTCGTTCAGATCCAAAATCCTCGAAAACAAAACCGGCCCGAATTCCGATACGGTTGCGCGAAGCCTTACGCCGTTCTGTTCGGACAGACTCATCAGTTCCACCGGAAACGACTTGGTCTCGTAGGGGATGTTTATTTTGGCATGGCGTTCGGTGATAAATGGTTTTTCTTCTCCTTTTGCGGCAATTCCCGAGAAATCACCTTTAATATCCATCATTAAAACCGGGATTCCGTTTTGGGAAAGTTGTTCGGATAACACCTGGATGGTTTTGGTTTTACCGGTTCCGGTTGCCCCGGCAATAAGCCCGTGACGGTTAATGGTTTTAAGCGGGATCTTTATTAAGGTGTCGGGAACGGCTTCTCCGTTTAACAGGCCGCCACCTAAAATGATGTGGTCGCCACTGCAGGAATAGCCGTTGTTGATATGTTCGGAAAATTTTGAAATGTCCATGTTTCAGTACGGTTTTGTTCTTGTAAGAATGGTTTTATATACAAATATAGTAGTATTAGCTTTACCTGAAATTGTGAATTTTTAATTAATTGTGAAAAAATATAAATGGGGTCAAGAATAAAATTAACATTGCGGCGTTATAAATTTAAACTTATGTTAATATTAGGATTTTCTATTAAAATAAATGGTGTTTTCAGTGTTAAATAATTTTAAAAAAGCCTCTAAAAAAAGCCGAATTTGTTTTTTTATTAATTCTAAAAACATAAATTTGCGACTCTTACACCTTAAGTTAGGTGTGGAATTAAGTTAAATAAAATCGAAAAACTAAAAATTAAAAAAAATGACAAACGTATCTAACGAGACTGTTGAGAATGGAGCTAGCTCTAAAAGTTCAAACTTTTTTGCAAGTTTAACAATTGTAATCTGTATAGTTATTGGGATTTTGGTATGGAAATACGTAATGGGTCACCCTTCTAACTTTGAAAATGGAGATCCAGAAGGTCACCCGAAACCAGGGAACTATTTAGGGATGGTTTATAAAGGAGGATTTATCGTACCGATGTTGATGGGATTATTCTTAATGGCTGTGGTATTCTCTTTTGAGAGATTCTTCGTTATTTCTAAAGCTGCAGGAAAAGGAAATGTTGAAAAATTCGTTAAACACGTTCAGGTTTTAATCGGACAAGGAAAAATTGATGAGGCTATCGCTGAGTGTGATACACAACAAGGTTCAGTTGCTAACGTAGTTAGAGCTGGTTTGACTAAATATCAGGAAGTAAGAAGAGAAGGATTCGATAGCGAAAAAGCTACGGAAACTATTCAGAAAGAAATTGATGAGGCTACATCTTTAGAGATGCCAATGTTAGAGAAAAACATGACTATTATTGCTACTTTGGTATCAATTGGTACGTTAATGGGATTATTAGGAACAGTATCGGGTATGATCAAGGCGTTCTCCGGATTAGCTGCTGCAGGTGCTCCTGACCAGGCTGCGTTAGCAACAGGTATTTCTGAGGCACTTATTAATACAGCTACTGGTATTGGTACTTCTACATTGTCAATTATCATGTACAACGTATTTACTTCTAAAATTGATAAATTAACATATTCTATCGACGAGGCTGGTTTTGCTATCACTCAGGCTTATAGAAAAATGAAAGGACGCGCGGCTTAATCCCCCGTTTCAAAAGTTAATTTATTAATATATTACTAAGGATTACTATCGGTGGAATACTGATAGGTTTATGCTTGGTGATTTAAACAAAAAAGAAAATGGCAAAAGCAAAAATGTCAAAAAAGAGTACAAAGATTGATATGACGGCTATGTGTGACGTAGCGTTCTTGTTATTGTCTTTCTTCGTAATGACGTCTACGGCTAAGGTGCCTGAACCGCTTCCAGTGGATACGCCAGCTTCTACCGTGCAAACCAAATTGCCGGATACAGATTTGGCTACCATTACAATTGGTGATGGGAAAGTGTTTTTTGGAATGACAGGTCAGGATTTGCGTAAAGCTGCTCTTGAAAAAATAGTTGACAGATATAAGCTGCAGTTAACTGAAGAAGAACAAAAACGTTTTTCTTTGATTGACGGTTTTGGAGTTCCTGTTGGAGGCTTAAAGAGCCTTATTGAAAAATCAGGAGAAGAGCGTAATAAAGAAGGTGTTCAGGGCGGTATTCCGTATGATTCTGTAGACAATCAGTTGAAAGAATGGATTTTGGCAGCACGTTTTGCAGCTAAAGATATTCATCAGGCTGAATTGAAAGTTGCAATCAAAGGAGATGCAAAAGAAGAGTATCCTACCGTTAAAAAAGTAATTGATATTCTACAGGAACAGAAGGTGAACAAATTTTTCTTGGTTACCGGTTTAAGAACTAAAGATTTTTAATTAAAAAGATACTGTAAAATGGCAGAATTAAATAGCGGCGACGGTGGTGGCAAAAAGAAAGGCCATGTAAGGAGTAAAAAGCAAAATGCAGGTGTCGATTTGACAGCGATGGTGGATTTGGCATTCCTTTTGATTACTTTCTTCATGTTAACAACGTCGTTGTCGAAACCACAGTCCATGAATTTGGCGATGCCGGATAAAGATATAAAAGATCCAACTATCGTAACCGAGACAGCTGACGATAAAACACTAACTTTGTTGTTAGGTGAAAAAAACCAGATGGTTTGGTATTATGGATTACCAACAGATCCTATTGAAGGACCAACGAAAGTTGGTTATGGAAAGAGCGGTATTCGTAAATTACTGTTGGAAAAGAAAGCGTTAGTTAAGTCAAAATATGCGGCTTACGAAGCGAAAAAACAAAATTTGATTGTTTTGATCAAGGCAAGTAAAAAATCCACATACAGAAACTTAGTTGATGTATTGGATGAGATGGCTATCGCTGATATTCAGATATATGCGATTGTAGATATTTCTCCGGAAGAAAACGCAATGTTAGAGAAAGAAGGATTGTTTACCAAATAATCCCTTTAACGTAAAAAACTAAAATTATGTCAAAATTAAACATATTTAAGCAAGAGTGGATTGATATGATCTTCGAAGGTCGTAACAAGGCTTATGGTGCTTATCAGTTGCGTTCAGAGGATCCTAAAACAACAACAAGATCATTACTTATTGGTGCGGCTCTATTTGCTGTAGCAATTGGCGGGCCGGTTGTTAAAAACATTATTAGTGAAAACTTAGCTAAAAATGAGCAGGAGAACATGGACAAGGTAATTGAGACGGCTCTTTTGCCACCTCCACCAAAAGAAGATTTACCACCACCTCCACCACCTGAACCACCTAAATCGGTGAATGATCAGGTAAAATTCCCACCACCAAAGGTTGTGGAAAAGGAAAAGGTGCGTGACGAAGATCCACCAACGGTTGAAGATTTGAAAGAGGCTGATCCTGGACAGAAAAATGTAAAAGGTGATCCGAATGCTGATATTGTGATCAATGAGCCTACCGGAGAAGGTGAGAAAGGAAACCAGGTAGTAGAAGAGGATACTAAGGTATATGTAGCTGTAGAGGTACAGGCAGCTCCTCCGGGAGGTATGCAGGCGTTCTACAAAAAGTTTGCCGGTTCCTTTAATGCACCCGATGTTGAAGAAGGTGTAGCTCAGATTCGTGTAATGCTAGGTTTCGTTGTTGAGAAAGACGGAAGTTTCACAGACATCAAAGTGTTGAGAGACGGAGGTTATCCAGCGGCTGGAAAAGAAGCAATCCGCGTTTTGAAAAGCATGCCGAAATGGAAAGCGGCTATTCAGAATGGTAACCCGGTACGTTCACAGTTTACGTTGCCAATTACAATTCAGGTGGCTAACTAACATGAAGCTTTTTAATAATTTTAAACAGAAATCGCCACAACAGCGATTTCTGTTTGTTTTAGGACTGGTCTTTCTAGGTTTGTATGTCTTTTTAGCTGTAACTTTGTTTGTGTGGAAGAGCATGCCGGTAGACATCTCGTACAGCCGTAGGGTTATACTAGGTGTGCTGTTATTAGTGTATGCTGCCTTTCGTTTTGTCAGATTGTTAAACGCTGAATCAGATACTAGATGAGAAATATTTTTTTAGTGCTACTGCTGGTTTTTGTTTTCGGGAATTCTCACTCACAAAACAAAAAAACTGCAAATGCTGCTAAAACCAATACGCCTCTAAAAGTTGAGAAACTTAAAGAGTCTAACGGGGCAGATGATTTTAGTACTGTTGTTGCAGAGCCGAGTCCTGAAGCTCTGGCCCTTGAAAAGGAAAAGAACAAGAACACAGTTTATGTAGCTGTAGAAGAACAGGCAATGTTTGAAGGAGGCTTGCCGAATTTTTACAGGTTTTTTAATGCTACCTTTAAAACGCCTAAAGTGGAAACCTCTGGACTTTATAAGGTAATGGCAGGTTTTATTATTGAAAAAGACGGTACTTTAAGCGCCATAAAAATATTGCGAAGCCCTGGGAAAGATTTTGATGAAGCCGTTATTGAGGCCCTGAAAAAATCGCCAAAATGGTTTCCTGCCATGCAGAATGGGGAAGTGGTACGGTCGCAATTCACGCTGCCGATAGCCATTAACTGTGAAGCAGAAGATCCGGAACCGGTAAATACTCAAAAGTAAACCAAACAGAGTTTGTATAAAATGAAGAAATCGATATTTTGTGCTATTAGTTTTTTGACAGCCGTTCTTTTTTTCACCGTTGGTTGTGATAAGAAAAAACAAACCGCTGAAGTAATTGAGGAAACTTCCGTAGCGGGTTCCACCACCATTTTAGTGGATGAAACCATTTTTCCGGTAGTTGAGGATTTAGCCATTGTTTTTGAGAGCGAATACAAAAGAGCCAAGATAAAACTGGTAAGTAAATCGGAAACGGAAATCCTTAATCTGATCAGTCAGGACAAGGAACGTATTGCCATCATGGCGCGTGATTTGGATACTTCCGAAGTGAATTTTTATAATAAAAAGCAAATTTATCCCAGAAGGACTGAATTTGCTACAGACGCGATAGCTTTTATAGCGAACCCCAAATATTCCGACACCGTAATTTCGACAAAAGATCTGAAAACGATTTTGGCAGGAGATTCCGCAGGTAAGATTAAATCGCTTGTTTTCGACAATCCGAATTCCAGTAATGTAAGGGAATTGAAAAAGTTTGCCGGGATTGCTAAATTATCGGACAAAAATATTTTTTCAATGCAAACCAATAAAGAAGTAGTAAAATACGTTAGTGAAAACGAGGGTGCCGTTGGGATTATCGGTGTGAACTGGTTGTTGCAGCCCACGGATGATTTGCTTCCCTACGTAGGCAAAGTGAAGGTTTTAGGTGTTGAGAATGTTAAACTTAACGCAAAAGGACGATTTGTTAAACCAAATCAAACTAATATTGCAGATGGCAGTTATCCGGTCACACGTAAATTGTTTTTGTTAAATTTGCAGGGTAATTTAGGTTTAGGCATGGGATTTGCTTCCTATATTGCAGGAGATAAAGGACAACGTATTATTCTTAAATCCGGTTTAGTGCCCACGCGCTTTCCTTCAAGAGAAATAAGTGTCCGTAAAGAAGTAGAAAAAAAATAACCAAGTATAAAAGATTTTAAAAATGAAAAATGCAAAAGTTTTAAGTCTGTTGTTAATGGGACTGTCCTCGGCGGTTTTCGCACAGGATTTGGATCAGGTTAAAAAGGCAATTAATGCAGAGCAATACGACAAAGCCAAAAAAATGCTGAAAGGATTGGTAAAAGCAAGCCCTGACAACGGTAAGAACTTTTTTTATCTAGGAGATGTATACCTTGCCCTAAAGGAAAATGATTCCGCTACCCTATTCTTTCAAAAAGGATTGAATGCTAAGGACAAAGGTTTTCTTAACCATATTGGGTTAGGACAACTTGAATTGGATAATAAAAATGTTACCGGAGCAACCGCAAATTTTGATAAAGCGGCTGCGAGCATAAAGAAAAAAGATGTAGATGAGTTGTTGCTTGTGGCAAAAGCTTATCTGAAGTCGGAGAACCCGAACTATAAAAAAGCTATTGACGTGGCCAAACGTGCCTTGTTGATTGATGAAAAAAATGCCGAAGCACAATTGGTACTTGGAGACGCCTATATTGGTGACAACAATGCCGGTGAAGCGTACCGTGCCTATGAGACTGCATACGAAGCGGATAAATCATTATTGATTGCCAAAGTAAAGCATGCGGCGATTAACAAAAGTGCCAAAAATTTCGTAGGAGCAACTAAAGTATTGAACGAAGTGTTGGCGATCGATAAGAATTTCGGTCCGGCGTACAGAGAATTGGCAGAAACCTATTATTTGTGGGGAACCACAGAGCAGGCGAAATATGCGGAGAACGTGAAAACAGCGCTTCAGCATTATGAAAAATACATGAGCCTAACGGATTATTCCGTAGAATCCCGTATGCGTCACGCTGACTTCCTGGTTTTGGCTAAAGATTACAAAGCCCTGGAGTTGGAAGCGAACGAAATGAAAAAGCTTAACCATGTAAATCCTCGTATTTACCGTTATTTAGGCTACGCAGCCTATGAAAACGGTAATTTTGCGGAAAGTTCAAAAGCCTTGTCTACCTTCTTCTCTAAAGTAGAGCCGAAGCGTATCATTGCCCGTGACTACCTGTACTTAGGATTGACCAAAATGGCAGAAGCTAAAAAAGCAGACGGCACTTATGATGAGAAAATCTTCAACGAAGGTGTGGTGGAATTGAACAAAGCGGTTGAAAAAGATCCGGCAATTGCCAGCGAACTGAACCCGATCGGACTGAAAATGTTCAAGGAAAAATTATACAAGAATGCGGCTAAGTTGTTTGAAGTAGCTATTAAAAACCCTAAATCTAAAAATTTCTTATACGATAATTTTTATTTAGGTTATGCGCTGTACTTTGATTACAACGACAAAACGTCTCCAAAAGAGCAGTTGACCAAAGCGGACATGGCTTTCTCTAAAGTAATCGAAGTGTCGCCAACTACTCAGGATGCACATTTGTTCAAAGCGCGTGTTAACGAGCAAATCGGAACGCCGGAAGCTAAAATGGCTGCCTTGTCAAGTTATGAGCAGTATGTAAAAATCCTTGACACTAAAGGTGATGCCGAAAAAGTTAAACCGGCCAACAAAAAAGGACTGGTAGAAGCGTTAACGTTTGTGGGCGCACATTATGCAAACTCAGGAGACAAAGTCAAAGCGGTTGAAAGCCTTCAGAAGCTTTTAGTTCTGGATCCAACCAACGAGTATGCAACCAAAACCTTAAAGGCATTAAAAGCATAAAATTATAAAGAAACCGGCAGCGAAAGTTGTCGGTTTTTATTTTGAGCAACCCGAGCGATAGCGAATTGGCGAAGCAAATCGTTCCGGAATTTTTGGAAACCCTTTTCCCGCTTTCGCCTTTAGTTGTCCCTGCGCGCAGGGCACTCCGGGCCAAGCTGCCGGCTCTATCGGGGCTATGGGGTCAAGGTCTTTTTCTTTGGGAGGTTTGGACGTTTCAATTCGGGACAAATTAGTTACCTTTGCAGACTATTTTTATAGCATATGTTACAGAAAGAATTACAAATAGCGGTGGAAAAAGGCGAGATGTTGCCTTTAATGGAGGAGTTTTATACCATACAGGGCGAAGGCTATCATACGGGAACGGCGGCTTATTTCATTCGGATAGGCGGTTGCGACGTAGGTTGTCATTGGTGCGATGTAAAAGAAAGCTGGAACGCGGAATTGCATCCGCCCACAACGATCGACATTATCGTGGCCAACGCCAAAAAATATGCTGAAACCGTTGTGGTTACCGGAGGCGAACCCTTAACCTGGGACATGGCACCCTTAACCGCCAAACTGAAATCGGAGAACCTGCGCGTGCACATCGAAACCTCAGGAGCTTATCCTGTGAGTGGCTATTGGGACTGGTTTTGCCTGTCGCCTAAAAAGACAAAATTACCGGTGCAGGATGCTTATGATATTGCACACGAACTGAAGGTCATCATTCACAACAAACACGATTTTATTTTTGCCGAAGAACAAGCGGCTAAAGTAAACGGCAAAGCCATACTTTTTTTACAGCCCGAGTGGAGCAAAAAAGAAGAGATGACACCTTTGATTATCGATTATGTTATGAATAATCCGAAATGGCGTATATCTTTACAAACGCATAAATATCTGAATATTCCTTAAAATGTTGAGAAAAACCATTTTGCTTACTTTTTTGTTGTTAGTGTTTGTTCCTGCTCTTGCCCAAGTGGCTGGCGAAGATGAAGTGTATCTGAACGGTGATAAAATTGAAGCAAAATTTCAGGGCGGCAATTTGAAAAAATTTCAGGAATTTGTATTCAATTCCCTGGACAAAACCAAAATCGAAAAAGAAGGTCAGTTAATCTGTAGTTTCACGATCAACGAAGAAGGAAGCCTTAAAAACATTAGGATTCTGAAAGATTTAGGAGGTCAGTCAGCCCTTGAAATGATCCGTGTTTTACAACTTTCTCCAAAATGGCAACCGGCAACGCGTAACGGAAAACCATTTGCAACGACATATAAGATACCGTTTACTTTCATTCGAAAAATGCCGAAGGTAGATACGGAGGAGGTTGTTCATATTGATGTTGTCGATAACGGCGGAAAATCCGAGGAAGATAAAATATATGTTGCAGTAGAAAAACAACCGGAATTTCCGGGCGGTAGTGACAAGTTTATGAAATACTTTGCTAAGAATTTCAACAGTCCTGTGCAGCTTAAAGATGTTAAGGTTTTTGTGGGTTTTATAGTGAATAAAGACGGAAGCCTGTCGGATGTTAAAATGCTAAGGCTGCCACTTGACAATGAGCCATTGAAAAACGAAATTATCAGGGTGGTTTCCAATTCTCCGAAATGGATGCCGGGCATTCAAAATGGGAAAACAGTCCGTGTGCAGTTTATATTACCATTAATACTGACCTTTAATTAATGAATTAATAAATGAAAAAACTGATCCTGTTTTTTATTTTTGTTTTATCCTTTCAGTGTATTTCCGCTCAGGATAAGGAGGCGTTCCGAAAAGACATCCTTAAGATGCTTGAGGTAAACAAAGCTAACAGTAAATTTGAAGAAGCTAAAGAGCAAATCCTGAAAATCATTCCGAAAGAAAATCATCCGGCATTTCTGAAGGAGTTCAATGCGTCAACCCAACCGATTTACGATAAATTCGTAGCGTTGTACATGAAAGAGTTTACCCATGATGACATTAAAGCGATGCTTAAGTTTTTCGAATCTCCTTTAGGAAAGAAAATGAGTCAGAAATTGGTAGCGATCAATCAGGAAGTTTATGCCTCCAGTAAAGAATGGGCAGACGGTTTGAGAGGTTTGGTCATGAAGCACATGAATACCGGAGCAGCATTACCGCCGCCGCTAAAAGAATAATTATTGAAAATTTGAATAAAAACAATTAATATTAAAACAACCAAAAACATGAAAAAAATTATTTTAGCGTTCGCTTTTCTATTAGTAGCGAATTTAGGAATGGCACAAGCCAATGATGCTTTTAAAACTGACGTTTTGAAAATGATCCAACTTACAGGTTCAGCAGGTCAGATGAAAATGGCAAAAGACCAAATCCTTAAAATGATCCCAAAAGAAAAACACGCAGCATTCCTTGTGGAATTTGATGCAACTTTACCGTCTTTGTACGATAAAATGGCAGCGGTAATGATGGGTGAATACACGCATGATGACGTAAAAGCAATCTTAAAATTCTATGAAACGCCGGTTGGAAAGAAAATGACTGAAAAAGCAGGGGTTATTTCTGAGAAAAACATGGCGGCAAGCCAGGAGTGGGCGATGGGCTTACAAGGCATGATGATGAAATACATGCAGTAATTCGCTGCTAAGCATAAAAAAATCCCGCCATTAGGTGGGATTTTTGTTTTTTATAGATGGGTGAGTCGGGACAAATAATCGAAATGCTCCCCTTCTAAAACCAATTCACAGTTTAAGCCGTTGGCATGGGCGGCATTCTGTAGTGTGTTGTAATCGATGTACAACCATTCCAAAGGATCTTCTTCTTCGCCTTTGTATGTAATCCTGAAAATCAATTCACCATAATAATCGGTGTCGGTTGGAATCCATTTGCCGCCGTCTTCGTCTTCATCAAACATGTAAATGATGTCGGAGCTGTCCAATAAAATCTGGCCGTTTTCGTTTAAAATAGCTTTTAATTGTTGCAGATAGGCTGTGATTTTTTTCAGTTTACCAAAAATTCCGGTACCGTTCATCATCAAAAGTATGGTGTCGAATTTCTCTTCAGTAATGTCCATTAGGTTTTGAACCCTTGTGTTTTTTACACCGCGCAATTCGCATGCCTTTATCGCATTGGCCGAAATATCGATAGCCGTAACGTTAAGTTTGCGTTGGTTTTGTAAATACAGTGCATGACTTCCTGCGCCGCACCCCACATCCAGGACTGTCCCTTTTGCAAGATCAAGGGCTTTGCGTTCTATTTTCGGCATTTCCTTATAATCGCGAAACAAATACGCAACACTCATTTCATCGGCTTCCGAAATGGAGGTTTCTGTAATAAGGTTCTCAGGGGCGTTATCAGTCTGGTAATCCAGTATGGCTTTTCCGAAGAGGTCTTTCATGTTTTTGGGTTTATTTGCTTATGCGGTTATTTGTTTAGTTGAAATGAGTAATTTTGCCGAAACAATTATCAGATAACCAAATTGACAAATCCTCAAATCAGCATATTGCAAAAGCTGGCCAAAGATAAGCATAACGAAAACAAAAAGTATTTCGATAAGCTGAAAAAGAAGACGCCCAAGAATCTGGATTATGTGATGCAGGAATTACACGATGCCGAATTCCGTAGAACCAACTGTCTGGAATGTGCGAACTGTTGCAAAACCACAGGTCCGCTTTTTACTGCTGCCGATATTGAAAGGATTGCCAAGCATTTCAGGTTGAAGCCGCAGCAATTTATTGATCAGTACCTTCGCATCGATGAAGACAATGATTATGTGCTGAAGAGCGTTCCCTGCACCTTTCTAGATGCCGAAAATTACTGTATGATTTATGATGTCCGCCCGAAAGCCTGTCGCGAATTCCCGCATACCGACCGCAAAAAGTTTCAGCAGATTTCTAACCTGACGCTGAAAAATGTGGCGATTTGTCCGGCAGCCTACAATATAATAGAAGAAATGAAAAAGAAACTGCCTTTATAAAAAGAGAACTATGGGGAAATTCCAGCCTATCCGTCCGATGTTGTGGACCAATGAACTTAAAGAAACCATTGCTTTTTATGTGAACGTTTTAGGATTTACCTGTGGTGAATACAATGAAGAATGGGGCTGGGCCTCGTTGCATAAAGATGAAGCGGAGCTGATGTTGGCCCGACCGAACGAGCACACCCCTTTTGAAAAGCCCATGTTTACCGGTTCGTTTTATATCAACGTTGATCAGGTTGACGAACTTTGGGAGCGACTTAATGAAAAAGTGAACGTTTGTTATGAAATAGAAACGTTCGAATGGGGCATGCGCGAATTTGCGATATACGACAACAACGGCTATTTGCTGCAGTTTGGTCAGGACGTAACGGAATAAGATTATATAAAAAAAGAGCTCCATTGGGCTCTTTTATATTTTACTCCAGATTCGGGTGTTCAGATTTAGTTCTTTTACCAAATTTTCAAATGATTCAATTTCCTTCAGATAGGGAAGGAAGTAGGATGCGTCTGTAACTTTGATTTTCAGGTTTACATCGAAGTAATTTTTTTTCAGGGGTAAGGCTGCAAACATCTTTCCGTTGATGAACGAAATGATCGGTAATCCGTTTTCGCGAACCGAAAGCTGATGGATTCTTTCAACCAGATTTGTGGACAAAACATAATACCCGGTTTGCGGATCGGAAGCATAAACACCGTATTGCTCGTTCATGAACGGGTTTTCAAGGGTAATTTGTGATAAGGTGTCACTGTTCAGCCAAGCCATAAAACGGTCTTTGTAGCTTTTCATGTTGTTGGGAACCAGAATAACTTTCCCGGAGAAATCCTTGTGGAAATCCGCATGCATGAAAAAACCCGAAAAATAATTCACTTCTTCTTTTACCACCAAATCCAAATCAGTAGCAACATCGTCGTCATTTGTAAAGATAGCCCGTATAATGGCAATTGGTAATAATACGATGAACGTCAGGATCAGAACAAACGATTTCAGATAGTTGATGGTTTCCTTGTAAAACCGTATTTCGAAAAATTCAACGGCAACATTTTCCACAGAACCTTTCACGTAATCATCGCCTTCGATTTTTGTGAATTTACTGAAAAAGTTTTTATCGAAAAAACTGCTCTTCTCAAGTGAAGCCTTGTTGTAGAAATAAGGTTTGTATTCGAAGTCAGGTCGGAATTGTTTGAAAATTTCAGGTAAAATCTCGTCTTTCAGACGGTTTTCAAAAGTAACTTTAGGATTTGGGACCAAAGAAGCCAAAAGGAAAAGCCCACCCACTATGATTAAGGTCGGGAGCAGAAAAGGTAAAAAAGCACAAATCACCAACAGTAAAATAGCTGGAAATTTCAGCAGCTTTTTCAAAGGATTGGCAACATAAATATACAGTATGTTGTACCTGAGGGCTTTTTTTCTTTCGGTTTCCAGGTAAACCGCTTTTTCGTTCAGGAAAGCCAGTAATGAATCGTTCACTTTTTTAGCTATGAGTTAAATAATTTTCCCAGATTCGGATTGGCTTTTGCTGTTTCATCCGCTTCAAAATAAGGCTTGACGCTGAAATTGTTAACAGCTGCGATAAGATTGGAAGGGAAAGTCTGAACGGCATTGTTCAGTTGGTTGACCGAAGCGTTGTAGGCTCTTCTTGCGGCGCTGATCTGTTCTTCGGTTTCAGTAAGACTGCGCTGCAATTGCAGCATGTTTTCACTGGATTTCAATTCCGGATAATTTTCAACGGTTACCGTTAGGTTTTTCAGTAAGCCGGACATTTCGTTTTCCATCGAAAACCTTTCTTCGGAATTTGAAGCCACATTTTTGATCTGATTTCTCAGGGAAATGATTTTTTCAAAGGTATCCTGTTCGTGTGCCATGTATTTTTTTACGCTTTCAACCAGATTAGGGATAAGGTCGCCTCTTTTCTTGAGCATGACATCAATACTGCTGAAGCTGTAATCCACCTGGTTTCGTTTTTTAACCAAACCGTTGTTGATTACCACGAAGACAATTAAAGTAATGAAACAAATAGGAAGCGTAATAATGAAAATGATTAGCAGATAAAGGTAGGCGGTACTTTTTTTCATCAGGATTGGTTTAGGGGTTTTGATTATTGATAGAGTAAATAGGCTTTTCGCATTTTTTTGAAATCGGCAATTCCTTTTTCCCAGCTTTTGCGGATGTCTTTTTCCGAAACGCCGCTTTCAATCTGTTGCTGGAGTTTTTTGGTTCCGGCTAATTTGGTAAAGAACGGATTGAAGAATTTCGATTTATCGGTAGTTTCATAGTAGGCATTGATCAGCCATCGTAGTTCCAATTGTGTAAGTCTCGGTTCTTTGGTTAAATCGGTTCCGTTGCATTCGACCCCGTTGTATAAAGGATCTTTTGCACCTTCGTTTGGTTTTGGAATAAATTTGTACTGATTCACCATTAAAAATAATTTGTCACCGTGGCTGTCAACAACAGTTCGCTCCGTGATTAAATTGGGTGAGCCGTAAATCTGGAACTGTTTGTCTGTTCCTCTGCCTACACTCACATCGGTCCCTTCAAAAAAACACAAACTCGCATACAGGTTGATCGCCTGGGCGTTTGGTAAATTTGGCGACGGTTTTACAGGCAGGCTGTAGGTGGAAAGTCTGGAAAGGTTTAAACAAGGAACAACGGTTAGCTTACATTGGATTCCGTTTTTGAGCCATTTTTCCCCGTTGATCATTTTGGCATATTCGCCAATGGTCATGCCGTGCAACACGGGAATGGTGTGCATCCCTACAAAACTGCTGTGCTCTTTTTCCAATATCGGGCCATCCACGATATCCCCGTTCGGATTCGGTCGGTCTAAAACCACTAAAGGAATATTGTTTTCGGCACAGGCTTCCATTACATAATGCAAGGAGGAAATATAAGTGTAAAAACGGGCGCCCACATCCTGCAGGTCAAAAACCATGATATCGATACCGGCCAGTTGTTCGGGTTTCGGTTTTTTGTTGTTGCCATATAAAGAAACGATAGGCAATCCGGTTTTAGTGTCTTTTCCGTCTTTGATTACTTCACCGGCATCGGCTGTACCGCGGAAGCCGTGTTCAGGTGCGTATATTTTTTTCAGGGCGATTTGCTTTAGCAATAAGAAATCCACTAAATGCACGCTGCTGGACAGAATTCCGGTCTGGTTGGTTACAATACCCACTTTTTTGTCTTTCAGCAACGGTAAATAGGCTTCGGTATTTTGCGCTCCGGTTTTGAAAAACGAAGAAGGTTTGCTTTCGGCCGGCAAAGCAGGTTTGGCGGTATTGGGAACGGTTTGAGAATTTCCACAGGAAACCATCGCAAAAACCAAGAATAAAACTGTATTTTTGAACATCGAATTTGAAATCATAGTCTTTTGAAATTAGAATATTTTATAGCGAAACGACTCACTACGGCAAAACACCATAAAAGTAGTATATCTGCTCCAATTATAAAAATCGCCATTGTGGCCATTGCGTTAGGCATCATCATGATGATTGCTTCCGTGGCTACCGGTATTGGGTTGCAGCAAAAAATACGCCAAAAAGTTTCGGCTTTCAACGGACACATTATTATTTCTAATTACGACGACAACCAATCCGAGGTAAGTGTTGATCCTATTTCCATCCACCAGAGCTTTTACCCGAAGTTCAAAAATGTGGAAGGCATCAGTCATGTGCAGGCAGTGGCAAGCAAGGCGGGCATCATCCGTACCGAAAAAGCATTTGAAGGAATTGTTTTTAAAGGAGTGGGCAAGGATTATGAGTGGAGCAATCTTCAGGAATATATTGTTTCAGGCCGAATTCCGAATCTGAAAGAAAATCTGAACCCGGAAGTGATCATTTCACAGTATCTGGCCAATCGTTTGCAATTAAAAGTCGGCGATAAATTCAACACCTATTTTATGAAGGAAGAGGGAAAGCTTCCGAACCTTCGTAATTTCAAGATCGTCGGGGTTTACAATTCGGGTTTTCAGGAATTCGATGCTACCTATATAATAGGAGATATCCGTCACCTGCAGCGCATCAATAAATGGAGCAGGGATCAAGTAGGCGCTTTTGAGGTTTTTATAGACGACTTTTCGCAGATCAAGGAAAAAGGGGAAGAAGTGTACACTGAAATTCCGCCTACCTATAATAGTATAACGATCGAGGAAAAGTATTTCAATATATTCGAGTGGCTCAAACTGTTTGACTTTAATATATTGGTCATCCTTATTATTATGGTCGTGGTGGCAACTATTAATATGGTGGTCGCGCTTTTGGTTTTGATTTTGGAACGTACCCAGATGATTGGAATCCTAAAAGCGATTGGTGCGGACAACTGGACGGTGCGAAAAATATTTTTATACAACGCTTCCTATTTAATCTTCCGCGGTTTGTTTTGGGGGAATGTAATCGGTATCGGATTGTTGCTTGTTCAGAAATATTTTGGGATCATCAAATTGAATCCGGAAAACTATTATGTAACCGAAGCACCTGTGGCGATCAATCCCATCCATATTTTGGCTTTAAACCTGGGAACCGTCTTGGTTTGTTTGGTGGTTTTGATTATTCCGTCCTATATTATTACGAAAATTTCTCCGGTCAAGGCTATCCGCTTTGACTAGAAGCGAGACTTCCGGCATCTTTTGATACGCAGTTCCCGCTCTCCGCTTAATCCCGATGAAAAATCGGGACCGCTGCGATCGGGGCTAGGGAGGATGCTTTTGGGTGTG
>NZ_JBSNCR010000029.1:0-510 GCF_053764385.1 Flavobacterium pedocola | reverse complement strand
TTTCAGCGTGACTGACGATTGTGGTAATTCAGCGGAGCAAACCCTTCGCATTACCCGTCACTTTGATGAAACCAATCCAGTTGTTGTTGCTGTGCCGGATTATGATCTAGGCGGTTGTAACACACCTTGGCCAGAATCGGTATCCACTACCTTCACAGACAATTGTGGTGTGAATGGTCAAACCAGTGGCAGTGTATTAGGTGAATTAATTACTCAAGGAAATATTGATGGTTGTACCCAATACCGCAACTACCGTTTCAGAGTAACGGATGATTGTGGTAATATTGGTCAGCGAACACTTCGCATTACCCGTCACTTCGATGAAACCAATCCAATTGTGGCAGATGTAGCGGATTATGATTTAGGCGGTTGTAACACAGCATGGCCAGAATCCGTATCCACTACCTTCACCGATAATTGTGGTGTCGAAGGACAAACCAGTGGTAATGTAGCGGGCGAGTTAACCGGTTCCGGTTCTTTGGATGAATGTACCCAATACCGTGACTATCG
>NZ_JBSNCR010000028.1:0-604 GCF_053764385.1 Flavobacterium pedocola | reverse complement strand
GGTTAACTCGCCAGGAACATTACCGCTGGTTTGTCCTTCGACACCACAATTGTCTGTGAATGTTGTGGATACAGATTCTGGCCAAGCTGTGTTACAGCCTGGTAAAGCGTAATCAGCAATATCAACAATTGCAGGAGCTTCGGTGTCACCTATTACGGTATAAGTTCCCTGACAATCGCCACTTTGGGCACAATCATCTGAATAGGTAACCGTTGCGGTATAGACAGCACCACATCGAGCCGGAGCAAATACCCCGTCTTCATCAACAACAGTACCCTCTCCATCTCTAACTATAATAGTATATTGAAGATTGGTACCTCCTGTTGGAGCTAAACTATTGAACCAAGCTAAATAATCGGCATTAATAGCTTCTTGTGTTAAGCCACATGCGGTTATTTCATCGTTGGAACAGTTTTCATCGATTGGCACACTTGGAATTCGATCCACTGTAGTTTCACATTCAGAAGCATTCTCCAATGTTTGCAGTTGATCTGTTATACGTATAATATAATGACCTGCAGCCAAACCGGAGAATGTTGTAGTGGCAACTAAAGTATTTGGATCTGGATTAACATTCAATTGACTGGCAATCTGAACCAAAGTA
>NZ_JBSNCR010000027.1:0-627 GCF_053764385.1 Flavobacterium pedocola | reverse complement strand
ACAACATTCTGACATACCGTTTGGTTAGCTGTCGCTGCAGCTGAAGTAAGGGTAATAGCCGGTACTGCTGTAATCGTGATATTGAAAGTACTGCTTCCCATAGGGCCACAAGCAGTAGCTGGATACGTGTAGGTCACCGTATAGATGCCCGCCGTACTTGCCGCCAGATTGATTTCTCCTGTAGTTGTACTAACAAAAACCAAGCCTGCTGTGGAAGAATAAGTCCCTCCTGTGGTAAATCCGGCAACTCCTGTCGGTGTTGGATTTGCAGCATTCTGACACACCGGGGTTGGATAGCTGAATCCGGTTACAGGAACCATAGAAGGATTCACATTAATAGTACCCGTAGCCGTAGCTGCCGGGGCACATCCTCCCGTAGTGGTTACCGTATAGTTGAATGCACCTGCCACTGTCGGTGTTCCACTGATGGTGAACACCCCTGCGGCATAACTGCCCGTTACACCTGCCGGTAGACCAGCAACTGTAGCACCCGTAGCATTGGTCACGCTATACGTGATATTGGCAATCGCAGTATTCTGACATACCGTTTGGTTAGTTGTCGCTGCCGCCGAAGTTAAGGTAATGATCGGTAACGGGGTAACCGTGATAGTACCCGTAGCCGTAGCC
>NZ_JBSNCR010000026.1:0-794 GCF_053764385.1 Flavobacterium pedocola | reverse complement strand
GAATCCTTCAAACACGGGAGCAACTATCAGCGGAAACACGGTAACGGCTCCTCAAGGTACTTACACGGTAACAGCTACTTTAAACGGATGTAGTTCACCGGCTTCTAATCAGGCAAATGTGAACCAACAACCGGCAACACCGGCGAAACCAACGCTTAGCGCCGTGACACAGCCAACCTGTACCAATCCAAACGGTAGTTTCACCATTACCAATTATAACAGTGCGTATACGTATACGGTAAGTCCGGCTGGGGCAACTATTAATGGTAACACCATTACAGCTCCTCAAGGAAACTATACCGTAACGGCTACATTGGGTAATTGTACTTCGGTGGCTTCTAATCCGGTAGGCGTAAGCCAGCAGCCTGGTACTCCGGCTCAGCCAACGTTGAGTGCAGTAACACAACCAACCTGTACCAATCCAAACGGTAGCTTCACTATTACCAATTATAACAGTGCGTATACGTATACGGTAAGTCCGGCTGGGGCAACTATTAATGGCAACACCATTACAGCTCCTCAAGGAAACTATACTGTAACGGCTACTTTAGGTAGTTGTACTTCGGTGGCTTCCAATCAGGCAAATGTGAATCAGCAACCACCAACACCGGCGAAACCAACCTTGAGCGCGGTAACACAACCAACCTGTACCAATCCAAACGGTAGCTTCACCATTACCAATTATAACAGTGCGTATACTTATACGGTAAGTCCGGCTGGGGCAACTATTAATGGTAACACCATTACAGCTCCTCAAGGAAACTATACCGTAACGGCTACATTGGGTAATTGTA
>NZ_JBSNCR010000025.1:0-885 GCF_053764385.1 Flavobacterium pedocola | reverse complement strand
CACTCTTGTTCTGGTTGACACTGAATCGGATGTTAATGCAGATCCAAATACTTTAGTTGCCACTACAACATTCTCCGGTTTGGCTGCGGGTCATTATATTATACGTATAACAGATCAACTGCAAACATTGGAGAATGCTTCTGAATGTGAGGCTATCGTTGACCAAATTCCTTCTGTTCCGATTGATGAGAATTGTTCCAACGATGAAATAACCGCATGTGGCTTAACACAAGAGGCTATTAATGCTGATTACTTAGCTTGGTTCAATAGTTTAGCGCCAACAGGAGGTACCAATCTTCAATATACTATTATAGTTAGAGATGGAGAAGGTAATATCGTTGATCAAGACGGTGTATTTGCTCCGGCTCGATGTGGTGCTATCTATACTGCAACTGTTACCTATTCAGATGATTGTGCCCAAAGTGGCGATTGTCAGGGAACTTATACCGTAATAGGTGACACCGAAGCTCCTGCAATTGTTGATATTGCTGATTACGCTTTACCAGGCTGTAACACCGCATGGCCAACAGAAGTATCCACAACATTCACCGATAATTGTGGTGTCGAAGGACAAACCAGTGGTAATGTTCCTGGAGAATTAACAGGTTCCGGTTCTTTGGATGAATGTACGCAATACCGCGACTACCGATTCACTCTAACCGACGATTGTGGTAACGATGCAGAACAAACCTTGCGTATTACCCGTCACTTCGATGAAACCGATCCGGTTGTGGCAGATGTTGCTGATTACGCTTTACCAGGCTGTAACACCGCATGGCCAACAGAAGTATCTACTACCTTCACAGATAATTGTGGTGCCGGTGGAGAAACCAGTGGCAACGTAGATGGTGTATTGATTGGCTCCGGTAGTGTTGATGAATGTAC
>NZ_JBSNCR010000024.1:0-973 GCF_053764385.1 Flavobacterium pedocola | reverse complement strand
CATCAGCGGAACGCCAACTGCTTCGGGAACGTTCAACTATACGGTAACTACCACAGGTGGTTGTCCACCGGCTACGGCTACGGGAACGATTACTGTAAACCCATTAAATACGATTGCTGTAGGTGTTAACAGAACGCTTTGTATTAACACCGCAATGACTAATATAACGTTAGCTACTACAGGTGCTACAGGAGCTACGTTTGCGGGTCTACCGGCAGGGGTAACCGGATCATGGGCAGCGAATACAGCTACGATAAGCGGAACGCCAACTGCTTCGGGAACGTTCAACTATACGGTAACTACTACGGGCGGATGTCCACCGGCTACAGCTACGGGCACCATCACGGTAAACCCACAAAATACTATTGCAGCGGGTACCAGCCAGACGGTTTGTATCAATACTGCAATTACAACGATCAATTTAGCTACTACAGGCGCTACAGGTGCTACATTTGCAGGTCTACCGGCAGGGGTAACCGGTTCATGGGCAGCCAACACGGCAACCATCAGCGGAACGCCAACTGTTGCAGGAACGTTCAACTATACGGTAACTACTACGGGCGGATGTCCACCGGCTACGGCTACAGGTACCATCACGGTTAATTCTGCTATAGTCCCTGTAACCGGATTCAGCTATCCAACCCCGGTGTGTCAGAATGGAGCAAATCCAACACCGACAGGGGTTGCCGGATTTACCACAGGAGGTACTTATTCTTCCACAGCAGGCTTGGTTTTTGTTAGTACGGCTACAGGAGAAATCAATCTGGCGGCAAGTACGGCGGGCATCTATACGGTGACCTACACCTATCCTGCCTCGTCTTGTGGGGCTGCGGGAAGCAGTACTTTCAATATCACGATTACAGCAGTACCGGCTATTGCCCTTACTTCAGCTGCAGCGACAGCTAACCAGACGGTATGTCAGAATGTTGCGATTGCCAATATCACGTATAGCGTGACCAATGCTACAGGTGCT
>NZ_JBSNCR010000023.1:0-991 GCF_053764385.1 Flavobacterium pedocola | reverse complement strand
GGTCGGAGTAAATACATAGGTTAAAGCTCCGTTATAATTTGAAATGGTACTGATCCCATCTGATGAACAGGTTGAAGCAGTTGTCGTAATCGTTGGTATTGTCGGAACTACATTAATTGTTAGCGTTCCTGTAGCCGTAGCTGCCGGGGCACATCCTCCCGTAGTGGTCACCGAATAATTGAAGGTACCAGATGCGGTTGGTGTTCCAGTGATGGTGAACACCCCTGCTGCATAACTTGCGGTTACTCCTGCCGGTAAACCAGTAACTGTAGCACCCGTAGCATTCACTACACTATATGTGATATTAACAATCGCAACATTCTGACATACCGTTTGGTTAGTTGTTGCCGCCGCCGATGTCAAAGTAATAGCCGGTATCGGAGTAATGGTAAAATTAAAAGTACTGCTTCCCGCCACACCACAAGCCGTAGCCGGATACGTGTAGGTTACTGTATAAGATCCGGTGGTACTCGCTGCCAGATTGATTTCTCCTGTAGTTGTACTGACAAAAACCAATCCCGCTGTAGAAGAATAAGTGCCTCCAGCAGTGAATCCGGGAACTCCAGTTGGCGTTGGATTTGCAGCACTTTGACACACCGGTGTTGGATAGCTGAATCCGGTTACCGGAACTATAGCAGAAGTTACCGTGATGATGCCCGTAGCTGTAGCCGGTGGACATCCGCCCGTAGTAGTTACCGTATAGTTGAACGTACCTGCCGCCGTTGGCGTTCCGCTGATGGTAGCTGTGTTAGCTGCCCAAGAACCGGTTACACCCGCTGGTAGTCCTGCAAATGTTGCGCCTGTTGCGCCTGTAGTAGCTAAATTGATTGTTGTAATTGCAGTATTGATACAAACCGTCTGGCTCGTTCCCGCTGCAATGGTATTTTGTGGATTTACCGTGATGGTGCCCGTAGCCGTTGCCGGTGGACAACCTCCGGTAGTAGTTACCGTATAGTTGAACGTTCCAGCCGCCGTTGGCGTTCCGCTTATC
>NZ_JBSNCR010000022.1:0-1006 GCF_053764385.1 Flavobacterium pedocola | reverse complement strand
AGGCTCTTTATCAGCTTTACCTACAACTTCCAATGAAGGAATTACTGGTTCTTGGTCTCCGGCCTTAAGCAATACTGCTACAACTTTGTATACATTTACACCGAATGCAGGACAATGTGCCACAACACAAACCATGACCATCACGGTGAATCCTATTGTTACGCCAACGTTTACAGCTGTAGCTCCGATTTGTGCAGGTGGTACATTAACGGCTTTACCAACTACTTCCAATAATGGAATTACGGGTTCTTGGTCACCGGCTTTGAACAATACAGCTACAACTGTCTATACGTTTACACCGAATGCAGGACAATGTGCCACAACACAGACGATGACGATTGTAGTAAATCCTGTTATCACGCCTACTTTTACGTCGGTAGCTCCGATTTGTTCAGGAGAACCATTAACGGCTTTACCTACAACTTCCAATAATGGAATAACCGGTACATGGTCACCAACCCTCAACAATACGGCTACAACTACATATACGTTTACGCCGAATGCGGGACAATGTGCCACAACACAAACGATGACGATTGTAGTAAACCCAATCATTACGCCAACGTTCAACTTTGCCACTACTTATTGTTCAGGTGTGACACCGTCGCCACTGGCCACTACTTCATTGGAAGGGGTGACAGGAACCTGGTCTCCGGCCTTTAACAATATGGTAAGCGGAACCTATACCTTTACTCCAACAGCAGGACAGTGTGCGGTAATGCCACCACCTGCAACGATCCTGATTATTCAGGCACCGTCGTTTACAGTGACCAATGCGGCTCCGGTGTTGTGCGATGGAGAAAGTGTGAACATTATGCTTTCCGGTAATATCCCGGGAGCTACTTATACTTGGACAGCTTCTACAAGTAATATTAGCAGTTCGTTTATAAGCAATGGTGATGAAACCAATATCAACCAACCTGTTCATTTGGTAAACCCATTGGTTAGCGGAAGTATCACGTTTAGTATTGCTTCGAGCACTGTTAACGGATGTCCGGGTGAAGTA
>NZ_JBSNCR010000021.1:0-1390 GCF_053764385.1 Flavobacterium pedocola | reverse complement strand
AATTACAACAACTGCTTCAACCTGTTCATCAGATGGAATCAGTACCATTTCAAATTACAATGGTGCTGAAACGTATGTGTTTACCCCGGCTGGTCCTACAGTGGGTGCTGGCGGTGTAATCAGTGGCATGACAGTTTCGACAAGTTATACAGTTACGGCTGGTAATGGAAGTTGTACATCGGCAGCATCAGTATCCTTCAGCAATGGAGTGATGTTGGTAACTCCGGCGGTTCCAACCATCAGTACTGTTGCGCCAACATGCTCTGTGGCAGGAAGCAGTACTATTACGAATTATAACGGAGCATTAACGTATGTGTTTACCCCGGCTGGTCCTACTGTTGGAGCAGGTGGTGTAATTAGTGGAATGACGGTTTCGACAAGTTATACGGTTACGGCGGGTAATGGAAGTTGTACATCGGCTGCATCAGTATCCTTCAGTAACGGAGCGATGTTGACAACTCCGGCGGTTCCAACGATTACGACAACTGCTTCAACCTGTTCATCAGATGGAATCAGTACCATTTCAAATTACAATGGAGCGGATACGTATGTGTTTACTCCGGCAGGTCCTACTGTAGGAGTTGGAGGTGTAATCAGTGGCATGACAGTTTCAACAAGTTATACGGTTACGGCGGGTAATGGAAGTTGTACATCGGCTGCATCAGTATCCTTCAGTAACGGAGCGATGTTGATAACTCCGGCGGTTCCAACAATTACAACAACTGCTTCAACGTGTTCATCAGATGGTGTAAGTACCATTTCAAATTACAATGGTGCTGAAACGTATGTGTTTACCCCGGCAGGTCCTACAGTAGGAGCGGGAGGTGTAATCAGTGGCATGACAGTTTCAACAAGTTATACGGTTACGGCGGGTAATGGAAGTTGTACATCGGCTGCATCAGTATCCTTCAGTAACGGAGTGATGTTGGTAACTCCGGCGGTTCCAACGATTAGTACAGCGGCGCCGACCTGTTCTTCGGATGGAATCAGTACCATTACGAATTATGACGGTACTTTAATCTATGTTTTCTCTCCGGCAGGTCCTACAGTAGACACAACTGGAGAAATTTCTGGTATGACAGTTGGTGTAAGTTATGCAGTAGTAGCTAGTAACGGTAATTGTTCTTCTGCAATGAGTATTCAATTTGATATTGATCCAATGATATTGCCAGTTGAGGTGTCTTTCACTCATGGTTGTATTGGCGGTGCTTATACATTAGTGGCTAGCCCGATTAACGCTTCTTATACATATGAATGGCTTGATGGGGCCGGAGTAAGTTTAGGAACTTCCGAAACCCAGATTGTTACATCGGAAGGAGTCTATACTTTGTTGGTAGATAACGGAAACGGTTGTATTTCGTCTCATAGTGACAATTTGACTACAGTATTT
>NZ_JBSNCR010000020.1:0-1393 GCF_053764385.1 Flavobacterium pedocola | reverse complement strand
AAACAAGTAACCGTTATCATCAATCCGGTTCCGACCATTACCAGCAATGTAGTGGCAGATACCGAAATCTGTACAGGAGAAACGGTTAATATCGATGTAACCGGTACGCCAAGCGGAACAGTTTTCAACTGGGTTGTACTTAACTCTAGTAACGCACAAGTTCAAGGTGGTGTTACCAGCGGAAGCAGTACTACGGGAGATATCAATCTTGTTTTAATAGCTACAAGTGCTACAACACCTGGAACTATCCAGTTCGAGATCACACCGGTGAGAAACGGTTGTACGGGGACACCGGTACAGACTGCAGTAGTAACGGTGAATCCAACACCGGGAACACCGATACCAACACCGATCTATGAGATCTGTAGTGGAGATACAACTAACGTTTTGGTTAATTTACCTCCAACTTCTGTTTCAGGAGCTCAGATTGAGTGGGAAGTAGTGAACGTTACCAATGTAACAGGAGCTACAAGTGGTACAGGAACAGTTCCGTTTGCAATCCAGCAGGTATTGACTAACAGTACTACTCAGGTAGGTTATGTGACTTATAGAGTAAAATCGGTTTACAACGGTTGTTACGGAGCCAGCACGGATTACAGAGTACGCGTTAACCCGCTTCCAAATGTGACCTTAACAGGAGGAACAATTTGTATCGATGCTAACGGTGTTGCGTTTACTTCTTTAACTTTGGATACAGGATTGAGCGATACGGCCTATTTGTTCAGCTGGACCTTGAACGGCAACCCAATCGCGGGAGGCAGTTCAGTGTTGGTGGATGAAACGGATGAATTAGGAGATTACAGTGTTATGATCACCAATATTGCAACAGGTTGTACATCGCAACCGGCAACGGCAACGGTGGTAGGACACAATGTAGGTACCTCATTGGTTATCAGTACCAGTATAGCTTTTGAAGATAGCGGTGTTATTACGGTAACCGTGGTAGGTGGCTCAGGGGATTACCTGTACTCACTTGATGGTGGGGAATGGCAAGAGTCCAATGTATTTGCTAATGTATTACCGGGTGAACATCAGGTACAGGTGACCGATATTTACGGCTGTACACAATTATCAGCAGATACCTACCTGATCAACTATCCTCATTTCTTCACGCCGAACGGTGACGGAGTTAATGATACCTGGAACATCTGGGATTTAAGTGACCAGCCAAGTGCAGCGATCCATATCTTCGACCGTTACGGTAAACTGATCAAGCAGATTACTCCGGCCGGAGGAGGATGGGATGGAACCTTCAACGGTGAGTTGTTACCATCAACCGATTACTGGTTCACGGTTAAGTTTATTGATCCGACCATTAATGCAGAGCGTGAATTCAAAGCGCACTTCTCGATGAAACGATAAATGTCATTTTAATACAAAACAAAAGCCACTC